>NZ_JBPKAM010000148.1:0-10649 GCF_051216495.1 Pseudomonas baetica | reverse complement strand
GGGGGGGGGGGAGGGGAGAAAAGAAAAAAAACAAGTATGGAAAAAAAGACGACGCACAGAAAGGAGGAGGAGCAGGGGGGTGACCCCCCCCCCCCCCCCAAAGGCGCCGGATGTAGCACCACAACGGCTGAAACCTACAACGGCAAATGCCGACTCAACAACGCCCGCAAAGCCGCCGGCTTTACCGGTTTGGCCAGGTAATCCAGCCCCGCCGCATGCACCTGGGCCATGGTCTCCGGTCGCGCGTCGGCGCTGATCACCACGCCCGGTACAGGTTCGCCCAATCGCGTGCGCAACCAGGCCATCAATTCGGTTCCCGTTTCGCCATCGTCCAAGTGGTAATCCACCAGCGCCAACTGTGGTCGTATCCCATCGCCCAGCAGCGCCGCGCATTCATCGCGGTTACGCGCGGTCCAGACCTGGCAACCCCAACGGGTCAGCAAGCTGTTCATGCCGATCAGGATGCTGTCTTCGTTGTCGATGCACAGCACTTGCGCTCCGCCGAGCAACTTGCCATTCAATTCAGCCGCCTTGGCCGGCATCGTCGCTTGGGTCCGGGCCAATGGCACGCTGACGCTGAACACACTGCCGCGGCCTGGCCATGAGCGTACGCGCAGAGTGTGGCCCAGCACGCGGCACAACCCGTCGGCAATCGCCAGGCCCAGCCCCAGGCCTTTTTCGGCGCGGGTTTGATGGCTGTCCAGCCGTTTGAATTCTTCGAAAATCACCTGCTGCTTGTCTTCCGGAATACCCGGTCCGCGGTCCCAAACCTCCAGGCACAGCTCGCCCTGGCGGCGGCGAACCCCCAGTAGCACCGGGCCCTTGGCGTAGCGGAAGGCGTTGGTCAGGAAGTTCTGCAGGATCCGGCGCAACAGTTTGATGTCGCTTTCGATGCGCAACTGGCTGCCCCGCACACGGAACTCAAGCCCTTGCTCCCGTGCCAGCGCCTTGAATTCGGCACCGAGGGTGTCGAACAACTCATTGAGTGCAAATGGCTTGGTGTCGGGGTTGATCTTGCCGTTCTCCAGACGGGAAATATCCAGCAAATCGCTGATCAGGTCTTCGGCTGAACGCAAGGAGCTGTCCAGGTGCTGCACCAGTTTTTGCGCCTCATCGGACAAACCGTCCTCCTGATGGGTCAAGGCGGCGGAGAACAGTCGCGCAGCGTTCAAGGGTTGCATCAAGTCATGGCTCACCGCTGCCAGAAAGCGGGTTTTCGATTGGTTGGCCGCCTCGGCGATGCCCTTGGCTTCGGTCAGAGCGACGTTGAGTTGTGACAGTTCACGGGTACGTTCGGCCACGCGCTGTTCCAGGCTTTCGTTGGCTTCGGTCAACGCTTGCTCGGCTTCGCGGAACGGGGTGATGTCCGTGAAGCTCATGACGAAACCGCCGCCGGGCATCGGGTTGCCGATCAGTTCGATCACGCGGCCATTGGGGAACAATCGCTCGGAGGTGTGTGCCCGGCCCTGACGCATCCAGTGCAGGCGGCGAGCGACGTGCACTTCGGCTTCGCCTGGGCCGCACAAACCGCGCTCGGCGTTATGGCGGATGATGTCGGCAATCGGTCGGCCGACACTGATCAGGCCATCCGGATAGTTGAATAGCTCCAGGTAGCGACGGTTCCAGGCCACCAGTTTCAACGACTGGTCGACCACGCTGATACCCTGACTGATGTTCTCGATTGCTCCTTGCAGCAGCGCACGGTTGAACTGCAGCACCTCCGAGGCTTCGTCGGCGATTCGTACGACGTCCTCCAGTTGCATCTCCCGGCCTTCGATGGCGGCTTTTACCACGGCACGAGTCGACGAGGCGCCCAAAACACCGGCCAGCAAGCGCTCGGTGTGAGCGATCCATTCACTGTCGGCGTTCTGGTTCGGGTTGAAGCCTTTGCCCTGGCGGTAGGCGAAGCGAATGAAGCTCTGACGGGCGCGTTCTTCACCGACAAAGCGCGCAGCCAGTTGCAGCAAATCGTCGATCTGCACCGCTAGCATTGAGCGGGCGCTGGGCCGTGCACTGATTTCCTGGCCGATGAAGCGACCGGCCTGCCAATGTTCCGAGACCCGTGTGCGCGATAGCACCGAGACCCAGGCGAACAGCGTGAAGTTGCCGGCCAGGGACAACACCACGCCCTGAGTCAGTGGGGTGATGGGCAAGTTCAGCGGATTGCTGTGCAGCCAGGCCAGGCCCGGAAAGCTGCTCAGGGGCAAACCGAGGCTATGGGCCGCAATCGGCAAGACCAAGGTGTAGAACCAGAGGAATGTGCCAGCGGCGAGGCCGGCGAAAACGCCGCGACGGTTGGCCTGTTTCCAGTACAGCGCGCCGAGCATGGCTGGTGCCAGTTGGGTGACGGCGGCGAAGGCAATCTGGCCAATCGTCGCCAGGCTCGCAGTCGAGCCCAGCAGCCGATAGCTGACGTAGGCCAGCAGCAGGATCACCACGATAGTCACGCGGCGCACCGACAGCATCCACTGGCGGAACACTTCGAACGGGCGTTCGGCATTGTTGCGGCGCAGCAACCAGGGCAACAGCATGTCGTTGGAGACCATGGTCGACAGCGCAACACACTCCACGATCACCATGCCGGTGGCCGCCGACGCGCCGCCGATAAAAGCCAACAACGCCAGGGCAGGGTGGGCCTGGGCCAACGGCAGGCTGATCACGAAGGAGTCCGGCAGTACCGAGCTTGGCAGCAACATCTGACCCGCCAAGGCAATAGGCACGACGAACAAGGCCGCCAGAGCGAGGTAAGCGGGAAATACCCATCTGGCCAGGCGCAAATCCTGGGGTTCGATGTTTTCCACCACCGTCATCTGGAACTGTCGCGGCAGGCAGATGATTGCCATCATTGCCACTCCGGTCTGTACCACCATGGAGGGCCAGTTGACGGTTTCCTTCCAGTACTGCTCCAGTCGCGGGGCGAGCATGGCCTGGTTGAACAGGTCATCGAAACCGTCATACAGGCCGTAGGTCACGTAGGCACCGACGGCCAGAAACGCGAACAGCTTCACCAGCGATTCGAAGGCGATCGCCAGCACCATGCCGCGGTGGTGTTCCGTGGCATCGAGGTTTCGGGTACCGAAAACGATGGTGAACAACGCCAGCACCAGTGACACCACCAGTGCGGTGTCCTGGGCGCGAACGCCCATGGCGTCGGCGCCTGCTCCAATCAACAGGTTGACCCCCAGCACGATGCCCTTGAGCTGCAAGGCGATATAAGGCAGCACACCGACCAGGCAGATCAGCGCCACCACCACCGCCAGCGACTGGGATTTGCCATAACGTGCTGCGATGAAGTCGGCAATGGAGGTGATGTTCTCCTGTTTGCTGATCATCACCATTTTTTGCAGGACCCAGGGCGCAGCGATCAGCAGCAAAATCGGTCCGAGGTAAATTGGCAGGAAGGACCAGAGCTGCTCGGCCGCCTGGCCCACGGCGCCGAAGAATGTCCAACTGGTGCAGTAGACCGCCAGCGACAGGCTGTACACCCAGGCACGCACGCGCGGCGGCAAAGGCGCGCTGCGACGGTCACCGTAAAAGGCGATGGCGAACATGATGGCCATATAGGCCAGGGCGACGGCGGCAATCAGCCCGCTGGACAGCGACATGGGAACTCCAGATAACCAAAGGCTTCCGGGCCTCCCGCCCGGACAGACACAGTCTCGCACGATGGCAGGGGTTAGTCAGTGTCGACCAAGGTCGTGGCGTGGCGGGGTGTCGCAGTCAGATTCGTGGCGTCTGTGCGGGCCTCTTCGCGAGCAGGCTCGCTCCCACTCTGGACATAGATCAACTGTGGGAGCGAGCCTGCTCGCGAATGGCGATGTCACTGACCGAGCGCAATCTCGATCAACCGATGCAACTCCTCGACCTCCAGCGGCGCCTCGGAAAACAGAATGCGAAACACGACAGGCGCGGCGACCAGGTTGATCAGCCTGTCGACACCGGGCCGGGGTTCATCCGGGTAGCGATCGAGGATCACCTGCAATTGTCCGCCAATGATCGTCGCGCAATAGCTGGGTTTCAGGCTGGCCTGTATGTCACGAAGCATGTTGCGCCCCGGCGCCGAACTCATTTCATCCAGATACTGCTCCGCCCAGGCTCGTACATCACCCGACAGGCTGCCGGTGTTGGCTGATTCGGTTTCCGGTTGCATGCGCGCCAGGGCTACGTCTGCCAGCAGCACCGACAAGTCCCCCCAGCGCCGATAAATGGTTGAGGGCGTCACTCCTGCACGCGCGGCGATCTGCGGCACTGTAACGGTGGTGCGGTCCTGCTCTTCGAGGAGTTCGCGCACGGCGGTGTGAATCGATTCTTGTACCCGGGCGCTGCGGCCACCGGGTCGTAACGTTGGAGCGGTCATCACGTGTTTCCTGTTTCGCGCCGGAGTCTTTTGTTGAACGACTCCGATCCTGAAAAACCTTGTACTGGACCTTAACACAAAGAATTTGCTTTAAGCGCAAGCCGGTAGCACACTCCACAAAAGCAAAAAATTAGCTTTTGCGGAGCGATCTCATGTCCAGTTCTCATTCCAACCGTGCAAGCCTGTGGTTCCTGGCAATCACTTTGCTCAGTTTTCTCGCCGCTTCCACCGCGCCAACGCCCCTGTATCACCTCTATCAGGAGCAGCTGCACTTTTCGGCAGCGATCCTGACGCTGATTTTCGGGGTGTATGCCCTCAGCTTGCTGGTGGCGCTGCTGACGGTCGGCTCACTCTCGGATCATCTAGGGCGCAAGCCGGTGATTTTCACGGCGGTGCTGCTCAACGGTGTGGCAATGCTGCTGTTCATCTACGCCGACAATGTCGCCTGGCTGATCAGCGCCCGAGTGCTGCAGGGGTTCGCTACCGGCATGGCCACCGCAGTATTGAGTGCCACGCTGCTCGATACCGACCGTCAGCAAGGGCCGCTGATTAATAGTGTGGCCCCCCTGATAGGCATGGCGTTGGGTGGTTTGGGTTGCGGTTTGCTGGCCGAGTTTGCACCGGCGCCGTTGCACCTGACCTACTGGCTGTTGCTGGCGTTGTTTGTGATGCAGGCCCTGTATGTCTGGCGCCTGCCGGAAAGTGTTTCGCCGCAGCCTGGCGCGTGGTCGTCATTGCGCCCGACCCTGCATGTGCCCGTACAGGCGCGTTCTACCCTATGGCGGTTGCTGCCGCTCAATACGGCAACCTGGGCGCTTGGTGGCTTCTTCGCCTCCCTGGCACCTTCGTTGGTGCGTGCGGCCACGGGTTCGACCTCGAACCTGATCGGCGGATCGACCGTGGCGACTTTGACCATGACCGGCGCCCTGATGATTTTCACCCTGCGCAATCGGCCGGCCACCCTGGGACTTCGCATAGGAGCCATCTCGCTGCCGGTGGGTGTCATCCTGATCCTGGTCGGCGTACACAGCGCCAGTCTTGCCTTGTTTTTCATTGGCACACTCATCGCCGGTTGCGGTTTCGGTGCCGGTTTTCTTGGGACGGTACGCAGCCTGGTTCCGCTGGCGTTGCCGCATGAGCGGGCCGGATTGATGTCGGCATATTACGTGCTCAGTTACCTGGCGTTCTGCCTGCCGTCCTTGCTGGCCGGTAGCCTCTCCCATACTTTCGGCCTGGTGACGACCACTGATGGGTATGCCGGGGTACTGATCATTTTGTCCCTTGGGGCATTGCTTGCGATGATGCGACAGCGCGCTGCCAATGTTTGCAGTGCTGCTGGTTGATCCTGAAAGCAGGAGAATTATCATCTGTAAAATAGATAACAGTTAGAGATATTACCCGTTATATCGATATTCGATTCGGATCTATGATGGGCTCCACCTCACCAGAGGACAGGAGCCCACCATGACTTGCCCCACTACCGCCAAACCTGGCATCAAGCCTTTCACTCATCTGCAACATCCGCGTGAAGTCATCCGCCAGTTCACACCTAACTGGTTCGCCGCCACCATGGGCACCGGCGTGCTGGCGTTGGCATTGGCACAGTTACCCGTAGCCAATCCCGTTCTGCACGCCATTGCCGAATCGCTCTGGCAGTTCAATATCGTGCTGTTCTTGCTGTTCACCGCGCTGTATGCGGCACGCTGGGTCTTGTTTTTCGATGAGGCGCGGCGGATTTTCGGCCATTCCACGGTTTCGATGTTTTTCGGCACCATTCCCATGGGGCTGGCGACCATCATCAACGGTTTCCTGGTGTTCGGTCTGCCGCGTTGGGGCGATGGCGTGATTGCGCTTGCCGAAACGTTGTGGTGGCTGGACGTGGCGATGTCGCTGGCCTGCGGGGTGCTTATTCCCTACATGATGTTCACTCGCCAGGAACACAGCATCGATCAAATGACTGCCGTGTGGCTGTTGCCTGTGGTCGCGGCGGAAGTGGCGGCTGCCAGTGGTGGCCTGCTGGCGCCGCATCTGGTGGATGCTCATTCGCAACTGGTGGTGCTGGTGACCAGCTATGTACTCTGGGCCTTTTCTCTGCCGGTGGCGTTCAGCATTCTGACCATTCTGTTGTTGCGCATGGCGCTGCATAAACTGCCTCATGAAAACATGGCCGCTTCGAGCTGGCTGGCGCTCGGTCCGATTGGCACGGGGGCACTGGGCATGTTGCTGTTGGGTGCCGACGCTCCAGCGATTTTTGCCGCCAACGGCTTGCCGGGCGTGGGTAACATTGCTGCCGGGCTGGGCCTGGTCGCCGGCATCACTTTATGGGGCTTCGGTCTATGGTGGATGTTGATGGCAGTGCTGATCACCTTGCGCTACCTGCGCGAAGGCATTCCTTTCAACCTCGGCTGGTGGGGCTTTACCTTCCCGTTGGGCGTCTATTCTCTGGCGACGTTGAAACTGGGCAGCACGCTGCACCTTGGATTTTTCAGTGTCTTCGGCTGTGTGCTGGTGTCGTTACTGGCCGTGATGTGGCTGATTGTCGGCAAACGCACCGTGCAAGGCGCATGGCGAGGCGAGCTGTTTGTCTCACCGTGCATTGCAGGATTGAAGAAATGACCCACTGATTTTAGGTAATGTGTGGCCTGGATCGGTGTGCGGCATTCCAATCACTGTATCCAGGCTTCTCTTTATCCAAAATCAGGGACACATGGAAGATGAGTCACCCCTCGCAATTCACCTTGCTGCGCACTCGGCGCTTCCTGCCGTTTTTCGTGACACAGTCCCTTGGGGCATTCAACGACAACATCTTCAAGCAGTCGTTGATCCTCGCCATTTTGTACAAGTTGACGATTGAGGGTGACCGTTCGATCTGGGTCAACCTGTGTGCGCTGCTGTTCATCCTGCCGTTCTTTCTGTTCTCGGCGCTGGCCGGGCAATTTGGTGAAAAATTCGCCAAGGACGCGTTGATCCGTCTGATCAAGCTTGGGGAAATCGCCATCATGGCGGTCGGCGCAATCGGCTTCATGTTCGATCACCTGTCGCTGATGCTGGTGGCGCTGTTCGCCATGGGCACGCATTCGGCGTTGTTCGGGCCGGTGAAATACTCGATCCTGCCCCAGGCCCTGCGTGAAGATGAGTTGGTCGGTGGCAACGGCCTGGTGGAAATGGGTACCTTCCTGGCGATTCTCGCCGGGACCATTGGTGCCGGAATCATGATGTCGTCCGGTCATTACGCACCCATCGTCTCCACCGCGATCATCGCCATCGCCGTGCTCGGTTACCTGGCCAGTCGTGGTATTCCGCGCGCGGCGGCGGCTTCACCGCAGATGCGTCTGAACTGGAACATTTTCAGCCAGTCATGGGCCACGCTGAAGTTGGGCCTGGGCCAAACCCCGGCGGTGTCGCGCTCGATTGTCGGCAACTCATGGTTCTGGTTTGTCGGAGCGATTTATCTGACACAGATCCCGGCCTATGCCAAGGAATGGATGCACGGTGACGAAACCGTGGTGACGCTGATTCTTACGGTGTTCTCGGTGGGTATCGCCGTGGGGTCGATGCTCTGCGAGAAACTCTCCGGACGCAAAGTGGAAATCGGCCTGGTGCCGTTTGGTTCGTTCGGCCTGACGGTGTTCGGGTTGCTGTTGTGGTGGCACTCCGGTGGAATTCCGGACAGTGTCACGGGGCATGGCTGGATCGAAATTCTCGGCTTTGGCCACACCTGGCTGGTGCTGATCGACATTCTCGGCCTGGGGATATTCGGTGGTTTCTACATTGTGCCGCTGTATGCGTTGATCCAGTCGCGCACCGCCGAAAACGAGCGGGCTCGGGTCATCGCTGCCAACAACATTCTCAACGCGCTGTTCATGGTGGTATCGGCGATTGTTTCGATCATCCTGCTGAGCTTGGCCAAGCTGTCGATTCCACAGTTGTTCCTGGTGGTGTCGTTACTGAACATCGGCGTCAACGCCTATATCTTCAAGATCGTCCCCGAGTTCACCATGCGTTTCATGATCTGGCTGCTCAGTCATTCCATGTACCGCGTGGAGCATCGCAATCTCGACTTGATCCCCGATGAAGGCGCGGCGCTACTGGTGTGCAATCACGTGTCGTTCGTCGATGCCTTGCTGATAGGCGGTGCGGTGCGTCGGCCGATTCGCTTTGTCATGTACTACAAAATCTACAACCTGCCGGTGCTGAACTTTATCTTTCGCACCGCCGGGACGATTCCGATTGCGGGCCGTCAGGAAGACATCCAGATCTATGAAAAGGCCTTCACGCGCATTGCCCGGTATCTGAAGGACGGTGAACTGGTGTGCATTTTCCCGGAAGGAAAACTGACCGCCGATGGTGAGATCAACGAGTTCAAGGGCGGGCTGACACGGATACTCGAAGAGACGCCGGTGCCGGTGATCCCGTTGGCCTTGCAGGGGTTGTGGGGGAGTTTTTTCAGCCGCGATCCGGCCAAGGGATTGTTTCGCCGGCTGTGGTCGCGCGTAACCTTGGTGGCGGGGCCTGCGGTGGCGGTCGAGGTGGCGGAGCCTGCGAAGTTGCAGCAGATGGTGGGGGATTTGCGCGGGACTGTTAGATAGTCGGTGAATGGGCCTGCCTCATCGCGAGCAGCCTCGCGCCCACAAATTATTTGGTGTGACACATCACGTGATGTACACCAACAATCCCTGTGGGAGCGAGCCTGCTCGCGAAAGCGGTGGTCGCTTAAGCGCTGACTTTAAGTCCCACCAGACCGGTCACGATCAACGCCACGCTGGCCAACCGCACCAACGCCATGGACTCGCCAAACAAAATGATCCCGGCGATCACCGTACCCACGGCACCCACGCCGGTCCAGATCGCATAGGCCGTGCCCAGCGGCAACTCCTTCATGGCAAGGCCCAGCAAGCCAAGGCTGACAGCCATGGCCGCGACGGTGAGGGCGGTGGGGAGCGGGCGGGTAAAGCCGTCGGTGTACTTCAGGCCGACGGCCCAGCCGACTTCGAACAGGCCGGCGAAAAACAGAATGATCCAGGACATGAAAGACCTCCATCGATTGACGGGGTCGTCCCCAGATTAATGACTCGATCGAGCCGCGAGGTCGTCCTCGCGTTGCGCAATATAGTGCCCAGCATTAATCCGGGGATCAAGTTTTCAGATCAGTCAGCGGCCTGCTGAGCGGAAATTTCGCGGTCGCCTTTCTCACTCATACGACGGAACCAGGTCGACAGCAGTGCGCCGGAAATATTGTGCCAGACGCTGAACAGCGCGCTTGGTACCGCCGCCAGAGGCGAAAAGTGCGCACTGGCCAATGCGGCGCCCAATCCGGAGTTTTGCATGCCGACTTCCAGGGCCAGGGATTTGCGCTGGGCCAATGGCAGCTTGAACAGGCGACCGGTGAAGTAGCCCAGTAGGTAACCGAAGCTGTTGTGCAGCATGACCACGGCCATGATCAGCAAGCCGGATTCGGCAATCTTGGCCTGGCTGGCGGCAACCACGGCAGTGACGATGATCACGATGCTCACCACCGACACCAGCGGCAACACGTCCACCGCGTGGCGAACCCGATCACCCAGCAAGCGCTGGGCAACCACACCCAGCACGATCGGCAGCAGCACCACTTGCAGGATCGACCAGAACAGCTCCATGAACGAGACCGGCAGCCAGGCCGACGCCAGGAGCCAAATCAGGGCTGGAGTCAGCAGCGGGGCGAGGAGGGTGGTGACGGCGGCAATGGCCACCGACAGTGCCAGATCGCCACGGGCCAACCAGGTCATCACGTTTGACGAGGTGCCGCTTGGGCAGCAGCCAACCAGGATCACGCCGACGGCGATCTCTGGTGGCAAATGGAAAGCCTGGCAAAGCAACCACGCCACACCGGGCATGATCACGAAATGCGCAACCACGCCCAACGCCACGCGCCACGGATGGCGAGCGACTTCGGTGAAGTCTTCGAGTTTGAGGGTCAGGCCCATGCCGAACATCACCAGACCCAACAGCGGCACGATGGCGCCTTTGAGACCGATGAACCATGCCGGTTGCAGGAAGGCCACGACGGCGAAAATCAGAACCCAGTAAGCGAAGGTGTTACCGACAAAACGACTCAGTGCGGCCAGTGCGCGCATGGCTTGTTCCTTGTTATTAAGTAGCACCATAAAACCAATGTGGGGGGGGGGGGGGGGGGGGGGGGGGGGGGGGGGGGGGGGGGGGGGGGGGGGGGGGAGGCGGGGGGGGGGGGGGAGGAGGAGTGACTCGCGCGGGTGAGGTTAATACCGCACCCCGTTGATCGTATCCGCGTGTGCGT
>NZ_JBPKAM010000147.1:0-10856 GCF_051216495.1 Pseudomonas baetica | reverse complement strand
CGGTTGGCCCATGGTTAACTGACACACCGCTTTCGCGAGCAGGCTCGCTCCCACAGTTTGTTTTGTGGTGAGTCATCAAGAGGACACCGTTTTGCGCTCTACCGAAGTCGTGATCATTGGCGCTGGCGCCGCAGGGTTGATGTGTGCACTGACTGCCGCTGGGCGTGGGCGCAAGGTGCTGTTGCTCGACCATGCCAACAAGGCCGGCAAGAAAATCCTGATGTCGGGCGGTGGCCGCTGCAACTTCACCAACATGTACACAGAGCCGGGCAATTTTCTCTCGCAGAATGCGCATTTCTGCAAATCCGCCCTGGCCCGCTACACCCAGTGGGATTTCATCGGCATGGTGGCCAAGCACGGCGTGCCCTACCACGAAAAAAAACTCGGCCAATTGTTCTGCGATAACAAATCCAGCGACATCCTCGAAATGCTGCTCAATGAGTGCGATCAGGTCGACGTCAGCCTGCACCTGGACACCTCGATCCAGACCATCGAGAAGCTTGAAAAGGGCTATTTGCTGGACACCACCCTGGGCCAGGTCACCTGCGAATCCCTGGTGATCGCCACCGGCGGCCTGTCGATCCCGACCTTGGGCGCTACCGGTTTCGGCTATCAAGTGGCCAAGCAATTCGGCCACCAGTTGCTGCCTACCCGCGCCGGACTGGTGCCGTTCACCATCACTGATCAACTGAAGGCGCTCTGTACCGAGCTGTCCGGCACGTCAGTGGATTGCCTGGTGAGCTGCAACGATCAGAGTTTCCGCGAGAACATCCTGTTCACCCACCGCGGCCTCAGTGGCCCGGCGATTTTGCAGATTTCTTCGTTCTGGGAATCCGGCGACACCGTCGAAATCAACCTGATGCCGGACCACGACGTGCCAAGCTGGCTGCAACAGCAGCAGGCCGAACGCCCCAACAGTGAGCTGAAAACCCTGCTCGGTGAAATTTTCACCAAGAAGATGGCCAATCTGCTGGCGGACAACTGGTTCGCGTCCAAACCCATGAAGCAGTACACCCACGCCGAAATCGCCGAAATCGCCGAAAAACTGGCGAGCTGGAAAGTCGTGCCGGCCGGTACCGAAGGCTACCGCACCGCCGAGGTGACGCTCGGTGGCGTCGACACCAACGAAGTGTCGTCCAAGACCATGGAGTCGCTGAAAAGCCCGGGCTTGTACTTCATTGGCGAAGTGCTGGACGTGACCGGGCATCTGGGTGGTTTCAACTTCCAGTGGGCGTGGGCTTCGGGTTACGCGGCCGCCCAATACGTCTAATACCTCATTTCTCTAATGTGAAATGCAATCCCTGTGGGAGCTGGCTCGCCAGCGATGGCGGCCTGACAGTCAACAAAGAGGTTGGATGTACCGGCCTCATCGCTGGCAAGCCAGCTCCCACAGTTGCCATGGGGATGTTCGGTAAAGGAACAGATTTTGCTGCCTGATGTGATCGCCGCCATTGCGTCGGCGTCATTAGTGGCTCAATTTAGCGGCATCGCCTCGGAAGGCCTTCGCACTTCATGTCATCGACCTCGTTTCGTCAGTCTCTGCGGCGCCTTTGGGCGCTGGATAAATTCAGCTACAGCGTGCGGGTGTTCATCGCCCTGACCGGCACCATGGCGCTGTGTTGGTATCAGGATGAAATGGGGCTGCTGATCCCGTTGTTCCTGGGCATTATCGCCAGCGCCCTGGCCGAAACCGACGACAGCTGGCAAGGCCGTCTCAATGCACTGGCCGTGACCCTGGTGTGTTTCATGGTCGCCGCGCTGTCGGTCGAACTGCTGTTCCCCTACCCCATCATCTTCATCATCGCGTTCGCCCTCGCCAGCTTCTGCCTGACGATGCTCGGCGCCTTGGGCGAGCGCTATGGCGCGATTGCCTCGGCGACGCTGATCCTGTCGGTGTACACCATGATCGGCGTGGACCAGCGCGGCGGCGCGGTCACCGATTTCTGGCACGAACCGGTGCTGCTGGTAGCCGGCGCGGCCTGGTACGGGCTGCTCTCTGTGCTGTGGCAAGCGCTGTTTTCCAATCAACCGGTGCAGCAAAGCCTGGCGCGGTTGTTCCGGGAGCTGGGTTTTTACCTGAAGCTGAAATCGTCGCTGTTCGAACCGGTCCGGCAGATGGACGTGGAAGCCCGGCGACTTGAACTCGCCCGGCAGAACGGTCGTGTGGTCGCCGCACTGAACGCCGCCAAGGAAATCATCCTGCACCGAGTCGGCAATGGCCGCCCGGGCTCGAAAGTCAGCCGCTACCTGAAGCTGTACTTCCTCGCCCAGGACATCCACGAACGCGCCAGCTCCTCGCACTACCCGTACAACGCGCTCGCCGAGGCGTTTTTCCACAGTGATGTACTGTTCCGCTGTCAGCGCCTGTTGCGCCAGCAAGGCAAGGCCTGTCGGGCGCTGGCCGAATCGATCCAGATGCGTCAGCCCTTCACCTATGACGCCAGCTTCGCCGAAGCCCTGAGCGATCTGGATGCTTCCCTCGAACACCTGCGCATCCAGAGCAATCCGGCCTGGCGCGGGTTGCTGCGCTCGTTGCGGGCGTTGGCGGCGAACCTTGGCACCCTCGATCGCTTGCTCAGCGACGCCAGCAACCCCGATGCCCTGGCTGACGCCACCGACAGCAGCCTGCTCGACCGCTCGCCACGCAACCTCAAGGATGTCTGGGCGCGGCTGCGCACGCAGCTGACGCCAACCTCGCTGCTGTTCCGCCATGCCCTGCGCTTGCCCCTGGCCTTGAGCATCGGCTACGCAATGGTGCATTTGATCCACCCGTCCCAGGGCTACTGGATCATCCTGACGACGCTGTTTGTCTGCCAGCCGAACTACGGCGCCACCCGACGCAAGCTCGGTCAGCGGATCATCGGCACCGCCATTGGCCTGACCCTGGCCTGGGCGCTGTTCGACCTGTTCCCCAACCCGCTGATCCAGTCGTGCTTCGCGATTGCCGCCGGGGTGGTGTTCTTTACCAACCGCACCACCCGCTACACCCTGGCGACGGCGGCGATCACCTTGATGGTGCTGTTCTGCTTCAACCAGGTCGGCGACGGCTACGGGCTGTTTGTGCCACGGCTGTTCGATACCCTGCTCGGCAGTTTGATCGCGGGGCTGGCGGTGTTCCTGTTCCTGCCGGACTGGCAGGGCCGACGCCTGAACAAAGTGCTGGCCAACACCCTGACCTGCAACAGCATTTACCTGCGTCAGATCATGCAGCAATACGCCGCCGGCAAAAGCGACGACCTGGCCTATCGCCTGGCCCGCCGCAACGCGCACAACGCCGACGCTGCGCTGTCGACTACCCTGGCCAATATGCTGATGGAGCCAGGGCATTTTCGTAAGGAAGCCGACGTTGGCTTCCGCTTTCTGGTGTTGTCGCACACCTTGCTCAGCTATTTGTCAGGCCTGGGTGCGCACCGGGAAATCGAGCTGCCACCGGATGTACGTGAGCATCTGATCGATGGCGCCGGCGCGAAACTGGCCGTCAGCATCGACGAAATCGCCCAGGGGCTGGCGAGCAAATCGGCGATTGCCATTCAAAGTGATGAGGAAGAGGCGCTGGCCAATGAACTTGAGCTGATGCCCGATGAGATCGATGAGGGCCAGCGGTTGGTGCAGACACAACTGGCGTTGATCTGTCGGCAGCTTGGGCCATTGCGGACGCTGGCGGCACATTTGATCAAGGATACGAGCGAGGATGTGTAGCGCCTGACCCGCCCCCATCGCTGGCAAGCCAGCTCCCACAGGGATCGCGCATAACCTGTGGGAGCTGGCTTGCCAGCGATGGTGCCAGTTCAGACACCACTTTCACCGAACCGCACAACAATCAACTTGCTGCTTGAAGCTTGTAGCTTGAAGCTGCTTTCAACTTACATCCCATGCTGCTTCAGCAGCCTTGCATAACTCCCATCCGCCTTCATCCTGGCAATCTCCCGGTCGAATCCGGCGACGATCTGTTCATGCCCGGGGTTCTTCAGGCTGACCAGGATATGCAGGCTGTTCTCGCTCAGCGGCTTGGGCAGGAACTCAACGGCATTGCGCACTTTGGTGGACTCACGAGCCAGGTAATAGCGGGCGACGTACTCGTCCTCCAGCGTCAGCTTGACCCTGTCGGCAGCAACCATGCGCACGGCCATGGCGAAGTTGTGTACCGGCACCTTCTGCAGTGATGCATCGTCATCGAATGCCGGCGAATAGGCGTAACCGCGCACCACCGCCACCGGATAGGTATGCAATTGCTGCAGGTTGTTGAATTCGATTGGCGCGTCCTTGCGCTTGATAAAGCGCACGCGGTTGACCAGATACTCCCCGGAAAACTGGCCGAGCTTGGTGCGCTCATCGGTGTACCAGGCATTGACCAGCACATCGTAACGCCCCTCGCCCACACCCAACAGGGCCCGCGCCCAAGGCACCTGCTCGAAGTCACTGGCATAGCCGGCCCGCGCAAGCGCCGTACTGACTATGTCCGTGGCCAGCCCGCCATTGACCAGCGTGGCATCGGTAAAGGGCGGCCAGGCATCGGCCACCAGACGAAGTTTTTCCGCTGCCGCGTTTTGAAACAGCAACAGCAATCCAATCAAAGCAACGGCTCGATGCAATCGCGGCATGCTAGAAAATCCTTAGCGGGCGGGATGCCCGTCGCGTTTTTCAGCCAAAACTCCAAGCCCCTTACCGGCACGCCCAGGCACTAAACGTTAGCTCATTGAAGCCACTGCACATCGCTGGATTCCAGATTACACAAAGAAGACAAGGGTGCGAGAAATGAATGATGGCATTTTGGTCTTTATCACAGATTTCTCCGCCATAAAGACAACCATCGTTCAGGCGCTTACCATCACCAGGACGTTTTCAAGGAATCAGCACATGACAATCGAATGGGTCTGCAAACACCACAGCGATCTGGGCAAGGAACAGCTGTACGCCATCTTGCAGCTGCGCTCGGAAGTGTTCGTCGTCGAGCAGAAGTGCGTCTATCAGGACATCGACGGCCAGGATCTGGAGGGTGATACCTGCCATTTGATGGCCTGGGACGGGGATAGGCTGGTGGCGTACCTGCGCTTGCTCGATCCCGAATTACAGGGCGGCGACGTGGTGATCGGCCGAGTGATCATTGCGCCTCAGGCGCGAGGTACCGGGCTGGGGCATGAGCTGATGGCCCAAGCCTTGAAGCAGGTTGAAAAACGCTGGCCCGACATGCCCATCTATCTCTCGGCCCAGGCGCATTTGCAGGGGTATTACGGGCGGTACGGGTTTGAAGTGGCGGGTGAGGAGTTTGTTGAGGACGGCATTCCACACATAGGGATGCGTCGTTCCTGAGGCCCCCATCGCTGGCAAGCCAGCTCCCACAAGGTATACGTGATCCTGTGGGAGCTGGCTTGCCAGCGATGGCGTCAAATCAATCAACACAGGAGCTCAGGGGTATTCCAGCACCGCCTTGATCTGCCGAAGATTACGCTCGATCCACCCCCGGTCTATCGCCCCCCAGTCACGAATCCGGTAGCGCCCGGCATGATTTCGCGCGCCTTCTTCCTGCTCGAACTCACAAACGATATCCAGATCCGCCAGCGCGGCGATGGTGTCCTGGGCGGTGCGTCGCGGCATGCCGGTGACGTCGGTCAAGGCCGGAACGCTGCTGGCCAGCCCGCTGTCGATCAGGTACGCCACGTACAGTCGGCGATAGAAGCTGCTCTTGGTCTTGCTTACGTCCATCTAACGCTCCCTAAAAAGATCGCAGCCTGCGGCAGCTCCTACAGATCCCGCCAGGTCAGGTACACCCGCACATCGAACTCCACCTGGTGATACCCCGGCAGCATGTGTTCGCACAATTTGTAGAACGCCTTGTTGTGATCCGATTCCTTGAAATGCGCCAACTCATGCACCACGATCATTTTCAGAAACTCGGCGGGCGCTTCCTTGAACAGCGACGCAACGCGGATCTCCTTCTTGGCCTTGAGTTTGCCGCCCTGCACCCGCGAGATCGTGGTGTGCAGGCCGAGGGCGCGGTGGGTCAGGTCCAGGCGGTTGTCGAACAGCACCTTGTCGATGGCCGGGGCGTTACGCAGGTATTCCTGCTTGAGATCCAGCGCATAGGCATACAACGCCTTGTCGCTCTGCACCTCGTGCTTTTGCGGGTAACGCTGGCTCAAGTAATCCCCCAGCCGACCGTCGGTGATCAGCTGGCGCACTTGGTCCTGCAACGAAGCTGGATAAGCCTGGAGGTATTTCAATGCGGTCATCGCAACAAGCAACACACATGACGAAAAGATCGCCAGTGTAGCGAATTCAGCGGGTCAGCGCGCTCCAGTCGAAGGGCTGCACGAAGTGACCGGTGTCTTCGGCCATCATCGGCCGCGCCACCAGAAATCCCTGTACATACTCGCAGCCGTTGGCTTGCAACCACTGGTACTGCGCCACGGTTTCCACTCCTTCGGCGATCACCAGCATCCCGTACTGCTTGCACAGCTCGATCACATTGCGCACCAGAGAAGCGTCCCGCGATGACTCCGGCAGTCGGGCGACCAAATGACGGTCGAGTTTGAGGGTGTCCAGCTCCAGGTCGCGCAAATGAGCCAGCGAACACGGCCCTGAACCAAAATCATCCAGCGCCACCCTCACCCCGAGATGGCGCAGCAAACGCAGCTGTTTGCGGGTTTCTTCCGGATTGTGGGTCAAAGCGTCTTCCGTCACTTCCACTTCCAGTTGCCGGGGCTGCAAGCCATGACGCTCCAGCACCTGGCGTAACTCGGTGACCAGATTGGGCATGGAAAATTGCGTACTGCTCAGACTGACGCCCAGCACCAAATCCTCGGCAAACAACGTTTCCCAGGCCTTGCGTTGCCCGGCACCGTGCTGGTAAATCCAGCTGCCCAGGCGACTGATCAGCCGGGCCTCTTCCAGCAACGGCAAGAACAGCCCCGGCGGCACGTCGCCGACACTCGGATGCTGCCAGCGCAACAACGCCTCGAACCCGCGAATCCGTCCCCCGGCAATCGCCACCTGCGGCTGATACACCAGGTTGAAATCACGGTTCTCGATAGCGGTCCGCACGCTCTCTTCAAGCATCAACCGCGAGCGGGCCCGGCCATTCATTTCGTGATCGTAAAAACGATACTGCTGGCGACCGGCGCGCTTGGCTTCGTACATGGCGATGTCGGAGGCCCGCAGCAAACCGTCGAGATTGGCCCCGCAATCCGGAAAGGTGGCAATGCCGATGCTCGCACCCAACGTGATTTCCAGGCCATCGATTTGCTGGCAGATCGACACACGCTCGATCAGTTTTTCCGCAATCTTGGCCGCTTGCTCGGGGACCTCCAGGTCCAGCAGTGCAGTGAATTCGTCACCGCCCATGCGTGCCAGGATATCGAAAGGACGCAGGCAAGCTTTCAACTGCTCGGACACCCAGCGCAGCACACGGTCGCCGGCATCGTGGCCGAGGGAATCGTTGACCCGCTTGAAACCGTCGAGGTCCAGGTACATCAGGACCCAGGCGCTGTCGGAGCGCTCACCGCGCAGCAGCAGGTTTTCTACGGTCTGATAAAAGCCCCGACGATTGAGCAGCCCGGTCAGCGGGTCGGTCACGGCCTGGAATTCGAGCTGCTGATGCAGATGGCGCACCACCGACATATCCAGCATGGTCACCACCATCGCCTGTTGCTCCTTGGGCAATGGCGCGCAGGACAGTGCCACCGGCACTTGCTGGCCGGGAGCTGTCCGCAATACAGCATCATGCAAACGCAGGGTTTCACCGCGCCGGTAGCCGGCCAGCAACTCGGACTCAGCCCAATTCGCGATATGAGGCTTTTGCAGGAAATCCAGGAAGGCCCGCCCCTGCAGCTCGTGCACGGTGGCGTTGAGCAAGCGTGACATCGCCGGATTGGCAAAGCGGATCAGCCCTCCCTCATCCACCACCAAAATGCCTTCGGCGGCGTTCTCCAGCACCGACGCATTGAAGGCGCGGGCGACCTCCAGATCATGACTCAGGCGCTGCAAGGCCCGGCGATTGCGCTGGTGCTCCAGCAACGCCTGGACCTTGGGCTTGAGAATCTGCGGGTCAAAGGGTTTGAACAGGTAATCCACGGCGCCACTGGCATAACCCTTGATCACGGCGTCCTGGGATTGCTCGTTGGCGGTGAGGAAAATGATCGGCGTCAGGCGGGTCCGCTGGCTGCCGCGCATCAGGCGCGCCACCTCAAAACCATCCATGCCGGGCATCTGCACATCCAGCAGCACCAGGTCGACATCGTGCTCAAGCAACAGACCGAGGGCTTCGAAACCCGAGGCAGCGGTCATGACCTGCCAGTCCTGGCGCTGCAACAACGCGCGCATGCTGATCAGGTTCTCAGGGTAATCGTCGACAATTAATAACGTTGAACGGCCTTCATCTGGCGGTGGGTGCGCGCATTCCATGCTGCTTCTCTTTATTCGTGACGTCAGGCCGGTTTCTCGTGAAAACCGGACAGATACTGTGCCATCACTCTAGTCCGGGTTCTACTAAAGCAGTAGGTGTCAGTACGCCACCATTTAACCAAAGGGTTCATTTGCCGACTAACGGTAACGTCTGAAGGCCGCTAAAACCGTTAAAGATGGCCTTTTAACAGGATTTTGACGTCACCGAATTGGCCGTGCCAGCATTAACAAAAAAGCCTTCCACGCTTATAAAGAGCGCCCTCAAAAAGCGCGCGCCAGAGCTTCTGGTACGTCCGTACTGCAAACCCTGGAAGCTTTCCCATGATCGACCTCGCATCCTGGAACCTCAGCGTTCCTGTCGGCAGCCCGCCGTACACCGTTGAAACCTCCAAACTGGTCAATGGCTTCAAGGATCAATATTTCCATTCCGACACCGGTACTTTGTTTTTCTGGGCCCCGGTAACCGGTTCCAAAACCGAAAACGCCATCTACCCACGCACCGAACTGCGGGAAACCTACAGCAACGGCACCTTGAAAAACTGGTACTACCCCGACGCCGACAACACCCTGCGCGCCACCCTCGCGGTCAACCAGGTGCCCAGCTCAGGCAAGATCGTCATTGGCCAGATCCACGCCTATAAAAGCCAGAAACCGATGGTAAAGGTCGAATACCAGTACAAGACCAACACGGACACCGGCAACATCGTCGCTAAAGTCCGCATGCGCCCCGATGACTCGGAAAGTCGGGTCATCACCATCGCCACCGGGGTGAAACTGGACCGCGAATTCTCCTACCTCATCCACCTCAGCCCCGGCGGCGCACTGGGCATCAGCGCCGCGGGTTACCAATGGGACACCCAGATCAGCGCGACATGGCGCGACAAACCGCTGTACTTCAAGGCCGGGGTGTATGTGCAGGACAATACTGGCTATACCAGCGAGGGCGGGAAAGTGACGTTCAGCAAGTTGGATATTGATCACGATAAGTGATTATCGAGCGTTGAACCCCTGTGGGAGCGAGCCTGCTCGCGAATGCAAGATGTCATTCAATATTAATGTTGGCTGAACTGACGCTTTCGCGAGCAGGCTCGCTCCCACAATAAAAAAACCCGCATTTCTGCGGGTTTTTTGTGTGGTTCAAACGCTGGAGGCTTAGTTGACCTTAGCGTTCAACTCACCCTTCAGATAACGCTGATACATCCCTTCCAGCGAGATCGGCTTGATCTTCGAAGCGTTGCCGGCAGTACCGAAGGCTTCATAACGCGCAATGCACACGTCGCGCATGGCGGTCACGGTGGCGCCGAAGAATTTGCGCGGGTCGAACTCGCTCGGGTTGGTGGCCATCAGGCGACGCATTGCTCCGGTGGACGCCAGGCGCAGGTCGGTGTCGATGTTGACCTTGCGCACGCCGTGCTTGATGCCTTCGACGATCTCTTCAACCGGTACGCCGTAGGTTTCTTTGATGTCGCCGCCGTACTGGTTGATGATCGCCAGCCACTCTTGCGGAACCGAAGACGAACCGTGCATCACCAGGTGGGTATTCGGAATGCGCTTGTGGATTTCCTTGATGCGGTCGATCGCCAGTACGTCGCCGGTAGGCGGCTTGGTGAACTTGTAGGCGCCGTGGCTGGTGCCAATGGCGATGGCCAGCGCGTCAACCTGGGTGCGTTTGACGAAGTCAGCGGCTTCTTCCGGGTCGGTCAGCATTTGGCTGTGGTCCAGAACGCCTTCGGCGCCGATACCGTCTTCTTCACCGGCCATGCCGGTTTCCAGGGAACCCAGGCAGCCCAGCTCGCCTTCTACCGATACGCCGCAGGCGTGAGCCATGGCCACGGTTTGTTGGGTAACGCGGACGTTGTAGTCGTAGTCGGTCGGGGTCTTGCCGTCTTCGCCCAGGGAACCGTCCATCATCACCGAGCTGAAGCCCAGTTGAATGGAACGCTGGCAGACGTCAGGGCTGGTGCCGTGGTCCTGGTGCATGCACACCGGGATGTGCGGGAATTCTTCGATGGCCGCCAGGATCAGGTGACGCAGGAACGGCGCGCCGGCGTATTTGCGAGCACCGGCCGAAGCCTGGACGATCACCGGGGAGTCAGTCTTGTCAGCGGCTTCCATGATGGCGCGCATCTGCTCAAGGTTGTTGACGTTGAAGGCTGGAACGCCGTAGCCGAATTCGGCTGCGTGGTCCAGCATCTGGCGCATGCTGATAAGTGCCATTGTGTGTGTCTCTCCCGGTTGAGGGTCGTTAATCGTGCCAGCCTGCCGGAGCGGCGGCGGCTATTCAAGTTATTGCAGATCGGGGGTTGGGCCCGGGCTGCGAATTCGGTATTGCCACAATCTCAAGAACTACACAGAACCCTTGTGGGAGAAAGGACAGTTCTAAAAGAGGAACTCCACCTAACAACGACATTTTCCGTCTTAGAAGTTCCTCCACACAAGTTCGTCCCACACTGAGT
>NZ_JBPKAM010000146.1:0-10943 GCF_051216495.1 Pseudomonas baetica | reverse complement strand
CGAAGAGGGTGTGTCAGTCAACATTGATGCAGCTGACACACCGCTTTCGCGAGCAGGCTCGCTCCCACAGTTTTTTTCAGCGAATCGCCACCGGGTTGATGTTGACCTGCGTCGAGCCTTTGTACAGCGGCTGGCCGAGTACGAACATGAAAGTCCATGCCTTGTCCCGCACCAGCGCACGACTGTCGATCAATTCCAGGTTGTAGATGCCGTTCTTGGCCAGCATGAACTGGTTGACCGGGAATTCCCGGCCATCGGTGCCGGGGTAGATCTCCGAGGCCCAGGTGTCACCGCCGAACGCGACGATATGTTTGTCCGCCAGCCATTTGGCCGCCGCCATGCCGATGCCCGGCTCCACCGCGAGAAATTTTTCGTTGTCCTTGCCCAGCAGTTCCAGCCAACCGGTGTTGAACAGCACCACATCACCCTTCTCGATGGTCACGCCTTGCAGGTCCAGGGCCTTCTGGATGTCGGCGACGGTGAACTCGGTTTTCTCTGGCACGATGGCGCTGCCGTACACCGCCGTCATGTCCAGCACCACGCCACGGGTGACGATGGGCGGGACTTTTTCGATGCCGAGTTTCTGCACCCCTTCCACAGTGACGAAGTCGGCCGCGCGATTGCCGTTGTAGTAGACATTGTCGATGCCGATGTGGCCGATGCCGTTGAGCTGGGTGCCGACACCGGTCCAGCCCACCACCAGTTCATCGTTGAAGGTGAACTTGTTCGGGCCCATGGAGGTGCCACCCGCTTCGCCGGGCTGGACGTTGGTCAGGTGAAAACTGCGATGACGGAAGGCCGGCAGGTTCTTGTCGATGGGTACCGCCAGCGGGTAGGTCTTGCCGGTCTTGATCAGTTTGGCGGCGTTGAGCACCGAGTTGGCATCGAGCAGGTTCACCGCGCCGATTTCATCAGCGGCACCGTATTTCGATGGGTACCATTTTTCGCCATCGGCGGCGTGGGCGGCATTGAGGGTGAACATCAGGGCAAACGGCAGTGCCAATCGGTTGAGCATGAGGAGGTCCTTGTCTGGTTTCGATGAGCCCAAGGTACGCAGCCCTTTTGTGCGGAAACAGACAGGGATCGACAATACAATTGTTCCGGATTTTCACGAGTACCCCTGACCGGCTCCTACATGAGAGGTGTGTTTAGAAGGGCAAAAAACCTACAACCAGGCACAGCTGACAGGACTAAACTTCTTCGGTCCGACTGCCATAAAGCCCTTGATTCCTGACAGCCGATCAGCAGCGCTCACGTTTATACCGTTTGCGAATTAAGATTATTCCAACTCGTAAAAACAGAAGCTCATGAACGAAATCACCCGCTCCGCCGTCTCCCCCCAAACGCAGCCCGCACTTCAACCCGACCAACCGCGCTTGATCGTATTCCTCGCCTACCCGGAAATGGGCCTACTGGATCTAACCGGTGCGCAAACCGTGTTCTGGGCTGCCTCCAGATACCGGCACGCGCTCAATCTGCCGGGTTATACGCTTTCCACCGCTAGCCTGGCCGGTGGACTGATTCACACCGCAGAGGGCCTGGCTGTACACACTGCGTCTTTGAGCGACTTCGACGTTCATTCGATCGATACACTGATCGCCCCCGGCGCACCGAAGATTCTCGACGCGATGCACCTTTCAATGGATCTGGTCGCCTGGCTTGCACAGGCAGCGGACAACGTCAAACGTACCGCATCGGTGTGCAGCGGAACATTCCTGCTGGCTGAAGCCGGCCTGCTGGAAGGCAAACGCGCGGCGACCCACTGGAAGATGTGCGACATGCTCAAGGAGCACTATCCATCGATCGAAGTCGACAGCGATGCGATCTTCATACAGCAGGGTTCGGTCTGGACATCCGCCGGCGTCAGTGCCGGCATCGACCTGGCCCTGGCGTTGGTCGAAGAAGATTGCGGCCGTGAAGTGGCGCTGCAGGTGGCGCGGGAAATGGTGGTGTTTCTCAAGCGTCCCGGGGGCCAGGCGCAGTACAGCCAATTGCTGCAAGCGCAAACCAGTGAAGGCGCCGCCTTCGATGACCTGCACCTGTGGATCTCGCACAACCTGGCCGAGGGCAACCTCACGGTCGAGACCCTCGCCCAGCAAGTGCAAATGAGCCCGCGAAACTTCGCCCGGGTCTACAAGCTCAAGACCGGTCGCACCCCGGCCAAGGCCGTGGAAGTATTGCGCGTGGAAGCCGCCCGGCGCCTGCTGGAAGACTCCGAGCGCAACATCGATCAAATTTCCCGGTTGTGCGGATTTGGCGACGAAGAGCGCATGCGCTTGACCTTCCAGCGCAACCTGGGGGTCTCGCCACGGGAATATCGCAACCGGTTTTCGCGGTGACTTGCACAGTTACCCCTATTCCCTGTGGGAGCGAGCCTGCTCGCGAAGGGAGCGGGTCAGCCAAAATCCATGCTGAATGACACACAGCATTCGCGAGCAGGCTCGCTCCCACAATGGAATAGCCAATCCAGACGGAACTCTTGAAGACTGCCGTACATCCTAAAAGTGAGGCACTTCCTTTTTGCTTCAGAGGACACCGTCATGCGCCGTCTGATTATCGTTTCTTCCCTGCTGCTGTGTTTACCTGTCGGCTCTGCATTGGCCGACGTGGATGCGGGCGACGTCGCCACCTCGGCCGGCGTTTCCGCTTCGCTGTATTCAACGTTCAAGGATGACAAACTGATGATCCCCGCCCGGGACGACGCCTCCAGCTTCGTGGCCAGTGGCGGCGCCATTCGCGGCGTTTATCTGGAGCAGGTTCTGCAGAAAATTCGTCAGGAACACCCCGACCTCAATAGTGCAAGCGACGAAGCATTGGCTCGCGCCATACTCGTCCAGGATGGCGTGACCGCAGGTCAGTAACCTTCGCGGTGGGGCTTGTGACACCTGGATAGCGTGTCCGGCCCTGCCTTGCTTCAACGTGCCCAACCGGCCACCAGTTGCGCGCTGATGCTGACCCCGCCGCACACCACGATCACCACGTCGTGGGTTTCGGCGATCGCCGGATGATCCAGGTAGGCGATGGCCAATGAAATGCCGCAAGCAGGCTCGACCAACTGGCGTAAATCACTGGCGTAACGCACCACGCCCATGATCGCGTACTCATCGCTGAGAACCACGCATTCGTGGGGAAAATCGGGGAGGTGTTGCACCGGCCACGCCGCCACTTGAGCAGCGCCGAGGGAGGTGGCCACCGTATCGATTCGCGGCAGACGAACCGGATGTCCTACTGCCATGGCCGCCGCGAAGGACGCCGCGCCCTCGGTTTCGCAGGCCACGATCCGGCAGTCCATGCGCTGGTGACGGATCAACCCGGTCAGCAGCCCCGCGAGCAAACCGCCACCGCCCACCGACGTCACCAATGCATCAACCTGCGGACAGTCTTCGAGTATTTCATCGATCATCGTGCTGTGACCTTGCCACAACACCGGGTGGTCGAAGGCCGGCACGTACTCGGTGTCCGCGCCCTGAGCGAGCTCCCTTGCCCGTTGATTGGCTTCATCCCACACCTTGCCGTGGACGATCACCTCGGCGCCGGTTTTGCGGATCCGGGCGCGGGTGGTTTCCGGCGTGGTATGCGGTACTACGATGCAGGCCTTGAGCCCCAGGCTGGCAGCGGCCACGGCGGTGGCGAACCCGGCATTGCCGCCGGAAGGACAGACGACCCTTTTTTTGCCCTGGGCCGCGGCCTGACTGCACAACAGCCCCATGCCGCGCAGCTTGAACGAGCCGCTCGGTTGCAGGTTTTCCAGCTTGAGCCAGATACGGCGGTTCGGGGTCGAGAGGCCTGGGTGCAGGATCAATGGCGTTCTGATGTGAAGCATGACGGCTCCTGTTGCACGCCGGCGACCCGTCGAAGTGTCCACGGGTCAACGGTGAACGGTCCTGTTTCAAGCTTAGTTCACCCTGCCCTGTCACTGACATTTCAATGGCCCCTTCGCGAGCAGGCTCGCTCCCACAAGCCTATCGCATACCCTGTGGGAGCGAGCCTGCTCGCGAATCAACGGTAACGCGGCGCCGCCGTGGAATTGCCAATCAACCCCGAAAGCACCTGCCGCTGGGCTTCGTATTGGTCCCACTGCGCACCGTCATGCAGACCCGGAATGGTCACCACTTCGCCATTGGTCAACCCAACCAATGCGGCATCGACCATGTCTTCAGCGGACATGACGATTTCCCGGGGCAGGTTTTCCACCGGGTTACCGGCTTCGCTCCAGAAATCGGTGGCAGTGGCACCCGGCAACACGGCCTGAACGCGCACGCCTTTATCGGCCAGTTCGCGGTGCATCGACTGGCTCAAGGCCAGGACGAACGCCTTGGTCCCGCCGTACACGCCGTTGAGGACTTCCGGAGCGAAGGCGACGACTGAGGCAATGTTAATCACGGTCCCGACGCCGCGAGCGACGAACCCCGGTGCCACGGCATAGGCCAGGCGCGTCAGCGCGGTGATGTTGAGGGTGATCATGTCTTGCATGTCATCCACGGGGCTGGCGAGCAGCGGCATGACCGCACCGACCCCGGCGTTGTTGACCAGCAGGCTGATGCTCGCGTCACTGCGCAGAAGTTTTTCGACCCGCAGCAAATCGGTCTGGTCTTTCAAATCGGCGGCCACCACTTGTACGTGGCGCCCGGTTTCTTCCCTCAGGCGATTGGCCAGGGCATCGAGTTTTGCCTGGCTGCGCGCCACCAGAATCAAGTCGTACCCCTGACGGGCGAGTCGGTCGGCATACACTGCGCCAATGCCCGACGAAGCGCCGGTGATCAGTGCGGTACCTTTGGATGAGAGTGTCATGTGCAATGTCCTTCAAGGAGAGGCGAGACTGTCGCCGGGTGTGTGCAGTTATAAATTCACTGACACGTGTCGCAAATGACGTTTAAAGTACGTTTTTCTGACATGAATACTTGAGGGCATCGCGATGATCAGCGTGGCATTCGTGGTTTTCGACCGATTCCAGTCCATGGCGCTGGCGGCAATGCCGGTGTTCGAATACGCCAACTTCAGCGCCGGTGAAACGCTGTACGACGTGCGGGTGTTGTCCGAGGACGGCCGTACGCTGCGCGCTTCAGGCGGGTTGACGGTCGGCACCGAGGTGTTCGATGAACAGGTGTTCGATACGGTGATCGTGGTCGGCGGCGACTCCATCCTCGAACAGGCACCCGAAGCGGTACTCGATTACATGCGCGCCAGTGCCAAAACCGCGCGGCGCACGGCGTCGATCTGTTCCGGCGCCTTTGTCATGGCCCAGGCCGGCCTGCTCGAAGGACGTCGAGCCACCACGCACTGGGCGTATGCGCGACAACTGCAGGAACGCTTTCCCTCGATCAAGGTAGAGGCCGACCGCATCTACGTGGTCGACGGTTCGATCTGGACGTCTGCCGGGATGACCGCCGGCATTGACCTGGCGCTGGCCATGGTGGAAAAGGACCATGGCGCCGAACTCGCCCGCGCGGTGGCGCAAAAACTGGTGATGTATCACCGTCGGGCCGGTGGCCAGTCGCAACACTCGGCGCTGCTGGAGCTGGAGCCGAAATCCGATCGCATCCAGACCGTGCTCGGCTATGCACGGGAACACCTGGCGCAGACGCTGTCGGTGGAGCAATTGGCGGACGTGGCCCGGCTCAGCCCACGGCAATTCAGCCGCGCCTTTCGTGCCGAAACCGGCCAGTCGCCGGCCAAGGCCATCGAAAACCTGCGCCTGGAAGCGGCGCGGCAAATGCTTGAACGCGGGCGCCTGACCCTCGATGAGATCGCCCTGGAAACCGGCTTCAGCGACCGCCGGCGCATGCGCGAAGCCTTCCTGCGGGCGTTCGGGCAACCGCCGCAGGTCATTCGACGCAGTGCAAGAGCGGAGGCGTTATGAAAATCTCGGCCAAACTGGCATTTTTCGCCATCGTGACCACCCTCGCCTACCTCGGCCTGGCCGTTTGGGGGCTGGGTGGCTTCGGTGCTTTTTTCTCCCATGGCGCGCTAGTGGTCGTGGTGCTGGCGACCCTGGTCATGACCATCGCGTCGCTGTTCACCGAGGTCAACCTGAGTTCCGGCGAACGCGAAGACCGGGCCAATCGCTGGGTGATCCCGGCCTTCGGGGTGATCGGCCTGGTCAGTGGATACCTGCCGGCCTGGACCGACCGCGTCGACTTCTGGACCTTCGGTGGCGAGGGCGTACGCTGGCTCGGGGCGCTGCTGTTCATCGTCGGCGGTGCACTGCGGTTGTGGCCGGTGTTCGTACTGGGCAAGCGTTTCAGCGGGCTGGTGGCGATACAGCCTGGGCATCGGCTGGTGACCGATGGCCTCTATCGCCACCTGCGCAACCCCAGCTACCTGGGAATGCTGGTCATTGGCCTGGGTTGGGCGTTGGCGTTTCGCTCAAGCGTGGGTTTGTTGTTAGTGGCGTTGACGTTGATTCCGCTGATTGCGCGTATTCATTCCGAAGAGGCGCTGCTGAGGGCGCAGTTTGGTACGGAATATGAAGCATATTGCGCCCGAACCTGGCGGCTCATACCCAAAATCTACTGATACACACAAAACCACTGTGGGAGCGAGCCTGCTCGCGAATGCTGAGTGTCAGTCAACATTGATCTAGCTGACACACCGCCTTCGCGAGCAGGCTCGCTCCCACAGTATTAGAGGGTGTGCAGCCTGATTGAGCTGTCGGCATCCACAGAAACGGCAACGAAGTCATAACGCTCCAAAGTCCCATGCGGCGTCTCGATCGGCTGTTCATGGGTCGCCGTGACTATCATCAAATCGGCCCCCGCCGCCTCGGCCGCGAGTATTCCCACCGTCGCATCCTCGAACACCAGGCATTCGGAAATCTCGACGCCCAGGCGCCGGGCAGCCAACCGATACCCCGCCGGGTCAGGTTTGCCAACGCTGACATCCTCGGCAGTGATCATCACATCCGGCTCGGGAATCCCGGCCGCCGCCATGCGGCGCAGCGCCAGCGTCCTCGGCGCCGAGGTGACGATGGCCCATTGGTGGGCCGGCAATGACTTGAGGAACCGCGCCGCGCCGGCCACCTCTTCAACCCCTTCGACATCCTCGATCTCCGCTGTGGTGATCCACGCGGCTTCAACCTCGGCATCGACACCGGGCAGCCCCAGGCGCCTGATGGTATCGATGGCGCGGGCACCGTGGATCGTGGGCAGGAACGTTTCGACATCGACACCGTGGCGTAGCGCCCAGGTGGTCCAGACGCGCTCGGCGGCGGCAATGGAAGTGAGGATGGTGCCGTCCATGTCGAACAAGAAGGCACGGTAGGGGACGTTAAGCAAAGGGGCGATCCTTTGTAGGAGCGAGCATGCTCGCGATGGACGTCAACGATAACACTGGCAGCCTGACATCCCGCAGTGTTCTGTCGTGCATCGCGAGCATGCTCGCTCCTACAGGGGGCGGCGTGATTTGAGGGCACCGTCCACACAATCGAGCAACTGCCCCAGCGCCCAGGGTTTCTTGATGAATGAAACTTCATGCCGCACGCCAGCGCTTTGCGGGGTTTCATAGCCGGACATGATCATGATCGGTTTTTCCGGCCACTGATCGCCGAACAGGTTGGCCAGATCCGCACCGTTGAGCGTGCCAGGCATAGTGATGTCGGTCAGCAACAACCCGACCTCGGCGGCATGGCCCTGCAAATACACCGACGCGGCGTCCGCGCTGCTCTGGGAATGCACCGCATAGCCTTCGTCCTGAAGAATTTCACAGAGAAACTCCAGGATCAGCGGGTCGTCCTCGACCACCAGAATCAATCCGCCATGAAGGTCCCCGCCCGCCGTCGGTACTCGACTCATGACCGTGCCGCTCCCTGTGTTCGCCAATGAATTCGCGGGTTCTCATCCGCCGCCTACAGGTATGAGCGGCGGACTCGATGGAAATTCATTTTTGATACAGGAAGGCGACGAAATCAGGCGTCCTGCAATACGGCCAAGCTTTTCAGCGAAAAACACATGCTGAAAGCTTGACCGTGAACAGAGTATCTACAGGGGACTGCGTTTATTGAGACATGGCGTCCTTTTTCATGTCGTCGCCTTTCTTCATGGCGTCCTTGGACATTGAGTCGGTCTTCTTCATCGCGTCCTTGGACATCGCATCGGTCTTCTTCATGGCGTCCTTGGACATCGAATCGGTCTTCTTCATCGCATCCTTGGACATCGAATCCTTGCTCATGCTGCCGTTATCAACAGAAGTGGCCGCGAACACAGAGGCGGCGCCAACGGCCAGGCACATGGACAGAGCGATAGTGGTCAGCTTTTTCATTATGTAACTCCTTGCAGGGTGGTGTTTCGGGTGAAATCGCCTGGCGGCCGTCAGCTGCCACCAAACCAGTTGTAGCCCTGGTCTTCCCAGTAGCCGCCGCTGTAGGTGTTGCTGACGAAAATCGCCTGGATGTGTTTGGGGTTCTTGTAGCCAAGCTTGGTGGGCATGCGCAGCTTCATCGGGAAGCCGTACTCGCGTGGCAGCACTGCGCCGTCATACGTCAGCGCCAACAGGGTTTGCGCATGCAGCGCGGTGGCCATGTCGATGCTGGTGTAGTAATCGTCGGCACATTTGAAACCGACGTACTTGGCATCGGTGTCGGCGCCGATGCGCTTGAGGAAGTCGCGGAACGGCACACCGCCCCAGCGGCCGATAGCGCTCCAGCCTTCGACGCAGATGTGTCGGGTGATCTGTTCGGTTTGCGCCATGGCGCGCAGTTCTTCGAGGCGCCAGCTACGTTTGTCCGCGACCAGACCGGTGACTTCCAGGCGGTAGCTCTCCTCCTCCACCGTTGGCGCTTCGTCGATACCGTAGAAGGCGTTGAACGGAAACGGCCGGGTGATCATCGATTCCGGATAGGTCGGTGCCATGGCGTTTGGGTTGAACAACCAGCCCTGCACCCGATCGTTGAAGCGCGACATGGACGACAGCGCGGTCTCGACGCTTTCGCTGTCGGTCAGGTTACAGCCGGACAACATGGCCACGCCGCCGAGGGTCAGGCCACGCAACAGGAACGAGCGGCGTGAGCGGTCTTCGATCTGCGGTGCGAGGATTTTCCGGGCATCGGTCAGGATCGAGGATTCATCAAGATTGGTTTTTTTCATACAGGCTCCTTGCGACCAACGATCATGGCGAGCAGGGTTTTCGGAACCAGTGCGACCATCACCAGATGCACCACCACGAACACCACCAGCAGTGCCATCGCGATGAAGTGCACATGCCGCGCCGTGTCGTAACCGCCCAGTAGTTCACGCAACAGCGGGAACTGCACCGACTTCCACAACACCAGCCCGGAGATCACCAGCAGGGCGATATCCACCATGACAAACAGATAGGCAAACCGTTGCACCTGGTTGTAATGACTGAGGTCCGCGTGACCGAGTTTTCCGCGTACGGCGGCCCACAGGTCATGCAATACGCCTTTGGGTGAAACCGGGAAAAAGCGGCGCTTGAGGCGACCACTGAACAGATTGCATGCCAAGTACAGGACGCCGTTGAATGCCAGCAGCCACATCGCCGCGAAGTGCCACTGCAAGGCGCCGCCGAGCCAACCGCCCAGGGTAATCGAATTGGAAAAACTGAAATCGTAGAGCGGCGAAGCGTTGTAGATGCGCCAGCCGCTGGTGACCATCACCAGCACGGCCAGGGCGTTGAGCCAATGGGTGAGCCGTAGCCAGCGGGGGTGGCTGGCCTTGGGTGAAGCAGTTGACTGCGACATGTCCGGGCTCCTTGTTTGTTGTTCGTTGGAGCCAAGTATGGGAGCGACAAGATCGCCAAATCCTCACGCAGAGTTAAACAATTCGTGATAACTCACAATCCTCAAAACTGTAGGGGAAACCTGTGGGAGCTGGCTTGCCAGCTCCCACAGGGATTGAGTCGTCTGTGATTACTGTGCAATGCCTCAACTATGGTTAAATGCCGCCCCCGCAAATTCGCCGACCCCAACCCATGAACACCGAAGCCCTCGCCACGCTCCACGAACACCTGCTGACCGCCCTCGCGTCCGCCCCCACCGAAACCCGTCGCCTGTTCCACGGCCGTGGCCGTTGCTGGCCGGGGCTGGAGCAAGTGACCGTCGACTGGTTGCAGGGCGTGGTACTGGTGGCGTTGTTCAAGGAACCGGAGTCTTCGCAGCTGGAGGATTTGAAGCAGCTGCTGATGGCAATCACCCAGTCAGCCCAGTGGACGCAATCCGGTGCACACACCTTGCTGCTGCAACATCGCTACCTGCTGCAAAGCACCACCGAATGGCTGCTGGGGGACGAGATCGACGAACTGACCATCACCGAAGGCGGCTTGAAGTACCGGGTGGACCTGGGCCGCAAGCAGAACACCGGCCTGTTCCTCGACATGCGTTATGGCCGCGACTGGGTGCGCGCCAATGCCCAGGGCAAACGGGTGCTGAACCTGTTCGCCTACACTTGTGGCTTCTCGGTGGCGGCCATCGAAGGTGGAGCGACGCACGTGGTCAACCTCGACATGTCGAGCCCGGCCCTGAGCCGTGGTCGCGACAACCACCGGCTCAACGGACACGATCTGGGCAAGGTCACCTTTCTCGGCCATGACCTGTTCAAATCCTGGGGCAAGGTGATCGGCAAAGGGCCGTATGACCTGGTGATCATCGACCCGCCGTCGTTTCAGAAAGGCAGCTTCCTGCTGACCAAGGATTACCAACGCGTGCTGCGCCGCCTGCCGGAATTGCTCACCGCGCAGGGTACGGTACTGGCCTGCATGAACGACCCGGCCTTCGGCGCGGATTTCCTCATCGAAGGCGTCACCCGCGAAGCGCCGAGCCTGCGGTTCGAGCAGCGGCTGGACAATCCGCCGGAGTTTCCGGATGCGGATGTGGAGTGTGGGTTGAAGGCGTTGGTGTTCACCCTCCTGTAGGAGCGAGCTTGCTCGCGATGGGCGCCAACGATGACGGTGGGTACCTGGTGCCCCCCTGTGTTCTCGGGTGCATCGCGCGC
>NZ_JBPKAM010000145.1:0-11323 GCF_051216495.1 Pseudomonas baetica | reverse complement strand
AGCAGGCTCGCTCCCACAGTTGAAACGCATTCCATTGTGGGAGCGAGCCTGCTCGCGAAGAGGCCAACAGCAACGCTGAAGGCCTCAAGGCTCCAACCCGATCCCCCGCAAAATCACACTGGTCACTGTCTGCACCGCCCGCTCGAACTGCATGTCCGACAACGGCTGGTGGTCGTTGAGAATGTTCACCTGGTGATCGAAGTCGGCGTAGTGCTGGGTCGAGGCCCAGATCATGTACAGCAGGCTTGAAGGCTCCACCGGCAGGATGCGTTTGTCGTCCACCCACTGACGAATCTTCGCTTCCTTCATCTTGGCCCAGTCGTACAGGCTCGCATCCAGCGCCGAGCCCAGGGTCGGTGCACCGTGGATGATTTCGTTGGCCCAAACTTTCGAGCCGTAGGGGCGGCTGCGGGAGTGGTTCATCTTGGCGCGGATGTAGCTGCTGAGAACTACCCGCGGGTCGTCGAACATCTCGAAGCACAGCGCGTCCTGCTTCCACACGTCCAGCAGACCCAACAGCACCGCGCTGTACAGCTCGGTCTTGGTGCTGAAGTAGTAATGCAGGTTGGAGCGCGGCAGTTGCACCTCGGCGGCGATGTCGGCCATGGCGGTGCTGCCGAAGCCTTTCTCGGCGAAGACCTTCTCGGCCCCCAGCAGAATTTTCTCGACGTTACTGCGACGAATCTCGATCTTGTGATTGCCCATGAGGGCTCCCTGACAACAACGTTAAACAAGACTAGCACCCGCTCTACCTCGCGGCGACAGGGGGAAAGCAAACTTCGTACATTGATCGTTGCGCGGCTACACTTGCGCCCACATCGAACCTGTCGCCGAGGGATTGAATATGCTCAAGAAAGTCCTGACCGCCGCCACCCTGCTCGGCTCGCTGCTCACCGTTTCATCAGTGTGGGCCCACGCCCATTTGCAAAGCCAGACACCTGCCGCCGACAGCACCGTCAGTGCCCCCGCGGAACTGAGCCTGATCTTCTCCGAAGGCGTCGAAGCCGACTTCTGCAAGGTCACGATCACCAAAGATGGCGCGGACATTCTGGTGAAAAGCCTGGTCACCCAAGGCAGTGATAAAAAGACCCTGATTGCCACGCCGGCGGTGCCCTTGACCGCCGGTGATTACAAGGTCGAATGGCACGTGGTGTCGGTCGATACCCACAAGAGTGAAGGCGCTTACGCGTTCAAGGTTGGCCAGTAATACATGACCAGCGCGATGGTGCTGTGCCGTTTCCTGCATTTCACCGTGGTGCTGATGCTGTTCGGGGCGTGGGTGTTCAGGCCGCTACTGTTGGGGGGGGGTTCTGCACTGAATCAAGCGTTGGATCGCGTCAGCCGCTGGCTGGCGGCCATGGCGCTGGTCAGCGGTGTCGGCTGGCTACTGTTGGTCACCGTTAACATGACCGGTGCCTGGAGCGCAGCACTCGATCCCTCGACGCTGCAACGGGTGCTGGAGCGTACCTTTTTTGGCCAGGTCTGGCGCTGGCACCTGCTGTTCAACGGGCTGTTGCTCGCGTTGCTGCTGACACCGTTACGCACCAACCGCCCTATGCAAATCATCCTCGGCGGTCTGCTCCTGGCGACGCTGGCCCCGGTCGGTCACGGCGCCATGCTCGATGGCCTCCAAGGCCGGTTGTTGATCCTCAATCAACTGCTGCACCTGGCCTGTGTCGGCGCATGGCTCGGTGGCCTGATGCTGCTGGTCATGATCCTGCGGCACCCCGGAGGACACCCTCTCGAAGCCCTGTTGCAGCGTTTCAGCGGAGTCGGTTATGGCCTGGTGGCCGGGTTGCTGATCACCGGCCTGATCAACGTGCGAGTCCTCACCGGGGCCTTCTGGCCGATGCCCTTGTTGTCCGGTTTTGCCGTGATTCTGTTGATCAAGGTTTCACTGGTTGGCGCCATGTTGGGGTTGGCGATATTCAACCGCTTGCGGGTCAGGGACTGCGAGCAGCAGTTGTCGACCTTGCGCGTCAGTGTGACGCTGGAATGGTTGTTGGGGCTTGGTGCCGTGGCGGCGGTCTCTCTGCTCGGCACCTTGCCTCCCATGATTTCGAACTGACCAGCGCAGTCCCCTGTGGGAGCGAGCCTGCTCGCGAATAGCCATCTCACAATCACCCTCGATGTTGCCTGATAGACCGTCTTCGCGAGCAGGCTCGCTCCCACAGGTTCAAAGCCTGCCGCAGGTCGTCGTACAACTTTCCATTGACAACAGCGGAATGCCTCACAAATAATCGCCCCAATGTTGTACGACGACGTATAACAAAAAATAAAAACAAAAAAACAAGGGAACGCCCAGTGAGCAAACTCACCCGCAATCCGTCCGTCCGCAATGCCCGTTCTAGCCTCATCCGCCGTCATTCCTTGAGCATAATCGGTTGCAGCAGCCTGGCCCTCGCCTTGCCCATCGCCGGCCAGGCCGAAGGCTTCACCGATGATGCCAAGGCCACGCTGAACCTGCGCAACGCCTACTTCAATCGCAACTTCGTCAACCCGGCCAACCCTCAGGGCAAGGCAGAAGAGTGGACCCAGAACTTCATCCTCGATGCCAAGTCCGGCTTCACCCAAGGCCCCGTCGGATTCGGGGTGGATGTACTGGGGCTGTACTCGCAAAAGCTCGACGGCGGCAAAGGCACCGGTGGGACGCAGCTGCTGCCGATCCACAGCGACGGCCGCCCTGCTGACAACTTTGGCCGACTGGGCGTGGCCCTCAAGGGCAAGGTGTCGAAGACCGAATTGAAGGTCGGCGAATGGATGCCGGTGCTGCCGATCCTGCGTTCCGACGACGGCCGTTCGCTGCCGCAAACCTTCCGCGGCGCCCAGGTAACCTCCACCGAGATCAGCGGCCTGACGCTCTACGGCGGCCAGTTCCGCCAGAACAGCCCGCGCAACGATGCGAGCATGGAAGACATGTTCATGAACGGCAAAGCGGCGTTCACCTCCGACCGCTTCAACTTCGGTGGCGGCGAATACGCCTTCAACGATAAACGCACCCAGGTCGGCGTGTGGTACGCCGAGCTCAGCGACATTTATCAGCAGCAGTACTTCAACCTGACCCACAGCCAGCCCATGGGCGACTGGACCCTGGGCGCCAACCTTGGCTACTTCATCGGCAAGGAAGACGGCAGCGCCCTGGCCGGCGATCTGGACAACAAGACCGCGTTCGCCCTGCTCTCGGCCAAGTACGGCGGCAACACGTTCTATGTCGGCCTGCAGAAACTCAGCGGCGACGATGTCTGGATGCGCATCAACGGCACCAGCGGCGGCACCCTGGCCAACGACAGCTACAACTCCAGCTACGACAACGCCCGGGAAAAATCCTGGCAGGTGCGCCACGACTACAACTTCGTCGCCCTGGGCATTCCAGGCCTGACCCTGATGAACCGCTACATCAGCGGCGACAACGTGCACACCGGCACCATCACCGATGGCAAGGAATGGGGCCGCGAATCGGAGCTGGCCTACACCGTACAGAGCGGCGTGCTGAAAAACCTCAACGTCAAATGGCGCAACGCGAGCATCCGCAGGGACTTCAGCACCAACGAGTTCGATGAGAACCGGATCTTCATCAGCTATCCGATCAGCCTGTTGTAAACACAAAGCGAATGTGGGAGCGAGCTTGCTCGCGATGGCGGACTGGCAGGCGACATTGATGTTGAATGTGCCGGCCTCATCGCGAGCAAGCTCGCTCCTACAGAGAAAACTGCAATGCGGCATGACCCCCCGTCCATTTCCACCAAAGTCGCGTTGACAATAACCGGGAAGCCTTACGATACTTCAGCAAAGTCGTACGACAACCTACAACGAACCCAATAACAACGACTGTTTGTCCAGGGATTTCCATGACGACCACTTCCACACCCCGCCGCCCCTTCAATCGCCTGCTCCTGACCGGTGCTGCCGGAGGCCTGGGCAAGATTCTGCGCGAAAGCCTGCGCCCCTATGCCAATGTCATTCGCCTGTCGGACATCGCCGATATCGCTCCAGCCATCGATGACCGTGAAGAAGTCGTGCCCTGCGACCTCGCCGACAAACACGCCGTGCATCAACTGGTCGAAGGCGTGGACGCGATCCTGCACTTTGGCGGCGTGTCCACGGAGCATTCGTTCGAAGAGATCCTTGGCGCCAACATCTGCGGCGTGTTCCACATCTACGAAGCGGCGCGCCGTCATGGGGTGAAGCGGGTGATTTTCGCCAGTTCCAACCACGTGATCGGCTTCTACAAGCAGGATGAAGTCATCGATGCCCACTCCCCTCGCCGCCCCGACAGCTATTACGGCTTGTCCAAGTCCTACGGCGAAGACATGGCCACCTTCTACTTCGACCGCTATGGCATCGAGACCGTCAGCGTGCGTATCGGCTCGTCGTTCCCGGAGCCGCAAAACCGCCGGATGATGAGCACCTGGCTGAGCTTCGGCGACCTGACCCAATTGCTCGAACGCGCGCTGTACGCCCCGAACGTCGGCCACACCGTCGTCTACGGCATGTCCGACAACAAGGACATCTGGTGGGACAACCGCTACGCCACCGCCCTGGGTTACGCCCCGCAGGACAGTTCCGAAGTGTTCCGCGAAAAAGTCGAGGCCCTGCCGCTGCCGGCCGCCGATGACCCGGCCAGGATCTATCAGGGCGGTGCCTTCTGCGCAGCCGGCCCGTTCGGTGACTGAGCCCCTAGCTGTCATCGCTTGATCCCGACAACAAAGACCAAGGGTATGAGTTGCCATGCAAGCCGAATTGATTGTCGATGCCCGTAATGCGGTCGGCGAAAGCCCGGTCTGGGTCCCCGAGGAAAACGCCCTGTACTGGGTCGATATTCCCGCCGGGGGCCTGCAACGCTGGAGCGCCGACACCGGGCATGTCGACACCTGGAAAACCCCGGAAATGCTCGCCTGCATCGCCCGCCACCTGGACGGTGGCTGGGTTGCCGGCATGGAAAGCGGGTACTTTCATTTGCAGCCGCGCAATGACGGCAGTCTCGACTGCCAGCTCCTGGCCCATGTCGATCACGCCCGCCCGGACATGCGTCTCAACGATGGGCGCTGTGACCGCCAGGGACGTTTCTGGGCCGGCAGCATGGTGTTGAACATGAGCGCCAATGCCGCCAACGGCACGCTCTATCGCTACAGCGCCGGGCAACGCGGGCCGCTGGCAGCGCAATTAGGTGGTTTCATCGTGCCCAACGGCCTGGGTTTCAGCCCGGACGGACGCACGATGTATCTGTCCGACTCCCACCCGCTGGTGCAACAGATCTGGGCCTTCGACTACGACACCGACAGCGGTACGCCTTCGAACCGTCGAGTCTTCGTCGACATGAATCAATACTGCGGCCGCCCCGACGGCGCCGCGGTGGATGCCGAAGGCTGCTATTGGATCTGCGCCAATGACGCCGGGCTGATTCACCGTTTCACCCCCGACGGCCGTCTCGACCGCTCCCTGGCCATCCCGGTGAAAAAACCGACCATGTGCGCCTTCGGCGGCAGTCGATTGGATACGCTGTTCGTGACCTCGATTCGCCCCGGTGACGACCATGACCCACAGTCACTCGCCGGCGGCGTGTTCGCTCTGGATCCCGGCGTCAAGGGCTTGCCCGAGCCGCTATTTCAGGATCGTTGACTCCTCTCCATGACCATGAAACTGCTCGAACTCAAAGACGATTTCACCCACCTCATCCTCGCCCCCGAACTCGGTGCGAGCATCGTCAACTGGACCGCACGCAGCACTGGACAACCCTTGTTGCGTCACGCCGATGCACAAGCGCTGAACGCCGGGCTGCCCGGCAAACTCGGCTGTTTTCCCCTGGCGCCCTGGTCCAACCGCATTGCCGAAGGTGGTTTCGACTGCCCCGAGGGTTGGCTGGCGCTGGCCCCCAACAGCCTCACCGACCCGTTGCCGATTCACGGCAGCGCCTGGCAGCAGGCGTGGCAGGTGATATCGCAATCAACGGACGAGGTGGTGCTGCAATTGGACAGCACCACCCCCTTCGCCTATCGCGCCCGGCAACGTTTCCATTTGAGCGAAGGTCGACTAAGCATCGAGTTGCATGTCACGCACCTGGCCGAACGTGCGGCATGGCATGGGCTCGGTTTGCATCCCTACTTTCCACGCATGCCGAACACGCGACTCCAGGCCCGGGCCGAACAGGTCTGGTTGTGTGATGCCTCAAAACTGCCAACAGCGCTGAGCAACCTGCCTGCCGACTGGGATTTCCAGCAACCCAAGGGCTTGCCCGAGACATTGGTCGACAACGGCTTTTGCCAATGGAACGGCCACTGCCTGATCCAGCAACCCGACCTGGGTTACGAACTGGAGTGCCGGGCCAGCGGCAGCGAGTACTACCTGCTCTACTGCCCGCCCGGCCTGGATTTTTTCTGCATCGAACCGGTCAGCCACCCGGTCAACGCCCATCACTTGCCGGGAAAGCCGGGGTTGAAGTTGCTTGAGCGAGGTCAGTCGGTTGAACTGACGCTCACCCTGCAATACCACCCCCTGTAGGAGCGAGCGTGCTCGCGATGGTCGTCAACGATAACGTTGACTGCCTGACACCCTGCGGTGCCTGTGCCGCCATCGCGAGCGTGCTCACTCCTACAGGGTGCCCAACAACTGACTCAATACCGCGCGCAGCTTGCCCGGTTTGACCGGTTTGTTCAGCAGCGGTGCGTCGAGCCGTTGCAGCGAGCGCCGGCACTGGTCGGTGCGATCGGCGGTGATAATCACCGCCGGAATTGGCTGGTGGAAATGCTCGCGCAAATGTCGCACCACATCACACCCCACCACGGCATGGTCGAGGTGATAATCCGCCAGAATCAGTTCCGGCGCCCTTCCTGCCAGGGCCGCCAGCGCCGAGGCTTCATCGGTGGCCGTCACTACTTCGCACCCCCACTGCCCGAGCAATGCCCCCATGCTTTCCAGAATGCTCACTTCATTGTCCAGCACCAGCAGACGCCGACCCGGTAGCGGGTTGCCGGTACCCGGCTGGGGCGTGGCCTGGTCGATCGGCAACGGGACTTCATGGGAAAGCGGCACGTCGATACTGAACATCGATCCCCGCCCCGGCAGCGAATGCACGCCGATCCTGTAACCCAGGATTTTGGCAATGCGCTCGACGATGGCCAGCCCCAGTCCCACACCTTTGCGGTCGGCGGCACGGCCGACATCCAGTTGATTGAATTCAAGGAAGATCGAGTCGAGTCTATCCGCCGCGATACCGCGTCCGGTGTCCCAGACTTCCAGGCGGAGAAACTCGCCCCGACGCCTGGCGCCGAGCAGGATGCTGCCTTCCTCCGTGTAGCGACAGGCATTGCTGAGAAAATTGCGCAGAATCCGCGTCATCAGGCGCAAGTCGGTGCTGATGGCGTAATCGCCCATGTGCACCCGCAGCCTCAATCCTGCCGCCTGGGCCACCGATTGGAACTCCGACACCAATGGGCCGAGCAACTCATCGAGGCGGTAGGGTGCGATGTCCGGCTTGACTGCTGACTGATCGAGCCGAGAAATGTCCAGCAGATCGGTGAGCAGGTCTTCGGCCCCTTCCAGCGCCTGGTGCGTGCGCTCGACCAGCACCTGTTCGACCTCCGGTAATTTGCGCTCGCGCAAGGTCGAGATCAGCAATCGTGCGGCGTTCAACGGTTGCAGCAGGTCATGGCTGGCGGCGGCAAGGTATTTGTCCTTGCTGCGGTTGGCGGCTTCGGCGGCATCACGGGCATCGCGCAAGGCCTGGGCGATCTGTTTACGCTGGGTGATCTGCTGCTGCAGGTTGCGGTTGGCTTCAAGCAGTTCATCGGTACGTGCAGTGACGCGTTGCTCCAGTTCGTCATTGAGTTGTTGCAGGCGTTGCTGCGCCAGCTTGCGCTCGGTGATGTCGGCGACAAAGCCCTCCACCAGGCCTTCCTGACCGGGTTTGAGCAACAGGTTCATCAACACGTCCAGGTGGCTGCCGTCCTTGCGACGTAATCGGGTTTCGTAACCGTGCAGGCTGTGCTGCTGCCTGAGAGTGTCGCCGATGCTTTGCAGCTCCTGCACGCCGCCGGCAAACAGGTTGCTGGCCAGATCGTTCAGGGAAAACAACACCTCTTGCGGATCCTGATAGCCGAGCATGCGCGCCAATGCCGGGTTGGCGGCGCGCATGCCGTCTTGCAGGCTGGCCTGGAAAATCCCGTGGACCGCATTTTCAAACAGCCATTTGTAGCGGTTGCGTTCGGCTTCCAGTTCATCGAGACGTGCCGCCAGCTCCGGATAATGACTCTTGCGCGCCGAATGGCTGCCCAGCCCCAGCAACCCGGCCAAGGCCCGTTGTTGTTCGTCAGAGGGCTTCGCCATAGACAACCTCGACATCGCGCTGGCTGGACTCGCGCGGGTTGGTCAGGATGCACGGATCGTCCATGGCGTGTTGCGACAGGAACGGAATGTCCGCGGTGCTGACCCCATGCAGACCGAGGGTTTCGTGAAAGCCGATGGCATGCTTCAGGGCGATCAGGTGCTCGACCAGGCGCCCGCAGATCTGCCGCTGATTCAATCCCCGGCAATCGATACCGAAGGTCTCGGCGATCACCTTGAAACGCTCCGGTGCCGAGCTGTAGTTGAACGCCACCACGTGCTCCACCAGTACAGCGTTGCACAGGCCATGGGGCAAATCGAGAAAGCCCCCCAGACTGTGGGACATGGCATGCACCGCCCCCAGGATCGCATTGGAAAACGCCAACCCGGCCTGCATGCTCCCGAGCATGATTTTCTCACGCAAGGCAATGTCCGTCGGGTTGGCGATCATCTGCACCAGATTGCCATTGATCAGGCGCATGGCCTCCAGAGCATGGGGATCGGTCAGCGGCCCGTGACCGGTGGAGACGAAGGCTTCAATGGCATGCACCAGGGCATCGATGCCGGTACAGGCCGACAGGAACGGATCCATGCTGAGGGTAGTTTCCGGGTCGATCAGGGACACGTCCGGCACCACCGCCTTGCTGACGATGGAGAACTTCATGCGTTCCTGTTGATTGGAAATGATCACGAATTGCGAGACATCCGCCGAGGTGCCGGCGGTGGTCGGAATCAGGATGAGCGGCGGGCTGGGCACGCGGATGGTGTCCACCCCCTCGAATTCGAGGATGCTGCGGCCATGAGCGACGACAATGCCGATGCCCTTGCCGCAATCCATCGGGCTGCCGCCGCCGACGGCAACGATCACATCGCAGTGGTTTTCCCGGTACAGCTCGGCACCGAGCATGACCTCTTCTACCCGCGGGTTGGGCGAGACGGCGCTGTACAGGCAATATTCGATGCCCAAGGCTTGCAGGCTGGCTTCGACATCGGCCACCCAACCGGCGGCTATCACTCCCGGATCGCTGACCACCAGGACCTTGCGTGCACCAAAGGTCTTGGCGTAGTTGCCGACGTTATGCCGGCAGCCGGCACCGAAGATGATTTCAGGCGAGACGAATTTACGCAGTTGGTTGAGACTCTGGCTCATTGGAAAGCCTGTTTTTATTGTTTTGGAAGGTAGCATTCACACTAAAGCATCCGGCTGCGAATGCAATCAGACCAATGGCTGGATGTACTCGCCATTAAACTCGCCACGGGTTTCGTGTGGCTTGGCTTATCCGCGATAGATCAACTGTGAAGCCTTCTCATTGCGCAACGTCAGGTGTTCCATGCCCTGCCCCGGTGCATCGGCTTCTTCGCGGGCCTTGAGGATGACGCCGTGATGCGGCGACTTGCTGCACACCGGGTCGGCATTCCCCGCGTCTCCCGTCAGCATGAACGCCTGGCAGCGGCAGCCGCCCAGATCCTTGTGCTTCTCATCGCAAGAACGACACGGCTCCTTCATCCAGGCATCGCCACGAAAACGGTTGAAGCCGAACGAATCGTTCCAGATGTGCGAGAGACTGTGTTCACGCACATTGGGAAATTGCACCGGCAGTTGCCGGGCGCTGTGGCAAGGCAACGCCGTGCCGTCGGGGGTAATGTCGAGGAACAGGTTGGCCCAGCCGTTCATGCAGGTCTTGGGACGTTCTTCGTAGTAGTCCGGGGTGACGAAGATCAGTTTGCACGGATGGCCCTGGGCCTCGAGGCGCTGGCGATATTCGTTGGTGATGCGCTCGGCGCGCTGCAATTGCTCGCGGGTCGGCAGCAGGCCAACACGATTGAGTTCGGCCCAGCCATAGAACTGGCAGGTGGCCAACTCGACGAAATCCGCTTCCAGTTCCAGGCACAGGTCAATGATCTGCTCGATCCGGTCGATGTTGTGCCGGTGGGTGACGAAGTTCAGCACCATAGGATAGCCCTGGGCTTTAACCGCCCGAGCCATGGACAGTTTTTGCGCGAACGCCTTTCTCGAGCCGGCCAGCATGTTGTTCACCGCTTCGTCGGCGGCCTGAAAACTGATCTGGATATGGTCGAGCCCGGCCAACTTGAAGTCGTGCACCTTTTGTTCGGTCAGGCCGATGCCCGAGGTGATCAGATTGGTGTAGTAACCCATGTCCCGCGCGGCCTTGATCAACTGCACCAGATCCTGGCGCACCAGAGGTTCGCCACCGGAAAACCCCAGTTGCGCGGCGCCCATGTCCCGGGCTTCGCGAAACACCCGGATCCACTCCTCGGTGTTCAACTCTTCGCCATGCCGGGCGAAGTCCAGCGGATTGGAGCAATACGGGCATTGCAGCGGGCAGCGGTAAGTCAACTCCGCCAGCAACCACAGCGGCGGCCCCGGCAGTGCTTCACTCGATCCAGTACTGCGCATGGGCCACCTCCAGAAACGCCAGCACATCCTCGTCGATTCCCGGCACGCCCGGGAAATCCGCCGTCAGCCGATCAATGATTGCCGCGACACTGCGCTCACCATCGAGCAGAGTCAGAATCTGCCCGGCACTGGCATTGAGCTTGACCATGCCTTCGGGGTACAGCAGCACATGGCACGCCTGGCGCGGTTCCCATTGCAGGCGAAAACCCCGGCGCAACGCAGGGGATTGTTGGCGATTGATCAGGCTCACAGGGCGATCCCCCGATGCCAGACCTTGTCACGGGTAACGGTGTGATAAGGCGGGCGCTCCATCTCATAGGCCATGCTCATGGCGTCGAGCATGCTCCACAACACGTCAAGCTTGAATTGCAGGATCTGCAGCATGCGTTGCTGGGCCTCAAGGGTGACGTAATGGGCAAGCGTGATGCGCAAACCGTGCTCGACATCACGCCGCGCCTGGCCGAGCCGCGTGCGGAAATACTCGTAACCGGCCGGGTCGATCCACGGGTAATGCTGCGGCCAACTGTCCAGGCGCGACTGGTGGATCTGCGGTGCGAACAGTTCGGTCAACGAGCTGCTGGCGGC
>NZ_JBPKAM010000144.1:0-11777 GCF_051216495.1 Pseudomonas baetica | reverse complement strand
TAAATGCAGTTGGCCGCTGGAATTCGCGAGCAGGCTCGCTCCCACAAGGGAATGCATTCCAAATGTGGGAGCGAGCCTGCTCGCGAAGTGGCCCGCAAGAACACCGACAAAACGACCATCACTTGCATCGATATTCACCATCGCCACGATTGCCTTCCGCCCGCCACCCGTCAGCGTAGGATCAATTCCAACCCAACACGAAACCTGTAGCGGAGGGGCGAACCATGCTGATCCATCTCCTGACCTGTCTGGCCCTGACGGCCTTCACGTTGAGCGTATTTGCCTGGTTCGTCCTGTCCGAGGAGCGCACGTCATGATCAACGAAGTCACCCTGGCCGTGAGCTTCCCGGTGTTCGGCAACAACTACTACGCGCAGCAATACGAGTCTCGTAAGGTGTTGACCCTGGTTTTCGACGAAAAATTCGAAGCCTTGCTGATTCCGGCAGCCGGTCATCACTTCAACAACGAAGTGATCGGGCTCAACGATCAGTTCCGTTTCCTCAACGACGTGCTGGCCGAGCATTTGCTCGAGATCGAGATGGCTCAATCCGGGCCCCGTTCGTCACGCTCCTTTACTTTTTAAGACGCTGCTTCGGATGCCGGCGCGCACACTTCACGCAGGCAACCGCGCAACCAGCGATGCACCGGGTCGGCATCCAGCCGTGGATGCCAGAGCATGGCGACCGTAAATTCCGGTACGACCAGCGGCAGCGCAAAACTGTGCAGGCCGGTTCGCAGGTTGGTGGTATGGCGTTCAGGCACACTGGCGATCAGGTCACTGTAGCGGGCCAGCGCCAAGGCAGTGGAGAAGCCGGCGACAATGGTCACGATCCGTCGCTGCAAACCGAGGGGCTCCAGGGCCTCGTCAATCGGCCCCCTCTCCAGTCCACGCCGGGACACGCTGATATGGCTGCCCGCTGCGTAGCGCTCAGGTGTGATTTCGCCGTCGCCCAGCGGATGGCCAGAACGCACGACGCCAATGAATCGATCACGGAACAAGCCCTGAGTGCGCAGTTCCGGACTTGCCTCTTTCCCAACCACACCGGTTTCCAGATCCACCGTGCCATCGCGCAGTGACGTGCTGTCCTTGTCGGGTTTGTGCACGAAGCGCAGTCGCACGCCCGGCGCTTGCTCGGCGACGCGGGCGATCAGCGCCGCGCCGAAGTTTTCGACAAAGCCTTCGCTGGTGCGCAGGGTGAAGGTGCGTATCAGGTGTCGCAGGTCCGGTTGTTCGGCCGGGCGCAGTACGGCTTCAGCCTCCAACACAAGCTGGCTGACCCGCTCGCGCAATTCCAGCGCCCGCGGTGTGGGCACCAGACCACGCCCTGCCCTGACCAGCAATGGATCGCCCGTGGTCTCACGCAACCGCGCCAGCGCCCGGCTCATCGCCGAAGGGCTCAGGCGCAAGCGTTTGGCTGCCCGCGCCACGCTGCCCTCGGTCAGTAACACATCCAGTGTGATCAACAGGTTGAAATCAGGTGTAGACATGCAATGCCTCGCAGCCGGGTGACATGGCGTTCGCTGCATCTATTACGTGCAACCCATGCGCCTTCCGCCATGTTAGGCCCGGCAGTAGATTTGCGGTAGCTCCAATCGGGAGTGGCCACGAATGAGGATCAGCATGGATTCCACGGCAACCGTCACAGAACACGGACAACGGACGCCGTCCGTCAGGTGGGCGCTGGTCAGCCTCTCACTGTCGATGTTGCTGTCTTCGCTGGGCACCAGCATCGCCAATGTCGGCTTGCCGACGCTGGCCCAGGCGTTCGATACGTCCTTTCAACAAGTGCAGTGGATCGTCCTCGCCTATCTGCTGGCCATCACCACCCTGATCGTCAGTGTCGGGCGCCTCGGTGACCTGGTGGGTCGACGGCGCCTGCTGCTGACCGGGATCGCTGTATTTACTCTGGCGTCGGCCTTGTGCGGCCTGGCGCCGAACCTTGACCTGCTGATTGGCGCACGGGCGCTGCAAGGGCTTGGCGCAGCGATCATGATGGCGCTGACCCTGGCGTTTGTCGGTGACACGGTGGCAAAGGACAAAACCGGTAGCGCCATGGGCTTGCTCGGCACGATGTCGGCCATTGGCACGGCGATGGGTCCGTCACTCGGTGGCGTACTGATCGCCGGGTTCGGTTGGCGGGCGATTTTCCTGATCACCGTGCCCCTGGGCGTGTTGACCCTGTTGCTCGCTCGTCGTTTTCTACCCACTGATCAGCCGAGAGCGAAAGCCTCACGGAGCGTATTCGATCCCCTGGGCACCCTACTGCTGGGCCTCACGCTTGCCGCCTATGCACTGGCCATGACTCAGGGACACGGGCATTTCGGCCCGCTCAATATCGCGCTCCTGCTGGCGGCTTGCGTCGGTGTCGGACTGTTTGTGTGGGCCGAGCAACGCGTCGCTGCGCCCTTGATCCGATTGACGATGTTTCGCGATCCGCAGCTCAGCGCCAGCCTGGTCATGAGCCTGTTGGTGACCACGGTGATCATGACGACGCTGGTGGTCGGGCCGTTTTACCTGGCGCAAGCGCTTGGGTTAAGTACGGTCCAGGTCGGGCTGGTGTTGTCGATCGGGCCGTTGATCGTCGCGCTGAGTGGCGTGCCTGCCGGACGCATCGTCGACCGTTTCGGCGGCCGGACCATGACCATCGCGGGGTTGATCGTCCTCGCGTTCGGCTGCCTGCTGTTGTCGATCTTGCCGGGCACCTTGGGTATCGGTGGGTACATTGCCCCGATGGTCGTGATCACCCTGGGTTATGCGCTGTTTCAGACGGCCAACAACACAGCGGTGATGGCCGATGTCCTGCCGGAGCAAAGGGGTGTGGTGTCCGGTCTTTTGAACCTGTCGCGCAATCTGGGGTTGATCACCGGCGCTTCGGCGATGGGGGCGGTGTTTGCGTGGGCGCAGACGACGGTCGTTACTACGCACCCGCAGGCGGTTGCCCACGGTATGCGCATGACCTTTGGCGTGGCGTTGGGGTTGATTGGTGTTGCCTGCGTTATTGCGGCTGGCCGTTGTGGGAGCGAGCCTGCTCGCGATGGACGTCAACGATAACGCGTGCTGTCTGACTGACTCCATCGCCCAAACGTTTTTCGCGAGCAGGCTCGCTCCCACAGGTACCGGGGCAAATCCCCTCCGCTCGTCTGAAGGTTACAGACGGCTACTACTTGAGGATCAACAACGGCGTGTCTTTCTTGACGATGTAGGTCGCCAGTTCCGACGCCTTGTCCTTGCCGATGTTCTTCGCCACATGGGCGGTGCCGGCCGGGATGTACAGGGACTCGCCGGCCTTGAGCACGACGTTTGGCTGGCCTTCGAGTTCGTACTCGAAAGTACCCGAAAGCACGTGGGCCACTTCGACGCCCGGATGGGCATGTCTTGGCGAAACGACGCCCGGATCGAAATCGACGATCACCTGAATCACCTCTTGCCCTTCGACATCCAGATCGCGTTTGATCAGGTCGGTACGCTTGAGGCCGGTCTGCCAGTTCTTGACCGGCGCAGCGGTAGCGGCTGGCTTGGTTTCCTGGGCCTGGGACAGACCGGCGAAAGCAGTCAGCGTCGCGGCGACGAAAGCAGCACCGAGCAGGCGGATGGTTTTGTTATTTCGGGACATCGCAGTTCTCCAATGAGCGCGGGGTAAACAGTGCGCGGGATGCCTTTGTGAGGCATGTCCATTACGCGGCCAGGGTGTATCGCGTTCGTGTCGCTGGAGGTCGATTTTTGTATGCGCAAGTAGCAGTCAGCGTGAGAGATACGTTCAGATACACAGGTCTGATTCGTCACCTGAAATTATTTTCTACTTTCGCTGATACCTTTTTCGCGGTCGTTCGGTGTGTAGGGAAACTCTCTTTTACCTTCGCATCCACAGGCATGCCGCATGACATCCAGATCGTCGCAGTCCCTTTCCCGAAACCGTCCCGCCCGCCTTCCCATGAACGCTCTAAGCCTGGCCATCGCCTTGACCGCCGTTGCTCCGGTTCACAGCACCCTGGCCGCCGACACCACACAAAGTGCTGCCACGCGCAGCTACAGCATCGGCCCGGGCTCCCTGTCCAGCGTACTGGCGCAATTCGCGGTGCAATCGGGCGTACTGCTGTCGTTCGATGCCACCCTGCTCAATGACTTGCAAAGCGCTGGCCTGCAAGGCCACTACAGCGTGCAGTCCGGTTTCGACCGGTTGCTGCAAGGCAGCGGCTACTCGCTGATCAATACCGGCGCCGACAGCTACACCGTGGCGCCACGGGTGGACAGCGGCGCAGCACTGGAGCTGGGCGCCACCACGGTCAACGGCGTCGCCGAGGACGCAGACACCTATGCTGGCGGTCAGATGGCAAAGACAGCGCACCTGGGTGTGCTGGGCAATCGCAGCATCAATGATGTGCCGTTCAGCGTGGTCAGCTACACCGCCAAGACCATCGAGGACCAGCAGGCGCGCACCGTGGGCGACGTATTGCTCAACGACGCGTCCGTTCGGCAATCGGCGGGTTTCGGCAATTTTTCCCAGGTGTTCACCATTCGCGGATTGCCGCTGACCACCGACGATATTTCGTTCAATGGCCTCTACGGCGTGCTGCCACGGCAGATCATCACCACCGAAGCGCTTGAGCGGGTCGAACTGTTCAAGGGCCCGAACGCCTTCATCAACGGTGTGGCGCCATCCGGCAGCGGCATTGGCGGCAGCATCAACCTGGTGCCCAAGCGCGCACAGGACACGCCGACCCGCAGCGTGACCCTCGACTACGCCAGCGACACTCAGGTCGGCGGGCACATCGACCTCGGCCAGCGCTTCGGTGAGGACAACCGCTTCGGCGCCCGGGTCAACCTGGCCAATCACGGGGGCGACACCGCCGTCGACGACGAATCCGAACACTCGCAACTGATCGCCCTCGGCCTGGATTATCGCGGTGAGCGCCTGCGGGTCTCCACCGACCTGGGCTATCAGAAGCTGCGCATCAACAACGGTCGCTCCGTGGTTTATCCCACCGGCACCAAGGTCCCGCACGCGCCGTCGGCCAACGACAACTACGCCCAGGACTGGACCTGGTCGGAGCTGGAAGACACCTACGGCATGGTCAACGTCGAGTACGACCTCAACGACAACTGGACGGCCTATGCCGGTGGTGGCGCCAAGCACACCCGGGAAAACGGCCAGTATTCGTCGCTGTATGTGGCTAACGACGGCAGCGGCAAGGTCGGCTTCCTCTACTCGCCCCATGACGAAGACAACAAAAGCGCCATCGCCGGTTTGAACGGCCACTTCGACACCGGCCCGGTCACCCACCAAATGAATTTCGGTCTGTCCGGCACCTGGGGCGAACAGCGCTCGGCGTTCGAAGCGATCCTGGTGGCCAACCGCCCGAACGGTAACCTGTACAACCCGGTGCAAGTGCCGCGCCCGACCAACACCTACTTCGGCAGCGATATCCATGACCCGCGCATCGTCGGCAAAACCCGGGTCAAGAGTGCCGCCGTTTCCGACACCCTGGGCTTCATCGACGATCGCGTGTTGCTGACCCTCGGCGTGCGCCGCCAGACCCTCGAGGCCGATGCCTGGAACACCACCAGCGGCGCGCGCACGGCCAACTACGAAGAGTCGATCACCACGCCGGTCTACGGTTTGGTGATCAAACCGTGGGAACACGTGTCGTTCTACGCCAACCGCATCGAGGGCCTGCAGCAAGGCCCGACCGCGCCCTCCACCGGCGTGACCAACCCCGGCGAAGTGTTCTCCCCCAACCGCAGCAAGCAGACCGAGGCCGGGGTCAAGCTCGATTGGAACAGCTTCGGCGCGACCCTGGGTGTGTACCGCATCGAGATGCCCAACAGCTCCACCTCGACCGTCGCCGGCAACCGCCTGCCGACCTTCAGCGTCGACGGTGAGCAAATCAACAAGGGTGTGGAGCTGAACCTGTTCGGCGAACCAGTGGATGGCCTGCGCGTGCTAGCCGGGGCGACCTGGATGGACACCGAGCAGAAGAAAACCTCCAACGGCCTCAACGACGGCAACCGCGCCGCCGGTGTACCACGCTTCCAGTACAACCTGGGAGCCGACTGGGACGTGCCGGGCATTCAGGGCGCAGCGCTCAACGGTCGTCTGTTGCGCACCGGCGGCGAATACGTCAACGCCGCCAACACCCTGAGCATCCCGGCCTGGACCCGCGTCGACCTCGGCGCCCGCTATGGTTTCAAGGCCGACGACAAGTACATCACCCTACGCGCCAACGTCGAAAACGTGGCGAACAAGGCTTACTGGTCGGCGGCCTCGACCGCCAACAACTACCTGACCCAGGGTGAGCCACGCACGCTGAAACTGTCGGCGACCGTGGACTTCTAAGCGCCCCCCTTCCCTCACTGAGGCCGATCACCGGGACATGATCGGTCGCAGGTCACGCGCCCTGACGACGCTTGCGGAACTCGGCCACCTTATGCCGGTTGCCGCACAGCGCCATGCTGCACCAGCGTCGTTTATGGGACTTGGTGCGGTCGTAAAACATCAGCGAACACTCTGGACTTTCACACTTACGCACGAGGTTGAAATCGCCCTCGGCCAGCAACTCGGCGGCGGCATAGGCGAGCCGGCTCAATTGCCGAGTCAACACATCCGGTTGATGGAAACGATCCAGCTCGGGCGCCCTCGACGGCTCCCAAACCAACTGCGGAACAGCGCCGAGCAGGAACCTGTTCAGTGCCGCCGGATCCGCCGAGCGGTTTTCACGACGGGCAGCGATCAGGCTTTCGATGCTCTCACGCAGTGCCCGCAGCTCATCGAGCAATCGACCATCACCAGCAACCGGGTCCAGACCGATCTGTTCCAACCATTGCGCCGCCTGCAGGTCGCTTTGCAGAAGATCACGTTTGTGTCCCTCGACCATCATTTGCGTGTTCAACAAATCCAGCGCCGGATGGTCGGCCAGGACCAACGGAGCAGGAAGATCAGGTGTTGCGTCGATGGCAGTCATGGCATGTATCTCGGGAATCAATGAGGAAATTGTAACCTTTAAATTTAATTTGACCAGTTACAGAAGTTGTGCAGAATAGCTTTCTGTAACCATCATAAGTCATCTTTACAAGTTACAGGAGTGTCAGCCATGCCATCGTCCCAACACACCCACGTGGCCTACCAATTCGTCGAAGCCGACGGCGTACGGGTTTTCTATCGCGAAGCCGGTGCGGCGGATGCACCGGTGTTGCTGCTGTTGCACGGTTTCCCCAGTTCTTCCCATCAGTTCCGCGACCTGATCCCGCTGCTGGCCGACAAATACCGCCTCATCGCGCCGGATCTGCCAGGGTTCGGCTTTACCCAGGTGCCGGCCGAGCGCAATTACGTCTACACCTTCGATGCCCTCGGCAAGACCCTCGAGGCCTTCGTCGACGCGCTCGATCTCAAGCGTTATGCCCTGTACTTTTTCGATTACGGCGCACCAACGGGCCTGCGTCTGGCGCTGGCACATCCGGAACGGGTCAGCGCGATCATTTCCCAGAACGGTAATGCTTACCTGGAGGGACTGGGCGAGGCCTGGGCACCAATCCGCCAGTACTGGGCAGACCCGTCGAAGGAGAATCGCCAGACGATCAACGATGCCATCCTCCATCTGGAAGGCACCCGCTGGCAGTACGTGGAAGGCGTGAGCAACCCGGACACCATCGCACCCGAAGCGTATTACCTGGACGCCCTGCTGCTGGAGCGTCCCGGTAACAAGGACATTCAGCTCGATCTGTTCTACGACTATCAGAACAACCTGGCGCTGTACCCGGCGTTTCAGCAATTCTTCCGTGAGCATCAGCTGCGAACGCTGGCGATCTGGGGCAAAGGCGATCCGTTCTTCATTCCGCCGGGCGCCGAGGCGTTCAAGCGCGACAATCCGAATGCGGTCGTCGAATTGCTGGATACCGGGCACTTTGCGCTGGAGACACACGTCGAGCACATTGCCCGGCGGATTGTTGAAGTCTTGGGGACCGCGATCGATTGATCCGGCGCATCAAACCTGTAGGAGCGAGCATGCTCGCGATGGAGGTCAACGATGACGCGGGAAACCTGAATCACCTCGGTGTCCTCAGGTTCTTCGCGAGCATGCTCGCTCCTACAAGGGGCTTGTGTCAGATGTTCATTTCGGCGGCGAGCAGGTTCACCAACGCTGCCGCGGGCATCTCCCGGGCCAGTGGCGCGCCCTGCCCGGCCCATTGCACGGCGAAATCGGTGTTGGTCTTGATCGCTGCTGCGGCGTTCAGCGCTTTGTTCGCGTCATAGGCAATGGGATAGTCCGGCACTGCCGGGGCATTGGCTTCAAGGCTGGTGAAGTTGCGATTGACCATGCCCCGGGCAGGACGACCGGAGATGACGCTGGTGACGCGGGTCAGATGGGCACGCGGGCCTTTCAGGGCTTCGCGATAAGCGGCGTTGGCCGAGGATTCCGGGCACAAGATGAATGCCGTACCCAACTGCGCGGCGCTGGCGCCCAACTGCATGACGGCCTTGATGCCAGCGCCGTCCATGATGCCGCCCGCCGCGATCACCGGCAGTCGGCAGGCTTCGGCCAGCACGCGCACCAGGGCAAAGGTGCCCATTTCACTGTCTTGCTGCGGATCGAACACCCCACGATGTCCCCCCGCTTCGTAACCTTGCGCCACCAAGACATGCACGCCAGCACGCTCCGCCTGCTGGGCTTCGCTCAGGCTGGTCACGGAACACAGCAGGACGATGCCGGCGTCCTTGAGCGCATCGATGGCCGATTGCGGCGGCAAGCCGAAATGGAAGCTGACCACCGAAGGTTTTTCTTCCAGCAGCATCTGCAGCATGCCGGTGTCTTCGACGAACGAGGTGTAGATCTCGCGCAGCGAGGTCGGCGCGGTAGCGTCGAACCCGGTGAAAAACGGTGCTAGGAACTTCAGCCATTGCGATTCGCGTGCGGCGTCGTGCTTCGCAGGCGCGTGGCAAAACAGGTTCACATTGAAAGGTTTGTCCGTCAGGGCTGCCGTCTCACGCAGCATGGCCCGCGCCTGTTCGACAGTGCTCGCCCCGATGCCGATGGAACCGAGCCCACCGGCATCGGACACGGCTGCCGCGAGCCTGGGCGTGGAGACACCCACCATCGGCGATTGAATGATCGGCAGTTCAATGTTCAAAAGGGACAACAGAGCGTTGGACATGACGACACCTGAAGATGATGAGTAAGGGTAAACCCTCAAAAAATCGGGAGCGAGTCACTCGCTCCCCCAGGGAAAGCGGAAGCCGTGCCAGCCCGCGCCAACACGCCTTCCCACCCGGAAAACGACAACACTTATTTGGCGGTCGGCATGGCGAATTCGGCGCCCTTGGCAATGCTGTTCGGCCAGCGCTGCATGATCGACTTCTGCTTGGTGTAGAAGCGCACGCCCTCTTCGCCGTAAGCGTGCATGTCACCGAACAGCGAACGCTTCCAGCCACCGAAACCGTGCCAGGCCATCGGCACCGGAATCGGCACGTTGATGCCGACCATGCCCACCTGAATGCGTGTGGCGAATTCACGGGCGATGTGACCGTCGCGGGTGTAGCACGCGGTGCCGTTGCCGAACTCGTGGGCGTTGACCAGATTCACCGCCTCGGCGAAATCCTTCACGCGCAAGCAGGCCAGCACCGGGCCGAAGATTTCTTCCCGGTAGATTTTCATCTCGGGGGTGACGTGATCGAAAATCGTGCCGCCGAGCCAGAAACCATCGGCGCAATCTTGGCCGGCCTGCGAGCCATCAAAGCCACGGCCGTCGACCAGCAGCTCGGCGCCTTCGGCGATGCCTTGCTCGATGTAGCCGGTGATGCGCTGGTGAGCCGCTTGCGAAACGATCGGCCCCATCTCGGCCTCGAGGTTCATGCCTTCGAGAATCTTCAGAGTGCGGGTACGCTCCACCAGTTTCGGCATGACCTTATCGGCCACATCACCGACGAACACTGCCACCGAAATCGCCATGCAACGCTCGCCGGCAGAACCGAACGCCGCGCCGATCAGTGCATCGACCACCTGATCGATATCCGCATCGGGCATCACCACCATATGGTTCTTCGCCCCGCCCAATGCCTGCACGCGCTTGCCATGGCGGGCACCGGTTTCGTAGATGTAATTGGCAATCGGCGTCGAACCGACGAAGCTCACCGCCTGCACTTGCGGATGATCGAGCAGTGCATCCACCGCTTCCTTGTCGCCCTGCACCACGTTGAACACGCCGTCCGGCAACCCGGCTTCCTTGAACAGCTCGGCGATCAGCAGCGAGGGCGATGGGTCGATCGGACTCGGCTTGAGCACGAAGGTATTACCGCAAGCGATGGCCACCGGGAACATCCACATCGGCACCATCACCGGGAAGTTGAACGGCGTGATGCCGGCCACCACCCCCAGCGCCTGGCGCACGGTCCAGTTGTCGATGTTGGTCGACACCTGTTCGGTGTAGTCGCCCTTGAGCAGTTGCGGAATGCCGCAGGCAAACTCGACCACTTCGATTCCGCGGGTCACTTCGCCCTGGGCATCGGTAAAGACCTTGCCGTGTTCGCGGGTGATCATCCGGGCCAGGGTGTCGCGGTGCTCGTTGAGCAACGCCAGGAACTTGAACAGGATCCGCGCCCGGCGCAGCGGCGGCGTCGCCGACCAGGCCGGGAATGCGGCGGCGGCCGACTGCACCGCCGCGTCGACTTCAGAGACATTGGCCAGGGCCACTGAGCCGGTAATGGCACCGGAAGCCGGATTGGTGACGTTCTGCGCGCGACCGGATTGGCCCGGTGTGGCGCGACCGTGAATGTAGTGGGCGATCTCTGCTGGCTGGTTGCTCATGGCGGGTGTCCCCTGGTGGTGGATAAGAGCCATCTCTTTTTGTTTTCGGGAGTGCCAGGCGAATAGTCAGTGCGGCTGGCAGAGCCAAGGTAGGCCGGCCGCTTGATCATGTAAAATGATGATTAATGATCCTATAGATCACAATTCATGAACCATCATCCTCTACGGCTTTTACGGATAAAGTGACGCGGATCGTCGGTCGAATGTGTCCAATCATCGCGCCTCAGGAGCGCCCAATGCCGCCCATCACAACGCGTCTGCTGGCGCTGTTCGTGCTTTGCCTCACACTTGACGTACAGGCCCAGAGCAACGCCTGCCCAGCTGGCGAGAAACAAGTGTGCCTGGACAGTTGCATCTGCCTGCCCGACCTGGGGCCACTGCTCGCCCCCCTCACGGGCGACCTCCAACAGATCGCCGCACCAGCCCTGGCGCTGTGGCTGACCCAGGCCCGCGCTGAAGCCGCCACCGACGACATCCACCCCATTCCCCCGCACATTCGCGAGCAGTTGTTGCGCTGGTACGGACCCGACGTCCTCGATGCCGCGCGCTATAAAGTCACGGACAACGGCCAACTCAACGCCGCCACGGCCATGCTGCAAAACCCCGATGTGGGCGCCGTGACCCTGATCGATATCATTCTCTTCCGGGATGCACAAAGCGCAGAGCAGGACATCGCGCTCTGGGCGCACGAGCTCAAGCATGTGCAGCAGTATCAGGAGTGGGGGGTCGAAGGATTTGCCCAGCGCTATACACAAGACTTCAATACGGTGGAGGCGCCGGCTTATGCCATACAGGCCGAAGTCAGACGATGGCTGCGCAATGGGACGTTCTGAGGGGGTTCCGCTGATCTCATTGTGGGGGGGGGGAGGGGGGGGGGGGGGGAGGGGAGGGGTGGAAAAGGGGGGGGGGGGGGCGAGCAAGTGTCGCTTGAAAGAGCGCTCCCCCCACAGCGTGTGGCCAATGTCCCAACACACCCTTGG
>NZ_JBPKAM010000143.1:0-12092 GCF_051216495.1 Pseudomonas baetica | reverse complement strand
GGCTCGCTCCCACAGAGGAATGCATTTCAAATGTGGGAGCGAGCCTGCTCGCGAAAGCGGATTCAGCTTCACCGAAAATTTCCCTGCCTGTCTCACAATGTTAGGCTCACCCCCGAACCCTGCGCACTGTGAAGGAAGGCTTATGTTGAAAGTTCTCGCTCTGCTCACGCTGCTGGTATCCACCGCTGTCCACGCTCAAACCCCGCTGCAAACCGATCTGCCGCTCAAGTACCTGGAGCAGGCCAGCCCCGATTCCCGCGATCAACCCCTGGTGATTTTCCTTCACGGTTACGGCAGTAACGAGCAGGACCTGTTCGGTATCAAGGATTTTCTGCCTGCGAACTTCAACTACCTGTCAGTGCGGGCGCCGATGGTGTTGGAGGAGGGCAGCTACCAGTGGTTTCGCAAAAAGGGTGAAGGTGCCTACAACGGTGAGACGGATGACCTGAAGTCCAGCGGCCAGTTGTTGCTCGATTTCATCGCACAAGCGGCGCAGAAATATCACACGGAACCTGGCAGGGTATTTCTGGTGGGGTTCAGCCAGGGCGCGATCATGTCCTATGAAGTCGCTTTGCGGCATCCCGAAGCGGTGAGTGGAATCGCTGCGTTAAGCGGGCGGATTCTTCCGGTGCTCAGGTCCGAATTGAAACCGGATGAAAAACGCCAGTCGCTGGCGATTTTCATCGGTCATGGTACGGCAGACATGCGCTTGCCGTTCACAGACGGCACCGAGGCCAATAGCTTGCTGCAAAGCATCTCGCTCGAGCCCGAGTTTCACGCCTACCAGGGCGTCGGTCACAGCATTAGTGCCGAAGAGATGCAGGATTTGAGCGTCTGGTTGCAGCGCCTCAACCCCTGAGGTTTATTTGCCGCTGACGATCTGTTTGATCAGTGTCTCATGGGCCGCCATGTCGCCGGGGCGGGATATGACCTGAATCACGGTCATGTGACTGCCGGAGGCCGCCATCAGTGTGGTATTGAGGGTCATGCCGCCACCCTGGGTGGCAGTGCTGTCGATCTGGCGTACACCCAATCCGGTACTTTTCAGGGTCAGGCTTTTTTCGCTGAGCTTGTTGTAGTCGGGCAACGCCTTTCGTTGCGCAGTGTCGAAATCAGCCGCGGTGCCGTCGAGAAACGCCCCGTCATTGTCCTTGACCGTGGTGCCTTCCGGCAGGCTGTTTTCAGCAGCGATCACTACGGTTTTGGTGGTTTCGTTGGCGTACATGGTGCCGCTCGCGCCGGTAGGGCTGGTCGGTAGCGGGTTAGCGACGAAACCTTTGGGCAGGGTGAACGTGAATTTGCCGCCGAGCATCGAGACTTTCTGAACCGGTGCCGTTTCCTTGGCCGGGGCCTTGGCGGCCTGCGCATTCAGCGCCCCCAAAGTGGCAGCCGCCGCCAGCATCAGGACAACGGCTTTTTTACTCAACAGTGACATGGGTGAATCTCCAGGGAGGGTCGCGCAGTGGGGGCGCGATCATCCCATGGAGGTTGTGACGTGTTCCAGTGTGGGAGAACGGACGGTCGTCTCGCTCTGTTCCCGCCTGCTTGTTTGCAGTGACTGGCGGCAGCTACTTGATGAGTCGGGAATCCAGCCCAAAGCGCTCCTGAGAAACCAGTTGGAACTTGTCCGCGGCCAGGTCACAGTTCACCAGCAGATTCCACGAATGGCGTGTTACCGCAGACGGAATGAGCACAAAGGCATGTTCGGCCAACAGTTCATCAGCAAATTGTTGCTGGTTCGGCGAGGGTAGAGAAGGGGTGAGCCAGTTCGGGTTCGGCACGTCTTCGGGCTGAACAACTTTGATCAGATTCGAGTCCAGTACTTCGAAACGTGTCAACACGTGAGGCACTACATCGAGGGTGTCGAAGCCGGCATGGGCGGCAACTTCGAGAATGGCAGTGGATGGGTCGGCCGAAGCGTAGATGACTCGACGGCCGGGAGGGTTCCATCGGCCACCGGATTGTTGTGCCCCCATGCCACTGTTCCATGTGTTTTTGTAGACTTCGCGGTCAAGGCGCCAAGCGTGCCATTTCCCTTCCCAGGGCAAAGGATTCATTGATAGACCCCGTGTTCGATGCGGGTCAGATAGTCCTCCACGACCTGGAAGCCAAGCGAGTTGTCGACCAGCTCCAGCGGAATATTGCCATCCAGATGCTTGCAGGGTTTCTTTAACCAGTCTTCGGCCAGTTGTTGATTGCCGAACGCGTTGGTCGCGTGTTCCAGGGCATGCGCATATTGGAAAGCGACTGTACTTTGCTGCTGGTTGAGCCGCACGGGTTTTGTTTCCTTCGCCAGGCGTTGGACCGTTCTGACGGATTTCCCCGTGATGCGCTGAACAAGCCCGTACTCCATGTACAGGGTGGATGTGGAAAGCATGTCCCTGACGTCACTCAGGTCAAAACCTTCCTGTGTGTATCGGATGATCAACATGCGTGTATCACCTTTTCTGCCACGTAATAGCACCTGGGTCGGCTTACGGGCGACGTGCTTTGTCTCGGTCGCTGCGGGCATACCGATTACCTCCATGCGTCATTTGGCGTAATCATAACGCCAAATGACGCTATTCGGGCAATAGGGTTGTTGACTGCTTCCGCAATGGGTCCGTCCTTGATGCATGAAGCCAAGCCTGCCGGGTGCCAGGCTTACTCATCGCTCCTGCCTGATCACGCTAATCGTTGCGCTTCCGACCGCCAACCTGAAAAGTGTGTGGGACAAATCCATGAATTCTCGGATTTCCATGCTTTCGTCGGACAGGTGCTTACGATGAGTCCAGGTGTTGAAATCACTGGGTAATGCGACAACCGAATGGTTACGCCTGATTCTGCGGAAACAGGCTGCGGCGGGTTTCTTCGTCGAATTCGGCCTTCAGCACCAGTTTCTCTTTCAGACCGAGCGCGCGCTGGGCCGCCGGGCGTGCGCTGATCTCATCGAACAGACGCTTGACGTTCGGATAGGCCGCCAGACCATTTTCACCGAGGATGTACGGTGCGTAGTTGGCCCAGCCCCAGAGGGCCATGTCGGCGATGCTGTAGCTGTCGCCGGCCAGGTATCGATGTTCCGCCAGGCGTTGATCAAGTACTCGATAGTGACGTTCGACCTCTTTGAAGTAACGGTTTTTCGCATAGGGCAGGTCTTGCGGTGCGTGGTGCAGAAAGTGCACGGCCTGACCGGAGAATGGTGACAGGCCGGTGGCGATGAACATCAGCCACGACAGCAGTTCGGCATTGCCGGCAGCACTGGTCGGCAGGAAACGCTGATGCTTTTGCGCCAGGTGCAGCAGGATGGCCTGGGAGTCGAAGACCGTGGCGTCGCCATCGATCAGCGCGGGTACCTTGGCGTTCGGGTTGATCGTCAGGAAGGTGGGCAGGTGTTGCTCACCCTTGAAGGTATCGACGCCGATCAGCTCGTAGGGTGTTTGCAATTCTTCGAGCAGCAGGGCGACTTTCATCGGGTTGGGCGAAGGGTGGAAAAAGAACTTCATGGTGCAGGCCTCAGTCGGTAGTGGTTGTGAACTGAGGCTGATGTTGAGGGAAACCTGTTCGAATGACGTACGGAGTTGTTGGGCTACTCGTGCGAATGTATCGAACGTGTCGTGTTGCTCCTGGCGGTGGTTTTCAGCAGGCGTTTGGTCACGCCCAGCATGGCCACCGACACCGCAACACTGACGGCAAACGCGCTCATCCCCATGCTTGGCAGGGTCAACGCCAACACCAGGCAGAACGCCGAGAAGGAATACATGCCGGTAGCAGTCGCCCGCAGCAGGGCAGCGGTAAACGCCGGACCGCGGGTTTGTTGGGAAAACACCGCCATCACGCTGCCCAGCACCGGGAACACCGCCAGCAGCCCGCTCCAGCGGTCGCCGACGGTACTGGCGAGCAAGGTGACGGCCAGCGTCAGCAAGGCGCCGGCAATCATGCGCAGCAGCAGTTTGTCGGACTTCGGCGCCGGGCCGGAAACGATCGGCTGGACCGACGGGAACAGATGGGGCGCTGCCAGCAGCGCGCTAGAGGCAGCGATGACCGAGACCGGTAACGAAGGCGGGATCATCGACAGCACCACCGCGACCACGGCCCACACCGACAGCGAAACCGTCAACGCCAGCGGCCAACCCGTGCGTTGGGCGACCTGCGCATAGGTCACGCAAAAAGCAATCATCGCGAACATCGCCGAGAGCGCCGCCAAGGCCGATTGGGCCGCAAACTGTTCACCCTGTTCGATGGCGAGAAAGAGCAGAATCGGCCCGACCACCACCGGCAACCCCGACAACCAGCCTGCCACGCTCGGCCCCCAGCGTTTACCCGCCAGGGAAATCAGCAGCAGGAAGCCTGGAATCACCAGCAGTTTGAGCATTAGCACGGGTACTTCTCCAACATGTGTCAGGCTGCAACATTAGCAGGAATGAGTTATGTGTACACAATTTATGTATACAAAATGTTCCCTGTAGGAGCAGCCTTCGGCAGCTCCTACACAGGGTGTTACACATACACCGAAACGTCTAAGCTGCGCCTTCCCACCTGCTGACGGATCATCGCGTGAAATTCAGTTTGCCCAAAGTCGGCACCGCGCCGTTTTGCCCGCCGGAAGTGGCGGGCACCGTTGCCGTTGACCCCGGCGCGTCATTTTTCAAACGTGTCCTGCGCTTTGCCGGCCCCGGTTTACTGGTGTCCATCGGCTACATGGATCCGGGCAACTGGGCGACCGCCATCGAGGCCGGGTCGCGATTTGGTTACAGCCTGTTGTTCGTGGTGCTGCTGGCGAGTTTGGCGGGGATGGTGGTCCAGTGCCTGTGTTCGCGGCTGGGCATTGCCACCGGGCGGGATCTGGCCCAGCTGTGCCGGGAGCGCTACAGCACACGGACGGCGCGTACGCAGTGGGCGCTGGCGGAAATCTCGATCATCGCCACCGACCTTGCCGAAGTGCTCGGCTGCGCCTTGGCGTTTCATCTGCTGCTGGGGTGTTCGCTGACCTTTGGCATCGCCCTGACGGCGTTCGATACGTTGCTGGTGTTGGCCCTGCAAAACCGTGGTTTCCGTCGTCTGGAGGCGATCATGCTGGTGTTGGTGGGCACCATTGGCGCGTGTTTCTTCGTCGAGCTGCTGCTGATCAAACCTTACTGGCCGGATGTGGCACAAGGGTTTACACCGTCACTGTCCACGCTTGCTGATGCTGCGCCCCTGTACCTGGCCATCGGCATTCTCGGGGCCACAGTGATGCCGCATAACCTGTACCTGCACACCTCGATCGTGCAAACGCGGTTGATCGGCAAGGACACGGTCAGCAGGCAGGACGCGGTCAAACTGGCGCGCATCGACACCATCGGCTCCCTGGCCTTGGCGCTGCTGGTCAACGCAGCGATCCTGATCCTCGCCGCAGCGGCGTTTCACCAGAGCGGGCACACCGATGTGGTCGACATCCAGGACGCCTATCACTTGCTCGATCCCTTGGTCGGTGGTGCATTGGCCAGTGTGCTGTTTGGCGTCGCGCTGCTGGCGTCGGGGCAGAGCTCGACCTTCACCGGGACCATCGCCGGTCAGGTGATCATGGAGGGCTTCCTGAACCTGCGGCTGCCGTGCTGGCAACGGCGTTTGATCACCCGTGGATTGGCGCTGATTCCAGCATTCATTGGCGTGTGGCTGATGGGTGATGAGGCGGTGGGTAAGTTGTTGGTGTTGAGTCAGGTGGTGCTGAGTTTGCAGTTGCCGTTTGCGCTGTATCCGCTGATTCGCATGACCAACGATCACCAGCTGATGGGACCGTTTGTGAATCGGCTGCCGACGCGGGTGTTGGCGTGGGGGCTTTTTGCAGTGATCAGCGGGGCTAACAGCTGGTTGATCCTGCAGCTTTTTGGGTGAGGCATGCATTTCAAACTGTAGGAGCGAGCATGCTCGCGATGGAGGTCAACGATAACGCGTGCGGTCTGAATACCCTCGGTGCCTGATCCTCCATCGCGAGCAGGCTCGCTCCTACAGGGGATTGCAGGCAATAAAAACCCGGTGTAACCGAAATTACACCGGGTGTTTTTTCAGGCTACGCGGCTCTTCGTGGGTCCCCGCGCAGCCTGTTGAACGCTTTACGCCCGTTCGATCGCCAGTGCTACACCTTGACCACCACCGATACACAGGGTGGCGAGGCCTTTTTTGGCATCACGCTTGATCATTTCATGCAGCAAGGTCACCAGTACGCGGCAGCCCGAGGCGCCGATCGGGTGACCGAGGGCGATGGCGCCGCCGTTGACGTTGACCTTGTTCAAGTCCCATTCCAGGTCCTTGGCCACGGCCAGCGATTGTGCGGCGAAGGCTTCGTTGGCTTCGATCAGGTCCAGCTGATCGATGGACCAGCCAGCCTTGTCCAGGCAGCGGCGGGTAGCCGATACCGGACCGATGCCCATGATTGCCGGGTCCACGCCTGCGTTGGCGTAGCCGGCGATCTTTGCCAGCACCGGCAGGCCCAGGGCCTTGGCTTTTTCCGCGCTCATCAGGATCACGGCGGCGGCACCGTCGTTCAGCGACGAGGCGTTGCCAGCGGTCACCGAACCGTCCTTCTTGAAGGCAGGCTTGAGCTTGGCCAGGGATTCGGCGGTGGTGCCGGCCCGTGGCTGCTCGTCGGTGGCGAAGGACAACGGATCGCCCTTGCGCTGCGGGATCAGGATCGGCGTGATCTCATCGACAAAACGCCCGGCTTCGATGGCGGCCGTGGCTTTCTGCTGCGAGGCGGCGGCGAAGGCATCCTGCTGCTCACGGCTGATGCCGTATTTCTCCACCAGGTTCTCGGCGGTGATGCCCATGTGGTAATCGTTGAACGCATCCCACAGGCCGTCGCTGATCATGGTGTCGACGATTTGCGCGTGGCCCATGCGCAGGCCGGTGCGGGCACCGGGCATGACGTAATTGGCCAGGCTCATGCTTTCCTGGCCGCCGGCGATGATCACATCGGCGTCGCCGCAACGGATGGCCTGGGTGGCCAGGTGCAAGGCCTTGAGACCCGAGCCGCAGACCTTGTTCAAGGTCATGGCCGGCACGGCGACCGGCAGGCCGGCCTTGATCGAGGCTTGGCGGGCAGGGTTCTGCCCGGCACCGGCGGTCAGTACCTGGCCCATGATCACTTCATCGACTTCGGCAGGGTCCAGGCCGGTTTGCGCCAGCAGCTGACGGATCACCGCCGCACCCAGGTCCACCGCGGACACATTGGCCAGGGCACCCTGGAAGCTGCCGATCGCGGTACGCGTGGCGGCAACAATGACGACTTCTTGCATGGAATGATTCCTCACTGGTCAGCAAACTGCATTTCCGGAACGTGCTCCGGGACGATCAGTTTACCGGCGGTTTTGGCGACGATCTCTTCGACGCTGACGCCAGGTGCGCGTTCCTTGAGGACAAATGCGCCATTTTCGATTTCCAGGTAGGCCAGGTCGGTCAGTACGCGCTTGATGCAACCGGCGCCGGTCAGCGGCAGGCTGCATTGGGACAACAGCTTGGACTCACCGTCCTTGGACGCATGGGTCATGAGGACGATGATGTTGTCGGCGCCAGCTACCAGGTCCATGGCACCGCCCATGCCCTTGACCAGCTTGCCGGGGATCATCCACGAGGCGATGTTGCCTTGCACGTCCACTTCGAAGGCACCCAGCACGGTCAGGTCGACATGACCGCCGCGGATCATCGCGAAGGACTCGGCCGAGGAGAAGATCGAGGCGCCGGTACGTGCGGTCACGGTCTGCTTGCCGGCGTTGATCATGTCGGCATCGATGGTTTCTTCGGTCGGAAACGGACCCATGCCCAGCAGGCCGTTTTCCGATTGCAGCATGACGTCCATGCCGTCAGGGACATAGTTGGCAACCAGGGTCGGAATGCCGATGCCCAGGTTCACGTAGTAGCCGTCCTTCAGTTCGCGGGCGACGCGTTGAGCCATTTGTTCGCGGGAAAGTGCCATTGTTGTTATTCCTTCATTCGGTCCGGGGGCAGGGGATCACTTGCGTACGGTGCGCTGTTCGATGCGCTTTTCGAACGTGCCGCAGATGATCCGGTCGACGTAGATGCCAGGGGTATGGATTTGCGCCGGGTCCAGCTCGCCGGGTTCGACGATTTCTTCGACTTCAACCACGGTGATCTTGCCGGCGGTGGCGGCCAGCGGGTTGAAGTTCTGAGCGGTGTGGCGATAGATCACGTTACCGAAATGGTCGGCTTTCCAGCCTTTGACGATGGCGAAGTCGCCGGTGATGGATTCTTCCATCAGGTACTTGCGGCCATGGAATTCACGCACTTCCTTGCCTTCGGCGACCGGGGTACCGACGCCGGTGGCGGTGAAGAAGGCCGGGATGCCGGCGCCGCCCGCGCGCATTTTTTCGGCGAGGGTGCCTTGGGGGGTCAGGATGACCTCGATTTCGCCCTTGAGCAGTTGCTCTTCGAACAGCTTGTTTTCACCGACGTAGGAGGCGACCACTTTGCTGATCTGGCGGTCTGTCAGCAGGACGCCGAGACCGAAGCCGTCGACGCCGCAGTTGTTGGAAACCACGGTGAGATCGCGGGTGCCCTTGCGCTTGATCTCGTTGATCAGGTTTTCCGGGATACCGCACAGGCCGAAGCCACCGGCGATCACGGTCATGCCGTCTTCAAGACCTGCCAGCGCTTCCTCGTAGGAACTCACGCGCTTGTCGAAACCTGCCATATGCACCTCTTTTATTCTTTGTGGGCGGCTGGCTAGCCGTATGGGGGGTGAGTGTCTCGCTGTCGGATTTATTTGTTAAGTTGATTTTTAAGGTTGATTGATAGATAAAACTCAACAAACCGCTGCCTTAAACTTGCAGCTTAAAGCTAGCAGCTTACAACTTGAGCGAAGCGAGATGACCGTTAAGCAGATCCGTGCCTTCCTGGCCGTGGCCCAGAGCCTGAGTTTCGCCGTGGCTTGCGAACGCCTTCACCTGTCGCAATCGGCCTTGAGCCTGACCATCAAGGCGCTGGAGGACGGCCTTGGCGGGCGGTTGTTCACCCGTAACACGCGCAATGTGGCGCTGACCGCCGAGGGCGAAGCCCTGGTACCGCTTGCGCGCCGCTTGATCGCCGACTGGGACAATGCCGAGGATGAATTGCGCCAGCGTTTCACCCTGCAACGCGGCCGCGTGACCCTGGCGGCCATGCCGTCATTTGCCGGTAATCTGCTGCCACCGATCCTCAAGACATTCCGCGCCCGCTATCCGAAAGTCAATGTTACGGTCAACGATGTGATCAACGAGCAAGTGCTGGAAATGGTTCGTGACCGCCAGGTGGAACTGGGGGTGGCGTTCGAGCCGACCATGAGTTCATCGCTGCAATTCACCCCGTTGTACATCGACCGCTTCGTGGCGGTGGTGCCACTGGATTCGCCGCTGGTCGGGCTGGACGAAGTCGACTGGCAGACCTTGCTCAAGGAGCCGTTCATCACCTTGCAACGACCCTCGACGTTACGGGTGATGCTCGAAGAACACCTGCAGGCCCGGGGCATGAAACTGCCGGTGGAATTTGAAAGCCATCAACTGGCGACGGTGGGGCGCATGGTTGCCAGCGGGTTGGGCGTAAGCGCGGTTCCGGCGTTGTGCGCCGGCCAGATGCGCGAGTTGGGCGCGCACTGCATCACATTGAGCAATCCGGTGGTAGAGCGGGCCATAGGTGTGTTGACCTTGCCTGGGGGGGAGCTGTCGGCGGCGGCGCAGGCGTTGTTTGATGTGTTTAAGGAAGAGAACTTCGGTCAACAACTCTCCATGCACTGATCACAAACCACTGTGGGAGCGAGCCTGCTCGCTCCCACGGGAGTTTGGGTTTCGTCAGTTGTTCAGGCGCTGCGCCAACAGTGGCAACAGCTGCTCGCATGACCTCTCGATCTTCAAATCCAGAATGTCATCCGCCCGGGTCTTGCCCAGATTGATCGCCAGCAACGGCTTGCCCTGATCCACCACCGCCCGGCACAAGCGAAACGCCGAATACGCCATCAGGGATGAGCCAATCACCAGCAACCCCGCTGCCTTTTCCACGACAGCCATCGCTTTGACGGCTGTCTCCTGGGCGACGTTTTCACCGAAAAACACCACGTCCGGCTTCATTCGCAGGCCAGAACAATGGGGGCAGTGGGGGACCTGGAATCGCGCTTCGAAGGCTGGATCCAGCAGGGTGTCGCCGTCCGGGGCCTGCACCGCATCGACGCCTGCCAGGTAGGGGTTTTGCGTTTCCATCAACTGCTGGATCGAATCGCGCTCGCTGCGTTTTCCGCAATCCAGGCAGAGCACCCGGTGCAGGCTGCCGTGGAGCTCGATCACGTCATGGCTGCCGGCCTGGTCGTGCAGGGTGTCGACATTTTGGGTGATTAACCCGCTGATTTGCCGATTGCTTTGCAAGTGGGCGAGGGTGTCGTGGGCCACGTTCGGTCGGGCCTGTCGCACTCGTGGCCAGCCGAGCATCGCCCTGGCCCAGTAGCGCCGCCTTGATTCGGGCGCCGAGAGAAACTCCTGATACATCATCGGCTGCCGGCCACGGCGCACGCCCTGGTTGTCGCGATAGTCCGGAATGCCCGACGGCGTGCTGATCCCGGCACCCGTCAGGACCACGAAGGGTCCGTCGGCCATGAGCTGCTGGAGCTGGTCGAGCTGTTCGTGGATCAGGCTGTCGATCATCTTCAACACTCCGGGTCAACTGAATAGACACTGTAGGAGCGAGCATGCTCGCGATGAACGTCAACGATAGCACCGGTGGCCTGACACCCCGCGGCGTTTTGTCTTCCATCGCGAGCATGCTCGCTCCTACAGGGAACGCGTTACTTGCGGGCCTCCAGAATCAGGTTGAACGGCGTCTCCGTGGCCCGGCGGAAACTCGAGAATCCGGCTTCGCTGAACACTTTGCGCAACCGCGCCTCGCCCGCCTGGGCGCCAAGGCCGAGGCCGACTTCCTGGGACAGCGAGTTCGGCGTGCAGATAAAGGTCGATGCCGCATAGAACAACCGGCCGACCGGAGTGATGTTGTCGTCCAGCTTGTCGTTGGCGAAGGGTTCCACCAGCAACACCGTGCCATCGGGCTTCAACGATTCGTAGGCATGTTTGGCCGCACCCACCGGGTCGCCCATGTCATGCAGGCAGTCGAAGTAGCAGATCAGGTCATAGTCATTGCCGGGGTAGCTTTTCGCCGTGCCCTGGAAGAACCGAGCTCGGCCGGACACGCCACCTTCTTCGGCGCGCTGGGTGGCGACGGTGACGGAGGGCGCGTGGTAGTCGAAACCGACGAACCGCGAATTCGGATAGGCCTGGGCCATGATCACGGTGGAGGCGCCATGTCCGCAGCCGATGTCCGCCACTTTGGCGCCGGCCGTAAGTTTAGCCACCACACCGTCCAGGGCCGGCAGCCACTCGGCGATCAGGTGAGCCTTGTAGCCGGGGCGGAAGAAGCGTTCCGTACCACTGAACATGCACGGATGGTGATCACCCCAGGGCAGGCCGCCATCGCCGCGCATGGCCTTGATCAGTTTGTCCTTGTCATGGAAAAACGACGCGACCACCCCGATACCCCCTGCGATGTAAACCGGAGAGTCTTCGATGGCCAGGGCCAATGCTTGTTCTTCAGGGAGGCGGAATTTGCCGTCGGTGTGTTCCATGTAGCCCGAAGCGGCATGGGCGCTGAGCCATTCGCGCACCAGACGGGGGTTGCAGCCGGTCTTGCCGGCGAGTGTTTCGGGGCTGATTGGCTGGCTGTCGGCCATGGCCCGGTACAGGCCGAGCTCTTCGCCGAGGATGACGTTGGCGAGCATCGCCGCGCCGCCCATGTCATTGACCAGTTTGCCCATGAAATCGTTGAGTCTGGCCTCGTCCATCACGTGTGCTCCTTTTAGAGGATCACGGTCCAGAGGTGGCTGCCTGGGCATGCGCCGCTGGGCGGTGGTCGTGGGAATGGGCAGGACGGTATGCGCGTCCTGGGTGCAGTAAGTTTAGTTCGACAGGCGAGTGGCGTTATCCCAGGTGACGAGAGCCCTGTAGGAGAGCTCTTTGTGGGGGGGGGGGGGGGGGGGGGGGGGGGGGGGGGGGGGGGGGGGGGGGAGGGGGAGGGGGAGGGGGGGGAGGGGGGGGGGGGAGGGAGGA
>NZ_JBPKAM010000142.1:0-12315 GCF_051216495.1 Pseudomonas baetica | reverse complement strand
GGCGTTTTCGTCTCTCCCCCCCCCCCTCTCCCCCCTCCCCCCCCCCCCCCCCCCCCCCCCTCCCCCCCCCCCCCCCCCCCCCCCCTCTCCTACAACAATACGCTGTGCTATCGTTGCGGCATCATTTGGTAACGGTTGAAGAGAATCCCAGGATGAAGGTGGCTGTCTGGACGACAGAGCGTGTCGTTGGCTGCAAACAAGCACTGCGCGCCGGCCTTCTCTGTTTGCTGTCCGGTGTCGTTTGCGCGCAACCGCAACCCCCGGCGAGCCTGGTCGATCAACGGGCCGAATCGGTCACACAGGTGGTACTCGGGATTCTCAGTTATGCCCGTTGGCCGGTCGAGCCGGCGCAACTTCGCCTGTGTGTGGTTGGCCCGACTCAATACACCGATGATCTGGTCAAAGGCACGACCCAGGCGACCGGTCGGCCCGTGACGGTGCAACGGCGCCTGGCCGACAACGCGTCCATCGCCGATGAATGCGATGCGGTGTACATCGGCCAATTGACCGGCGAAGAACGCAGTCGGCTATTCGCGTCGCTGACGGGACGGCCTGTGGTGAGCATCAGCGAGAGCGACGATCAATGCACCGTCGGTAGTCTGTTTTGCCTGCGGGTCGGTGATGATCAGGTGTCATTTGAAGTCAACCTCGACTCCGTCGCCCGCAGTGGTGTGCGCATTCATCCCAGTGTGCTGCAACTGTCCCGTCGCAAACCGGCGGCTTCATGAGTTTATTCAAACCGGGTCATCGCCCGACCTTGCGCTCGGTCATCGGCCGCGGTCATTTGATCGTTGCGCTGATGGCCGTGGCCATGGCCAGTGTGTCACTGACACTGCTTGGCGTTCTGGCCTTGCGGGTGTATGCCGACCACAACCTGCACCTGATCGCCCGCTCGATCAATTACACCGTGGAAGCCGCCGTCGTGTTCAACGACGAAGCCGCGGCCTCCGAGGCATTGGCGTTGATCGCCTCCACTGAAGAAGTGGCCGATGCCCAGGTCCTCAACATGAAGGGGCAGGTGTTGGCGCGCTGGCAGCGATCGGAAACCGGGTTGTTGACCGCGCTCGAAATGCAGCTGGCCAAGGCCTTTCTGGAAGAGCCCATCGACATGCCGATCGCTCATCAGGGCCAGGAAATTGGCCGCATTCTGCTCACCGGTCACGGCGGCAGCCTGATGCGTTTTTTGCTCAGCGGTCTGGTGGGAATTGTGCTGTGCACGGCGATTAGTGCCTGGGTAGCGCTCTACCTGGCTCGCCGGCAGCTGCGCGGAATCACGGGTCCCTTGCGCAGCCTGGCCGCGGTGGCTCATGCCGCGCGCAGCGAGCGAGCCTTTGATCGACGCGTACCGGCAGCGGCCATCGCCGAACTCGACAACCTGGGCAACGACTTCAATGCCCTGCTCGATGAGCTCGAGTCCTGGCAGACGCACCTGCAAAACGAGAACGAAACACTCGCTCACCAAGCCAGCCATGACAGCCTCACGGGATTGCCGAACCGGGCGTTTTTCGAGGGCCGGCTGCTGCGTGCGCTACGCAACGCCAACAAACTGAATGAACGAGTGGCCGTACTGTTCCTCGACAGCGACCGGTTCAAGGAAATCAATGACGGCTTCGGCCATGCGGCCGGGGATGCGGTGTTGGTGGCCGTGGCCAATCGGGTTCGCGCACAACTGCGCGAAGAGGACCTGGTGGCACGCTTGGGGGGCGACGAGTTCGCTGTGCTGTTGGCACCCCTGTACAAGACCGAAGATGCCGAGCGGATTGCCGACAAGATCATTGCCAGCATGGAGACGCCGATTTCATTGCCTGGCGATCACCAGGTACTGACTTCACTCAGTATCGGCATCGCCATTTACCCCGATCATGGCATTACACCCGGTGCGCTGCTCAATGCAGCCGACGGTGCCATGTATCAAGCCAAGCGCCTCGCCCGAGGCGCACAGCACACGGCAGGGTCGGAGTACCTTGTCGACAACGTTCAAATCAGGAGCTGATTTCCGTGTCCTCATTCTTCCAGCGTTCACTGCGGTTTTTCGCAATCACCTTGGCGATGGCCGTACTGGCGCTGTCCGGTTGTCAGTCGGTGCCGGAAAAAGGCCTGACACCGGCCCAGATCGCCGTATTGAAACAGCAAGGTTTCGAGCTGACCGATGAGGGCTGGGAGTTTGGCTTGTCCGGCAAAGTGCTGTTTGGCAGTGACGTTGATAGCTTGAACACGCAGAGCACTGACATTGTGCAGCGCATCGGCAAATCGTTGCTGGGAGTCGGAATCGAGCGGGTGAGAGTCGATGGTCACACCGACGCGTCGGGTAAGGAAGCCTATAACGAACAACTTTCCCTGCGGCGCGCCAAAAGTGTCGGCACAGTCCTGGCTTCTGCGGGTATGAAACAGGAGAACATTCAGTTGCGTGGTCTGGGTAGCGGCGACCCTGTGGCTTCCAATGACACCGCCTCCGGACGCACTGAAAACCGCCGTGTCTCGATCGTCGTGAGTGCTGAATAATCGAGAAATATTTTGACGGCATCATCTGTAACCGGAACCTGGTTATTTCACGGGCTTTTCCAGATTGTCAGTCTGGTCTAACCCTTTCAAGGCTCGGGCGAGTACGCCATCGTAGATAGGCGGAGACGACGATTTCCAGATGAAAAAAATCATAAATGCGCTTCGGGACCACTCTTGGAAAAAATGGCTCCGCCAGTATCACTGCAAGGTCGCTGGAGGGGTGTCGTCTCTTGGCGCGAAAACCAGGCTGATACTGGAAGAGAACGTATCGCTTGGAAAAGTCATCATCAACGCCAAGCAACTGAGTATTGGTGCCCACACCTACATCCGAAGTGATTGCGTGCTTTCGGCTGTATCGTCGATAGGCCGATTCTGCTCCATCGGCAGCAACTGCTATATCGGTCAGGACAAAAACACTCACCCTTCGGATTGGGTAAGCTCGCATCCCTTTCAGTTCACCAACACCTCGCTATCCTTCGAGCCGGAAATTGTTGATGTCACCATTGGCGACGATGTGTGGATCGGGCACGATGCAATGATCATGGAAGGGGTCACGGTGGGCACCGGTGCCATTATCGCGACGCGTGCCGTGGTCCTTCACGATGTACCTCCCTATGCCGTCGTCGCGGGTTTCCCGGCGAAGGTGATCAAGTACCGCCACCCTCCCGAACTTGCGGACAGGTTGTTGAACAGCAAGTGGTGGGAGTGTGATGTCGACTTTCTGCTGACTTTGCGTCTGGATCAACCCGAGGCCGCTTTGCCTCAACTGATGGATGCACATGACGACAATCTGGCGAGCTACAAGCGGCTGGAAGTCAGCCGCAAAGGTTGTCGTGTGATACCTGGCTGATTTGCCTCCTGGAACTCAGTCAACAAACCGCAACTCACGTGTCTGCCCCAGCAACAGCGGCCCATTGAGCTCCGTCACCTCCCTGATGTAATCCCACAACAGGGTGATCCGCTTGAGCTTGCGCAGGTCCTCGCGGCAGTACATCCAGAATTGCCGGGTGATGTTGATTTCCTCTGGCAACACCGGCAGCAAGCTGGGGTCCTGCGCGGCGAGGAAGCAGGGCAGGATGGCCAGGGATCGGCCTTGTTGCGCCGCCACGAATTGTGCAATCACGCTGGTACTGCGTAAGTTCGCGCTGGCACCGGGCAATACGTTGGCCAGGTACAGCAGCTCGGAGCTGAATGCCAAATCGTCGACATAACTGATGAATGAATGGTTGCCCAGGTCGGCCGGGCGGCGGATGGCCGGGTGGTTGTCGAGGTATTCCTGGGTCGCGTATAGCTGCAAGCGGTAGTCGCAGAGTTTGCAGCAGACGTACGGCCCATGCTCCGGGCGTTCCAGGGCGATGACAATGTCGGCCTCGCGCTTGGACAGGCTGATGAAGTGTGGCAGCGGCAGGATGTCCACCGAAATGGCTGGGTAGGCGTCGACGAAGTGACTCAGTTGCGGGGTGATGAAGAAGCTGCCGAAACCTTCGGTGCAGCCCATGCGCACATGGCCGGACAACGCCACGCCGGAGCCCGACACCTGTTCGCAGGCCATGTGCAACGTGCTTTCGATCGATTCGGCATAACCCATCAGGCGCTGGCCTTCGGCGGTCAGGACAAACCCGCTGGTCCGGGACTTCTCGAACAACAACGTGCCCAATGACGCTTCCAGCGAACTGATACGTCGCGACACCGTGGTGTAGTCGACGGCCAGGCGCTTGGCGGCGGTACTGGCCTTGCGGGTGCGGGCCACTTCAAGGAAAAACTTGAGGTCGTCCCAGTTCAGCGAACCTAAAGACGTGATGTTTTTTTGCATGTTGGACCGGCTTTTATGTGCGTTCTTATCAGAAGTTTGCACATCTATACTCCAAAAACAGCCCGACAACCAATTCACGGCACACGCCTCATCTCAAGGCGACTTTCTCGCCTTGGCTCCCCTGATAAGAACAAAGTCCAGGAGACCCACATGAACGCATCGCTTACGCCAAACGAAACCACCGTACAAAAGGTCAAGTTGTTGATCAACGGCGAGTGGGTCGAATCCAAGTCCACCGAATGGCACGACATCGTCAACCCGGCCACCCAGCAAGTGCTGGCCAAAGTGCCGTTCGCCACCACTGAAGAAGTCGACGCAGCCATCAGTGCCGCCCATCGCGCCTTCCAGACCTGGAAGCTGACCCCGATCGGCGCGCGGATGCGCATCATGCTCAAGCTGCAGGAGCTGATTCGTCAGCACTCCAAGCGTATCGCCCAGGTATTGAGTGCCGAGCAAGGCAAAACCATTGCCGACGCCGAAGGCGACATTTTCCGTGGCCTGGAAGTGGTCGAACATGCTTGCTCCATTGGCAGCCTGCAAATGGGCGAGTTCGCCGAAAACGTTGCGGGTGGCGTCGACACCTACACCCTGCGCCAGCCAATCGGCGTGTGCGCCGGCATCACCCCGTTCAACTTCCCGGCGATGATTCCGCTGTGGATGTTCCCGATGGCCATCGCCTGCGGCAACACCTTCGTGCTCAAGCCGTCCGAACAGGACCCGATGTCGACCATGCTGCTGGTGGAACTGGCCATCGAAGCCGGCATTCCGGCGGGCGTGCTCAACGTCGTGCATGGCGGTAAAGATGTGGTGGACGCGCTTTGCACCCACAAAGATATCAAGGCGGTGTCCTTCGTCGGTTCGACCGCGGTCGGCACTCACGTCTACGACCTGGCCGGCAAGCACGGCAAGCGCGTGCAATCGATGATGGGCGCCAAGAACCATGCCGTGGTGCTGCCGGATGCCAATCGCGAACAAGCGCTCAATGCCTTGGTGGGCGCTGGTTTCGGCGCCGCCGGTCAACGCTGCATGGCCACCTCTGTGGTGGTGTTGGTGGGCGCGGCCAAGCAGTGGCTGCCTGATCTGAAAGCGCTGGCGCAGAAACTCAAAGTGAACGCGGGCAGCGAGCCGGGCACCGACGTTGGCCCGGTGATTTCGAAAAAGGCCAAGGCGCGGATTCTTGACCTGATCGAAAGCGGTATCAAGGAAGGCGCCAAGCTGGAACTGGACGGTCGCGAGATCACGGTTCCCGGTTACGAGAAGGGCAACTTCGTCGGCCCGACCCTGTTCTCCGGCGTGACCACCGACATGCAGATCTACACCCAGGAAATCTTCGGCCCGGTGCTGGTGGTGCTGGAAGTTGCCACCCTCGATGAGGCCATTGCCCTGGTCAACGCCAACCCGTTCGGCAACGGTACGGGCCTGTTCACCCAGAGCGGTGCGGCGGCGCGCAAATTCCAGAACGAAATCGACGTCGGCCAGGTCGGTATCAACATCCCGATTCCGGTGCCGGTCCCATTCTTCAGTTTCACCGGTTCCCGTGGTTCCAAACTCGGCGACCTCGGCCCGTATGGCAAGCAAGTGGTGCAGTTCTACACTCAGACCAAGACTGTCACCAGCCGCTGGTTTGACGATGACAGCGTCAACGACGGTGTGAACACCACCATTAACTTGCGTTAAGGAGCCAGACATGAAAATTGCTTTTATCGGTCTCGGCAACATGGGGGCGCCGATGGCGCGCAACCTGATCAAGGCCGGTCACTCGCTCAATCTGGTCGACCTGAACAAAGCCGTGCTGGCGGAGCTGGAGCAATTGGGCGGCACCATCAGCCCTTCGGCCCGCGAAGCGGCACAGGGCGCGGAGCTGGTGATCACCATGCTGCCGGCCGCCGTACATGTGCGCAGCGTCTGGCTGGGTGAAGATGGTGTGCTCGCCGGCATCGGCAAAGGTGTGCCAGCGGTGGATTGCAGCACCATCGATCCACAGACTGCCCGCGATGTGGCCGCCGCTGCGGCCAAACAAGGCGTGGCCATGGCCGATGCGCCGGTTTCCGGCGGTACGGGCGGTGCGGCGGCGGGAACGCTGACTTTCATGGTCGGCGCCACCGCAGAACTGTTCGCCACCCTGCAACCGGTGCTGGCGCAGATGGGCCGCAACATCGTCCATTGCGGTGAGGTCGGCACCGGGCAAATCGCCAAGATCTGCAACAACCTGCTGCTAGGCATTTCCATGGTCGGCGTCAGCGAAGCCATGGCGCTGGGCGATGCCCTGGGCATCGACACCAAGGTGCTGGCGGGCATTATCAACAGCTCCACCGGGCGTTGCTGGAGTTCGGAGATGTACAACCCGTGGCCCGGCATCGTCGAAACGGCGCCGGCCTCTCGCGGCTACACCGGTGGTTTCGGTGCCGAGCTGATGCTCAAGGATCTGGGGTTGGCCACGGAAGCGGCACGTCAGGCGCACCAACCGGTGGTGCTTGGTGCGGTGGCGCAGCAGTTGTATCAGGCGATGAGCCTGCGCGGGGAAGGGGGCAGCGACTTCTCGGCGATTATCAACAGTTATCGCAAGCCGCAGTAACAGCTGAATACCTGTGGGGGAAATCTGTGGGAGCGAGCCTGCTCGCGAAAGCGGTCTGTCAGTCACATCGATGTTGGATGTGCCAACGCATTCGCGAGCAGGCTCGCTCCCACAGAGTGTTGCACCTGCGCATCGACATTTGCCGGGACATCACGTCGGGTGATCTCCCGGCTTTTTTATGCCTGAAAGATCATGACCCGGTTCGATCAGGCATCCGCACGCTGGCAAACGTCGACTCGTTTCTCGCTTGCTCCAGGGCCGACAGCGGCCGAGTCGATGTTGGCTGAGCCATGGCAAGCACCACTGGCCTGCGGCTCATTTCAGCGCCGGCACGCTCATCGCTTGGCGGAACGCCGAAGTGCTCGCGATAGCATTTGGAGAAGTGCGGCGTGGACACGAAGCCGCAGACCGTCGCCAGTTCAATGAGCGACATCGACGTTTGCTTGAGTAATTGTCGCGCCCGGATCAGTCGCAGTCTGAGGTAGTAACGCGAGGGTGTGCAGTTCAGGTATTTCTGGAACAGCCGCTCCAACTGTCGACGTGACAGATCCACATAATCAGCCAGATTATCCAGATCGATCGGCTCCTCGAGGTTGGCCTCCATTAACGCGACGATCTCTTGCAGCTTGGGCTGATGAGTGCCCAGCACATGCTTGAGCGGTACGCGCTGATGGTCCTGCTCGTTGCGTATGCGCTCGTAGACAAACATCTCCGAAATGGCCGCCGACAACTCACGACCATGATCGCGACCGATCAGGTGCAGCATCATGTCCATGGGCGCGGTCCCTCCGGAGCTTGTGAACCGGTTGCGGTCCAGACTGAACAGACTCGCGCTCATGCTGACCCGCGGAAACGCTTCCTGCATGGCTGCCAGACACTCCCAATGCACACTGCATTCGTATCCGTCGAGCAGGCCGGCTTTGGCCAGTGCCCAGCTCCCGGTGCAGATACCCCCCAGGCGTCTGGATTGGCGCGCGAGGGCTTTGAGCCAGGTGATGTGCTCGCGGGTGACCACGCTCTGGATGCCTACCCCACCGCAGACAATCACAGTGTCTGCCACCCAGGGCTCGTCCCAGGAAGCATCCGGGGTGATCGGCACGCCATCGCTCGCCCAGACTGGCTGGCCACCAGGGCTGAACGTATGCCAGCGATAGAGCTCCTGCCCCGACAACTGATTGGCCATGCGTAATGGTTCCACGGCGCAGGACAGGGAAATCAGGGTGAATTGATCCAGCAGCAGAAAACCGATGCATTGGGTCTGTTTGCCGTCCAGCAGGGTAGGCCTTGATGACATCGTGCTCATGTCCACACGAAAAGCGGTGATGGCCCAGTGGCACGGCAGCGTTTAACGCCGTGCCACGGGTGTGCGCAACCGGTCTCTCCCCCGGTTATCCCACGGACGTCGCCCTTACAGACTGCGCAGGGTGACGCGCGGTGACCAGGCCGATAAAGGAAATCGCCAGGGCCAGGCCAATGGTCGTGGTCACTTCGGTACGGTGTTGCGGGGAGATCATCATCACTGCCAGCGCAGCGCAAATGAACGCGATCACCAACCAGGTCAGCCATGGAAACAGCCACATGCGAAAGACCAGCTGGACGTTCTGCCGACGCAGCATCCGGCGCATGCGCAACTGCGATACCGCAATGGCCAGGTACACCAGCAAGGCAATCGCGCCGGAGCTGGCCAGCAGGAACTCAAACAACCCGGCGGGCATGAAGTAGCTCCACACGGTAATCGCCGCCCCCAACACGGTACTGGCGATAACCGCCGCCCTCGGTACGCCTTCGCTGGAGGTCGCCTTCAGCGCTTTCGGCGCATCGCCGCGCCGCCCCAGCGAGTACAGCATGCGCGAGGCAATGTAGATCGAAGAGTTCATGCAACTGGCCACGGCGATCAGCACCACCACGTCCACCATGAATTTGGCGTGGGGGATGTTCATGATTTCCAGTGCTCGCTGGTAGGAACCTACCTCGGCCAGCAGCGGATCGTTCCAGGGCACCACGGAGATGACCACGAAAATCGACAACAGATAGAACACGCCGATGCGCCAGATCACGGACCGCGTGGCCTTGGCAATGTTCTGCGACGGGTTGTCGGATTCGGCGGCGGCGATGGTCACCGCCTCAGTACCGATGAAGCTGAACATGATGGTGATGAAGGCGCCCACCACCGCCGACAGGCCATTGGGCGCGAATCCGCCGTGCTCGGCCATCAGGCCGCTCAAGCCGCTGACTTCCCGATCGGGAATCCAGCCCATCAACACCGCGAAACCCACACCGATGAAACCAATGATTGCCACGACCTTGGCCATGGCGAACCAGAATTCGAATTCGCCGTACTTGGAGACGCTGAACAGGTTGGTGATCACCAACGCAATGATCGACAGCAGGGCGAACAGCCAGGCATCGATCTGGGGAAACCACTGGTTCAGTACATGGCCGGCGGCCAGCGCTTCGATAGGGATCACCAGCACCCAGAACCACCAATAGAGCCAACCGATCGTGAAACCTGCCCAACGGCCGATGGCCTGGTCGGCATAGGTAGAGAACGAACCGGTGTCAGGATTGGCCACTGCCATTTCACCGAGCATGCGCATGACCAGAACGACCAGCAGGCCCGAGAACAGATAGGCCAGCAATACAGCTGGTCCAGCGGCCGCGATGGCATGCCCCGAACCTACGAACAAACCGGCGCCGATAATCCCGGCGATCGACAACATGGTGACGTGACGAGGCTTGAAGCCCTGCGCCAATTGGCCACTGGAATCCTTTGAGCTCGGGCTGATCATTATTTTTTTTCTCTGGTGGCGACATTTGAGCGTGCGCCACCTTACCCGGCTTGTCTGACAATCCAGTGTCCTGATTGCGCCACGTCGGTGTCTGAAATCGACACGGGAAAACTTTGTGTTCGTTATGAGAACCAGTCGGTCACCGAGTGGCAAAAAGCAATCACCGTGTTTTTCGAGCGTTCTGCCGATGGAGCGGCGAGGTGTTTAGCGCGGGTGTCTGGAGCGTGAAGGGAATGGTCGGGAGGGGAGGTGAGTGCGTCCATGGAGGGCTTGGTACGCAACGAGTAGCGACTTGGAAAACTACTCGTTGCAGGTGTCGCTTTTGTAATCGGGTGTCGTTTTGCGCAGGGATCAGGCGAAGACGAAATACTTGCGCACGGTCTCGACCACTTCCCAGGTGCCTTTCATCCCCGGTTCGATGACGAAAATGTCGCCGGCCCGCAGGTGAATCGGCTCTTTGCCTTCAGGGGTGATGATGCAGTAGCCCTCGCGGAAGTCGCAGTATTCCCACTTCACGTATTCCACGTACCACTTGCCCGGCGTGCAGATCCAGGTGCCCATGATCTTGTTGCCGTCTTCGCTGGTGTAGGCGTTGAGGTTGACGGTGTGCGGGTCGCCTTCGAGTTTTTCCCATTTGCAGGCGTCGAGTACAGGCAGCGGGTGGGTGTCGCGAAGAACGGTAATCGGTGCGTTGGCGGTCATGATGACTCCGGGCGTTGGTGGAGAGCTGAAGACGCACCCTATCGGGCCTGGCCGGCCATCAGTTGTCTGTGCTCGACACTCAGCTATCCAGAAACGCAGTGGCTGTACCTGGCCCGGTGGTTGTCATCGGCGTTGAAACTTCCTGCGCGCAAACGCCGTTTTCGTGATGGATTTTGCGAAAGAGCCGGCCGTTGCCGGAGGTTTTCGCAAGATTATTCACAGGCATCACTCGTATCATTCATCCCGGAAAAGTCCGGAAGCGTTGCAATGAACAATACAAAGTCGTGGTGGGACATCAGCCCGCCCTTGAGTGCCGCCACCCCCACCTGGCCGGGAGATACACCGTTTCAGGAAGAGCGCGTGTGGACCTACGGGCCCGAATGCCCGGTGAATGTCGGGCGCATTACCTTGTCGCCACACACCGGCGCCCACGTCGATGCCCCGTTGCACTACAGCCCCGAAGGCGCGCCGATTGGCGAGGTATCGCTGGATGTCTACATTGGGCCTTGTCGAGTCCTGCATTGCCTGGACAGCGGCGCGCTGGTGAAACCTGCACAACTGCAAGGCCGATTGGCCAACCTGCCCGAACGCGTCCTGCTGCGCACTTACCGGCAAGCGCCCCTGAGCACTTGGGACCCTGACTTCACAGCGGTCGCCAAGGACACGGTCGAGCTGCTGGCCAGCCTGGGTGTACGCCTGATCGGCATCGATACGCCGTCGCTGGACCCGCAGCAATCCAAGTCCATGGATTCGCACAATGCCGTGGCGCGTCATGGCATGGCGATCCTTGAGGGCATCGTGCTGGATGAGGTTCCGGAGGGCGATTATGAGTTGATCGCGCTGCCGTTGCGTTTTGCCCATCTCGACGCCAGCCCGGTGAGGGCCATTTTGCGTCCACTCAATTCATCGCCACGCGAGGAAGCTGTCCAATGAGCCAATGCCCTTATTCATCGGCCAATCCTCCAGAGGAATGGCATAACGCCGAGCTGAATTTTTCCGATTCGATGAGCTACGGCGACTACCTGGACCTGGGGCGCATTCTCAGTGCCCAGCACCCCTTGTCCCCGGACCACAACGAGATGCTGTTCATCATCCAGCACCAGACGTCCGAGTTGTGGATGAAGCTGATGCTGCATGAGCTCAAGGCCGCCCGCGAACACGTGCGCCTGGGTGAGTTGCCGCCGGCCTTCAAGATGCTGGCGCGGGTCTCGCGCATCTTTGATCAGCTGGTGCATGCCTGGACGGTGCTGGCGACCATGACGCCCACCGAGTACCACGCGATCCGGCCATTTTTGGGGCAGTCGTCGGGCTTTCAGTCGTACCAGTACCGGGAGATCGAGTTCATTCTGGGCAATAAAAGCGCAACCCTGCTACGACCCCATGCCCATCGTCCGGAGTTGCTGGCGGAGCTTGAAAAAGCGATTGCCACGCCTTCGCTCTATGACGAAGCGATTCGACTGCTGGCCAATGCCGGCCTGACGATCGATCCGCAACGTTTCGAGCGCGACCCGGCGCGACCGACCGAACATGACAGCTCGGTCGAGGCGGCTTGGCGCGAGGTCTACACCGACCCGTCGCGTTACTGGGATCTGTATCAGCTAGCGGAAAAGTTCATCGACCTGGAAGACTCGTTCCGTCAATGGCGCTTCCGGCATGTCACCACGGTGGAGCGGATCATCGGTTTTCAGCCGGGCACCGGTGGCACGGAGGGCGTCGGCTACCTGCGCAAGATGCTCGATACCGTGCTGTTCCCCGAACTGTGGCGCCTGCGTTCGACCCTCTGAGCACGAGCCTCAACTCCCCTGTGGGGGGGGGGGGGGGGGGGGGGGGGGGGGGGGGGGGGGGGGGGGGGGGGGGGGGGGGGGGAGGGGTGTGGGGGGGGGGGGGGGGGGGTCCCATTGTCTTTTTTGCCTCCTTATGCGCTTTTTGCCCAC
>NZ_JBPKAM010000141.1:0-12387 GCF_051216495.1 Pseudomonas baetica | reverse complement strand
CGCTTCGCCGGCGGGGTGTCTCCGAGAGGGTGGCGCTTTTAGTGGGGGGAGCGGGTTTGGTGGCGATGAAGCTGACGCGGTGTTTCAGACTGAAACACCGCACCACTCACCCATCAATTCGTAATGCTGGCCGCCGCTGTGCCCTTACGCACTGGCGGCTGGTCCGATTGCAGATCCAGCTCGGTCAGCAGCTCATTGAAACCACGACGACTGCGCGCTGCCAGTTCCGCCTGTTCCTGCTCGATCTGCACGTCCTGGCGCATGGCCTTGTGCAGGCCGAACATGAAGAACACCAGCACCACCGAGAACGGCAGGCCGGCCAGCACCACCATGGTTTGCATGGCTTCGAAGTTACCGGCGAACAGCAGACCGATGGTCACCAGGGTGATTACCACCGACCAGAAGATCCGCAGCCAGTGCGGGGCGTCTTCGTCGACGTTGCCGCCCTTGCACGACAGGTTAGCCATCATCACCGCGCCGGAGTCCGCCGGGGTCAGGAACAGCACGAAGCCGACGAAAATCGACACGCCGATCACCACTTTCGACGCCGGGTAGTGCTCAAGCAACTGGTAGATCGCCATGGACGGCTGTTCCAGCGCCGTTTTGCCGAGTTCCACCGCACCGTGGTTCATCACCAGGTCCAGGGCCGAGTTACCGAAGATCGACAACCACGCCAAAGTGAAACCCAGCGGAATCAGCAGTACGCCAGCCACCAATTCACGCACCGTGCGACCACGGGAAATACGCGCGACGAACATACCCACGAATGGCGCCCAGGAAATCCACCAGGCCCAGTAGAACAGAGTCCACAGGCCCAACCAGCGGTCGGACTTCTCACTGTCGCCTTCGTACACATAGAGGTCGAAGGTCTTCAGCACCACACCGTTGAGGTAGTCACCAATGTTCTGCACGAAGCCGTTGAGCAGGTGCAGGGTTGGACCAAACAACAGCACGAAAATCAGCAGGCCGCTGAACAACACGATGTTGAGGTTGGACAGACGGCGAATACCGTTTTCCACACCCGACACGGCAGCGATGGTCGCTACGGTGCTCATCACGATGATCACGATCAGCAGGTTGGTGTTGCTGTGTTCCATGCCGAACAGGTTTTCCAAACCCGACGACACTTGCAGCGAACCAATCCCCAGGTTGGTCACCAGACCCAGCAGGGTCACGAACATACCGAAACCGTCCACCGCGTGGCCGGCTGCGCCCTTGACCCAACGCTCGCCCGCCAGCGGGTACAACGCCGAACGCAACGCCAGCGGCTGGTTGTGGCGGTAAGCAAAGTAGGCAACAGCCAGGCCAACCAGTGCGTAGATCGCCCAACCATGCAGGCCCCAGTGCAGGAACGTCAGCTGAACCGCCTGACGCGCCGCCAGGTTGCTGCCAGCCACGCCTTCCGGCGGGTTGAAGTAATGGTCCAGCGGCTCGGAAGCGCCAAAGTACAGCAGCGAAATGCCGATACCCGAGGAGAACAGCATCCCCGCCCAGGCGCCGTAGCTGAAGTCCGGGGTATCGTCCTTGCTGCCCAGTTTCAGTTTGCCGTAGGACGAAAACGCCAGGCCGACGACGAAGATCAAATAGGCGGCGATCACCACCATGTAGTACCAGCCGAAGCTGCGGGACAACCAGGCTTGCGCCGTACCCAGCATTCTGCCGGCCTCTTGCGGGGCGATGATCAGAATGGCGGTCAACAACAGAATCAACGCGGTCGAGGTGTAGAACACCCAACCGTTGACCGTCACCTTCTCGGGTGGGGTCTTTATTAGCGAGGCAGAACTCATGGCACAGATGCTCCGGGCAGTGCGAGAGAAGAACGCAAGGCAATGGGTACCCGACCAATCGGTTAGTGGGGCAGCCGACCAGTGGGTGATATAAAGACAGCCCGAAAAAAGCTCGAAACCTTTGTGACGCCGTGGCGTGCAGGTTTCGAGCCGTTTCGGATGTCGGTTTGCCGCCATTTACACGTAGGAAAATTCGGTAAGCAGCGACGATTTGTCGCAGATCTTATTCTTTGTTGATTGAACGTTCAATCAAAACAAAATAGACTGGCCCACAAGCCGGTAGCCGCTCGACGTCTGCCGCAAGGGCCCAAGGAGATGTGCAAGATGCCCAAGGTCGGTATGCAACCCATCCGCCGCCAGCAATTGATCGAAGCCACTTTGCAGGCCGTCGATCAGGTCGGAATGGGGGACGCCAGCATTGCGCTGATCGCCCGTTTGGCCGGTGTCTCGAACGGCATCATCAGTCACTACTTTCAGGACAAGAATGGCCTGATCGCCGCCACCATGGGGTACCTGATGAGCGTCCTGAGCGAGAACGTCACCGCACGCCGTCAGGCGCTGAAAGATGACAGCCCCCGGGCGCATCTGCAGGTGATCATCGAAGGCAACTTCGACGCCAGCCAGGTCAATGGCCCGGCAATGAAAACCTGGCTGGCCTTCTGGGCCACCAGCATGCACCAGACGTCTTTGCACAGGTTGCAGCGGATCAACGATCACCGCCTGTATTCCAACCTGTGCTGCCAGTTCCGCCGCGTACTGCCGCTCGAAGATGCGCGCAGTGCAGCCCGTGGCCTGGCAGCGTTGATTGACGGTTTGTGGTTGCGCGGCGCGCTGTCGGGAGACGCTTTCGACACCGAGCAGGCGCAACAGATCGCTTACGAATACATGGATTTCCAATTGGCCAAGCGGGTGAGTTAGAGCACACAGAAGCGCTCAACCCCCGGACCGAGCCAGCCACTTATGCACTTGCGAGGACTTTATGGCCCGTTTCGAACTGCAAAAACTCTACATCGATGGCGCATACACCGACGCTGGCAGCGACGCCACGTTCGAAGCCATCAACCCGGCTAACGGCGAAGTCCTCGCAAAAGTACAACGCGCGACCAAAGAAGACGTCGAGCGCGCCGTCGCCAGCGCCGAAAAGGGCCAGAAAATCTGGGCCGCCATGACCGCCATGGAGCGTTCGCGCATCCTGCGTCGCGCCGTGGAAATCCTGCGTGAGCGCAACGACGAACTGGCCGCCCTGGAAACCCTGGACACCGGCAAGGCCTACTCCGAAACCCGCTACGTCGACATCGTCACCGGCGCCGACGTGCTGGAGTACTACGCAGGCCTGGTGCCGGCCATCGAAGGTGAGCAGATTCCGCTGCGCACCACTTCGTTCGTCTACACCCGTCGCGAGCCACTGGGCGTCGTGGCCGGTATCGGCGCGTGGAACTACCCGATCCAGATCGCCCTGTGGAAATCCGCACCGGCCCTGGCGGCCGGTAACGCGATGATCTTCAAGCCAAGCGAAGTCACCTCGCTGACCACCCTGAAACTGGCCGAAATCTACACCGAAGCCGGCGTACCGGCGGGCGTGTTCAACGTCCTGACCGGTAGCGGCCGCGAAGTCGGCACCTGGCTGACCGAGCACCCGCGCATCGAGAAAGTCTCGTTCACCGGCGGCACCGACACCGGCAAGAAAGTCATGGCCAGCGCTTCGAGCTCCTCGCTCAAAGACGTGACCATGGAACTGGGCGGCAAGTCCCCGCTGATCATCTGCGACGACGCCGACCTCGATCGCGCCGCCGACACCGCGATGATGGCCAACTTCTACAGCTCCGGTCAGGTCTGCACCAACGGCACTCGCGTGTTCGTACCGGCTCACATGAAAGCTGCGTTCGAAGCCAAGATCGTCGAGCGCGTCGCGCGCATCCGCATCGGCAACCCGGAAGACGAAAACACCAACTTCGGCCCGCTGGTCAGCTTCGCGCACATGGAAAGCGTGCTGGGCTACATCGCCAAGGGCAAGGAAGAAGGTGCCCGCGTCCTGTGCGGCGGCGAGCGCCTGACCGACGGCGAATTCGCCAAAGGTGCATTCGTTGCGCCGACCGTGTTCACCGACTGCACCGACGACATGACCATCGTTCGCGAAGAAATCTTTGGCCCGGTGATGGCGATCCTGAGCTACGAAACCGAGGAAGAAGTGATCCGCCGCGCCAACGACACCGACTTCGGCCTGGCCGCCGGTATCGTCACCCGCGACCTGAACCGCGCCCACCGCGTGATTCATCAGCTCGAAGCCGGTATCTGCTGGATCAACGCCTGGGGCGAATCCGACGCCAAGATGCCGGTCGGTGGCTACAAGCAGTCCGGTGTTGGTCGTGAGAACGGCATCAGCTCGCTGAACAACTTCACCCGCATCAAATCGGTACAGGTCGAGCTGGGCGATTACGTCTCGGTGTTTTGATTAGCTGATCCAGCTACAAGCGGCAAGCTTCAAGCTGCAAGTAAAAGCAGTTTGGTTTGCCGCTCACACCGACTTCAGAAGACACAGCTCGCTGCTTTTACTTGCAGCTTGAAGCTTGGAGCTTGCAGCTCCCGGAGATCTCATGACCGCAGAATATGACTACATCATCATCGGTGCCGGCTCGGCCGGTAACACCCTGGCGACCCGTCTGACTGAAGACGCCGGCGTCACCGTCCTGCTGCTCGAAGCCGGTGGCCCGGACTACCGCATGGACTTCCGCACGCAGATGCCGGCCGCTTTGGCGTTCCCGCTGCAGGGCCGTCGCTACAACTGGGCCTACGAAACCGACCCGGAGCCGCACATGGACGGTCGTCGCATGGAGTGCGGTCGCGGCAAGGGCCTGGGCGGTTCCTCGCTGATCAACGGCATGTGCTACATCCGCGGTAACGCCATGGACTACGATGGCTGGGCAAAACTACCGGGCCTGGAAGACTGGACCTACCTCGATTGCCTGCCGTATTTCCGCAAAGCGGAAACCCGTGACATCGGCCCGAACGACTACCACGGCGGCGAAGGCCCGGTGAGCGTGACCACGCCGAAAGCCGGCAACAACCCGCTGTTCAAGGCCATGGTCGACGCCGGCGTACAGGCTGGCTACCCGCGCACCGAAGACCTCAACGGTTACCAGCAGGAAGGCTTCGGCCCGATGGACCGCACCGTCACGCCGAAAGGCCGTCGCGCCTCCACCGCCCGCGGTTACCTGGACGTGGCCAAGAAGCGCTCGACCCTGACCATCGTCACCCACGCCCTGACCGACAAGATCCTGTTCGAAGGCAAGCGTGCGGTCGGCGTGCGTTACCTGGTCGGCGCCGCCGAAGAACGCGTTGAAGTCAAAGCGCGCAAGGAAGTGCTGGTCTGCTCCGGCGCCATCGCTTCGCCGCAAATTCTGCAACGCTCCGGTGTCGGCCCGAAAAAACTGCTGGAAAGCCTCGACATTCCAGTAGTCCACGACCTGCCGGGCGTCGGTGAAAACCTGCAGGACCACCTGGAGCTGTACCTGCAATACGCTTGCACCCAACCGGTCTCGCTGTACCCGTCCCTGCTGCTGCACAACCAACCGGCCATCGGTGCCGAATGGCTGTTCAACGGCACCGGCATCGGCGCCAGCAACCAGTTCGAGGCCGGCGGTTTCATCCGCACCCGTCCGGAATTCGAATGGCCGAACATCCAGTATCACTTCCTGCCGGTGGCGATTAACTACAACGGCAGCAACGGTGTGAAAGAGCACGGCTTCCAGGCGCACATGGGTTCCATGCGTTCGCCGAGTCGCGGTCGTATCCAGGTGAAGTCCAAGGACCCACGCCAGCACCCGAGCATTCTGTTCAACTACATGGCCACCGAGCAGGACTGGCAGGAGTTCCGCGACGGCATCCGCCTGACCCGGGAAATCATGCAGCAGCCGGCGCTGGACGCCTTCCGTGGCCGCGAAATCAGCCCGGGCATCGAAGTGCAAACCGACGAAGAGCTGGACAAGTTCATCCGCGAGCACGCCGAAACCGCGTTCCACCCGTCCTGCTCGTGCAAGATGGGTACCGACGAGATGGCCGTGGTCGATGGCCAGGGTCGCGTGCATGGCATGCAAGGCCTGCGCGTGGTCGATGCTTCGATCATGCCGATCATCACCACCGGCAACCTGAACGCGCCAACGATCATGATGGCCGAGAAAATCGCCGACAAGATCCGTGGCCGCCAGCCACTGCCGCGCAGCAAGGCCGCCTACTATGTGGCCGGTGAAGCGCCGGTGAAGGGCAAGGCCATGCGGGAAGTGACCCAGCCGGCTTAAAACCCCGTCGCCCCCCCATCGCCAGCAGGCTGGCTCCCACATTTTGATCTGTGTCGCACACAAATCCACTGTGGGAGCCAGCCTGCTGGCGATGGGGACCTCACAAACCACACACCTCTACTGCCTCAAACTTGATCCTCCTCCCACGCAGGCCTACTCTAGCGCCACGCAATCGTTTCACCCCTCCCCCGCAGCCTCGATGCTCCACACCAAGGAGGTCCCCCGAATGTTCGATTTCCACCCCCAGCTCAAGCAGCGCTTCGCTGCCTTGCGCACGGGCGCTGAATTTTTTTCCCTGCGTTATGTCCGCGAGTCCGGCCAGTACCTGTCGGTGCGCAAGAACGTCGCCGAACCACCGAGCCTGAGGCGTGACGAAGGCGCGATGCTGACCGTGCGAGTCAACGGCGTCGAAGCCTATGCCGCCACCAATGACCTGTCGCAGCAAGGCCTGCAAGCCGCCCTCGAACGCGCCGAACAGCAGGCACGCCGACTCAAGCCCCACGCCTTGCTCGACCTACGCGACCAGCCCGTTTCCAGCGACCGCGCCGATTACTTTTCGCCGAACCTCGACCAACCGTTCCCGTCCCTGAGCGATTGCTACCAGTTGCTCGGCGCCGAGTCCGCCGCCGTGCCCAAGGACGAACGCCTGGTGAACTGGCAGGTGAGCATCGGCATCACGAATGTCGAGCAGATCTACCTCAACAACGCGGGCGCCGAACTGCGTCAGGCCCAGCGCTTCGTCTATCCAGGCCTGGACGTCACCGCCTACGACGGTAACGACAGCCAGACCCGCAGTCTCGGGCGCGAGAACTTCGGTCAGCAGGGTGGCGCCGATGTCATCAGCCGCTGTGGACTGGTCGGTGCCGGTCCGACAGTCGCCGATCAGGCCCTGCAATTGCTCCTCGCGCCAAACACGCCGCAAGGTCCGCGCGACCTGCTGCTGATGCCCGACCAGATGATGCTGCAGATCCACGAATCCATCGGCCACCCGCTGGAACTGGACCGTATCCTGGGCGATGAGCGCAATTACGCCGGTACCAGCTTCGTCAAAGCTGAAGACTTCGGTCACCTGCAATACGGCTCGACACTGCTCAACGTCACCTTCGATCCGGACATTCCCGAGCAGCTCGCCAGCTACGGCCATGACGATGACGGCTCCAAAACCAGCAAACAGTTCCTGATCCGCGAAGGCCTGTTGCTGCGGCCATTGGGTGGCGCCCTGTCACAATTCCGCGCCGGCCTCGATGGCGTCGCCAACAGCCGCGCCTGTGGCTGGAACCGTCCACCGATCGATCGTATGGCTAACCTGAATATCGAGCCGGGCGATCAGCCACTGGAACACCTGATCGGCAACATCGAGCACGGTATTTTGATGAGCACCAACCGCTCTTGGTCCATCGACGATGCGCGCAACAAGTTCCAGTTCGGTTGCGAATGGGGCCAGTTGATCGAAAACGGTGAACTCAAAGGCGTGGTGAAAAACCCGAACTATCGAGGGGTTTCCGCGCAGTTCTGGAAGAGCCTCAGCGCGGTCGGCGATGCCAACACCTTCAAGGTCCTGGGCACACCGAACTGCGGCAAGGGCGAACCGAACCAGGTGATCCGCGTCGGCCATGCATCGCCGGCCTGCGTGTTCAGCAACGTTGATGTATTTGGGGGAGACGCCTGATGAGCACCGCGAAAACTCAGGCCGAGTCGTTCAAGGCCCTGGTTGATGGCTTGCGCGAGTCCCTGCGCGAACCGGAACAATTCACCCTCAGCTACGCTGCCGAGTCCTCGGCGTTTGTGCGTTTCAACCACGCCAAGGTGCGACAGGCCGGGCAGGTGCAGCAAGCGAGCATCGGCCTGAAACTGATCAACGATGGCCGTCACGCCGACCTCGACATCACCCTGTCCGGCGACCCGCAGGTGGATCGACAGCGCCTGGCTGACGGCCTGCAACAACTGCGCGAGACCCTGCCGCTGCTGCCGCAGGATCCGTACCTGTTGCTCAACTACAACGGTTGGCAGAGCAATAATGTGCAGGCACATCCACTGCCGGACACCGAGCAAGTGGTCGCCGAAATCACCCGCGCCGCCGAAGGCCTGGATCTGGTCGGTTTCTATGCAGCCGGTCCCATTAGCCGTGGTTTTGCCAGTTCCGCCGGAGCATTCGGCTGGCATCAGGCCAACAGCTTCAACTTCGATTTCAGCCTGTTCCATGAAAACGGCCAGGCCGTGAAGGCCAGCTATGCCGGGCACGACTGGAGCAGCGAAGGCTTTGCCAAACGCTTCCAGCAGGCCCGCGAGCAACTTGAATTTCTGGGGCGACCACTGCGCACCTTGGCACCGGGTCAGTACCGCGCCTACCTTGCCCCGGCGGCAATGGAAGAGATCATGAGCATGCTGTGCTGGGGCGGTTTTTCGGCGCAGTCGATTGCCAGCAAAAGCAGCCCGCTGCAAAAGCTCTATGGTGGCGATCAGTGCTTCAGCCCGCAGGTCTCGCTGGATGAACAGGTCACCGGGTCGCTGAGCCCGGCGTTCTCCGACGAGGGCTATCCGCGCAGCGACCTCAAGCTGATTGTCGAGGGCAAGGCCGGTGCACAACTGGTTGGTTCACGCAGCGCTGCCGAGTATGGTTTGACCGCCAACGGCGCCAGCGGCGGGGAATCTCCAAGCGCCTTGAACATGCAGGCTGGTGCACTGCCGGAAGCGGAGATCCTCAAGCAACTGGGCACCGGTTTGTACATCAGCAACCTGTGGTACCTGAATTTCTCCGATCAACCGGCGGCGCGCCTGACCGGCATGACCCGGTTTGCGACTTTCTGGGTCGAGAACGGCGAGATCCAGGCACCGGTCAGCACCATGCGTTTCGATGACAGCGCCTTCGGTTTGCTCGGTTCGCAGCTCGAGGCGTTAACGCAGGAGCGGGAGATGTTGCTGTCGGCCAGTACCTACAGCCAACGGGCGACCGCTTCGGCGTTATTGCCGGGGGCGCTGGTCAGCCGGTTGACCTTGACCCTTTAAAAGCTTCGCGAGCAGGCTCGCTCCCACATGGACAGTGAATATCCTGTGGGAGCGAGCCTGCTCGCGAAGAAGTCACCACGGACTCCCACACAGACAAGAGGTCCCATGCCCAACCGCCCGCCTCTCGACGCTGTCACCGCCCGCTGGGTACCGTGGGTCGTCGCCATCGCGTTCTTCATGCAGTCCCTCGACGGGACCATCCTCAATACCGCCCTGCCGGCCATGGCCGCGGACCTGGCGGAAGACCCGCTGCGCATGCAGGGTGTGATCATCGCCTACATGCTGACCGTCGCGTTGCTGATCCCGGCCTCGGGCTGGATCGCCGACCGTTTCGGCACCAAAAAAATCTTCTTCAGCGCCATCCTGCTGTTCAGCATTGGCTCATTGCTCTGCGCAATGTCGGGCAGCCTGACCCAACTGATTGGCGCTCGAATCATTCAGGGCCTGGGCGGAGCTTTGATGCTGCCGGTCGGGCGATTGGTGGTGCTGCGCGCCTATCCGCGCTCGGAGCTGGTGCGCATCATGGGCTTCATCACCATTCCCGGCCTGCTTGGCCCGCTGATCGGTCCAACCATGGGCGGCTGGATGGTGCAATACCTGACCTGGCACTGGATCTTCCTGATCAACCTGCCGGTGGGCGTTGTCGGTTGCTACGCCGTGTGGAAATTCATTCCCGACCTGCGCGGTGCGGAACGCACGAAATTCGATAGCCTCGGCTTTGTGCTGTTCGGCGCGGCGATGATTCTGATCACCATCGCCATGGAGGGCCTGGGGGAACTACACCTGCCGCACCTGCGGGTGATGTTGCTGTTGTTCGGCGGCATGGCCTGCCTGGCGGCGTACTGGTTGCGTGCGGGCCATATCGATAACCCCTTGTTCGCACCGTCACTGTTCAAGACCCGGACCTTTGCCGTCGGCATCCTCGGCAACCTGTTCGCCCGACTCGGCAGCGGCGCCCTGCCGTTCCTCGTGCCGTTGCTGCTGCAAGTGGCGCTGGGCTATTCGCCGTCGCAAGCCGGGATGAGCATGCTGCCGCTGGCCGCCGCGGCGATGATCGCCAAGTGGGTGGCGCGGCCGCTGATCGAGCGGCTGGGTTATCGCATCGTTTTGACCGGCAACACCCTGGCCCTGGGGATCATGCTGGCGACCATGGGCCTGGTCAGCGAGCAGACGCCGTACTGGCTATTGTTGTGCCTGCTGGCGGTCCTCGGGGCGATCAACTCCCTGCAGTTCACCGCGATGAACACCGTGACCCTGATCGATCTCGACGACGCCAGCGCCAGCAGCGGCAACAGTTTGCTGTCGGTGGTGGCGCAATTGTCGCTGAGCCTGGGTGTGGCTTGCGCCGGCGCACTGCTCGGCGGCTTCACGGCGGAGCTTGGGAACGATGGCGTCGAGACCGTATTGGGTGCGTTTCAACTCACGTTCGTGACCGTGGGCATCATGGCGATGCTGGCAGCAACGATCTTTTCGCAGCTGTCAAAGAATGACGGACGGCGTGTCGAACGTCCGGAAGAACACATAGAGCCTTAGTTTCCGAACGAGAAGTGCCTACGCTCGACCATGCTGCGTTGAAAACAGACTCGAAATGCTCATTGGCTAAAGCCAACTCCGCTTTCTCGCCTGTTTTCGCCTTGCCTGGCCATCGCTCGGCGACTTCTCGTCCGGAAACTACGGGCGAATGGCCATCGGACTGGTACACTGCGCGACATTTTGTTTTGCAGGCCAGTCCCGTGACCACCATCGCCACCGAATTTAATACTTTGCCGCTGTCCGCCGCCATGCTGGCTAACCTCGACTCCCTCGGTTATGCCCAGATGACGCCGATCCAGGCGCAAAGCTTGCCGGTGATCCTCAAGGGGATGGACCTGATCGCCCAGGCCAAGACCGGTAGCGGCAAGACCGCGGCCTTTGGCATCGGCCTGTTGAACCCGATCAATCCGCGCTACTTCGGCTGCCAGGCGCTGATCCTGTGCCCGACCCGCGAGCTGGCCGACCAGGTGGCCAAGGAAATCCGCCGTCTGGCCCGTGCCGAGGACAACATCAAGGTCCTGACCCTGTGCGGCGGCGTGTCCCTCGGTCCGCAGATCGCTTCGCTGGAACACGGCGCACACATCATCGTCGGCACCCCGGGCCGTATTCAGCAGCACCTGCGCAAGGGCTCGCTGGTGCTCCACGGCCTCAACACCCTGATCCTCGACGAAGCCGACCGCATGCTCGACATGGGTTTCTACGATTCCATCGAAGAAATCATCATGCAGGCCCCGGAGCGTCGCCAGACCCTGCTGTTCTCCGCCACCTACCCGGTGGGCATCAAGCAATTGGCCGCGAAGTTCATGCGTAACCCACAGCAGGTCAAGGCCGAAGCGTTCCACGACGACTCGCAGATCGAGCAGCGCTTCTACGAGATCTCCCCGGAAGAGCGCATGAGCGCGGTCACCAAGGTACTGGGCCACTTCCGTCCGGCCTCCTGCGTGGCGTTCTGCTTCACCAAGCAGCAGGTTCAGGAAACCGTCGATCACCTGACCGCCAAGGGCATTTCCGCCGTCGGTCTGCACGGCGATCTGGAGCAGCGTGATCGCGACCAGGTGCTGGCGATGTTCGCCAACCGCAGTACCTCGGTACTGGTGGCCACTGACGTCGCGGCCCGTGGCCTGGACATCGATTCCCTGGACATGGTGATCAACGTCGAACTGGCCCGTGATTCGGAAATCCACATCCACCGCGTGGGCCGTACCGGTCGCGCCGGCGAGAAAGGCCTGGCGATCAGCCTGGTTGCACCGTCGGAAGCGCAGCGCGCGCAAGCCATCGAAGAATTGCAGAAAACGCCGTTGACCTGGGATCAGGTCGATAACCTCAAGTCCCAGGGCGGTGGCCCGCTGTTGCCGCAGATGAGCACGCTGTGCATCGCCGCCGGCCGCAAGGACAAGGTGCGTCCGGGCGACATCCTGGGCGCATTGACCGGCGATGCCGGGATTCCGGGCGCCCAGGTTGGCAAGATCGCGATCTTCGACTTCCAGGCTTACGTGGCCGTGGAGCGCGGCGTTGCCAAGCAAGCCTTGCAGCGCCTGAACGACGGCAAGATCAAGGGCCGTTCGTTGCGCGTGCGTATTTTGTAAGCGATCTTCGACCCAACGAAGATCCCCTGTGGGGGGGGGGGGGGGGGGGGGGGGGGGGGGGGGGGGTGGGGGGGGGGGGAGGGGAGGGGGGGAGTGGCGAGAGTCGACGCAAGGTTTGTAATTGGTGGCTTGGTTTCGGCTGCTGAAGTCCACCTGAAAATTCGATGAAGCCTCGAAGCC
>NZ_JBPKAM010000140.1:0-12540 GCF_051216495.1 Pseudomonas baetica | reverse complement strand
ATGTTCATCCCACACGCAAACCCTACGTAGATAACCCTCTTTCGGTAGGCGCTTCTGAGGATGGTGGCCAGTTCAGGCGAAAACCCAACCCCCCCCCCCCCCCCCCCCCCCCAGCTCCTACAGATAGCCGTTAAAGCGTGCCGAATACCTTTTTCGCCAAGCTGGTCGCAGCCGCCGCCGGATCCTTGCGAATCACTTCTTCCTGCTTGCCGATCATCTCGAACAAACCGTTCAGTGCCTGTTCGGTGACATAGTTTTCGACGTTGGCGCTCTTGGCGTCGATGACGCCCATGGTCGCGGCCTGGCCGGCGAAGGCGTTGTATTGTTGGGCCAGGCCCACCTGGTCGGTGGCTTGCTTGACGATCGGCAGGAACTTGGCGCGGATTTGTTCGCGGCTGGTTTTGTTCAGGTACTGGGTGGCCGAGTCGTTGCCGCCGCTGAGAATGCCCTTGGCGTCATCGACGGTCATCTTCTTCACCGCATCGACGAGGATCGGCTGGGCCTGGACCACGGCGGTTTCCGCGGCTTTGTTCATGCTGGCTTCCAGTTGGTCGACCTGATCACTCATGCCGAACTGCTTCATCTTGCTGGCGACCTTGCCCAGTTTGCCTGGCAGTTCGATTTTTACGTCCGGGTTGTTGCTGAAGCCGCCCGGCGTACCGAGTTGTTTCACGGCCAGTTGCGCACCTTGGGTCAGGGCGTCCTTGAGACCGCCGGTGGCGTCTTTTTGCGACAGGTCGCTGAGGGACAGCGCCAGGGCGCTGGCGCTGATCATCAAGCCTGCGCACAGGCCGGCAAAGCGAAGGGTAGGGCGGAGCATGGCAACTTCCTTTTTCAAAAAGACACTTGTTTCAATAAGCCCTAGCGGGCCGCGTCAACACGGACCTTCACGGGTTGCGGGTCAGTGCCGTCCAGGCGCACGGCGTGGTTCTCGGTGGTGATGAACAGCAGTTTGCCATCGACTTCGATGCGTGCATTGATCGAGTAACGGTGATTGGGCTCGATCTTCTCAGGGTTGTAGCTCAGATGGAATGGTAGTGGCACCTGGCCTTTAACCGGGCCGCGTTGTTCGTCGATGACCTTGGCTGGCGCATCGGCCAGCGAGATGTCTTGCAGGCTGACGCTGAGGATCGCGTTCTGTGGCAGCGCGATGCGTTGCAGGTAGAAGACTTCGCCGTCGAGGGATGCCTTGGGCGCCGGCGTTGGATGTTGGCAGGCGGTGAGCAGTACGGTCATGGCTAACAGAGAGAGCTTTTTCATGGCAGATTTCCTTCTCATGTGGGAGCGAGCCTGCTCGCGAAGGGTGCGACATTCAACACTTTAGTCGTCTGACACACCATTTTCGCGAGCAGGCTCGCTCCCACAGGTTTTACATCAGGTCTCGGATTGGATGACAGGTTGGTCCGCCGCATCCTCGCTGCGATGCAACGCCACCTGCCGGATCGACAAGCGAATCTCCGCCGGCAGCACCCGTTTGGCCGCGCCTTCGGCCAGTTCGCCCAGCAGTTCGTGATAACCCAGCTTGCCGGCCTCGTCGCGCTTGAGCACCTCGAGATCCAGCATCGTCTGGATGAAGTGGCGGAACAGGCTCTTGTCGAAGAACTCCGGTGCGTTGAGGCCATGCAGGATCGACAGGCGCTGGGCCATGACCGTGCAAAGGTCTTCCAGTTCTTCGGCGCTGATGCTGTTCTGGCCGCTGTTGAGCAGCAGGGAAACGGTCATGTAGAAGCGCTGCAGGGTCTGGGCGATGCTTTTCGACAGCAGCGTCAGCAGCACGAAATGCCGTGAGCTCGGCGCCGGGCGCAGGTAGACATCGTTCTCGAAGCGCAGCAGGCCTTGTTCGACGAACGCCTCCAGCCATTGATCGATCACAGCATCCAACTCGTCCAGCGACCAGCGAATGAATAGCTCCGCTTGCAGGTACGGGTACAGCGCGCGGGTGTAGCGCAGGATCTGTTCGCGGCTCATGCGCGAGGCACTCTGGAAGAAGCTCGCCAGCAAGGCCGGTAGCGCGAAGATATGCAGTACGTTGTTGCGGTAGTAGGTCATCAGGACGGCGTTCTGCTCGTCCAGATAGAGAATCTTGCCCAGGGCGTCACTCTGCTCGGACAGCAGGTCCATGTCCTTCACATGCTCGATCAGGGCACGGCCGTCACCCTCTGGCAGCGTGGTGTGCGGCGAATACGGAACCTTGCGCAGCAACGCCAGATAAAGGTCGAGCACCCGGGCCATGGCGCGGTCGTCCAGGGCCAGGCGGCTGGTGGACAGCAGTGCCAGGGCCACCAGGTTGACCGGGTTGATCGCCGCCGCTTCGTTCAGGTGCTGCGCGACTTTCTCGCCCAGGCGGTTGGTGGTTTCGTTGAGCCAGGCAGGTCTGAATTGCGGGCCGAGTTCCTGTTTGCGCCAGTCCGGTTGTTCGCTGTCGAGGAAGTCGGCCAGTTTGATTGGCTCGCCAAAGTTCACCGCGACCTGGCCAAAACGCTGCTTGAGTGCACCAATGACATTGAAAATATCGAAGATCGATTCTTTTTTCTTGCTCGCCCCGCGCAATTCGCCCAGATAAGTGCGGCCTTCCAGCACGCGCTCGTAGCCGATGTACACCGGCACGAACACGATCGGCATCCGCGAAGACCGCAGGAAGCTGCGCAGGGTGATCGCCAGCATCCCGGTTTTCGGTTGCAGCATGCGCCCGGTGCGCGAACGGCCGCCCTCGACGAAGTACTCCACCGGGAAACCTTTGGTGAACAGGGTGTGCAGGTATTCGTTGAATACTGAGGTGTACAGCGGGTTGCCCTTGAAGGTACGGCGCATGAAGAACGCACCGCCTCGACGCAGCAGGCCACCAATCACCGGCATGTTGAGGTTGATCCCGGCGGCAATGTGCGGCGGGGTCAGGCCGTTGCGGAACAGCAGATAGGACAGCAGCAGGTAATCGATGTGGCTGCGGTGGCACGGCACATAGATCACTTCGTGACCCGGAGCGACCTTCTGCACACCTTCGATGTTGTTGAGCTTGATGCCGTCGTAGATCTTGTTCCAGAACCAGCTCAGCACCACCTCCAGAAAACGGATCGCGGTGTAGGTGTAGTCCGAGGCGATCTCGTTGCCGTAGCGCAGGGCCTGGGCCTTGGCTTTCTCCGGTGAAATGTTTTCGCGCTCGGCTTCATCGAGAATCGCTTGCTTGACCAAGGGCTGGTTGACCAAGCCTTTCACCAGATTGCGACGGTGGGAAATGTCCGGGCCGATCACCGCGGCTTTCAGGTTGCGAAAGTGTACCCGCAGGATGCGTTGGGCCATGCGCACGGTGCGCTCGTGGCCCTTGTTGTGCGCGACTAGCTCGCGCAGGTGGATCGGTGCGGAGAATTGCACGCGGGTCTTGCGACCGAGCACGATGATGCTCAGCAGGCGACGCAGACGCCCTGTGACCGCCCAGCTGTCGGCGAACAGCAATTTCCACGGACTCGATTCGCTATCCGGCGACTGACCCCAGAACACACTGACGGGAATGATCTGCGCATCTTCGGTGGCGTTCTGGCTCAGGGCGCTGACCAGCCGGGTCAAGGTCGGCGGGGCACCGCGCTTGTCCTGGCGGCCGAGCCAGTCCGGATCCGGGGTGAGATAGAAGAACGCTGCCGGCTCCAGCAGGTTGCCCACCGATACCGGCAGCACCGGGCGCGGCAGGCCGGCTTTTGTGCATTCGGTATCGACCACGGCGAGGTCGGTCAGCGAAGGGTTTTGCAGGACATAGAACACCGGACGACTGCGGTCGAGGTTGAGGGTGAACGACGACTGGTTGATCGTCTCCGAGCGAACCCAGAGGTACAAGAGTCGGCGCAGGGTGCCAAACACAAGACGGCGAAGCGGGGAGCGGGTCATACGGCATCTGCTTGAGTGGATGAACCGAGCGTTTGCTCGGGAGCGCGTTAGTGTGCCGGATTCGCCGAAAATCGGCAAAAAAGCGGCCATTAAAGTCCTGTTGAGAGATTAAACGTCTGACATATACTCGGCGCTCTGTCGCCGCTGCCCTTCATGGGACGGCATGTGCAGGCTGACGTTCCCGAGGCTTTCCTGCGAAAAGCCCGATCAATAATAAAAAAGGAGTATGAACAGATGGCAACACGTGAAACCGGCAACGTGAAGTGGTTCAACGACGCCAAGGGCTACGGCTTCATTCAGCGTGCGGATGGGGTGGATGTGTTTGTGCACTACCGCGCGATTCGCGGTGAAGGCCACCGTTCGCTGACCGAGGGGCAGCAGGTGGAGTACGCGGTGGTGCAAGGGCAGAAGGGGTTGCAGGCCGAAGACGTCGTCGGCCTGTAAACATCGCCCAAAACAACTGTGGGAGCGAGCCTGCTCGCGATTGCGGTGTATCAGTCGACATCATCGTTGGCTGACACTCTGCAATCGCGAGCAGGCTCGCTCCCACAGGTTTTGTGTGCGGCTTTTTTAAGCCGTTTTCCAGGTGATTTCTTCTTCACCATCGGCGCTGATGCGAATCCAGCGGTCTGCTGTTTCCTCACCTTCTTCCTCTACCCAGCTACCGGGTGCACAACGCACTTCGACATTCAGCGCGGCAAACGCGGCGCGGGCGCAGGCGATGTCGTCGTCCCACGGCGTCTGGTCGCTTTCCAGGTACAGGCTGTTCCATTTGCCTACGGCCTTGGGCAACCAGGTCACTGGCACGTTGCCGGCCTTACACTTCCAGGTCTGGCCTTTCTGTACCCAGTCGGTGCACGGACCCAATGCCGCACCGAGCCAGGCCGCGATGGCTTTATGGTCGACGTCGGCGTCTTTCAGGTAAATCTCGATATCGGGCTGGCGCATGGATGTCCTCACTGCGTGTCTGAAAAATCCATTCGCGGATTTAGCCGGTCTCGAACCATTGGCCAAGACCAAAAATTATTTGGGTTATTGAAGTACGAAATAATCGTAGCGCATCGAGACGGTGACCTCGAACGGCTCTGCCTGTTCGATGACCGCAGCCCGTCGCTCGGCACTGGCGCGCCAGCCGTGGGGCGTCATGGCCAGCAGGTTCGCCCGGTCCTGGCCACTGGCAAGGGTCAGTTTGAACTCCAGGGTTTCGCTGTGCGCCAGCGCCATGCCCTCCGGTACCAGGGCCAGGTGCTTGTCGTCGGTGTATTCCCGGACTTCGTCGTAAAGCCGCTCACGCAGCTCCATCAGGTGGCCGCTGGTCGGTCCGACTTTCATCAGGCCGCCACCGGGGCTGAGCAGGCGTTTGGCTTCGTTCCAGTCCAGTGGGCTGAAAACGCTGGCCAGGAACTGGCAGCTGCCCGACGCCAACGGTACTCGGGCCATGCTCGCGATCAACCAGGTCAGCCGAGGGTTGCGCTTGCAGGCGCGTTTGACCGCTTCGCGGGAAATGTCCAGCGCATAGCCGTCGGCGTCCGGCAGGGCCTCGGCGATTTGTGCGGTGTAGTAACCCTCGCCACAGCCGATGTCGACCCAACGCGCCGGCGCATAACCGGCTGCCAGTTCCGCCAGGCGCCTGGCCACCGGCGCATAGTGCCCGGCGTTGAGGAAGTCGCGACGGGCTTCGACCATCGCCTGGTTATCCCCTGGGTCACGGCTGTTCTTGTGCTGCACCGGCAACAGGTTCAGGTAACCCTGGCGCGCACGGTCGAACCGGTGTCCGGCGGGGCAGACCACGCCGTTGTCCACCGCATTGAGCGGTTCGCTGCAGATCGGGCAAGCGAGCATCAGGCGAGCAACTTGACGAGGGTCTGGTAGTAGATCTCGGTCAGCACATCGAGGTCGGCCGCCAGTACGCGCTCGTTGACCTGGTGGATCGTCGCATTGACCGGCCCCAGCTCGACCACTTGCGTGCCCATGGTCGCGATGAAGCGTCCATCGGAAGTGCCGCCGCTGGTGGACGCCTTGGTTTCGCGACCGGTGATGTCCTTGATGCTCGACGACACCGCGTCCAGCAGCGCGCCCGGTTCGGTGAGAAACGGCAGGCCGGACAGCGCCCAGTCGATGTGCCAGTCCAGGTCATGCTTGTCGAGGATGTCGGCGACGCGCTTTTGCAGGCCTTCGACAGTGGACTCGGTGGAGAAGCGGAAGTTGAACACCGCCACCAGATCACCGGGAATCACGTTGGTCGCGCCGGTGCCGGAGTTGACGTTGGAGATCTGGAAACTGGTCGGCGGGAAGAAATCGTTGCCGTGATCCCAATGCTCGGCGGCAAGTTCCGCCAGGGCCGGGGCGGCGAGGTGGATCGGGTTTTTCGCCAGGTGCGGATAGGCCACATGACCCTGCACGCCGCGCACGGTCAGCTTGGCGCCGAGGGAGCCGCGACGGCCGTTCTTGACCACATCGCCTACCAGGCTGGTGCTCGATGGTTCACCGACGATGCACCAGTCCAGACGCTCTTTCCGCGCCGCCAGGCGTTCAACCACTGCCTTGGTGCCGTGATGCGCCGGGCCTTCTTCGTCGCTGGTGATCAGGAAGGCGACCTTGCCCTTGTGATCCGGGTAGTCAGCAACGAAACGCTCGGCCGCTACGGTCATGGACGCCAGGCTGCCTTTCATGTCCGCCGCACCACGCCCGCAGAGCATGCCGTGTTCGTCGATCACCGCGTTGAACGGGTCGATCTGCCAGGCGGTCACCGGGCCGGTTGGCACCACGTCGGTGTGACCGGCGAAGCACAGCACCGGGCCGTCGTGTTTGCCGTGGGTGGCCCAGAAGTTATCCACATCTTCGATGCGCATCGGTTCCAGCGTGAAACCGGCATCGCCCAGGCGCTGCATCATCTGCTTCTGGCAATCGGCGTCGACCGGCGTCACGGACGGACGGCGAATCAGGTCGATGGCGAGTTGAAGGGTCGGCGAAAGGTCGGCGTGGGCCGTCATGGAAAACTCCGGAAACTTGAAATTGGGCAGAGGCCAATGTGGGAGCCAGCCTGCTGGCGATGGCGGTGTGTCAGTCAACATAAAGGGTGATTGTTACATCGCTATCGCCAGCAGGCTGGCTCCCACAGGGATGGGTATCACGCCAAGCCCTGCAAAATGGCGGTTATCTTAAAGCAAAACGGCGACCATTGGCCGCCGTTTAGTGCATCGGTGAAGAATTAGACCGCTGGTGCCGTTTCGACTTCGGCTGCAGGTTTTGGCAGCGACGACAGGAACGCCATGATCAGCGCTGCCAGGTACGGCAACGACTGCACCAGCAGCATGGTGACCCAGAAGCGCATGTCGTTGCTTGGCATTCCGTTGACCAGGAAGATCCCCAAGGCCGCGCCCCACAGCAAGAGCATGATGAACAGCTCTTCCCGCGCTTCCGAAATCGCCACCCAGAAGCCATGGTTATCGGCGTTCTTCGGGGTGCGGAAAAACGGAATGCTGCTGGTGAAGAAGCCGTACAGCACCGCTTTGGCGATGGTATGCGACAAGGCCAGTCCCGCCAGGGCCGCGCAGAACGCATCCTTGAGGTTCACGCCCACGGCGCGACGGTAGAGGAAGATGATCTTGCCGACCTTGAACACGAACAACGCCAACGGCGGGATCGCGAAAATCAGCAACGGCGGATCGACCCGCTGCGGCACGATGATCATCGCCGCCGACCACAACAGCGCACCGACGGTGAAGAAGATGTTCATGCCGTCCGCCACCCACGGCAACCAGCCCGCGAGGAAGTGGTAGCGCTGGCCACGGGTCAGCTCGGTGTCCTTGCCGCGCAACAGGGCGCGGGTGTGGCGTTTGATGATCTGAATTGCGCCGTAGGCCCAGCGGAAGCGTTGTTTCTTGAAGTCGATAAAGGTATCGGGCATCAGGCCCTTGCCGTAGCTGTCGTGGTAATACGCCGCCGACAGACCTTTCTCAAACACGCGCAGGCCCAGCTCGGCGTCCTCGCAGATGCACCAGTCGGCCCAACCCAGTTCTTCGAGCACCGAGCGCCGGGTCATGGTCATGGTCCCGTGCTGGATGATCGCGTCGCGGTCGTTACGGGTGACCATGCCGATGTGGAAGAAGCCTTTGTACTCGGCGTAGCAGAGCTTCTTGAACGTGCTTTCGTTCTGGTCGCGGTAGTCCTGCGGCGACTGCACCACGGCGATTTTCGGATCGGCGAAGTGCGGCACCATGTGCTTGAGCCAGTTAGGGTGCACGCAGTAATCGGAGTCGATCACCGCGATCACTTCGGCATCCTTGGCGGTATGCGGGATCAGGTAGTTGAGCGCACCGCCCTTGAAGCCGGCCAGTGGCGCGACGTGGAAGAACTTGAAGCGCGGGCCGAGGGTTGCGCAATAGTCGCGCACCGGTTCCCAGACCGCCGGGTCCTTGGTGTTGTTGTCGATGATCAGGACTTCGAAGTCCGGATAGTCGAGGTTGGCCAGGGCATTGAGGGTCTGTTTGACCATCTCCGGCGGCTCGTTGTAGCACGGTACGTGGATCGAGACTTTCGGGCGGTAGCTGGAATCGCCGACCACCGGCAGGAATTCCCGGCGCCGCTTGTGAATCCACACCGCTTCGGCCAATTCGTGGGCTTCGGTGAGCAATACGATGAATACGCCGAGTGCACCGAGGGCGAGCAGGAAACCCACCGTCAGGCTGAACCAGGTGCTGTATTGCTGACTGTAGTCATAACCGATCCACACCAGTACCGAACCGCAGAGGAACGCGATAAAGGTCAGGAAGGTACGGCCACGCTGGCGCAGGGCCGAACCGTCGATCATCAGCAGGGTCAGCGACAGCAGGGCCAACACCACCGAGCCGATGGCCAGCACGCGCCATTGCGGAATGGCGACCACGGGGCCTTCAAAGTTGAATTTCTGCTGGCGCGCGGCGTTGAACACGCCCCAATAAGCGCCGACCGAACCTTCGTCACTGGCCTTCCACGGCTGATCGAAAGCTTCGATCACGAAGTAGTTGAACCCCTGACGGTTGAGCTTGTTGACCAGGGTGCGCAGGTAAATTGCCTGATCCGCCGGCGAGGCATCGGCGCCACCGCGCATGCGGCCATTGCTCGGCCAGCCGATTTCAGACAGCAACAACGGTTTTTTCGGGAACATCTTTTTCAGGTCGCGGGCACGGTCGAGGACGAACTGCCCGGCCTTGTCCATCGGGATGAATTCCCAGTAGGGCAGGACGTGGGCGGCAATCAGGTCGACGTGTTTGGCCAGCTCCGGATGCTCTTCCCAGACGTGCCACTGTTCGGAGGTCGTGACCGGCACCTTTACAGCGGCACGGACGCGATCGAGCAGGACGCTGAGTTCCTGGGCGGTGATTTCCTTGCGGAAGATCGCTTCGTTACCAACCACAACACGCACGACGCTGCGCGAGGAGTTGGCGAGTTCAATGGCGCGGGTGATCTCCCGCTCGTTGCGTTCCTGGTCCGGGCTGATCCAGATTCCCAGGGTCACTCGCAGGCCGAACTCCTCTGCCAGTTTCGGGATGTTCTCCAGCGTGCCATCGACCGAGTAAATACGGATGTTGTCCGTCAGTTTGCTCATGATCTCCAGATCGCGGCGCATCTGGTCGTCAGTCGGATACTGCTGTTTCTGTGGGAATTGCCCCTGCTGGAACGGCGAGTAAGAGAAGCCGGAGATCTGTTCAGGCCAGTTGGGGGCGGTGACCGGGCGGTTGATCAGCGCCCAGAAGCCGGTAAACAAGGCCGCGATGGCGAGCACCACGACCAGGTTGAGTCCAAATTTACGGGATGACATGGTTATTTCGGGTTCCAAAGGCTGTGGAACGAGGGAACGGTTGATTGCCGCCAAGGGGCGCGCATCCTACACCGGGCCTTCCCTGACCGCACAGCAGACAGGGAATTGCCTGATATTGGGCAATCCGGTTTCACATAAGTTCTTACTCTTGTAGCTTGAAGCTTAAAACTTGTAGCTGCGAAGCCCTATAATGCGCGCCGGTTTTTGAGGTGTAGGTCATGAGTACAGAAGATCCGCGGTTTGCAGGCATCGCCCGCTTGTATGGCATTGAGGGGCTGGAGCGCCTGCGGGCGGCCCACGTGGCGATCGTCGGTGTCGGCGGCGTCGGTTCCTGGGCGGCGGAAGCCATGGCTCGGTGCGGTGTCGGTGAGATTTCACTGTTTGACCTCGACGACGTCTGCGTCAGCAACGCCAACCGTCAGTTGCACGCGCTGGACAGCACCGTCGGCAAACCCAAGGTCGAGGTGATGGCCGAACGCCTGCGCGGGATCAACCCGGACTGTACGGTGCACGCGGTGCCTGATTTCGTCACCCGCGACACCATGGCCGAGTACATCACGCCAAACATCGACTGCGTGATCGACTGCATCGACAGCGTCAACGCGAAAGCGGCGCTGATCGCCTGGTGCAAGCGTCGCAAGATCCAGATCATCACCACCGGCGGGGCGGGCGGGCAGATCGATCCAACGCTGATCCAGGTCTGCGACCTGAACCGCACCTTCAATGACCCGCTGGCTTCGAAAGTGCGTTCCACCTTGCGTCGCGACTACGGCTTCTCACGCACCGTGACCCGTCATTACAGCGTGCCGTGCGTGTTTTCCACCGAGCAACTGCGGTACCCGAAACCGGACGGCAGCATTTGCCTGCAGAAGAGTTTTGTCGGCGATGGCGTGAAGCTCGACTGCGCCGGCGGCTTTGGCGCGGTGATGATGGTGACGGCGACGTTCGGCATGGTCGCGGCGACCAAGGCGGTGGACAAGATTGTGGCCGGGGTACGGCGGCCGGCGGATCGGGTCAAACCTCAGGTTTAAGCGTTGCTGCTGATGGCCTCTTCGCGAGCAGGCTAGCTCCCACATTGGAATGCTTTCCCTTGTGGGAGCTAGCCTGCTCGCGAAGGCGATTAACCCGCCAACTCATTCATCCGCTGAAGCACCGCATTCAATCCATTGCTCCTTGACTGGGACAACTGCCGACCCAGCCCCAACTGATTGAACCAGCCCGCCAAATCCACCTGCTTCAACTCAGCCGCAGACAACCCGTTGACCCGCGCCAGCAGCAACGCCACCAACCCGCGAATCAAGCGTGCATCGCTATTGGCCTTGAACAACCAGTGGCCATCATTCAGCTCGCCCACCAGCCACACCTGGCTTTCACAGCCGTGCACTCGGTTGGCGTCGCACATTTCCATATCGCTCAACGCGGGCAGACGTTCGCCCCATTGCATCAGCAGGCGCGCCCGTTGTTCCCAGCCCGGCAGATTTTGAAAGGCTTCCAGCGCTGTCACGGCGTCAGCAGGCAGACTCATCGCAGCAACTCCAGTGCTTGATCCAGTGCGTCGAAAAACCGCTCCAGGTCTTCGGAGTCATTGTACAGGGCCAACGACACCCGAATCGCGCCAGCCAGGTGAAGGCTCTTGAGCAGCGGCATGGCGCAATGATGACCGGCGCGCACGGCAATCCCTTGTTCGGTCAGCAGGTGCGCCAGATCCGAGTTATGCACACCCTCGATGGTAAAACTCGCCAGTGCCACTTGCGGCTTGCCCAACAGGTGGATGCCATTGCGGGCCTCCAGCCCCTTGAGCAGGTAGTCATGCAGCGCCGCTTCGTGAGCAGACACCGCGTCCTGATCGAGCCCTGCGAGGTAGTCCAGTGTCGCCCCCAGTCCGATCACGCTGGCAATCGGTGGCGTACCGGCTTCAAAGCCCAGCGGCGCAGGGCGGAAGCGTGCGTCGTGATAGTTGGCGTCCAGCACCATCTCGCCGCCGAATTGCCAGGGGTGCAGCCGTTGCAGCGCTTCGTTGCGCCCGAACAACACGCCCAGGCCATCGGGGCCGTAGAGCTTGTGGCTGGAAAACACATAAAAGTCGCAACCCAGTGCCTGCACGTCGTGGCGGCCATGGACCACGCCCTGGGCGCCGTCGATCACCGTCAATGCGTTGTGCGCCTTGGCCATCGCCAACAGCGCGGGCAGGGGTTGCCAGGCGCCGATCACGTTGGACAACTGGCTGACCGCCAATAGGCGCGTGCGTGGACCGATCAATCGTGCGGCGGCTTCAAGATCGATCACGCCGTCGGCGTCCAGCGGCAGAATCACCAGTTTCAACTCGCGGCGGTGTGCCAGTTGCTGCCACGGCAGCAGGTTGGCGTGATGCTCCAGGGCGCTGATGACAATTTCATCGCCCGGATGGAATAGAGGTTCCAGGCCATAGGCCAGGAGATTCAGCGCGGACGTCGCGCCGTGGGTGAAGATGATCTGCCCGCTGTCACCGGCATTGAGCCATTGCGCGGCTTTGCGGCGGCTGTCCTCGAACGCCTGGGTGGCGTGGGCGCCGGGCAGGTGTTGCGCCCGATGGACGTTGGCCGCGCCATTGGCGTAGTAGTGCGCCAGGGCATCGAGCAGGGCTTGGGGTTTTTGCGTGGTGGCGGCGTTGTCCAGATAGGTCTGGTCTTGCCGTTGCAGCGCGGCGATGGCCGGAAAATCGGCGCGCCAGGGAGAGGGAATCATCATGCTATTCGGCCTATACGCCTGACACTGTGGGGGGGGGGGGGGGGGGGGGGGGGGGGGGGGGGGGGGGGGGGGGAGGGGCGGGGGGGGGGGGGGGGGGGGGGGGGGTGGGGGGGGGGGGGGGGGGGGAGAGAGGG
>NZ_JBPKAM010000013.1:0-87330 GCF_051216495.1 Pseudomonas baetica | reverse complement strand
GAGGGCATCACATTCAACATATTTATTGACAGATGTACCGCTTTCGCGAGCAGGCTCGCTCCCACAGGTTGAGTGCTTCAGTCGACGGGCGATGAACATCAAACAGCACCTTCCAGCGGCTTGCGCGCCACCACATTGACCAGGGTCTCTTCCCGCTGGCCAAAGGGTTTTGGCTTGCACACGCCCAGCTGTTCCAGCAGCCCGAAGTCCTTGGCGCGGCTCCACCACAAATAAGGATAAGACACGTTCTGTGCACCGAATTCGAAACCCTGGCGGCGAATCATTTCCAGGTACTGCGCCGCGCTTTTCTGCACCTGCATCGGGTGGCGGAACAGCCAGCGAATGACCCAGGTATCAATGTAAGCCTCGGTGGATTCGGCAAACAGCAGATAACCGCCAGGCTTGAGTACGCGGTAGAACTCGGCCAGAGCCTGCTCCTGCTCCACCAGATGGTGGAAGGTCTGATGACAGAACAGCAGGTCGACACTGGCATCCGGTACCTGAAGGTTCGCGCAATCGCTGCCGATCAACTCTACTTTTATACCCTGATTGACCGCTTCTGCACCGCTGCGGTTCAGGCTGTATGGGTCGGCATCCACGCCAATCAGACGTCCGGGCATGAAAGTCTGACGCAGGAGCTGGAACGACTTGCCCTGACCGCAGCCAGCATCAAGCAGCACCGGGTGGCTCGGAGGGGCTTCGCTGAACAAGCTGCGCAAATCGTTGATCGCCACGCGCAGCACATAGTGCTGCCAAGTGCGGCTGCGCAGGAACCACAAGCCGAAACGGGTTTCTTCGACGTAGTTATCGCTTAAATAGCTCAAGATGCATTCCTTGCACAGAGTTCTGAAATCACCTTCAACCGACGCTTGGCCTCGCTGACGAACGGGTTGCGTTCGTCCCAGGCGTATCCGGCCAGGATCGAACTGATCATGCGGCGGATTTCCGGTGAGCTGCCCTCGTGGAAAATCACGTCCTGGAAGGTCCCTGCGTACCAGCCTTCGACATAGCAACGGAAGGTATCGACCCCGCGCTTGAGCGGTTCGGCGAATTCCCGTTGCCAGTCGACGGCTTCGCCCTGCAGCTGGCGGTGCAGAACCTCGGCCGCCATGCTCGCCGAACGCATGGCGATGGTGACGCCGGAGGAAAACACCGGGTCGAGGAATTCCGCCGCATTGCCCAGCAGCGCAAAACCCGGCCCGTGCAGGGTTTTGACATTGGCCGAGTAACCGCCAATGGTTCGCGCCGGCGTATCCCACACGGCGTTTTCCAGCACGCCGGCCAGGCTTGGGGTTTCGTCAATGAAGCCACGCAGGCAGTCGTCAAGGTTGTCGGTGCGGCCCTCGAAGTGTTCCATGGCGGCCACCACGCCCACCGAACAACGCCCGTTGCTGAACGGGATGGTCCAGAACCAGACATCGCGCTGGGTCGGATGGGTGGTGACGAGGATCTTGGTTCGGTCGAAACCCGGATGGTCTATCTGGTCTTCGACGTGGGTGAACACTGCCTGGCGCACCGGGAAGTTCGACGGTGCCTCGAGGTCGAGCAGGCGTGGCAGGACGCGCCCATAGCCGCTGGCGTCGAGCATGAAATCCGCTTCGATGCGGTACTCGCTGCCGTCCTCGCGACGTACTTCCAACCACGGTTTGCCTGGCTCGATGTCGACGCTGACGATGGTTTCGCCATAGCGGATTTCCACGCCTTGCAGTGCCGCCTGATCGGCCAGCAACTGGTCGAAATCGGCGCGTTGCACCTGGAAGGTCGTCGGTTTGCCGTCGGTGAAGGTTTCACTGAAATCGAAGGTGCTGTACTGCTCGCCCCAGGCAAACGCAGCACCGGTTTTCAGCTGGAAACCGGCGGCGTTGACGGCGTCGAGCATGCCTGCCTCTTCGACGAAATCCAGGCAATGGCACAACAGGCTTTCGCCGATGGAAAACCGTGGGAAATGCTGGCGCTCGATCACCAGCACATCGTGGCCCTTGCGCTTGAGCAGCGCGGCGGCAATGGCACCCGAAGGGCCTGCGCCGATAATCACGATCTGGCGACGTTCCGTTTCAACGGTTGGCATGGGGGCTCCTTGCCGGGGCGGCAGCGTTCAGGGGAATCCGGTGCATGCCGGCCAGTGCCGGCAGCAGTGTTGCGACCAAGCCCATCAGCATCAGCGCAAAGTACAGTGCGGGGCTGATGAGCTGTTGTTGCAGCAGCAGGTTGAGAAACACGATTTCGCTCAAGCCACGAATGTTCAGCAGCACGCTCTCTCGCCAGCGACTGGCACCCTGGAACGAGTCGCCAGCCCACGTAAGGCCGAACCAATTGCCCATCAATTTGCTGGCAATCGGCAACAGCAGCAGCGCCGCCAGTTGCACCCAGCCCAGGCTGTCAATCGCACTGTGGACGTTGATCTGCACGATGCCGAACGTGAGGATCAGCGGAATCGCCAGGTAGGTCTGCAAACGGCTCATCCAGATCGCCGGTAACGGCAGTACCAGCGGTGCCTTCAGCGCGGCCATGATCAACACATAACCGATACCGAAAATCAGCGCATTGAGCTTGTAGTGTTCAGCCACCATCAGCAGGGCGAAAAAGCCCAGGCTGTACAGCCACAGTTGACGCAGGCCCAGCAGTCTCAGCAACACCGGCAGGCAGGCGCCGGCCAGCGGCAGCAGCAGGCTGCTCAGGTGCAGGGTGCCTTGGGCGATGGCGAACAGGGTCCAGCAGGTGAGGTCGATGAGGATTGCGGTTTGCACCAGTCGCCGGGTCGCGGTGGTTGGGTAATCGATATGCCGCAGGTACAGGTACAGCACCGGGATCGCGGTAATGGCAAACAGCAGACCCACTGCCAGAGAACTGAGCCACGGCTGCGGCGGCAGCAGCCAGAGGGCCGTGGCGAGGCCACAGGTAAACGGAATGCAGAAACTCGGCAGGGCAATTTTCAGGCTCTGGCGGTCCAGTTTCAGGTCGATCACGTCGCTGAGGATATAGCCCAGCAACAGTGCGAAACTCAGGCTGTAGAGGTTTTTCAGCCAGACCGGCGACACCAGCGCCGCACCGCTCAATTGCCATTGCGGTTCGATCCAGAAGTACATCAGCAGCGGCAAGCCAACGGTCGCCAACAGTAACTGGCTGACGATCGGGATCAAGCCGACGTGGCGACCGAGCCGGGTTGCCACGGCGAACAGCAGCAGGGCCATCGCCCAGAACAGAGCGATCATCATGCTGTCGGCTCCGCGACCGTCGCCGCATGCGCCTGGCGACCGGCCCAAGGGGCGAGCATGAAGCTGAATATCAGACCCAGGCTGACCGACAGGCCGAAATTACTCACCGCCGGCGTGCTCGACACCGCCAGCAGGCCGAACGACAGCCAGGTGGTCAATGCCGCCAGCAAGGTGCCCAGCAGGCTCACGGCGGCGCCGCCCACCTGTTCGCGCATAAGGATTGCGTAGTCGACGCTGATGGCCGTCACCAGCAGCAGGCCGAACAGACTGAACAGGGTTAACGGTTGCCCCAGCCAACCAAGAGTGGCCAGGCTGCACAGTGCCGCCAGCAACGGCAGGGACACGATGCGCAATGCACCGCCGACCCCGAAGGGCAGGATCAGCACCAGCACGATCAGCACGCAGGAGGCGAGTTTCAGCTCGGCGGCACTGATCTGGGTCGCAGCAAACACGTTGTTCAACTCGCCCAGCCGATCCACCAGTTTCACGCCGGGTAAGTCTTCGGCCTGGACCCGCAACAGCGACGGATTGTTCAGGCCTTGCAGACTGACCATCGCGGCCACGCCGTCATCGGTCGGCCCCAGCCACAACAGGCGATAAGGCTCGGCCAAGGGGCCGGCCAGCGCGGCGTCGATGTCTTCGACGGGCAGTGCCTGCAATGTCGTCAATTCGGCTTGCAGCGCCTCGACCGGAACGCCGACATCGAGCAACGGCTGCCAGAACGGCGGCAGCTTGTTCAATGCTTCGCGCACCTTGCGTTGTTCGCTCGGCGGGCTGACCAACTGATTGAGCGACAGGTAACCCTGAAGTTTTTCCAGGTTGACCAGTTGATCCAGGCGTTCGCTCAGCGCGGTCTGGCGTTCGAGCAGTTGCTGCTGATCGGCGGCTTGCACCAGGAAAAATTGGCTGGTGGGTTGGTAACCGGTGATCCGTGCAATGGTTTGCGCTTCGTCGGTCAGTTGTCGAGGCGCGCCTACCCACTGGCGGATGTCATTTTTCGTCTCGAGTTGCAACAGGCCACCGGCGCAAAAGGCAATCAGCAGCGCCAGTAATACGGGTGTGCTCAGGTGCTTGAGCAGTGCTTCACGACGTCCCAACAGATACGTGGACACCTTCAACGGCCACTGCGCCGGGCGCAGCTCAAGGCCCTTGAGCAGTGCCGGCAACAGGCAAACGGCGGACAAGTAGGCGCCGAGCAGGCCGGCGGCGGAGAACACCGCAATTTGGGTCAGCGCCGGGAACGGGGTAAAGGCCAGCGCCAGGTAGCCGATGGCGCTGGTGATGAGGCTCAGGGTCAGCCCCGGCAAGGTCAGGCGCAGGGCCGGCCAGCTGTTCCAGGGCTTCATGCTCCAGCTCTTGGACAGATAATGCAGCGGGTAGTCGACGGCGACGCCGATCAGGCTCGAACCCAGCACCAGGGTCATCACATGCATGTGGCCGAACAGCGCCACGCAGGCCACCGCGCCGAACAACATACCCGCCAGCACCGGAACGAAGGCCAGCAGCACGCGCCAACGACGGAAGGCCAGCAACAGCAGCAACAGAATCCCCGCCGTGGCACCGCCACCGACCCAGGTCATTTCGCGGGAAGCCTGTTTCTGGCCGTTGGCGGCATACAGCAGACCGCTGGCCGCCAGCAATTGCACACCGGACTCGGCGGCTTCTTCGCGGCTGTGCTGGAGCAGGTCATCCACTTGCAATGGCAGGTTCATGTCGAAGGCGTTGCCGGTGGTACGCGCGCGCAGCAGCACCCAGCTCTTGCCGTCAGCGTCGGCGATCAAGGCACCGCTGCCGATGTCCAGTTGCACCGAACCGCGCTGCGGCTGGCTGCTCTGGATGCGCCCGGTCAGGCCCAGCCAATCGTCCTGGCTCGGCACCAGGCTGAAACCGGTGAACGGGTCGAACAGGGCTTGGACCCGTTGCTGGATGAAGGCATCGGGGTGCTCGATCAGTTGTCGGCGATCTTCCTGCGAAAGCATCGCCAGGCGACCTTGCAACAGTTGCGTGCGCAACGCCGGCAAGTCGGCTTGCAGGTTCCACTGGACCTTTTCGAACAGGCCGCTGGCTTGCCACTGATCACCCAGTTTCTGCGCCATGGCGATGGCTTGCTGGCGGTCGGTGTGGCCGACCAGCACCAGCATTTCGCGGTTGAGCGGTTCCTGCATGCGCTGTTCGGCGCGCAGTTCCAGGGCGTCCGGGGCGGTGCCGGGCACCAGTTCCATCAGGTTGGCCGACAGCGGTGCGCCGTCGCGCCACTGCCAACCGGCGAGCGCCAGGACCGCCAGCAGCAGGATCAGGAACAGCCGCGGCAGCATCCGTTCACTCGGCAAAGTCATGTTGCTCCGCATCGCTCAACGGTTGGGTGCTGGTGCTGTCCTGCATGCGCAACAGGGTGCTGTCGCCCTGGGTTTCCAGCAGTTCGATGCTGTGTACCAGCTCGCCGCCCGTGATGTTGATCTGATTGAACACCTGCTTGAGCAGCAACGAACGCGGTACCAGCGTCAACTTCCAGTCCAGCGCTTCGCCGGCCAGCGACAACTCGAAATCCCGTTGCAGCCCACTGCTGTCGCCTTGCAGTACGGCGAGGAACAAGCGGTTCTGCTCGGCACCGGCGCTCTTGTTCGGCAACATCTGCCAGCCGCTTGTGTCACGTCGGGCAATGCCCTTGGCGGTGATGCGGTAATCCTGTTGCAACGGGGTTTTCAGCAGCCACAGCAAGCCGTGGTTTTTCGCCAGGACGAAAGTGCCCTTGCTGGTCAGCGGCTGGGGCAGGGCGCGCAGGTGTTTTTCCTGGATGAAGTTGCCGTGTATCACTTCGGGTTTGGCCAGTTGATCGCTGAGTTGTTGCAGATCGAAAGCCTGGGCCAGCCCTGGAATACCCAGCAGCACGCAAAAAACTGTAGGAGCGAGCTTGCTCGCGATGGACGTCAACGATAACGCGGGAAGCTTGATGCCCCGCGGTGTCCTTGCGTTCATCGCGAGCAAGCTCCCTCCTACAGGGGGGCGGCAGGAAATCATGGCAGGGCCCTCTCGACAGCCTCGGTGAAGACCTTCGGCGAAGCCAGTTGCATCTCGCGGCTGCTCATATCGACGGCGACCTGCACGGAAACGGCGCGGGTTAATCGCTCACCGGTTTGCATATCGCTGATCAGGTAGTTGATCTTCAGACGGTTCTCCCACTCCACCAGATTGGCGCGCACGTTCAGTCGCTGGCCAAATACTGCGCCACGCACGTATCGCAGTTGCAGGTCGATCACTGGCCAGGCATAGCCCGATTCGGACATGGCCGCGTAGTTGTGCCCGATCCTGTCCAGCAACGCGCAGCGGGCGACTTCCAGGTATTTCACGTAATGGCCGTGCCAGACGACGTTCATGCTGTCGACGTCAAAGAACGGCACGAGGATTTCCGTATCGGTGTGGAGCACTCCCTTGCTACGCATGCAGCCTCCAGTGTTGTTCGGCGATGCGTTTCAGGCACAGGCGCAGTTCGCCTTCCAGTGCGCGGTCTTCGATGACTGGCGGGAAGTCCTTGGCCAGTTCCTCGTGCATGGCGGCCAGGGCCGGTGGCAACGGCCGCGCATCTTCGGCTTGTCCACGCAGCCACACGCCCTGGTTAGCGGCCAGCAAGGTAGCGGCGGCGACCTGTTCGGTCAGCTCCAGCACGCGAATCGCATCACGGGCGGCGATGGTGCCCATGCTCACCTTGTCCTGGTTGTGGCATTCGGTGGAGCGGGAAAACACGCTGGCCGGCATGGTGTTTTTAAGCGCTTCGGCGGTCCAGGCACTGGCGCCGATCTGCACGGCCTTGAAGCCGTGGTTGAGCATCGCCCGCTCGGCGCTGGCGCCCGACAAGTTGCTCGGCAGGCCATGGTTATAGCGTTCGTCCACCAGCAGCGCGAGTTGGCGATCCAGCAAGTCGGCGACGTTGGCCACCAGGTTTTTCAGGCTGTCCATGGCAAAGGCGATGTGACCGCCATAGAAGTGCCCGCCGTGCAGCACGCGCTCGGCCTCGGCGTCGATGATCGGATTGTCGTTGGCGCTGTTGAGTTCGGTCTCGATGAACGAACGCAGCCAATTCAGGCTGTCCGCCAAAACGCCTAGGACGTGAGGGGCGCAGCGCAGGGAGTAGCGGTCCTGCAAGCGGTGCAACGGCGCGGTCGGTGCGTCGATGGCCAGATCCTTGCGTAACCACGCGGCGACTTGCATTTGCCCCGGATGCGGTTTGGTGGCGAACAGGCGCTCGTCGAAGTGTTCCGGATTGCCTTGCAGCGCGACGACGTTCAGCGCGGTGATGCGGGTGGCCAGGTGCAGCAGGTAATCGGCGCGGGCGTAGGCCAGGCAGGCAAGACCGGTCATCACCGCCGTGCCGTTCATCAGTGCCAGGGCTTCCTTCGGACGCAGGACCAGTGGCTGCCAGCCCAGTTCGCGGTGCACATCGGCGGCCTGACGGCGTTCGCCGCGGAACATCACTTCGCGTTCGCCGGACAGGGTCGCGGCAACATAGGACAGTGGCGTCAGATCACCGCTGGCGCCGACCGAGCCTTCCTCGGGAATCAGCGGCAGAATGTCGTGCTCAAGGAACGCTTGCAGGCGTTCCAGCAGTTCCACGCGCACTCCGGAAACACCATGGCACAGCGACTGCAACCGCGCCGCCAGCACCGCGCGGGTGGCTTGGGCGTCGAGCAGCTTGCCCAGTCCGCAGCCGTGGAAGGTGAACAGGTGCTGCGGGAGCGCCTCGACGTGATGCAGCGGCACCGCCACCACGCAGGAATCACCATAACCGGTGGTCACGCCATAGATCACGCCTTCCTTGTCCAGCAGGGAGTCGAGGAATCGTGCACCCTTGGCGATGCGCTCGCGGTACGCGGCGTCGTCCTGCAACTGCGTCGGCACCTGGCGGTTGGCCAGGGCCAGCACGTCTTCAATGCGCAAAGGGCGTTCGCCGAAGGTTACCGGCTCAAGCATTGGCGTCGTCATCGGTCTTCCAGAATGGGTAAAAGTTGAACCATTGTTGAGGTGCTTCGAGGCAATAGTGACCCAGGCGTTCGGCATAGCGGCAAGCCCACTGATGAATGACCTGCTCGCGATCGCTGCGTTTCCAGGTGATCACCTCGGCGAAGGGTTCCAGGGTTAGACGGTAATCGCCGTCGGGTTTCTTCAGGCACAGCAGCAGGTTGACCGGGCATTTGAGCAGGCCGGCCAGCAGCCAGGGCCCTTGTGGAAAACGGGCCGGGTGGCCCAGGAAATCCACCGTCACGCTGCGCCCGCCATGCAGCGGCACACGGTCGCCAGCAATCGCCAGCCACTCGCCGCGCTCCAGGCGTTCGTGCAGTTGCAACATGATCATCGGGTCCAGTTCACTGACCTGAATCAGGCGCAGATTGGTGGCCCCGGCTTCGCCCAGCAAACGGTTGAACTGCTCGGCGTGCTTGGTGTGCACCAGCACGTTCATCGTCACCTTCTCGCCGATCTCCGCCAGCGCGCGACAGACCTCCAGGTTGCCCAGGTGCGCCCCCACCAGCATCTGCCCGCGCATGCCACGCAATTGGTTGCGCAGCAGGGCCGGGTCGATGATTTCGATCTGCTCGATGCTCAGCTTGCCGTTCCACACGTCGAGCTTGTCGAGCATGGAGTCGGCGAAGGCCATGAACTGACCGAACACCCGCCAATGGGTTGGGCGCAATGCGTTGCGACCGCTCCAGTCGGCGAGCCGCCGCTGGTACTGCCAGGCACTGTGGCGGGCGCTGCGACCGAACAGGAAAAAGTACAGCACGATGCCATACAACAATGGGCTCAACAGTCGGCGTCCGAGCACTTTGGCGGCGAACGCCGTGAACTTCATCAGCCAGAAGCTGCCGCGCTCCTCGCGGTCGGCCCAATGCTGCTTGTCGGCGTTCATGTTCGCCACCGTCGCCAGAGGATCAGGGGCGAGCGCAGCAACATGCCGAAGAACAGCCGGGTGTGCATGCTCGAAATCAACACGTTGTCATGGAACATCCGAAAATGCGAAACACCATCCAGCGGGTAATGAACCCGGGTTTGCAGCCACTTCATCGGCTGGTTGCGCCAGGCCAGGCGCACCAGAATGTCCGAGTCGAAATCCATGCGCTTGCCGATCTTCGCGCTGTCGATCAGTGCCAGAACCGGTGGCAACGGATAGACGCGGAACCCGCACATCGAGTCGCGGATTTGCAGCGACAGGGTGTTGATCCAGACCATGACGTGGGTCAGGTAGCGGGCGTACAAGCGGCCTTTCGGCACGCTGGCGTCGTATTGCGGATAACCGCAGATCAAGGCCTCGGGATGGCTGCGTGAGTGTTCGATAAAGCGTTTAACGTCTTGCAGGTCGTGCTGGCCGTCGGCGTCCACCTGCAAGGCATGACTGAAGCCCAGTCGCGATGCCTCACGCAGGCCGGTCATCACTGCACCGCCCTTGCCCTGGTTGGTGGCGAGGCGGATCAGGTGGATCTTGTCGCGCAGGGCCAGTTGATCCAGCACCTCGGCGCAGGGCCTGTCGCTGGCGTCGTCCACCAGAATGCAGGGCAGTCCGCTGGCGAGCAGCGCATCGACCACGGTGGTGATCGCGGTTTCATGGTTGTAGACCGGGATGACGGCGCAGGGGTTATGCATGATTGGAAGCCTGCAAAGAACCCTTGTGGCGAGGGAGCTTGCTCCCGCTGGGCTGCGAAGCAGACCCAAATCCATCCGGCACCGACTTCATGGCGAGTGCTTCGCACTCGAGCGGGAGCAAGCTCCCTCGCCACAAAAAGTCCTTGCGCCACAGGTTATGCATGCGCCGCCTCCAGCAGAATCCGCCCGCTGGAGCAGGTGGCGGTTTCATTGCGATAGGCGAAATACAGTTTGCTGCGGGTCGGGTCGAAACGCAGGTGTAATTGAACTTCATCCCCTGGACGCACCAATTGCTGGAACTTCAGCACTTCCATGCCGGCGAATTTTTCCGGCAGGTTCATCAATTGCTGGCCCAGGCTCATCGCCCACTCCACCTGCACCACACCCGGCAGCACCGGAGCCTGCGGGAAGTGGCCGCTGAAATAGGCCAGGTCCGGTGGCACGGCCAGTTGCAGGCTCCACTCGCCCTCGGCTTCGACTTGCTCCAGCACTTGCGGTGCCTTGGGACGCGGCGCCAGCAGCAGCGCTTCGACGTCTGCCTGGGGCAGTTTGCCTTGAGCGTTCAGCGGCATTTGCCGCAGCAGGCGCCAGCGCCGTGGCAGGGCAATGACTTCGCAATGCTGGCTCAGGTGTTGGCGCAATTGCTCCGTGAGCGAGCGTCGACCCTGATTGCGCAGAGCGTGCAGCCCGGCATCGGTCAGGACCAGCAGGGCGCCCAGAGAGGCGCGGTTCTCCTGGACGACACCGAGCCGTGCTTCGGCGACCCAATCATGGGCCGCCAGCGCCTGCTCCAGCATGGGCAGCGAGATGCGTTTTTCTTCCAGTTTGACAATCCGGTCCAGTCGTCCGAGTAGTTCGAAGCGACCATCGGCTGCGATTCGTGCAGCATCGGCAGTGTGTTCGACATGGTTGGCGGGCAAGTAGGGCGAGGCGATGAGCAGCGCGCCGTCATTGTCCTGGCTTAGCTCGACGTCGGCGAAGGGCTGCCACAGATCTTGCCCTTGGCGCCAGGCAATACCACCGGTTTCCGAGCTGCCGAAGATTTCGGTCGGCCATTGATGCAGGCGCTCGTGCAGGCTCTGCGCCGCCTCGGCCGGCAAGGCACCACCTGAAGAAAACACCCGACGCACCGCACTCAAGGCCGGCCAGTCGAGGTTGTCGCCCATCCGCTTGAGCAGCGCCGGGCTGGCAACCCAGGCAAATGCCGGGTATTCGCGGCTGGCGCGTTGCAGGTCTTCTGGAAAGGCCAATTGCTTGCGTACGAACGGGCGACCGGCGCACAGCGGCCACAGCACCCGGAACAGCAGGCCATATATGTGCTGGGTGGCGACGCTACCGATGATGCACGCAGGGCCCAGGTCGGCCCCCCATAGCCGCTCCAGGGCTTCGACTTCGTTGACCAGTTGGCGCAGATTCTTTTCGATGCGTTTGGGTTCGCCGCTGGAGCCAGAGGTGCACAGGCTCAGCGAGCAGCGATTCGGATCCAGCGCTTCAGCGGCCAATGGCGGATGCTGGAAACCGTCCAGATGGTGGTCGTCGGGCTGATCGGTGAGCCACAGGTCGACTTCGCTCGACCAGCGCTGGCGAGTGTGGGGCTGGAGGTCTGCCGGCAACAAAACACCGACGCCGGCACGCCAGGCGCCGAGCAGGGCAATCGCCAAGTCAGCGGCATCTTCAAGGTGCACGGCCATGCGCCGCACGCCCTTGGCTTGCAGGGCGGCGGCCAGGCTCAGGGCCCGTTCGCACAGCTGCGTATGATTCATCGCAGGTTCGGCCGTTACGGCGCGCTCCGGCTGGGCCTTGAGCAGCAGGTGCTCAAGTTTTATCCAATTCATATACGGCCTCGTACCCGTATTCGTATGAGCAGCTCGATGGCAAACATCAGGCCTATCAATCCGTAGGAAATCAGCCCCGTGTACACCATCCACCAGCTCAGCGGTGCCCAAAGCGTCAGGGCGGCGGCGCACAAGCCGTTGCAGAGAAAAAACACGCTCCAGGCGATGGTCACCTGGCGGGTGTAGCGAATGCCCTCGTCCGGCAGATCCGGTTCACGCACACGGGCCAAACGCTCCACCACCGGCGGGCCGTAAATCAGGCTCCCGCCAAACAGCGCCAGCATGAAGCCGCTGATCAATACCGGGTACCAGCGCAACAGCGCCGGGCTGTCGAACAGCGCCAGCAACAGGCAAAAAACAATGGCCACCATGGCCATCCACACGCTGCCGGGTCGTCGTTTGCCGGTCAGTACCCGCGCCAGCCACAGGCTGCCCAGCAACAGACCGAACTGCCACGGCGCAAAGTGCTCCATGCCGAAATACACCGCGAAGGGGTACAGCAGGCCCGCCAACAGCAGGCCGAGGCCGATCAATCGACTCATGCGGCCGGTTGAACCAGACGGTAGACCGCCTCGACCACGTCACTGACGGTACGCACCGATTTGAATTCCTCGGCAGCGATTTTCTTGCCGGTCTGACGTTTGATGTGATCGATCAGATCGACCGCGTCAATGCTGTCGATTTCCAGGTCCTGGTACAGGTTGGATTCGAGGCTCACCCGCTGGGGGTCCAGCTCGAACAGCTCGACCAAGGCATCGCGCAATGTATTGAAAATGTCGTCACGAGTTTGCATGGTCCGGTCTCAAGCTGCCTGTTTTGCAGTGACGAACGCCGCAAGGCTCGCCACGTTGCTGAAGTGATTACGAGTGTCCTTGGCGTCGGCATCGATCTTGATGCCGTACTTTTTCTGGATGGCCAGGCCGAGCTCCAGGGCGTCCACCGAGTCCAGGCCCAGGCCTTCGCCGAACAGCGTCTGGTCGTCGCCGATGTCCTGGGCACTGATGTCTTCGAGGCCGAGGGCTTCGATGATCAGGTCTTTGATTTCCAGCACCAGGTTATGAGTGTTCAGATCGCTCATCTTCGGCGAGCTCCTTAATAAAGTAAGAATGCAGATAATCATTGAGCTTGCGCGAGGCCTGAGGGGCCGGGCCCAGCGCGGCGAAGGCCTGTGGGTCTATATCGGCGCCAACACGAAAACTGAAGTGCACGCGGCGTTTTGGGATCCGATACCAGGGTTCGGCCTTGGTCAATGTGGTCGGTTTGACCTTGATCACGACCGGGGTGAGGATTTTCGCACCCCGCACGGCAATTGCCGCTCCCCCCCGATGAAAGGCCGGCGCTTGGCCCGGTTGGGTGCGGGTGCCTTCGGGAAAGATGATCAGGGTCTGGCCGCTTTTGAGCGCGTCGGCGGCGGCATCGAGCATGTCCATGCTGCCGTCGTTGCTGATGTATTCGGTACGGCGCAGCGGGCTGCGGGTAAACGGGTTCTCCCAAAGGCTTTGCTTGACCACGCAGTTGGCGTGCCGTACCAGGCCGATCAGAAACACCACGTCGATCAGCGACGGGTGATTGGCGATGATCATCTGCCCGGGTCGTCCCAGCTTTTCCGCACCCTGGATGTCGTAGGTCAGCACGCCGGCGCGGGCCATGAATCGGACAAAAAACCAGAAGCAGCGACTGACGGTTTGCCGTGCGCGCAGCCGATGGGCCTCTGCATCGCCCGGCAGGCAGCTCAGCAGCGGGAAAACCACCAGGCGCAGGAACAGCCCGCCCAGCCCGAACAGGGCGAAGCTCGCGGCGGTGGCCAGCAGGCGCCAGTAATAGGCGTCGCGATTCTTTTCGGTCACGGATTGCGTTGCCAGGTCCATACACGATTTTTCCAGGCATGTTGGCAGTGGGTTTGCTGACCGAACAGCATTCGCAACAAGTTCAGTGCGTGCGGCCAGCGGGATTTGGACAACGCATCCGTGGGGCTGTTCAGGGACAACTGCCAGTCATTGCCAGGCGTGATCAGCAGGCCGACGGCATAAGGGAATGGCACATCGTCGATCCAGGCCGAGTAAGCCTCGGGCGGTTGTTCTTCGGTCACCACCAGCAACACCGCGGGCGCGCCTTCATTAAGCAGGGTCACCGCCTCCAGCATGCCGTTTTCAAGACCGTCACCGGCAGCAGCGAGGGCCGTCATTTCGCTGGTTTCGCCACGCATGATCGACCAAAGGCCGATGATCGCGTTATGTACCGACAGGCTGAACTGGGTCGGTGACAGTGGCTGATCGGCAGCCAGATCGCTGAGTATGTCGAAGGTGCGCGGGGTTTCGCCGTGGCGGGAAACAAAGACCAGCGGCAGGTCCTGGCGTCCCTCGGCCAATGGCCAGCCGACACTGAATGCCATCCGCGCCAGTCGGCTGAGGCGTCTGCGCTGCATGGCAGGCAGAAACGACACGTCGGGAGCCGCATCGCTGACCGGCAGCTCGACCGGTTGTCGGCTCCAGGCCAGCCAATCGTCCACGCTTTCGAGCCCCGGGGCCCACGCGCGCCACTGGGCGATGTTGAAATTGATCACAGACATTCATCCCGCCCCTGCGGGCCTACGTGGCGCTTGGCGCCGAGTGGTGCGCATTATCCCGGTGCCGGGAACGTGTAGCAAATGCTGGTTACATTTTGCACAGCGAGTTGTACCGACCAGATCGAAAAAATTGAGTGTTTGCCAATTATTCACATTGCAAACGGGCCGTCTGTCGGCTCTGGTTGAGGCTTGCAGACGAGTTTGCCGCTATTTCCGCGGGAAGTGACCGATGACTGTGTAGTCCGCGAGCCAGGGAGGTAGCTAAGCCATGCCGTGGACCACTACACTCGGTCATTCTTTGATACACGGAGGTCTAGACATGCGGCGCGTGGTGTTCAATCAGAAAGGTGGCGTGGGCAAATCCAGCATTGCCTGCAATCTGGCGGCGGTCAGCGCCAGCGAGGGTTATCGGACCTTGTTGGTGGATCTCGATGCCCAGGCCAACTCCACTCAGTACCTGACGGGACTCACCGGCAATGATATTCCGATGGGGATTGCCGATTTTTTCAAGCAGACCCTCTCATCCGGGCCTTTCTCCAAGAAAAACCAGGTCGATATCTACGAAACCCCGTTCGACAACCTTCATGTCATCACCGCCACGTCCGAGCTGGCGGATTTGCAGCCCAAGCTTGAAGCCAAGCACAAGATCAACAAGCTGCGAAAGTTGCTGGAAGAACTCGACGAAGACTACGATCGGATTTACCTCGATACGCCGCCAGCATTGAATTTTTATGCTGTTTCAGCGCTGATTGCTGCAGATCGCGTGCTGATTCCTTTCGATTGCGACAGTTTTTCGCGTCAGGCGCTCTACGGCCTGCTTGCGGAGATCGACGAGTTAAAGGATGACCACAACGAAGGTTTGGCGGTCGAAGGTATCGTGGTCAACCAGTTCCAGGCCCGCGCCAGCCTGCCCCAGCAAATGCTCGACGAATTGATTGCCGAAGGCTTGCCGGTACTGCCGGTGTATCTGGGCAGTTCGGTACGCATGCGCGAATCTCACCAGGCGAACATACCGTTGATCCACCTCGACCCGCGGCACAAGCTGACGCAGCAGTTTGTCGAGCTGCATAACCTGCTGGAAAACGCCTGATCTCTGCTGTTGAAACCGATCCATTGTGGGAGCGAGCCTGCTCGCGAATACGGCAGCACATTCAACACATCAGTGGCTGACATTCCGCTTTCGCGAGCAGGCTCGCTCCCACAGGTCGATCAACGCGGCCGTTAAATCCCCTGGCTACGCAGCCAGCTCATCAACTGCGGCAACGGGAAGGCCCCGCTCTGACGTGCGACTTCCCGGCCATTCCTGAACAAAATCAGGCTCGGGATCGAACGAATCCCCAATTGCGCCGACAACTGCTGATTCGCCTCGCTGTCCAGCTTGGCCAACCGGCACTTGCCCGCCAACTGCCCCGCCGCCTGTTCGAACACCGGCGCAAACGACTTGCACGGCCCGCACCAATCTGCCCAAACATCCACCAACAGCGGCAGATCGCCCTTGATCTGGCTGGCGTAGTCGCCTTGCTTCAAGTCAAAGGGTTTGTTCAGCAGTACATCGGACTTGCAGCGGCCGCATTTTGGGTGGTCGTTCAGGCGCTCGGCGGGGATGCGGTTGAGGCCGTTGCAGTGGGGGCAGGGGATGAGGAGTGGTTCTGACATGAGCGATATCCAATCGAAAGCTGATAGCACCTAGTTGGAGACGTTTGCTCATATTTCAATCGCGCAGTGTCTGGCGATAAAACTAGGCTGAGTCCTGCTGGGTCAGACCGCTGGTCTGTCGCTGAATATCGCAACTTGCGATATTTTTGATCTGTGATTAACTCCCCATAGCAGAATGCGATAAGGATATTGCATGCGAGTGTTTTCCGAAAAACGAATCTGGGACGCCAAGGAAAGATGGCCGCAAGCGGCCGGCGCACTGGACCAGTGGTATCGAACCGCAAAGCGCGTCAAGCCAAGGGATTTTGCGGAAATGAAATCTTCATTTCCCGCAACCGACAAGGTCTATGAGTTTCACGTTTTCGATATTTGCGGTAACAAATTACGGCTGATCGCCTATGTTCGATATCCGCATCAAAAAATCTACATCAAACATGTGCTGGATCACCGCGAGTATGACCGCGGTAAATGGAAGGAGGGATGAACATGAGCGTTCTGATCAAAAACGCGGCTGAGCATTGGGAGTTCGTATCGCCATTGCTGCGTAAACCCAAAAACGAAGACGACTATGATGCGCTGGTGCTGGCACTCGACGAGTTACTCGAGATGACCGGAGTTGACGAGTCGCATCCTCTGATGAGTTTGGTGGATATCATCGGTGACTGGATTGAGGAATGGGATCACAAGCATCGCCCTATGCCCGAAGCCACTGGTGCCGAAGTGCTTGGTTACATGATGCGCGAACACGGATTGACTCAAAGCGACCTGCCAGGTGTCGGCCCTCAGTCGGTTGTTTCCGAGATCCTGAGCGGAAAACGCCAGCTCAACCTGCGGCAGATCCGCTGGTTGGCCGAGCGATTCAATGTGCCAGTGGACGTCTTTATTTGAGTCGCCTCACGACGAACAACTGATCTCCAAATGCTTGCCCCACTCCGGTGGCCGCTGCGCGTAGCTTTCCATCCCAGGCTGCTCCTCGAACGGGTTGCACAACACAGCATGCAGCCGGCGAACCTCCGAGTAGTCGCCTTTTTCTGCGGCGTCGATGGCGTTTTGCGCCAGGTAGTTGCGCAGGACGTACAGCGGGTTAACGGCATGCATCCGTTGGCGACGCTGGTCCTGGTCAAGCGTGCCTTCGCGATTGATCCGGGCGACGTAGCGCTCGCCCCAGGCATCGAAGCCCTTGAGGTCGACGAAGTCATCGCGCAGACGCTGCATGGCCGCCACTGGTGACTCTTCACCGAGTCGACGGAAGAACAGGCTGTAGTCGACGCCACTGTTCTGCATCAGTTGCAGCAGTAGCTCCAGCAATTGCTGGTCATCGTCTTCAGCGGTAGTGAAGCCCAGGCGACGGCGCATCAGGTCCAGGTAATGGGCCTGGAACAGCGGCAGGTACAAACCGAGGGTTTCGCGCAGGGCCTCGACACTAATGAATGGCGTCAGGGCCTGGGCCAGGGCGCTGAGGTTCCATTGACCGATCGGCACCTGATTGCTGAAGGAGTAGCGACCCCGGTCATCGGAGTGGTTACAGATAAAGTTAGCGTCGAAGTCGTCAAGGAAGGCGAAGGGGCCGAAGTCGAAGGTAATGCCCAGGATCGACATGTTGTCGGTGTTCATTACGCCGTGGCAGAAGCCATAAGCCTGCCATTTGGCGATCAATTCGGCATTGCGCTCGACGATTTCGCGGAACATCGCCAGATAGGGTTCCGGCTGTTCAAGACACTCAGGAAAATGCATGGCGAGTACGTGGTCGCCAAGCACCTTTTGCATCTCGGGGCGCTTGGTGTAGTAGAAGTATTCGAAATGTCCGAAACGCACATGGCTTGGTGCCAGACGCAGGAGCATGGCCGCGCGTTCCTGTTTCTCGCGCCAGACCGGCGTGTCGGAGCCAATCACGCACAGTGCCCGGGTGGTCGGGATGTTCAGCGCATGCAGGGCTTCGGAGGCGAGGAATTCGCGGATCGAGGACCGCAGCACCGCCCGCCCGTCACCCATGCGCGAAAAGGGAGTCTGCCCGGCACCCTTGAGGTGCAGGTCCCAATGCTCGCCAGCCTCGTTGTACACCTCGCCCAGCAACAGACCGCGCCCATCGCCCAACTGCGGGTTGTAGGAGCCGAACTGGTGACCGGAATAGACCATCGCCCTCGGGGTCGCGTCGGCCCAGAGCTTGTGGCCGCTGAACAGCTCGGCGAACTCCGGGGTTTCGGCCGCCGACGGGTCGAGGTCCAGCAACGCCATGGCGGCGGGGCTGGCAACTACCATACGCGGATTGTCGATCGGCTCGGGCAGCACATGGGCGGAAAACGCATCGCCCAGGCGGTCGAAGCGATTATCGAAGGTCAGTTCGTCGAGGGCTTTCAAAGGCCGGCTCCAGCAGAATGTCCGAGCATTCTGCTGGGGAATGGCCGGTTAGTCGAGTTTGGCGGCGGGCGGTGCCAGCGGCGGTTGCTTGTCATCGTTGAGTGGCACGATGGTTTTGGCTTCCGGCTCGATGGGTACCATCTTGTATTCCTGGCCATGAAGGTTCTTGAGGTAGACCTCCATCTGCCGGAACGAGATGTTGATGTGCTGCTTCTTGAACTCGCGGTTGATGAAGCGGTTGACCTCGTCGAGCACCGGGTTGCGGTCGCCGAGGTCGCGCACATGCATGCGCAACTCGTGGTCGAGCGTGCTTTCGCCGAAGTTCAGGAAGTACACGTGCGGCTCCGGCTCCTTGAGCACCCGTGGGTTTTCCCGCGCGGCTTTCAACAGTAGCTCTTTCACCAGGTCCAGGTCCGAGCCGTAATCGACCCCGAGTTTGAGCGTCACCCGGGTGATGGTGTCGGTCAGGGACCAGTTGATCAGTTGCCCGGTAATGAACGTCTTGTTCGGGACGATGATGTCCTTGCGGTCGAAGTCGGTGATGGTCGTGGCACGGATACGGATCTTGCTCACCGTACCCGACAGGTTGCCGATGGTGATCGTGTCGCCGATCCGTACCGGGCGCTCGAACAGGATCATGATGCCGGAGATGAAGTTGGCGAAAATCTCCTGCATACCAAAGCCCAGGCCCACCGACAGCGCCGCCACCAGCCACTGCAACTTGTCCCAGCTGACGCCGAGCGTCGAGAGGGTCGAGACAAAGCCGACGCCGGCGATCACGTAGGACAGCAGCGTGGTCGTGGCATACGCGCTGCCTTGGGCCAGATTCAGTTTCGATAGCACGAACACTTCCAGCAGGCCTGGCAGGTTGCGAGCGAGGGCGAAGGTAATGCCGACAATGATCAGCGCGCCGAGCATGTCGCCGATGCTTATCGGCACCATGCTCATGTTGGCGCCGGTGCCGCTGGTGTATTCGTAGAGGGTGATGTTGTCCAGGTACGAAAACACCGTGATCAGGTCGGCCCAGGCCCAGTACAGCAGTGCCATGAAGCCGCCGAGCAGTGCCAGGCGGATCAGGCGCAGGGACTGTTCGTTGACCTTCTCTATGTCCATGGTCGGCTCTTCGATGACCGCTTCGCCATCGCCGGCTTCTTTCGCGGCCTGGCGTTTGGCCAGGGCGCGATGGTAGGCCAGGCGGCGTGCCGCAACGCTCAGGCCGCGCACGAAGGTGGCTTCGATCACTATCCAGAACATCAGCAGGTACAGGGTGTTGATCAACCGGTCGCTGAGCTTCAGCGCGGTGTAGTAGTAGCCGAAGCACACGGCGATGAACAAGGCGACCGGCAGGGCAGTGAACATAACGGCCACGGCCTTGCGGAACAGCGGTGCATTTTCGTGGGTCGGGCTGCTGAGCAGCAGGCGGCTGAGCAGCCAGGTCATCAAGGCATAGCAGATCAGTACCACCGGCATGCCCAGCACATCGTCGGCCAGGGCCGCCGGCTGCAGTTCGGCCACCGCCACCACGGCGACCAGTGCCATCACCACCATGCCGAGCCGGCGGACCCAGCCGCGGAGGAATTCGACCTGGGGTTTTTCCCAGCGGAAATGCAGCTCAGCCACGCCGCCCGGCGCCAGGATGCGATAGGCGGTGTAGAACACCAGCCAGGCCTGGGCCATTTGCAGCAAGGCCGCACCCATGTTGGCATTCTGCCCGCGAGCGTCGATTTGCAGGGCCAGGCCGCATAAGGCAAGGCCCAACGACACCGGCATCGCCAGCAAGATATTGATCAGAATCGCCTGCGGTGTGTGCCACTGGCTGTCGCGCTTGAAGTGGCCGATGTCCTGGTGAACCTTGTTCAGTCGGGCATAGAGTTGCTTGCGACGCCACAGCAGTGCACCGATCAGCAGCGCCAGTGGCAGGAACAGCAATGGCCGCTGGGTCAGGCCGTCGGTCAGTTCGCTCAGGCTGGAAGCCAGGGGAAGCGTATCGATCTGGCGCTTCAGGCGATCCGGCACGCCGCGTATCCATTCCACATCCAGTGGCTTGTTGCTGGGAATCCAGAACATCTGCTCATCGAGCGTTGCCCGCAGGCTTTGTGCGGTGCTCAGCAGTTGCTTCTGGTTCAGTTGCAGGGTGATGGATTCGTTGAGCACGGCGCTCAGTTCGCGACTCAGCCGTTCCAGCAAGTCTGCACGGGTGGTGGCCAGTTCCAGCAGGCTCTTGCGCAGCTGCGGGGTGACTTGCTCGGGAGGTTGGGTCGCCAGCAGGTTTTCGACGTAGGTGATCGGGTTGCTGAGCAACTCTCGTTGCTGGCTGACTTCGAACTGATACAGGCGAATGTCGGCGATCTGGTCGGCCAGGTCGCGGTCGACCCTGAGGCGCGGCAAGGCTTGTTTCTGTTTGTAGAGAATCTTCGAGAGCAGCAGGCTGCCCTTGAGCACGTTGATCTGTTCGTCCAGGGCCGAATCGCTTTGGGTCACGCTGTCCAGTTGTTGTTTGGTCTGCAGGTTCTTCTGGGTGACTTCGTTGAGGCGGTCGGTGCTTTTGAGCAAATAGTCGGAAAGCTTCAGGTTGGCGGCGCTTTCGGTGGCCAGCAGGCTGCTGCCACCGGCCTTCTGCGCTTCGATCGATTGCTGTGTCACCGTCTCCTGGGATTGAGCCAGGCGCTTCTGGTTGATCAGGTTTTGTAGCTCCTGGATCTCATGATCCAGGCGGTCGGATCGCTCCGACAGCAAGTCATGTTGGCTGTTACCCAGGTCTTGCAACTGAGTGTTGCCGGCCAATTCCTGGCGGCGCAGAGGGATCAGGGCATTGAGTGCTGCCAGTTCGGCGTTGAGCTGGTCACGCTGCTCGGCGCTCAAGGTCTTGCCGCTGTCCTTGCCGGACTTGAGGATGTTGTTGATCTGCTGGATGCGCGTCTGACTGGAAGCAATTTCCGCCTGGGCACGCTCGGGACGCGTCTGGGCGGTAATGATCAGGCTGTTGGCGTCGGCCAGGGCTTTTTGCAGATCGGCTTGCTGGGTCGAGCGCTCGGTGAGCATTTGCTCGAGCTGTGGAATCGACTCCTTGGTAAAGCGCTGGGCAACCGGCAGCACAGTGCTGGCCTTCAGGCGTGTCAGCTCACGCTGGTTCTCGACGGTCTGCTTGGGGGCTGTGGCCAATTGCTGCTTGAGATCGCTGAGCTTCTGCTCGTAATCACGCCGATTGTTGAGCTGCGTGAGCGTGCCCTGCAGCACCGACTGCAAGGCTTTTTGATCGGCCTCCGGCAGTTTGCGGTCGGCGATTTTGTCCAGGCTTGCCTGCACGGATTCGCGGGTGGGTGGTTCGGCGGCTTGCAGCGTGCCGACGGAGAGGCTCAGGCCCAACAGGACCATGACGAAAAAGGTGCGCAGGCTTGACATAAAGACCGATCAAAAAACAGGACGAAGTATGGAGTTTAGAGGAAGAGACCCGGACCCGGGCGACTTCCTTCGGGGAATCTGACGCCCACTTTGCCGATCTTGTTCCCGTCCATGACCGCGACGGTCCAGATAGTGTTGTTCCATTCCACCTGGTCACCGACCACCGGTGCGCCCCCTACTTTCTGGGCAATGAAGCGGCCCAGGGACATGTCCGGATCGATGCCTTCGACCTTCAGCCCGTACAGGGCAGCAACCGCGGCCAGCTGGGCGTCTCCTTCGAGTACGAAGTCGCCGAAGAAGCGCAAATCGAGGCCGCGCTGCGGCGCCTGGCTAAACAGTTTTCCGAGGGCGGGCAGGTTGTGTTCGTGGCCAATTACACAGAGCAAATCGTCGACTTCCAGCACCGTACTACCCGACGGATGGAGCAGTTGCTCGCCACGAAACAGGGCAGCGATCCGGGTACCTTCGGGCATTTTCAGTTCACGCAGGTGCGAACCGATGCACCATTTTTCCGCGCCGAGACGATAAACGAACAGCTCCCATTCGCTGGTCACATGCACTTCCAGGGCGGAGCGGGAGATCGGTGCCGGTTCCGGAGGCACTGTCACCTTCAACAGTTTGGCGATCCACGGCAGGCTCGTGCCCTGCACCAGCAGCGACACCAGCACAATAAAGAACGCGAGGTTGAAATAGAGCTGGGCGTTGGGCAGGCCCGCCATCAGCGGGAACACCGCCAGAATGATCGGCACCGCGCCGCGCAAGCCAACCCAGGAAATGAAGGCCTTTTCGCGTCCATGGAAGGCCTTGAACGGCAGCAGGCCAACCAGCACCGACAACGGCCGGGCAAACAGAATCATCCACAGCGCCAGGCCCAGGGCCGGCAAGGCAATCGGCAGCAGGTCGTGGGGCGTGACCAGCAGCCCCAGCACCAGGAACATGCCGATTTGCGCCAGCCAGGCCATGCCGTCGAGCATATGCAGGATGCCGTGGCGACTGCGCACCGGACGGTTGCCGATCACCAGGCCGCACAGGTACACCGCCAGAAAGCCGCTGCCATGCAGGGCGTTGGTCAGGGCAAACACCACCAGACCGCCGGCGATGACCAGGATCGGATAGAGGCCGGTGGCCAGGTTGATGCGGTTGACCAGCTGGAGCATGAGCCAGCCGCCGCCCAGACCGATGACGGAGCCGATGCCGAACTCGCGCAACAGGTGAGTCAGCAGGCTCCAGTGCAGGCCCGTCTGGCCGCTGGCGAGCATGTCGATGAGGGTCACGGTGAGGAACACGGCCATCGGGTCGTTGCTGCCGGACTCGATTTCCAGGCTCGCGGTCACCCGTTCGTTCAGCCCCTTGCCGCCCAACAATGAAAACACCGCGGCGGCGTCTGTGGAGCCGACGATGGCGCCGATCAGCAGGCCTTGAATCAGGTTCAGGTCGAACAGCCACGCGGCGGCCATGCCGGTCAACCCGGTGGTAATCAACACCCCGACCGTGGCCAGTGACAACGCCGGCCATAACGCCACGCGGAAACTCGACACCCGGGTGCGCAAACCGCCGTCCAGCAGGATCACCGCCAGTGCGAGGTTGCCGACCAGATAAGCAGTGGGATAGTTATCAAAGATGATGCCCCCGCCATCGACACCGGCGGCCATGCCCACGGCCAGGATGATGACCAGAATCGGAATGCCGAGGCGCGAAGAAAGTGAGCTCACCAGAATGCTCGCACCTACCAGCAACGCGCCGATCAAGAACAGGCTGTTGATGGTCGTCGCATTCAAAGGCAGTACTCCAAAAAGCTGAAAGGCGGGCACAAACTGACCATGCAGTCTGCGTGCCAGCGATTCTAACCTGCTGAAATGTGATGCTGTCAAAAAGCTTTTTGGTTACCTCATACCCTTGTAGGCGCGAGCCTGCTCGCGATGGTCGTTAACGATAACGAGGGCTGCCTGAAAGCACGCGGTGCCTGTGTCTCCATCGCGAGCAGGCTTGCTCCCACAAAGGGCGGGCGACGAAGTGCAGGAACCAGATCGGCCAATCACAGTCTTTAAAGTTCGCGAGAAAGGTCACTGGCCAGGAAAATCAAGGCTTTGCGCCTGTATAACCCTGGCATCCACGGTGAGTTTTCTTTATCGTACGCGCCCTTTGAAAATGCCTGGATATCAAAATGTTGGAAGCCTCCCTAAGCCAATTGGAACAACTGGTCAGCGACCTGGTACAGCAGAATCAGACCCTGATCGGCACTAACCAAGCCTTGAGCGCGGAACTGGCTCAGGCCAAGGATGAAAACGAAAGCCTGCAACTGAGCCTGATGGAGCAGGAAGAAAAGCACGGCGCCACGGCGGCACGCATTCAGGCTTTGGTTGAGCGCGTCAGCGCTGGGCCCGTCAGCGCATGAGTTACGGCGCAGGGGTAAAAGTCGTCTCGATCCTGGGGGAGGACTATTCGATCAAGGCACCGGCCGGGGAGGAGCAAACCCTGCTGGATGCTGCGTTGATGTTGAAGGCTGCCCTGGCCGAGACCAAAAAGAAGTACCCGACATTGATCGGTGACCGATTGCTGGTGCTGGCCGCGATGAATCTGTGTTCCCAGCAGATCGAGATGCAAAAGCAGCACAAGCTCGAACTCGACCGTTACCAAGAGCAAGTCAGCGCCACGGTTGAAGTGATCTCCAAGACGATCAATCAGGCTTGACTGATTGTGCGCACAACCAAGGAATAAATTGTCGGTTTAGCTGTATACAATCGGCATGGCTGTTGCAGTGTTTCAGCCTCTTATTCTTTGGGGGTGCTCCATGCAGTTCTGGCGACGCAGTATTCAATGGCAGTTGATCTTGAGCATGGGCAGTGCCCTGCTGGTCAGCATGCTGATTGTGGTTGGCATTTATACCCTTGTGGTCAACCGTCTCGCCCAGAGCTATCTGGTCGAACAAGCGTTGCCGTCGAGCATCGAAGCGATGCGCAACGACATCGAGCGAATCCTCGTTCAACCCCTCACCGCGGCCAAGGATATCGCCAGCAACAGCATGGTGCGTGATTGGCTGGCCGGGGGTGAAGACCCAGCCCGGACCGCAGGGTTCGTGCAGTATCTGGAGGGCCTTCGCGCCGAGCATAAGGCCTTTACAGCGCTGATTATCGGGACTTCCAACCGTTACTACACGGAGAAAGGCCTGGACCGGACCCTGAGCCGATCCAACCCAAATGACGGCTGGTTCTACTCGTTTCTCGACAGCAATCAGCCGCGCACCCTCAATATCGATAACGACAAGGCCACCGGAGAATTGGCGCTGTTCATCGACTTCAAAGTCGAGCAGGCCGGCAAAGTCGTGGGCGTTGCCGGGCTTGGCCTGAGCATGAAAGAGCTATCGGAGTTGATCCACAACTTCAGCTTCGGGGAGCGCGGCAAGGTCTATCTGGTGCGTTCTGACGGTTTGATTCAGGTTCATCCCGAGGCGCAATTCAGCGGCAAGCGCACCCTGAGCGAACAGATTGGCGAGTCGGCCGCGCAAGCCGCCATGGGTCAAAAAGTTGCCACGAGCGTCAACTTTTTGCGCAATGGCGAGGACTTTCTGGCATTGAGTCTGCCACTGCGGGACTTGGGCTGGACGTTGGTGGCCGAAGTGCCGCAATCGCAAATCTACGCCGAGGCGCGGCGCGCCATGTGGATGAGCAGCGGCATTGGCCTGGCTGTGGCGTTGGTGTGCCTGTTGCTGGTGGTATTGCTGGCTCGCGGTTTGGTGCGTCCGATTCGCCAAGTAACAGCCGCGCTGGTGGCCATCGGTAGCGGTGGTGGAGATTTGACTCACCGGTTAGATTCCGGCCGTGCCGATGAGCTGGGTGACCTGGCGCGTGGTTTCAATCGGTTCCTCGACAGTCAACGCGACATGATTGGTGAAGTGCTGACCACCAGCGAACGCTTGCGCACGGCGGTCGGCCAGGTAGCGCGGGTGGTGGACAACACCGCACAGCGTTCCGGTCGGCAGCAGGAGATGACCGACATGGTCGCCACCGCCGTTCACGAAATGGGCCTGACCGTACAGGAAATCGCGCAGAACGCCGGCAATGCGGCGCTCGCCTCGCAAACGGCTCGCGATGAGGCGATGCAGGCGCGGGAAGTGGTCGGCGGCTCGATTCGCCATATCGAAGGCATGTCTGACGAAATTGGAGTCGCCGCCAGTGCGGTGGGCGAATTGGCCGATCAGGTGGCGTCGATCGATCAGGTGCTGGCGGTGATTCGCGGGATTTCCGAGCAGACCAACCTGCTGGCTTTGAACGCGGCCATCGAAGCGGCAAGGGCAGGGGATATGGGGCGTGGATTCGCGGTGGTTGCCGATGAAGTCCGCACCTTGGCTCGACGTACACAGTCTTCTACCGATGAAATCCAGCAGATCATCGGCAGCCTCAAGCAGGGCGCCGAGAATGCGGTGTCTTCGATGCATACCGGGCAAGCAGCGACGGGCACCGGCGTTGAATCCAGTCAGAAGACCGGGATATCGCTGACGGCGATTACCGGCCAGATCGAACGCATCAGTGACATGAACCATCAGGTCGCGACTGCGACGGAAGAGCAGTCGGCAGTGACTGAAGAGATCAATCGCAACGTGCAGGGGATTTCCGATCTGGCGCGGGCGACGGCGGGAGAGGTCAGGGCTTGTCGGGAAGATTGTCAGACGTTGCAGCGGTTGGCCGATGATTTGGCGCGGCAGATGGGTGGGTTCAAGCTGGGTTGATGTTTTGCCGGTGCGGGCCTCCTCGCGAGCAAGCCCGCTCCCACAGGGGAATGCATTCCAGTGTGGGAGCGAGCCTGCTCGCGAATGTTAGCTGCGCCAAGGATTCGGGATCAGAACCACTCATCCTGCATGTTCAGGCAAACATCATCCCGAGCCTCAAGAATCGCCAGCTCATGATGGCAGCCCGGAATTTCCCAGGTCAGGAAGTAGCGCGCCGCCTGCAACTTACCTTTATAGAAACTTGCATCCGCCGCATTCCCCCTGGCCAGCCCTTCCTCGGCGCGAATGGCTTGTTCCAGCCAACGCCAGCCGATCACCGTGTGGCCGAACACTTTGAGATACAGCGCCGAGTTCGCCAGGCTGCTGTTGACCTTGCCTTGAGCCAGGTCCGTCAGCAGGCCGATGGTCACGGTTTGCAGGCGCGACACCAGTTTCTCCAGCGGCTCACGCAGTGCGGTCAGTGACTCATGGGCTTGGGCGCGTTCGGCGGTGTCGGCGATCAGGCGGATCAGTTGCTTGAGTCCGGCGCCACCGTTCTGCGCCAGTTTGCGGCCCAGCAAGTCCAGTGACTGAATGCCGTGAGTGCCTTCGTGGATCGGGTTCAAGCGATTGTCGCGGTAGTACTGCTCAACCGGGTACTCGCGGGTGTAGCCATGGCCGCCGAGGATCTGGATCGCCAGTTCGTTGGCCTTCAGGCAGAACTCCGACGGCCAGGATTTGACGATCGGCGTCAGCAAATCCAGTAGCTCATGAGCCTGCTTGCGTTCGGCCTCGGTTTCAAGAGTCGTGGTGTCATCGAACAGTCGTGCAGCGTACAAGCCCAAGTCGAACGAACCTTCGACGTAGGCCTTTTGGGTCAGCAGCATACGTTTGACGTCGGCGTGCTGAATGATCGCCACCGGTGCGGTGTTCGGGTCTTTGCTGTCCGGCACGCGACCTTGCGGACGCTCCCGGGCGTACTCCAGCGAATACAGATAGCCCGCATAGCCGAGCATCACCGCACCCATGCCGACGCCGATCCGCGCTTCGTTCATCATCTGGAACATGTAGCTCAAGCCGTGGTGCGGTTTGCCCACCAGATAGCCGACACACTCACCGTTATCGCCGAAATTCAGCGCGGTGGAGGTGGTGCCGCGCCAGCCCATCTTGTGGAACAGGCCGGCCAGCAGCACATCGTTGCGCTTGCCGAGGCTGCCGTCATCGTTGACCAGGAACTTGGGCACGATGAACAGCGAAATACCTTTCACCCCGGCCGGCGCATCCGGGAGCTTGGCCAGCACCATGTGCACGATGTTTTCCGACAGCGGATGATCGCCGCCGGAGATGAAAATCTTGTTGCCCTTCAGGCGATAGGTGCCGTCGGGTGCAGGCTCGGCGCGGGTGCGAATATCCGACAGTGACGACCCCGCATGGGGTTCGGTCAGGGCCATGGTGCCGAAGAAGCGCCCGTCGATCATCGGCTGCAGGAAGCGGCGTTTTTGCTCATCGGTGCCGAAGCTTTCGATGAGGTTCGCCGCGCCCATGGTCAGGAACGGGTACGAAGTCGACGCCGCGTTGGCCGATTGAAAGTGGGCGAAGCAGGCCTGGGATAGCAGCGTAGGGAGTTGCATGCCGCCGGCGTCGAAACTGCGCGCCGCATTGAGGAAGCCGGCTTCGAGGAAGGCGTCTACCGCGGGTTTGACTTCCGGTATCAGAATCGCTTGACCGTCTTCGTAGCGTGGCTCGTTCTCGTCACCCTTGCGGTTGTGCGGGGCAAAGAACTTCTCGGCAATGTTGCGGGCGGTGCCAAGGGCGGCATCGAAGGTTTCACGGTTGTGTTCGGCAAAGCGCTCACGCCGGGTCAGGCCCTCGGCATCAAGGACTTCATACAGCTCGAAAGCCAGATTGCGGGAACTGAGCAACGTCTCGGACATGGCGGCCTACCTTTTATTGGAATGGGCCGAGTCTAGGTTGGGGAATAGTGGTTGAACAGGATGATTGATGTGCGTGATGGTGGGGCAGAGCGACGACTTAGCAGGTGCCACAAACAATTGTGGGAGCGAGCCTGCTCGCGAAGACGTCGTCACATCCAACAACCGTGTTGGATGACACAGCGCTTTCGCGAGCAGGCTCGCTCCCACAGGGATATTGCAAGCCGGGCAACCATTGCGGTTGCCCGGTTTTGTTGCGTTTAACCGATGGTCATCAGGCTGGCATTACCACCGGCCGCAGCGGTGTTGACGCTCAGCGCCCGCTCGATCACCAGGCGTTCCAGTGCAATGTTGGACTCGCCCTGGGACAGACCCTGCACACCGACGATGGCGCCGGCACGCTTGGCAACCTGCTGGCAAACAGCACGCAATTGATCGGAATGGCCGTGATGCAGAACCGCATCAAACACCACTTCGTCTTTGTTCCAGTCGGATACTCGCTTGATGCGTGCCTGAATGTCCTTCGGCAGGCGTGCGAACAATGCCTTGCTCAGGTCAGTTTCCGGCCACACTGCCGAACCGCCCACGGCCAGTACCGCTGCCAATTGCGTCAGCAGGTCGCCTTCGACTTCCGCCAGGCACAGCACGTGCTCACGCGGCAGGATCGCATAGCTGTTGCGCTCGCCGGTCGGGCCGGCCAGTACGCGGGTGATACCGCTCTGCGATTGCGCGGCGAACTGCACGCACAGGGCGCTTAGGTCGGCGAACTTATGGCTGTCGGCCCAGGCTTTGAGGGCGGTCAGTGGCTTGCTCATGGCTTCACGCAGGCGCATGTCCGGCGCTACGACGGCGTCGCCGCGAGCGAAGGATTGTTCGATGGCATCCGTAGGACGCGTCGACAGCAGGCGATACAGATACAGCGGACCACCGGCTTTCGGACCGGTACCCGACAGGCCTTCGCCACCGAACGGTTGCACGCCGACCACGGCACCGACGATGTTGCGGTTGACGTAGACGTTACCGGCGTTGACGGTGTCGATCACCTTGGCGATGGTCTCGTCGATGCGGGTGTGCACGCCCAGGGTCAAGCCGTAGCCGGATGCGTTGATCTGGCCGATCAGTTGATCGATGTCCTTGCGCTTGTAGCGAACCACGTGCAGCACCGGGCCGAAGATCTCCCGTTGCAGTTCGTCGAAGCTTTCCAGCTCGATCAGGGTCGGCATCACGAAGGTGCCGCGTTTGACTTCTTCGGCATCGGCGATGGCCACCTGGTACACGCTGCGACCTTTGTCGCGCATGGCCTGGATGTGCTTCTCGATGCCGGCTTTGGCTTCGGCGTCGATCACCGGGCCGATGTCTACGGACAGGCGCTCAGGGTTGCCGAGGCGGCTTTCAGCCATTGCACCTTTGAGCATTTCGATGACGCGGTCGGCGGAATCTTCCTGCAAGCACAGTACGCGCAATGCCGAGCAGCGTTGACCGGCGCTGTCGAAGGCCGAGGAGACGACGTCGATGACCACTTGTTCGGTCAGCGCCGAGGAGTCGACGATCATGGCGTTTTGGCCGCCGGTTTCGGCGATCAGCGGAATCGGACGGCCCTGGCTGTCCAAGCGACCGGCGATGTTGCGTTGCAGCAGGCGCGCGACTTCAGTGGAGCCGGTGAACATCACGCCTTTGACGCGATCGTCGCCAACCAGGCCGGCACCAACGGTTTCGCCACGGCCCGGCAGCAGTTGCAGCACACCTTCCGGAATACCGGCTTCGAGTAGCAGGCGCACGGCCTGGGCAGCCACCAGCGGCGTCTGTTCAGCGGGCTTGGCCAGTACCGGGTTACCGGCAGCCAGTGCAGCAGCGACCTGGCCGCTGAAGATTGCCAGTGGGAAGTTCCACGGGCTGATGCACACTACCGGACCCAATGGGCGGTGGGCGTCATTGGTGAAATCGTTGCGTGCCTGTACCGCGTAATAACGCAGGAAATCCACGGCTTCGCGCACTTCAGCGATGGCGTTGGCAAAGGTCTTTCCGGCTTCGCGAGCCAGCAGGCCCATCAGCGGCTGGATCTCGCCTTCCATCAGGTCGGCGGCACGCTCCAGAATCGCGGCACGCTCGGCGGGCGGGGTGGCCTGCCAGATCGGTGCGGCGTTCAGGGCGCATTGAATGGCGTTGTCGACGTCATCGACGGTGGCTTCCTGCACGTGGCCAACCACGTCACGCAGATCGGACGGGTTCAAGACCGGAGTCGGCGCTTCATTGCTGGAGGCGCAACCCAGCATCGGCGCGGCTTTCCAGTTGTTATGCGCAGTGGCGAGCAGGGCGCAGGACAGGGAGGCCAGGCGATGTTCGTTGGCCATGTCGATGCCACTGGAGTTGGCGCGTTCGGAACCGTAGAGATCACGCGGCAGTGGGATGCGCGGGTGCGGCAGGCCGAAGCCGCCTTCCAGGGTTGCCATCTGTTCGATGCTGGCCACCGGATCGGCCACCAGTTCCTGGATCGAAATCGATTGGTCGGCAATGCGGTTGACGAAAGAGGTGTTTGCGCCGTTTTCCAGCAGGCGACGCACCAGGTAGGCCAGCAGGGTTTCGTGGGTGCCGACCGGTGCGTACACGCGGCACGGACGGTTCAGTTTGCCTTCGGAAACTTTGCCTACAACCTGCTCGTACAGTGGTTCACCCATGCCGTGCAGGCACTGGAACTCGTACTGGCCTGGGTAGTAGTTCTGACCGGCGATGTGGTAAATGGCCGACAGCGTGTGGGCGTTGTGCGTGGCGAACTGGGGGTAAATGACTTCCGGCACCGACAGCAGTTTGCGCGCGCAAGCGATGTAGGACACGTCGGTGTAAACCTTGCGGGTGTAGACCGGGTAGCCTTCCAGTCCTTCGACCTGGGCGCGCTTGATTTCGCTGTCCCAGTACGCGCCTTTTACCAGGCGGATCATCAGGCGATGGCGGCTGCGACGAGCCAGGTCGATCACGTAGTCGATCACGTACGGGCAGCGCTTCTGGTAAGCCTGGATCACGAAACCGATGCCGTTCCAGCCGGTCAGTTGCGGCTCGAAGCACAGGCGCTCCAGCAGATCCAGCGACAGTTCGAGGCGGTCGGCCTCTTCGGCGTCGATGTTCAGGCCGATATCGTATTGCTTGGCCAGCAGGGTCAGCGACAGCAGGCGCGGGTACAGTTCGTCCATCACGCGCTCGTACTGGGCGCGGCTGTAGCGCGGGTGCAGGGCGGACAGCTTGATCGAGATGCCCGGGCCTTCATAAATCCCACGACCGTGGGAGGCTTTGCCGATCGAGTGGATGGCTTGTTCGTACGAGGCCAGGTACTTCTGCGCGTCGTGTTCGGTCAGCGCCGCTTCACCGAGCATGTCGTAGGAGTAGCGGAAGCCCTTGGCTTCGAACTTGCTCGCGTTGGCCAGGGCTTCGGCGATGGTTTCACCGGTGACGAACTGCTCACCCATCAGGCGCATGGCCATGTCGACGCCCTTGCGGATCATCGGCTCGCCGCTCTTGCCAATGATGCGGCTCAGGGACGAAGTCAGGCCGGCTTCGTTGTGCGTTGACACAAGCTTGCCGGTCAGCAACAAGCCCCAGGTGGCAGCGTTGACGAACAGCGACGGGCTGTTGCCCAGGTGTGGCTGCCAGTTGCCGGTGCTGATCTTGTCGCGGATCAGCGCGTCACGGGTGCCTTTGTCCGGGATGCGCAACAGCGCTTCGGCCAGGCACATCAGTGCCACGCCTTCTTGGGACGACAGGGAAAATTCCTGCAGCAGCCCCTGAACGATACCGGCACGGCCGCCAGCACTCTTCTGGTTGCGCAATTTTTCAGCAATCGAAGCGGCAAGTTTGTTGGTGGCTTCGGCCATCGGTGCAGGCAGGCGCGCCTGCTCGATCAGCATCGGCACCACTTCCGGCTCAGGGCGACGGTAGGCGGCGGTGATCGAGGCACGCAGTACCGATTGCGGCAGGATGCTTTCGGCGAATTCGAGGAAGCATTGGTGCGCGTGATCGGTCTGCACTTCACCGGCGTCATCGCCGTCGATGCGGGGCGATCCGTTCAGCTCGGTCAGGGTTGCACCACCCTCGAGTTTTTCCAGGTAATTGAAAATTGCCTGCTTGATCAGCCAGTGAGGCGTGCGATCAATCGAAGTCGCGGCCGCCTTCAGGCGCTCGCGGGTCGGGTCGTCAAGTTTGACGCCAAGGGTGGTGGTAGCCATGTTTTTTGTCCTCATGTTTGCCACGACTGCGTGGCATCAGCTGGCGGCAAGATTAGCCGTGCACTGACAGAGGTGCAACCGGGTGCAACCCTTTTTTTGTCGGAAAATTCCGCGCTAGATCAGGAAATATATTCTGGTACGAACGTGCCGTTCCCGCTGGGTGTTTTTACTTTTTGAAAATTGTCGAGGTTGGGTAAAAACGACAGTAAAAACAGATGGTTGCGAATTTGGTTCGTATGGGTGCAACTAATTCTCAATAAAAGGTTGCACCCTCTTTGCTTTGTTGACTAGCATTCGCGCCCCAAGGTGCAACCCGTCTGAATCGAGGGTGCGCCGGCTGATGGCTTTCCTGGGGAAACATCAGTCTTAAATGCGCGTTGTCCCGAATCGTCTGCCAAACGTCATCGTTTGCAAGCGATTCAACAGTCGTTGCTACATAAAAACAAAGCCAGGGCGTCACTTAATGAGCGTAACGAATCCAACCCTGATCACCTTCGTGATCTACATCGCTGCCATGGTGCTGATTGGCTTCATGGCCTATCGCTCCACCAACAACCTGTCCGACTACATTCTTGGCGGTCGCAGCCTGGGCAGCGTCGTGACCGCGTTGTCCGCCGGTGCCTCCGACATGAGCGGTTGGTTGCTGATGGGCCTGCCGGGCGCGATCTACATGTCCGGTCTTTCCGAAAGCTGGATCGCCATCGGCCTGATCGTCGGTGCTTACCTGAACTGGCTGTTCGTCGCTGGCCGCCTGCGCGTGCAGACCGAGCACAATGGCGACGCCCTGACACTGCCGGACTATTTCGCCAGCCGCTTCGAAGACAAGAGCGGCTTGCTGCGAATCATCTCCGCGGTCGTGATTCTGGTGTTCTTCACCATTTACTGCGCCTCCGGCATCGTCGCCGGTGCCCGTCTGTTCGAAAGCACCTTCGGCATGTCCTACGAGACGGCGCTGTGGGCCGGCGCGGCGGCGACCATTGCCTACACCTTTGTAGGCGGTTTCCTGGCGGTGAGCTGGACTGACACCGTACAAGCCACGCTGATGATTTTTGCCCTGATCCTCACGCCGATCATCGTGCTGCTGGCCACTGGTGGCGTTGACACCACGTTCCTGGCCATTGAAGCGCAGGATCCTGCCAACTTCGACATGCTTAAGGGCACCACCTTCATCGGTATCATTTCGCTGATGGGCTGGGGGCTGGGCTATTTCGGTCAGCCGCATATCCTGGCGCGTTTCATGGCGGCGGATTCGGTCAAGTCGATCGCCAACGCCCGTCGCATCTCCATGACCTGGATGATCCTGTGCCTGGGCGGCACCGTCGCTGTCGGCTTCTTCGGCATCGCTTACTTCTCGGCCAACCCGGCCGTGGCCATGCCGGTGAGTGAGAACCACGAGCGTGTGTTCATCGAACTGGCAAAAATCCTGTTCAACCCGTGGATCGCCGGTGTGTTGCTGTCGGCCATTCTGGCGGCCGTCATGAGCACCCTGAGTTGCCAGTTGCTGGTGTGCTCGAGCGCGCTGACCGAAGACTTCTACAAGACCTTCCTGCGCAAATCCGCTTCCCAGCTGGAACTGGTCTGGGTCGGCCGCGCCATGGTGCTGCTGGTTGCCCTGGTTGCCATCGCGATGGCCGCTAACCCGGAAAACCGCGTGCTGGGTCTGGTCAGCTATGCCTGGGCCGGTTTCGGTGCCGCATTCGGCCCGGTGGTGCTGATCTCCGTGATCTGGAAAGACATGACCCGCAATGGCGCACTGGCCGGTATCCTGGTCGGCGCGATCACCGTGATCGTCTGGAAACACTTCGAGCTGCTGGGGCTGTACGAAATCATCCCTGGTTTCATCTTCGCCAGCCTGGCGATCTACATCGTCAGCAAGCTGGGCGCCCCGACCGCCGGCATGTTGCAGCGCTTTGCCGCGGCCGAGAGTGATTTCCGCCTGAACAAGTGATGGGTTGAGCGCATGCGCTGAGCCATCGCTTGAAAGAAAACGGCCCGCTTCCTTTGGAGGCGGGCCGTTTTTTATGCTTTCGCGAAACGTGTGAGTTCCCACAGGGCTAGCAGTGTTTTTTGTAGTGGTGTCTATAGCCAATAGAGCCATGTTCTGAAAGCTAAAGCTTCAAAGGAAGTAGGGCATTTCTGTTTTTCCTGCCCCTCGGTCATTCACCTGTTTGCTCATGCAGAATCGCCGGCTTCCCATCTGCAGAGACACATCGGATGTTCGCTTCTGCCAATCAACCGCGCTTCACGTTGACCGTCGACGGCGTCGACAGTGAGTTCAAGGTGCTTGAATTCACGGGCAAGGAGGGCATCAGCCAACCTTACCGTTTTGATCTTGAATTGGTCAGCGAGCGACCGGACATTGAGCTCGAAAGCGTGCTGCATCGTCAGGCGTTTCTGAGTTTTGATGCACAGGGTTCCGGTATTCACGGGCAGATTTTTCGCATTGGCCAAGGTGATTCGGGCAAGCGTCTGACGCAATACCAGATCAGTCTGGTGCCGCGACTGGCGTACCTGGGGCAGCGCATCAATCAGCGGATCTTTCAGCACCAAAGTGTGCCGATGATCATCACCCGGATTCTCAAGGACCACGGCATCCTCGGCGACGCCTTCAGGTTTCAGCTCAGCCGTGATTACCCCAAGCGTGAATACTGCGTGCAATACGCGGAAAGCGACCTGGCATTCATTCAGCGACTGTGTTCCGAGTTCGGCATTCACTACCATTTTCAGCATGGCCCGGGTGGGCATTTGCTGGTTTTCGGCGATGACCAGGCCGTTTTTCCGCGTCTACCCGAGTCGATCCGGTACTTGTCGGGTAGCGGTATGGCGGTGCAGGTGCCGGTTATCAGCAGTTTCAGTGTACGCCTGGAAACACGGCCAACTGCTGTGGTGCGCCGCGATTACGACTTTCATAAACCTCATCTGCAACTGGAAAGTCGTCGTGACAGCAAGCAACAGCCGGTGCTCGAGGACTACGGTTTCCCAGGGCAATTCAGCGACCGGGAAGTCGGCAATCATCTGGCGGGGCGAGCGCTGGAACGTCATCGTGCGGATTACCGTCAGGCTCGGGGCCGCAGCGATCAATCGGCGCTGGTCAGCGGACATTTTCTGCCGCTCGAGGAGCATCCACGTCAGGACTGGAACAATCTTTGGCTGCTGACTGAAATAGAGCATCACGGTCGACAGCCGCAGGTGCTTGAGGAGTTTTTTGGCAGTGATGGTTCGGACGATTTCCAGGGTTATCGCAATACGTTTCTGGCGACACCGAGGGATGTTTTCTTTCGTGCGCCGTTGATCGAGAAGCCTCGTGTCGTCGGGTATCAATCCGCGCTAGTGACCGGTCCGGAAAACAGTGAGATCCATTGCGACGAGTACGGTCGGGTCAAGGTGCGGCTGATGTGGGATCGCGAGGGGCAGTGGAGCGAGCATTCCAGTTGCTGGCTGCGGGTCGCCAGCGGTTGGGCGCACGACCGTTACGGTGCCGTGTTGATCCCGCGGGTCGGCATGGAAGTACTGGTGGGTTTCGTCGACGGCGATGCCGACAAACCTTTGGTGATGGGCTGTTTGCCCAATGCCTTGAGGCCAACGCCATTGGATCTGCCGGCAGATAAAACCCGCAGTATTTTCCGCAGCCAAAGCAGTCCCGGTGGAGGAGGCTTCAATGAATTGCGCATTGAGGATCGCAAAGGCGCCGAGGAAATTTCTCTGCGTGCCCAGCGAAATTGGAGTCAGCAAGTGTTGAACGACATGCGCGTCCAGGTCGGGCAAAACGAATACCTGGACGTCAGCGGTGATCGACACATCCGCGTCAGCAGTCAGAGTGTCAATGCCAGTGGGCAATATCGCGTCAGTGCCAGTCGTCAAATCGTCATCGACGGTGGTGCCCATGCAACGATTCAGGCCGGTGGGCACTGGATCAATATCGGGCCTGAAGGGATTTTCAGCAGTGTGCCCATTGGGGTGGGCGGGGCGTTGATGCCGCCGATGGGGCAATCGAGCGTACCTGTGCAAGGCGCGGCCTTGAACATGGCGCAAATACTCAGCCTGAAAAGCAACGCGCCATTCTGTGAAGAGTGCGAGCGATGCAAGGAGGGGGTTTGTGCGGCCTGAAATACTATCGCCCCACGCTTGGTTGGAGCACCAGCCGCTGCAACCGTCCGAGCAACTGTTCGCGATCTTCAGCAGCGCCAGTGCCGCCGAACCGCTCGCAGCCTGGCAGCGTTTGGCTGCGTCAATAAAACCGAGCCCAATCTGGGCCGATACCGCCTATGCCGAGTGGGAAGAGGTGATGCCCTTTGTCGGAGTTGTCGCTGTGGACAGTGAGTTCCTGAGTTGGGTAGCGAGCACGGCGCCTCGCGACTGGGGCTGGCTGGCGGTTTCTTCGGCGAGCCAGCAGGTGCTGGTCGAGCACCTGCGCAGTCTTACACAGGTTTTTCTCCCTAATGGCAGCAGGGTGTTTTTCCGTTTTTGGGATGGGCGTTACTTGCTGCCGATGCTCCAGTGCGGTGAGGTCGAGGGGGCGCATTTGCTACCGGCGATCGCGCGGTGTTTGATCAATGGGCAGTCCCTGGAAATCGGTGGCGGTGTGCAGGAAACATCGAAGGTTTTCCCATGGTGGGAGGTGCCAGAAACTCTGTTGCGACAACTTGGTGATGAAGATCCCTCAACGCAGATCGGCAACTTGATGCAGTGGTTGAGTGAAGAGCAATCAGGCGTTTTTGAGGCGTTTCCCGAGCGTGTGTTACGCAGCAAGGTCGCGAACTTTCTCGAGGAGTCTGATTTGCCGCTCGCGCCGAAAGATGAACTGTTGGCGTACTTGATGGAGGAAGTGCAGTAGGTCCCGGGGCATTTCTGCGGCCAACAAAGCCGCTCAGCCGTGATTGCCTGACTTGCAGGCCGGTAAAAGGTAAACTTCCCGGCCTTCGCAGGAGCAGCCATGAATTATCGTCACGCCTTCCATGCCGGCAATCACGCCGATGTATTCAAACACTTGACCTTGACCCGCCTCATCGCCCTGATGTCGCGCAAGGAGCAGCCGTTTGCCTATCTTGATACACACGCTGGCATTGGTCTGTATGACTTGCAGGGCGATCAGGCCAGTCGTACCGGCGAGTACCTGGAAGGCATCGCACGTTTGTGGGATCAGCCGGATCTGCCGATCCTGACCGCCGATTACATGCAAGTGCTGCATGAGATGAACCCGGATGGCCAGTTGCGCTACTACCCGGGTTCGCCGGAGTTGGCGCGGCGACTGACCCGCCCGCAGGATCGCGTACTGATCAACGAGAAGCATCCCGAGGACGGCCTGTTGCTCAAGGAGAACATGGCCGGTGATCGTCGGGTCAAGGTTCACCTGGGCGAAGGCTGGCATGTACCGCGAGCCTTGCTGCCGGTTCCGGAAAAGCGCGCGGTGATGCTGATCGACCCGCCCTTCGAAAAGCTTGATGAGATGCAGCGTTGCGCACTGGCGATGAAGGAGGCGATTGGCCGGATGCGCCAAACCGTGGCGGCGATCTGGTACCCGGTGAAGGATCAGCGTGCATTGCGTCGCTTCTATCAGGACTTGGCCGGTACGGGTGCGCCGAAGTTGTTGCGCGTGGAATTGCTGGTGCATCCACTGGACACGCCCAACAGTCTGAACGGTTCCGGTTTGGCGATTGCCAATCCGCCGTGGGGGCTGGAGGAAGAGTTGCGTGAGTTGCTGCCTTGGTTGTCCGAGAAACTTGGACAGACCCAGGGCGGGTGGAAGATGGATTGGTTGATCGCTGAGTAGCAGTTGCAAGCTTCAAGCTTCAAGCTTCAAGCAGGGTGCTTTCAACTTGTAGCTTGAGGCTTGCAGCTTGTGGCTGCTTATATAGGGCAGGTGACGCCAGTGCCACCAATCCCGCAATAGCCTTCAGGGTTCTTGGCCAGGTATTGCTGGTGATAAGTCTCGGCGAAGTAGACGGTCGGCGCCTGATCGACTTCGGTGGTGATCTCGCCCAGACCGGCCTTGCTCAATTCAGACTGGAAGACCTTCTTGCTGGCTTGTGCTTCATCCAGCTGCTCCGGGGTGGTGCAGTAGATCACCGAGCGGTACTGGGTGCCGATGTCGTTGCCCTGGCGCATGCCTTGGGTCGGGTTATGCAGTTCCCAAAACATGGCCAGCAGCTCTTTGTAGCTGACTTTCTTCGGTTCATACACCACCAGCACCACTTCGGCATGGCCGGTCAGGCCCGAGCAAACTTCTTCGTAGGTCGGGTTCGGGGTAAACCCGCCGGCGTAACCCACCACGGTGCTGACCACGCCTTCGCGCTGCCAGAACCGCCGTTCGGCACCCCAGAAGCAGCCCAGGCCGAAGATGGCGAAGTCCACGTCCTGAAAGAAGGGGCCCAGCAGCGGGGTGTCTTCGAAAACGTAGTGTTTCTCAGGCAGGGACATCGGGGTTTCACGGCCAGGCAGAGCTTGTTCTTTGGTAGGGAGCACGTTTTTGTTCACCAGAATTTCCGAGCGCAGAACCATTATCAGTCCTCAGTCAGGATGGAAAGTAAATAAACAGGCTGTCAGTGTGCCGAATGCCGGCCAGTTAAGCACTACCTCTGTGGGAGCGAGCCTGCTCGCGAATAGGGAGTGTCAGTCGACATCAACGTAGCAGCCGCAGCGCATTCGCGAGCAGGCTCGCTCCCACAGGGGCTAAGTGCTACGACAATGTCAGGCGATCGGGCCGCGCGGGTAGCGTTTGAGCTTTTCGATCAGCTCGGCGCCCGGGATCGGCTGGTCGAACAGGTAACCCTGGCCAACGTCGCAACGATGGCGACGCAGGAAAGATAACTGCGCGGCCGTTTCGATGCCTTCAGCCACGACCTGGAGTTTCAGGTTGTGGGCCATGGCGATCACCGCGGAGGTGATTTCCATGTCGTCCTGGTTGTCCGGGATTTCGTGAATGAAGCTTCGATCGATCTTAATGATATCGATGGGGAATTTTTTCAAGTAACTGAGCGACGAGTAACCGGTGCCGAAGTCGTCCATGGCCAGGGTCAGGCCCAGGCGCTTGAGCTGGTCGAGTTGCAAGTGGGTGTCTTCGGTGGCTTCCAGCAGCAGGCCTTCCGTCAGCTCCAGCTCCAGCAGGTTCGCCGGTAGCTCCTCTTCCTTGAGGATGTTGGCGATGGAGGCCACCAGGTCCGGGTCGGAGAACTGTTTGGGCGACAGGTTGATCGCCACTTGAAGATTGCCCAGTCCGGCGGCCGTCAGTTCTTTGCTCTTGCGGCAGGCCTGGCGGGCGATCCATTTGCCAATCGGAATGATCAGGCCGGTTTCTTCCGCGACGCTGATGAACTGGTCCGGCCGGATCATGCCTTTTTCCGGGTGATCCCAGCGCAGCAACGCTTCCATTCCCAGCAGGCGACCGGTGCGCAGGCAGAGCTTGGGTTGATAGAACACGTCCAGTTCGTTCTGGGTCAGGGCGCGGCGCAGGTTGTTCTCGACGAACAGTTTGTAACTGGCCTCGGCGTTCAGCGCTTCGGTGAATATTTGCACCTGATGTTTGCCGTTGGCCTTGGCTTTGTGCAAGGCCAGCCCGGCATTACGCATCAGGGTTTGCGGGTCGCGACCGTGCAGCGGTGCGCAAGCCAGGCCCACGGAACCGGTGACGCTGATCAACTGGTTGTCGACAAACATCGGTTTGTCGAGGGTGGCCAGCAATTGGTTGGCGACCTGTTGGCCGGTGTGGAGGTCGGTATTGTCCAGCAGCACCGCGAACTCGTTACTGGCAAACCGCGCCAGGCTGCCACTTGGGCTCAGGCTGTTGCGCAAGCGCCGGGCCAGGCTGATCAGCAACTTGTCGCCGGTCTGGTGGCCGAGGCTATCGTTGATCCGCTTGAAGTTGTCGATGTCCACCAGCAACAGGCTGATGGGGGTATCGCTGTCTCGGGCGAAGCGCTCGTCGAGGTTGCGGATGAATGCGGGACGGTTGCCGAGGTTGGTCAGGTTGTCGGTGTAGGCCAGGCGCTCGATGCGTTGCTGGGCGAGTTTGGTCTGGGTGATGTCTTCGTAAATGCCGATGTAGTGGGTCAGTTCACGGTTATCGCCATAGACCTTGGAAATCGACAACTGGCCCCAGTAGGGCTCGAGGTTTTTGCGGCGGCTCTTGAACTCGCCCTGCCAACTGTTGCTCTTGGCCAGCGCCGAAGGCGCGTCGAACAGCAACTCGCTGAGGTTTTCCAGGGCTGGCAGTTCCGAAAGGCGCTGCCCGTGGACTTCTTCGGTGCTGTACTGGGTGATCGCGGTGAAGCTCGGGTTGACGTATTCCACCACGCCGTCGCAATTGACCAGCAGGAAGGCGTTGGCGCTTTGCTCGACCGCACGCTGGAACAAGTGCAGGGCGCTGGTGGCGGTGCGTCGGTTATGGTTGCTGATAACCTGGGCGAACTGGTCCGCCAGCTCGCCGGCGAAGGCGATTTCATCCGACTGCCAGGCGCGGGTTGCACCGGTTTGCTCAAGGCAGAGCACGCCCACCACCTGGCCGTCGACGCGGATACTGGCGTCGAGCATGGCGTTGACGTCACGGGGGCGCAGGGCTTCGGCGATTTCCCGGGTGCGCGGATCACGCATGGCGTTATGGGCATCAATGGCGCGGCCAGTGTGCAAGGCGTCCAGATAGTTGGGAAAGCCGCTGGCGTCGATCGGCTCCGGCAGCAGGTATTCCTGGCTGGCGCGGTGATAGGCCGAAATCGGCATCAGCATCGAGCCATCGAGGTGCCACAGGCTGGCACAGTCGATCTCATAAATCTCGCAGGCACTGCGGGTGATCAGTTCGGCGGCTTCTTGCAGGGAGTTGTTGCTGCTGTAGCGCTGGCGGGTCAGCAGCAGGATCAAATCCTGCTGGGCGCGCACCCGGTCCAGATGCAGCAGTTGCTCCTGCTGGGCGCGCTGGTTGAGTTCCAGGGCGATTTGCAGGCGTGAGTTCTGGGTTTCCAGATCCAGCGCGGGCAGCAACGGGTCGTCTTCGAACAGCCCGTCGATGACCAGCAGGTAGCCGCGTAACAGGTGTCGATTGTGCTGTTTATAGCCTTCACCCAGTTCCAGCAGGTTCAGCGAGCCTGTGGCAGTGTGCAGGGTGTAGCGGATCAGGTAATGCGAGGCTTCGCTCAGTTGTTGCTGGATGGCGTCATGCAGCTGATAGCGCGCTTCCGGCTCCATCAGGCTGGCGTAGGGCGAGCCGACCAGGGCGCAAAGTTCCACGGCTGGCAAACCGAACTGTCGTTCGCAATTGGGGTCGAGAAACAGCAGCGCCCAGCTAGGTTCATTCAGCCGTTCGAAACGCAGCATGCCGAGCCGCGAGGGCACAGGCAACTGTGTCACTACCTCGGCCACCATACGGCTGGCGGCATCGGGTTGGCTCTTCATAGGGAAGGAAACTCGCTTCGTATTTGCTGGACGCGGCGGGCTCTCGCCCTCTTTACTGTTGCCTGCGGCAAGGTTGCATCATTGCGACACCGACTGACAAGAGACATGAAGGCCAAGTGCTATAAGAATATGTCGGCAGCAGACAAGTTTTCTTCAATTTGAATCAAAAGTAAGGCTGTTTGTTAAAAGATCGCAGCCTTCAGCAGCTCCTACAGGGCTATGTATACCTCTGTAGGAGCTGCCGAAGGCTGCGATTTTTGCTTTTTAGCGCAAGTGAATACTTGTCGATTGCAACAGGTTGCCGTCCCGATCGTGATAGCGCACATGAATCTGTTCCGTATCGACAATCAGATGCGCGAAGTTGTCCTGGCTGATCACTTTGCCGGTCAGTTCATGTCGATAATCGCCTGCTGCCGTTTGCACCAGCGGTTGATCGAGGATAAAGGTGGAGTCCTTGGCATAGGGCAGTAGTGTGCTGTTGCACAGGGGAGAGGAGACGATGGTATGGATGTTGAACTCTGCATCCTCGCTGTGAGTCAGGCGGCTGCTCAAGGAGCCGTGAACGTCGCCTGAAATGAAGATGACGTTCTTGATCCTGTGCGTACGAATCGTCTCCAGCAACCGCAGTCGCTGCTCGGGAAAGGCTTTCCAGGCGTCATCGCCCTGGCGCTTGCGATCGGGGTAGAACATGACGCTGGTGACCACGAATTTGACCCGGGCCGGGCTGTGGGTCAACCAGTCGCATAAAGCCTGTTCCTGTTCGAAATCAAGGATGCGCCGGTCATCAGCCGCCAGACTGCGTCGGGTACGACTGTCGGTGACAAACCACTCGATATCGCCATGGGTAAACTGATACCAGTATTTATTTAATGTGCGACTGATTTGTCCATCGCTATTTAATCCATGGGCCGGGCTGTGGCTGGCTTGATATAACTCATAGGCAGCAATCGCGTTCTTGTATAAGGCATCATCGCTTCTGGCTCTATTGGCTGGCCAGTTGTCCTCGATTTCATGATCGTCGAGGATCATGTAAGTCGGAATGCTGGACATCAACTTTCCAATGTGTGGCTGGGAGAGCGCAGCGCGGTATTTGGCGAGTATTTCTTCGTAGTCGCGATCGGGTGCAATAACGTTCAAATCATCGACATAGACCTGGTCGCCCGTCATCAAAATGGCACTGATCGGTGGGCTGCTCTGTTGTGCCAATGTTGAGATGGCGGCGAAAATCCGGTCGCCCAGTTGGGGTGCCCATGGCCTGCCAGCGGTCATGTTCAAGTATCGGCATGAACCGACGATATAGGCCCGCGAAGTGGTGGGGTGGCCTGATTGCGTGCGCAGACGGTAAAGGTGTTTAGGCCATTGAATGGGAAGTTCCTGAATGGATTCCACGGTATGCACCGGGTTCATGGGGCTGAACCAACCAGCCTGATATTCATACTCGGTATTGGCGAAAAGTTTGTGAAGAACAATGACGGCGGTCATATCGTGCGCGTCAGTTAATTGGGTAAAAATGCCTTTGCTCCAATATTCATCACCGACCCGCCGGTAGCGTATGCCAGCAAATACGGAAGCCTCTTTTTGCCACTCTCCTCGTAAAAAAATCCGGGCTTGATCAGTCGTTGTGTGGCCAATAATAGGGCCGACAGTTGGCTTGAACATAGTCGAGTCCATTCGATATTTAGTTGATCAAAAGTAACCAGCGTGCTGACTGTTTTTCTCAGTCTTCAATCAAGGCTAGTTATTGAGCCCCAAAAAATATCGAGGCGAAATGGACTTGAGTTGTGGGCGATATCAGCCACAAATGTAGGAAAGCCTTCTCTTTATATAAAAGCATCAGGCAAAAAAAGCCCCGCCAAATTGGCGGGGTTGAGGTACGAGCGTGGCGCTCGGAAAACGTGAAACGCGACAGGCCCTCCGGTGAAGGAGGGCCGGCCGGGGTTACAGCAGGATGGTGCGGATGTCCGCCAGCAGATCGCTCAGACGCTTGGTGAAGCGTGCAGCAGCGGCGCCGTTGATCACGCGGTGATCGTAGGACAGCGACAGTGGCAGCATCAGTTTCGGCTGGAAGGCTTTGCCGTCCCAGACTGGCTGGATGGTCGCCTTGGAAACACCGAGGATCGCCACTTCCGGCGCGTTGACGATCGGCGTGAAGCCGGTACCGCCAATGTGGCCGAGGCTGGAAATGGTGAAGCAGGCGCCTTGCATCTCATCCGACGAGAGCTTCTTGGTCCGGGCTTTTTCAGCCAGGGAAGCAGCCTCGGCGGCCAGTTGCAGCAGGCTCTTCTGGTCGACGTTCTTGATGACCGGTACCAGCAGGCCATCCGGGGTGTCGACGGCGAAGCCGATATTTACGTATTTCTTGCGGATGATCGCTTTGCCGCTTGGAGCCAGCGAGCTGTTGAAGTCCGGCAGTTCCTTGAGCAGGTGCGCGCAGGACTTAAGCAGCAGCGGCAGGATGGTCAGCTTGACGCCGGCCTTCTCTGCAACGGCTTTCTGGGCGTTACGGAACGCTTCCAGCTCGGTGATATCCGCCGAGTCGAATTGCGTCACGTGCGGTACGTTCAGCCAGCTGCGGTGCAGGTTGGCAGCGCCGACCTGCATCAGGCGGGTCATCGGCACTTCTTCGATTTCACCGAAGCGACTGAAGTCCACGGCCGGGATCGGCGGGATGCCCGCGCCACCGGTTGCGCCGGCGGCAGCGGCTGGCGCTTCCTTGGCCTTCTGCATCATGGCTTTGACGTAAACCTGCACGTCTTCCTTCAGGATGCGACCGTGCGGACCGCTGGCGCCGACAGCGCTCAGCTCGACGCCGAACTCGCGGGCCAGTTGACGCACGGCAGGGCCGGCGTGAACTTTGGCGCCCGGCTTGGCTGGAGCAGCGGCTGGGGCGGCAGCAGGAGCCGGAGCCGGTGCTGCAGCGACCGGAGCAGCAGCAGGCGCAGGTGCGCTTGGAGCAGCAGCGGCAGGTGCAGGAGCAGCGGCCGGAGCAGCGCCTTTGACCTTCAGCTTGAGGATCAGGTCGCCGGTACCGACTTCGTCGTCCAGCTTGACGGAAACGCTTTCCACCACGCCAGCGGCAGGCGATGGGATTTCCATGCTCGCCTTGTCGGATTCCAGGGTGATCAGCGACTGGTCGGCTTCAACGCTGTCGCCGGCCTTGACCAGAACTTCGATGATCTTGGCCTTGCCGGCCGAACCGATGTCCGGAACGTGGATGTCCTGAACGCTGTCGGCCACGGGGGCAGCCGGAGCTGCAGCGGCTGGCGCAGGAGCAGCGGCAGCAGGAGCAGCAGCCTGAGCCGGAGCGGCAGCAGCAGGGGCCGCAGCACCCGCCACTTCCAGGTCCAGGATCAGGTCGCCAGTGCCGACTTCGTCGTTGAGCTTGACGCTGATGGCCTTGACCACGCCAGCGGCAGGCGACGGGATTTCCATGCTCGCCTTGTCGGACTCCAGGGTGATCAGCGACTGATCAGCCTCGACTTTATCGCCGACCTTGACCTGGATCTCGATGATCTGGGCCTTGCCCGACGAACCGATGTCCGGCACGTGCACTTGCTGAACCGAAGCGGCAGCCGCTGCTGCGGCTGGTGCAGCCGGTGCGGGCGCGGCTGCCGGTGCAGCTTCAGCCTTGGCAGCAGGAGCAGCGGCAGGCGCCGGGGCCGCCGCAGCGGCACCTTCGACTTCCAGCTCCAGCAGTTCGTCGCCTTCTTTCAGGCGATCGCCCAGCTTCACTTTCAGACTCTTGATGATACCGGCCTTCGGCGCAGGCACTTCCATGCTCGCCTTGTCCGATTCCAGGGTCAGGATGCTCTGATCGGCTTCGATACGGTCGCCGACCTTCACAAACAGTTCAATTACTTCACCTTCACCGCTGCCGATGTCAGGTACGCGAATGAGTTCGCTCACAGAATCTCTCCTCAGCAGTCCAGTGGGTTGCGTTTTTCCGGGTCGATCCCGAACTTGGCGATGGCTTCAGACACCACCTTAGGTTCGATATCGCCACGGTCAGCCAGTGCTTCCAAGGCTGCCAACACCACGAAATGACGGTCGACTTCGAAGAAATGACGCAGTTTCTTGCGGCTGTCGCTGCGGCCGAAACCGTCGGTGCCCAGGACCTTGAATTCCTTGGACGGTACCCACTGACGGATCTGCTCGGCGAACAGTTTCATGTAGTCGGTAGAGGCAATGACCGGACCTTTACGGCCGTTCAGGCACTCTTCCACGTAGCTCAGTTTAGGCTTTTGGCCTGGGTGCAGACGGTTGGTGCGCTCGACGGCCAAGCCATCGCGACGCAGTTCGTTGAAGCTGGTTACGCTCCACACATCGGCGCCGACATTGAACTGTTCACGCAGGATCTTCGCCGCTTCGCGTACTTCACGCAGGATGGTGCCGGAGCCCATCAGCTGCACGTGGTGCGCCGCTTCGCGGGTGTCTTCCTCGAGCAGGTACATACCTTTCTTGATGCCTTCTTCGGCACCGGCCGGCATGGCTGGCTGCTGGTAGGACTCGTTCATCACGGTGATGTAGTAGAAGACGTCTTCCTGGTCTTCGGTCATCTTTTTCATGCCGTCCTGAATGATCACCGCCAGCTCGTAGCCGTAGGTTGGATCATAGGTGCGGCAGTTCGGGATGGTGGCAGCCAGCAGGTGGCTGTGACCGTCTTCGTGCTGCAGGCCTTCACCGTTGAGGGTGGTACGGCCGGCGGTACCGCCGATCAGGAAACCACGGGTACGGCTGTCGCCGGCAGCCCAGGCCAGGTCGCCGATACGCTGGAAGCCGAACATCGAGTAGAAAATGTAGAACGGCAGCATCGGCTGGTTGTGGCTGGAGTACGAAGTACCGGCAGCGATGAAGGAGCTCATGGCGCCCGCTTCGTTGATGCCTTCTTCGAGGATCTGACCCTTCTTGTCTTCCTTGTAGAACATCACTTGGTCTTTATCGACTGGCTCGTAGAGCTGGCCGACGGACGAGTAGATGCCCAACTGACGGAACATGCCTTCCATACCGAAGGTACGGGCTTCGTCCGGAATGATCGGAACGATGCGCGGGCCGATTTCCTTATCCTTGACCAATTGCGCGAGGATTCGCACGAAGGCCATGGTGGTGGAGATTTCACGGTCGCCGGTGCCGTCTAGGATCGCCTTCAGGGTATCCAGTGGTGGCGTCGGAACGCTGAAGCTCTGGGCGCGACGTTGTGGCACGAAACCGCCCAGTGCGGCGCGACGTTCGGCCAGGTAACGGGCTTCGGCGCTGCCTGCTTCAGGCTTGAAGAACGGCAGGTTTTCCAGCTCGTCGTCTTTGACCGGGATGTCGAAGCGGTCGCGGAACAGCTTCAGGCTGTCGACGTCGACTTTCTTGGTGTTGTGCGCGGTGTTTTTCGCTTCGCCGGCACCGGTGCCATAACCCTTGATGGTCTTGGCCAGGATGACGGTCGGTTGTTCCTTGTGGTTGACCGCTTCGTGGTACGCCGCGTAGACCTTGTACGGGTCGTGGCCGCCACGGTTGAGTTTCCAGATCTCGTCGTCGGACAGGTCTGCAACCATCGCCTTGAGTTCTGGCGTGTTGAAGAAGTGTTCACGAACGAACGCGCCATCTTTGGCTTTGTAGTTCTGGTACTCGCCGTCGATGACTTCGTCCATGCGACGTTGCAGGATGCCGTCGACGTCCTTGGCCAGCAGTGGGTCCCAGAAACGGCCCCAGATGACTTTGGTCACGTTCCACTGAGCACCGCGGAACACGCCTTCGAGTTCCTGGATGATCTTGCCGTTGCCGCGAACTGGGCCGTCGAGGCGCTGCAGGTTGCAGTTGATGACGAAGATCAGGTTGTCGAGCTTCTCGCGGCCGGCCAGGGAGATGGCGCCCAGGGATTCCGGCTCGTCGCACTCGCCGTCGCCCAGGAAGCACCAGACTTTCTGTTTGCCAGGCTGAATGAAACCGCGGGACTCCAGGTACTTCATGAAGCGCGCCTGGTAGATCGCCTGGATCGGGCCCAGACCCATGGATACGGTCGGGAACTGCCAGAAGTCAGGCATCAGCCAAGGGTGCGGATAGGACGACAGGCCCGTTCCGTCGACTTCCTGGCGGAAGTTGTTCATCTGGTCTTCGCTGATGCGGCCTTCCATGAACGCACGGGCGTAGACGCCTGGCGAGGTGTGACCCTGGAAGTAGATCAGGTCGCCGCCGTGTTCGTCGGTCGGGGCCTGGAAGAAGTAGTTGAAGCCGATGTCATACAGGGTCGCGCTGGATGCGAAGCTGGAGATGTGACCACCCAGGTCAGAATCCTTCAGGTTCGTACGCATTACCATGGCCATCGCGTTCCAGCGTACCAGCGAGCGAATGCGGCGTTCCATGAACAGGTCGCCAGGCATGCGTGCTTCGTGGGTAACCGGGATGGTGTTGCGGTAAGGCGTGGTGATGGCGTAAGGCAATTGCGAGCCGCTGCGGGTCGCGAGTTCGCCCATACGGGTCATCAGATAGTGAGCACGGTCTTCGCCTTCTTTGTCGAGAACCGATTCCAGGGCGTCCAGCCATTCCTGGGTTTCGACGGGATCGAGGTCTTGCATGGCTTGCTCCAGGGCGGAAAGGCTACCAGAATCGGTTGCCTGAGTTAGCGACTGGCCTTGTGGGCAGACGTTATGAATTCTTGGATTGCCGACAGGTTGTTCCGGCGGTGTGTAGTTTTACTACAAATCATCCGGCATTTCAGCCTTACTAATGTATATACGAGTAGTAAAACTACAGATGAGCGGCTTGTGGCCCCCGGCTGCGTTGTGAGAATAATCGTTAAGGTTGGTCTTTTACCAACCCGAAAAGGTGAAAGTTTGATGTTGGCTGCCAAAAATGAAGAGATTACAGCTATTTCTAACTTTTGTTCGACAGTCCTCCAGGTAGTGCATTCCTGCAAATCACTACATTCGGCCCAATACACGCCGATCAAGGATAGACCATGAGCCTTCCTTCGCTTGCCGAACTGCCCTCCATCCTGCTGCCGTTTGTCACCCGCGCCGAGCAGTCGTTCCGTGCTGCCGTTGCTTCCCTGGATGACGACCATGGCTTGTCCACTTGGTCCCCTGAACGCTGGGGCCAATTTGCCCGGGTGACGGCCGCCAGCGACTTCGTCGCCGAACAAAGCGTGCGCGATCCCGTGATGTTGCTCGAGCTGGTGCGGTCCGGCGAACTGGACCGTGCTTTTGCGCCCGGTGAGTTGTGCGCGCAGATTGCGGCAGTGGCGACCGCCGCTGAAACCGATGATTTGCTGGGGCGCGCCTTGCGCCGACAGCGCGCCCGTCATCAAGTGCGCATCATTTGGCGTGACTTGACCCGCCAGGCCGATCTGATTCAGACCTGCCGCGATCTGTCGGACATGGCCGACGCGAGCATCGATCAGGCTTATCAATGGTTGTACGCGCGGCATTGCCAGCAATTCGGCGTGCCCACGGGTCACCGCAGCGGTGAGCCCCAGCAAATGGTTGTCCTCGGCATGGGCAAACTGGGCGCGGTGGAGCTCAATCTGTCGTCGGACATCGACCTTATTTTCGCCTACCCCGAAGGTGGCGAAACCGTCGGTGCAAAACGCCCGCTGGATAACCAGGAGTTTTTCATCCGTCTCGGCCAGCGCCTGATCAAGGCCCTGGATCCGATGACCGTCGACGGTTTCGTATTCCGCGTCGACATGCGCCTGCGCCCCTATGGTTCGTCGGGGGCGTTGGTCCTGAGCTTCAATGCACTGGAACAGTATTACCAGGACCAGGGGCGCGACTGGGAGCGCTACGCGATGATCAAGTCGCGGGTGGTCGCCGGCGATCAAGTGGCCGGCGCGCAACTGCAAGACATGCTGCGGCCGTTCGTTTACCGGCGTTACCTGGACTTCTCCGCCATCGAAGCGCTACGCACCATGAAGCAACTGATCCAGCAGGAAGTCCGGCGCAAGGGCATGGCCGACAATATCAAGCTGGGCTCTGGCGGCATTCGCGAGGTGGAGTTTATCGCCCAGGCCTTCCAGCTGATTCACGGCGGCCGCGACCTGAGCCTGCAACAGCGTCCGCTGTTGAAGGTGTTGAGCACGCTCGAAGGGCAGGGCTATTTGCCGCCGGCGGTGGTCAGCGAGCTGCGCGAAGGTTACGAATTCCTGCGCTACACCGAACATGCAATCCAGGCGATTGCCGACCGCCAGACCCAGATGCTGCCGGACGGCGCCCAGGACCAGGCACGTATTGCTTTTATGTTGGGCTTCGACGACTGGGCAGCCTTTCATGAAAAATTGATGCACTGGCGCGGCCGTGTGGCCTGGCACTTCGGGCAAGTGATCGCCGATCCCGACGAGGAGCAGGGAGCGGAAAGTGAAATGGTGGTCGGCGGTGAGTGGCTGCCGTTGTGGGAAGAAGTCCAGGATGAAGAAGCTGCCTGTCGTCAATTGCAGGAGGGCGGTTTCACCGATCCTCCCAAGGCGCTGAAAGCGCTGGCCAGTCTGCGCGGCAGTCCGCAGTTGCGTGCCATGCAGCGTCTTGGGCGCGAGCGTCTCGATGCCTTTATTCCGCGTTTGCTGGCTCAGGCGGTGGAGCACGCCAATCCGGATCTGGTGCTGGAGCGGGTGCTGCCGTTGGTAGAAGCCGTGGCCCGTCGTTCCGCGTACCTGGTATTGCTGACTGAAAACCCCGGCGCGCTGCGCCGCTTGCTGACCTTGTGCGCAGCCAGCCCATGGATCGCCGAACAGATCACTCGCTTCCCGTTACTGCTCGACGAACTGCTCAATGAAGGCCGGCTGTTCAAGCCGCCGTTGGCGCCTGAGCTGGCTGCCGAATTGCGTGAGCGCCTGACGCGGATTCCCGAGGACGACCTCGAGCAGCAAATGGAAGCCTTGCGCCATTTCAAGCTGGCGCATCGCCTGCGAGTTGCGGCTTCGGAAATCGCCGGTCACCTGCCGCTGATGAAGGTCAGCGATTACCTGACCTGGCTCGCCGAAGCAATTTTGGAGCAAGTGCTGGCCCTGGCCTGGCGTCAGACCGTGGCCAAGTACGGCACGCCGCTGCGCACCGACGGCACTTTGTGCGATCCCGGCTTCATCATTGTCGGTTATGGGAAAGTCGGCGGTCTGGAACTGGGGCATGGTTCGGATCTGGATCTGGTGTTCATCCACGATGGCGACCCGCAGGCGGAAACCGACGGACCGAAACCCATCGATGGCGCGCAATTTTTTACCCGGCTCGGGCAGCGGATCATTCACTTGCTCACGGCCCAGACCAACTCCGGCCAGCTGTATGAGGTGGATATGCGTCTGCGACCGTCCGGTGCGTCGGGTCTGCTGGTAAGTTCGCTGGGTGCGTTTGCCCGATATCAGGAGGGCGAAGCCTGGACCTGGGAGCATCAGGCGCTGGTGCGGGCGCGGGTGCTGGTGGGCAGTGAAGATGTCGGCCGGGCGTTCGAGCTGGTACGGGCGGCGATCCTGGGCAAGACGCGCGATCTGCCCAAGCTGCGTCAGGAAGTGAGCGAGATGCGCGCCAAGATGCGCGACAACCTGGGCAGCAAGGGGACGGCGGCCGGCACCGGGGCAAATGCCTTCGAGGCCACGGTGCCCTTCGATCTCAAGCAGGACGCCGGTGGTATCGTCGATATTGAATTTATGGTGCAATACGCGGCCCTGGCGTGGTCCGAATCACACCCGCCATTGCTGCGCTGGACTGACAATATCCGCATTCTGGAAGAGCTGGAGCGCGAGGGGCTGATGCCCGCCGAAGATGCCAGCCTGTTGCGTGAAGCCTATAAGGCTTACCGCTCCGCCGCCCACCGGCAGGCCTTGCAGAAGGACCCCGGGGTGATACCGGGCGACCAGTTCGCGGACGAACGGCGACAGGTCATGCGAATCTGGCGTGAGCTGGGGCTGTAGGAGCGAGCTCGCTCGCGATGGTCGTTAACGATAACTCGGCTAATCTGATACCCCGCGGGGCGCTCAGGTTCATCGCGAGCAAGCTCGCTCCTACAGTCGCCTTGCAGTGAATGTAGAATTATCGAGGCGGGGAGGCGTATGCCTCCCCGGTTCGTTTATGGAAGCCACATGAATATTTTGATCGTTGGGCCCAGTTGGGTCGGTGACATGGTGATGGCGCAGACACTGTTTCAGTGCCTCAAGCAGCGCCACCCGCAATGCGAAATCGACGTGCTGGCCCCCGAGTGGAGCCGGCCGATTCTTGAACGCATGCCCGAAGTGCGCCAGGCCTTGAGCTTCCCGCTCGGCCACGGCGTGCTGGAGCTGGCAACGCGTCGGCGCATCGGAAAATCCCTGGCCGGCCAATACGACCAGGCCATCCTGCTGCCCAATTCCCTGAAGTCGGCGCTGGTGCCGTTCTTCGCCGGTATCCCCAAGCGCACCGGCTGGCGTGGCGAATTCCGCTATGGCCTGCTCAATGATGTGCGTACGCTGGACAAAGAGCGTTACCCGCTGATGATCGAGCGATTCATGGCCCTGGCTTACGAGCCTGGCCTTGAGCTGCCCAAGCCTTATCCGCGCCCCAGCCTGCAGATCGATCCGGTGACCCGCGAAGCGGCACTGGCCAAGTTCGGTCTGGTCCTCGATCGTCCGGTACTTGCGTTGTGCCCTGGCGCCGAGTTTGGCGAGGCCAAGCGCTGGCCGTCCGAGCACTACGCCAAGGTCGCCGAAGCGAAGATTCGCGAAGGCTGGCAAGTCTGGTTGTTCGGTTCGAAGAATGATCATGCGGTGGGCGAAGACATTCGTTCGCGGTTGATTCCCGGTCTGCGTGAAGAGTCGGTGAACCTCAGTGGCGGCACCTCGCTGGCCGAGGCGATCGATTTGATGTCGTGCGCCGACTCGGTGGTGTCCAACGACTCCGGCTTGATGCACGTCGCGGCCGCGCTGAACCGTCCGCTGGTGGCGGTCTACGGTTCAACGTCTCCGGGGTTCACGCCGCCGCTGGCCGAGCATGTCGAGATCGTGCGCCTGGGCATCGAGTGCAGCCCGTGCTTCGATCGCACGTGTCGATTCGGTCATTACAACTGCCTGCGCCAGCTGATGCCGCAAGCGGTGAACGAAGCCTTGCAGCGTTTGCAGGGCACTGTGGTCGAGGTCAAATAGTTTGCGGGTACTGCTGATCAAGACTTCATCGCTGGGCGACGTGATTCACGCGTTGCCGGCGTTGACCGACGCGGCGCGGGCGATTCCCGGTATCACCTTCGACTGGGTGGTGGAAGAAGGCTTCGCCGAAATTCCCACCTGGCACCCGGCAGTGGGCAAGGTGATTCCGGTGGCGATCCGTCGCTGGCGCAAGAACATCTGGCAAACCATCAAGAGTGGCGAGTGGAAGCGTTTCAAGCAAAGCCTTCGTGCCACACAATACGATCTGGTCATCGATGCCCAGGGCCTGTTGAAAAGCGCCTTGCTGACCCGCTATGTCAAAGCGCCGGTGGCGGGTCTCGACAAGGATTCCGCCCGTGAGCCGATTGCCGCACGCTTCTATTCCCGGCGTCTGGCCGTGGCTCGCGGACAACATGCGGTGGAGCGGGTGCGTCAGCTATTCGCCGTGGCCCTGGGATACGACTTGCCCAAAGGCCTGGGTGACTATGGCCTGAACGTCGAGCGCCTGGTGGAGCTGCCACGCAAAAATCCTTATGTGTTGTTCCTGCACGGCACCACCTGGGACACCAAGCACTGGCCTGAAGCCTACTGGCGCGAGCTGGCCGAGCGGGTCGGTTATCTGGGTGTCGGGGTGAAGCTGCCCTGGGGCAATGCCATCGAGAAGGCTCGCGCCGAGCGCATCGCCAAGGACATGAAGCACGTCGAGGTGCTGCCGAAGCTGAATCTGGCCGGTGTCGGCAAAGTGCTGGCCGGCGCCCAGGCCTGCGTGGCGGTAGACACCGGCCTCGGTCACCTGGCTGCCGCGCTGGACGTGCCGACGTTGTCGCTGTTTGGTCCGACCAACCCCGGCCTGACCGGTGCCTATGGCAAATCGCAGATACACATGGCCAGTGACTTCCCCTGCGCGCCGTGCCTGCAAAAAAAATGCACTTACCAGCCGACGGCTGAAGATGCCCGTCAATTTGACCTGACGCGCGAGTTGCCATTGTGCTTCACGCGCCTGAATCCCGAGCGTGTCGCGAGCCGACTGAGCACGTTGTTACTGGCTGAGGAGCTGCGCTGATGCAATTGGCATTCGTCCTGTACAAATACTTTCCCTTTGGTGGCTTGCAACGCGACTTCATGCGCATTGCCCTGGAATGCCAAAAGCGCGGCCACCAGATTCGCGTCTACACGCTGATCTGGGAAGGCGATGTGCCGCCGGGTTTTGAGGTGCTGGTGGCGCCGGTCAAGGCGTTCTTCAACCATCGGCGCAATGAAAAGCTCAGTGAATGGATGGAAGCGGACCTGGCCAAGCGTCCCGTCGACCGTTTGATCGGCTTCAACAAGATGCCCGGTCTGGACGTGTATTACGCTGCCGACGGTTGCTTCGAGGACAAGGCGCAGAACCTGCGCAACTCGTTGTACCGGCGCTGGGGCCGTTACCGCCACTTTGCCGAATACGAGCGCGCCGTGTTCGCCAGAGACGCCAAGACCGAAGTGCTGATGATTTCCGAAGTGCAGCAACCGCTGTTCATCAAGCACTACGACACGCCTCTGGAGCGTTTCCATTTGCTGCCGCCTGGCATCGCTCAGGATCGCCGCCGGCCCGCGGATGCTGACGAGATTCGCGCCGGGTTCCGCGCCGAATTCAACCTCAAGGACGATGAGCTGTTGCTGGTGCAGATCGGTTCCGGGTTCAAGACCAAAGGCGTGGATCGCAGTCTCAAGGCACTGGCGGCGTTACATCCTGATTTGAAGGCACGCACCCGGCTGTTTGTAATTGGTCAGGACGACCCCAAGTTATTCCAGATGCAGAGCGCGACATTGGGTCTTGGCGACAACGTGACATTCCTCAAGGGGCGCAGCGACATCCCGCGTTTCCTGTTGGGCGCCGATCTGTTGATCCATCCGGCCTACAACGAAAACACCGGTACTGTGCTGCTTGAGGCCCTGGTGGCCGGGTTGCCGGTGCTGGTGAGCGCGGTCTGTGGTTATGCACATTACATTGCCGAGGCCGATGCCGGCCTGGTGCTGGACGAGCCGTTCGAACAGGGGCAATTGACGCAGTACCTGACCGGTATGCTGAACGACGCTCAAGCACGGGCGGCCTGGAGCCGCAACGGTCTGGCCTTCGCTGAGACGGCCGACCTCTATAGCATGCCGCAGCACGCGGCCGATGTGATTCTGGCGGAGCACGCTTAAATGAAGTTGATGCTGGCTGAACCGTTCAAGAGCCTTTGGGCGGGCCGCGATCCGTTCACCGAAGTCGAAGGGCTCCAAGGCGAGGTGTACCGCGAGCTTGAAGCTCGCCGCACCCTGCGCACCGAGGTGAATGGCGACGGATTTTTCGTGAAGATCCACCGCGGCATCGGTTGGGGCGAGATCTTCAAGAACCTGCTGACCGCCAAATTGCCGGTACTCGGCGCGGGCCAGGAATGGAAGGCCATTCAGCGCTTGCAGGAAGTCGGGGTGCCGACCATGACCGCCGTCGCCTATGGTGAGAGGGGCAGCAATCCGGCGGATCAGCATTCCTTCATCGTCACCGAAGAGCTGGCGCCGACCATCAGCCTCGAAGACTTCAGCATCAATTGGGTCAAGCAGCCGCCTTCGCCTGTGCTCAAGCGCGCGCTCATCGGCGAAGTGGCACGCATGACCGGCATGATGCATCGCGCGGGGGTCAACCATCGCGACTGCTATATCTGCCACTTCTTGCTGCACACCGACAAGCCGGTGACCGCCGACGACTTCAAGCTCTCGGTGATCGACCTGCACCGCGCCCAGACCCGTCAGGCCATCACCCGGCGCTGGCGCAACAAGGATCTGGCGGCGTTGTACTTTTCGGCCCTGGATATCGGCCTGACGCGCCGGGACAAACTGCGCTTCCTCAAAGGCTACTTCCAGCAGCCGCTGCGGCAGATTCTCAGTGAAGAAGCCGGGTTGCTGAGCTGGCTCGAAGGTAAAGCCAATAAACTCTACGACCGCAAACAGCGATACGGGGACGCGCTCTGATGGCGGGTTGGACACTGGAACCGGCTTACAGCGATCTGGCCGAGGATTTCGGCAGTCTTGACGCTGTGTTTGCGCTTCAGGGCGAGCGCCTGACCCACGACCCGCTGTCGGAGGTCATTCGTGTTCAGCGCAATGGCGTCAACTACTACGTCAAGCGCTACGTGGGTGCCGGTAAAGGCTTGCGTCGGTATATCGGCAAGCCACGGGTGAAAATGGAATGGCAAAACCTCAAGCGTTTCGCCAAATGGGGCATCCCCACCGCCGAAGTGGTGGCCTGGGGGCTGGAGCGTCGCGGAGCGGCCTACGCTCGCGGGGCGATGATCACCCGTGAACTGCCGCATACCGAAGACTTGTCGGCCCTGGCCGAGCGGCACGACCCAAAGCTGGCGGACCGCGCCTGGGTCGACACGGTCAGTCGTCAGTTGGCCAGCCACACGCGGACCATGCACGAGCACCGCTTTACTCATAACGATTTGAAGTGGCGCAATTTGCTGATCGACGATCAGGCCAAATTGTTCCTGATCGACTGCCCCAACGGTGATTTCTGGAGCGGGTTCTGGCTCAAGTACCGCATCACCAAGGACCTGGCGTGCCTGGACAAGGTCGCCAAGTATCAATTGTCGGCGACCCAACGCCTGCGCTTTTACCTGCAATACCGCCAAAGGACCCGCCTTACGGCCGCTGACAAAAAGCGGATCCGGCACGTGGTGAGATTTTTCGAGGGACGCGAATGACTGATTTTCTGGCCGCTGAAGACCGTGCGCTGCTCGAACGCCACGGCCTCGGTACGTTCGACGCGCTCTGGGCCCGGCAGCTTGATGCCGTGGACGAGCCCAACACCCTTCGCGATGGCTGGAGTAGTGTGTTTCGACTGGATCTGGAAGGTCGTGGTTTCTACCTCAAGCGTCAAAGCAACTACCAGATGCGCACCTTGCACGCGCCCTTTGGCGAGCCGAGTTTTGCCCGGGAGTTTCGCAACATCAGTCGTTATGAGGCGCTTGGCATTCCAGCGCTGAAAGCGGCGTTTTTCGGTGAGCGCAAGGTCGACGGTGAGGTCCGCGCAATCTTGCTGACCCGTGCCCTGGACGGCTGGGATGATCTGGATTCGTTGTTGCAGCGCTGGTCGGACCTGAGCGAAGCGCAACACACCGCCATTTTGCAAGCTTGCGGGAAACTGGCGCAGCGCCTGCACGGCAAGCGACAGGTGCATGGCTGCTTTTATCCCAAGCACATTTTTCTGTGCGCCACCGGCGACGGCTATCAGGCCCAACTGATCGACCTGGAAAAGACCCGTCCGTTGCTGTTCGGTCAGCGCGACCGGGTCAAGGATCTGGAGCCACTGCTGCGTCGCGCGCCGGAGTGGAGCGAAACGCAGCTGCGCATTTTGCTGGCTGCCTACCTGGATCAGCCGCAGGACAGTACGCTGATCGATAGCTGGCTTGGTCGCTTGACCTCGCGGCGCAGCTACAAGGAGAAGCGCTGATGCGTTTGTCCGAACTGAAAAACGCTGGCCGCAGCCCAACACTGCCGCTGAGCCTTTCGTTGGCCGATGCTGCGGGGTCAGCCGAATTGCAGCTGCTGAGCCTGTTGCGGGTGTTGCCCGGGCAGCGTTATGTCGGTGCCGGTGTTTGGCGCGGTCGCCCGGTACTGGCCAAACTGCTGGTCGGCAGCAAAGCGGCGCGGCATTTTCAGCGGGAGCTGGATGGCGTGCGCTTGCTCGCAGAGCAAGGCCTGACCACGCCGCTGCTATTGGCCGATGGGCTCAAGGACGGCGAGGGCGGTTGGCTGCTATTCGAGTTTCTGGAGGGCGCGACAAGCCTGGGCGACGCCTGGAAGCAGGTCGAACCCTTGCCGGTACTGGCCGATGAACAAACGGCGGTGCTGGCAGAGGCGTTGGGTGCAATCGGGCAGATGCATCGCAAAGGCCTGTGGCAGGAAGACCTGCACCTGGACAACCTGCTGCGCCAAGGCAATCGACTGTATTTGATCGATGGCGCCGGGATTTGCGTTGAAACACCTGGTCAGCCATTGTCGCGGCAGAAAGTCCTGGAAAACCTCGGTGTGTTTTTTGCCCAGTTGCCCAAGGCGCTGGAGCCGTTCATTGAAGAGTTGCTGGTGTATTACCTGCTGAGCAATGGCGAGCATGCCTTGCCCATGGAGGCTTTACAGAAGCAGATCGATAAGGTGCGCAACTGGCGGCTCAAAGACTTCCTGATCAAGGTCGGTCGCGAATGCACACTGTTTAGTGTCCAGCGCGGCGCGTTCGGCCTGCGGGCCATTCGTCGCGAGGAGGAAACAGCGCTGCTGCCGGTACTGGCGCAGGCCGATGCCTTGCTCGATCAGGGGCACCTGTACAAGACCGGCGGTGCGGCAAGCGTCGGCAAGGTCGAGGTGGACGGTCGTACGCTGGTGATCAAGCGTTACAACATCAAAGGCTTCGCCCATTGGCTCAAGCGCTTCTGGCGCCCGAGCCGGGCCTGGCATTCCTGGCAGGAAGGCAATCGCCTGGCGTTCCTCGGAATCGCCACGCCAAAGCCTTTGGCGCTATTGGAAAGGCGTTTTCTCTGGTTGCGCAGTCGGGCTTATCTGATCACCGAGCATCTGCCAGGCCCGGACATTATTGAACGCTTTGCGCCGTATGTAGAAAGCGGCAATGCACCAGAAGCCGAATTGCGGGCGCTCGATCACTTGTTCGCAGAACTGGTTCGTGAGCGAATCAGTCATGGCGATTTCAAAGGGCACAATCTGTTTTGGCAGGAAGATCGCTGGGCGTTGATTGATCTGGATTCGATGTGTCAGCACCGCTCCCTCAGCAGTTTCGCCCCGGCCTATGTGCGGGATCGGGCGCGGTTCATGCGCAACTGGCCTGAGAGTAGTGCGTTGTATCAAGTCATTGATCGGCGTCTGCCCAAAGACATCTCCGGCGCTGGCTGAATCGCCTTCGCGAGCAGGCTCGCTCCCACAGCGTAATGCGTGCCCTTGTGGGGGCGAGCCTGCTCGCGAAAGGGCCGGAACATCCGCTCGAGAAAAGGGGGCAAGTTCTTGTGATTCGTCCTACATGATCTTGGGAAGCCATGAACTGTGGCCTGGGTAACCATGATGCTAGTTTGCCTGGCGCTCGTCTGATGGGCTGGACACGGCGGTGTTGCCGTACACGATTTACCGGCAGAGCGAGGATCGCAATATCCGTATTACTGGCGGACTGCACGCGAATAAACAGGCCTGCGCTTCCGTCGCGCATGCTTGCCGCTTGTGGCTAGAGGCTTGAAGCTGCTTTTGAGCTATAATCCCGCCCTTTAGCTGCCTCGCGCTCTTTGCGAAGGCACATCATTTTTTGAGGCGCCACGGCGCCTGCATGCAGACTAAAGAGGCTAGACCCCTGTGGCATTGACGATTCTTGGCCTGTCCGGCGCCCTTAGCCATGATCCTTCCGCAGCCCTGTATATCGACGGCAAGCTGGTCGCGGCGGCTGAAGAAGAGCGCTTCGTACGCGATAAACATGCAAAGAACCGCATGCCCTACGAATCGGCAAAATTCTGTCTGGAACAAGCCGGTATCAAGCCTTCCGACGTTGATGTGGTAGCGATTCCATTCGCGCCGATCAGCTTGTTCGGCAAGGCGCGTTGGCAGTATGCCAAGCGTTATTGGTATGCCCCGGACCGCGCACTCGACGCGATCCTGATGGGTAACCGTCGCTACAAGCGCTATCGCAACAAGATCGTCTGGTGTCTGGAACAACTGGGTTTTGATCCGAAGAAGATCAAGATCGAGCCGGTCGAACACCACCTGGCCCACGCCTCCAGCGCTTATCACTGCTCCGGTTTCAAAGAGAAAACCGCGATCCTCGGCATCGACGGCAAAGGCGAATACGCCACGACCTTCTTCGGTTATGGCGAAAACGGCAAGATCCACAAGATCAAGGAATTCTTCGATCCGGACTCCCTTGGTGGCCTGTACGGCGCTATCACCGAGTTCCTCGGTTTCGATATGCTCGACGGTGAGTTCAAGGTCATGGGCATGGCGCCGTACGGCGACGCCAGCAAATACGATTTCTCGCGCCTGGCTTCGTTCGAAAACGGCGAACTGGTGATCAACACCGACTACGCCAACGTCATTGGCCTGCGTCGCTACAAAGAGAAGGGCAAGGGTTACTACTTCTCGCCGAAGCTGATCGAGTGGTTGGGTCCCAAGCGCGAAGGCGACATCGCCGACGAGCCTTACATTCACTACGCTGCCAGCATTCAAGCGCTGTTCGAAAAAATTGCGCTGCAGATGATCGATTACTACCTGGGCGACATACTCAAGCAAACTGGCAAGCTGGCCTACGCCGGAGGCTGTGCGCTGAACGTCAAGCTCAACCAGAAAATCATCGCCCGCGACGACGTCAAAGAGTTGTTCGTGCAGCCTGCCTCCGGCGACGCCGGTACCGCGGTAGGCGCTGCGGCCTATGTGTCCCACGCCCGTGGCGTACCGGTCGAGAAGATGGAACACGTCTACCTCGGCCCGTCGTACAGCAACGAGGACGTGATCGCTGCCTGCGCGCGTCACGAGAACAAGCCCACCTGGCGCAAGCTCGACAACATGCCGGAGCAGATCGCCAAAATCATGGTCGATGGCAACCCGGTGGCCTGGTTCCAGGGGCGCATGGAGTTTGGTCCGCGTGCGCTGGGCGGTCGTTCGATCATCGGTTGCCCGAGCGTGGCCGGCGTGGCTGACCGCATCAACCACCAGATCAAGTTCCGCGAGCGCTGGAGGCCTTTCTGCCCGTCGATGCTCGACACCGTGGCGCCGCAGATGATCAAGATCGATCACCCGGCTCCGTTCATGACCTTCACCTTCGAAGTGGCTGAAGAGTGGAAAACCCGCGTGCCGGAAGTTGTCCACGAAGACGGCACTTCCCGCGCCCAGGTGCTCAAGCGCGAATACAACCCGCGCTACTACGACATGATGAAAGCGCTGGAAGTCCTGACCGGCAACGGCGTGTCGCTCAATACCTCGCTCAACCGTCGTGGCGAACCGATGATCTGCTCGCCGACGGACGCCTTGAACATGTTCTTCGGCTCCGATCTGCAGTACCTGATCATGGAAGACATCCTGGTGGTCAAAGAGGGTGCGGACGCCTATGACACGCTCGGCTGAACGCCATGTGCTGCAGTTCTGCCACGGCTATGACGGGCCGTTTCTGGACTGCGCCCGGCAGTACGCCAGCCTGTTCGCGGGGACCGGCTATCGCGTGACCACGGTGTTTCTGACCGGGGTTGCCGATGCCGAAGTCGCCGCACAATGCGCCAGCGATGAAGTGCTGTTCATGGAGTACAGCTCCAAGGCGATTCGTGGCCTGAAACTGGGTGCCATCGGTGATCTGCGCAAGATCGCCGCCTCGCGCAATTTCAGTTTCTGCATCGCTAACCGTTTCAAGCCCATTTATATCGCCCTGCTCGGCACGTCACTGCCAGTGATTGGTGTGCACCATGCGTTTGACGATTACAAACGCGGTACGCGCAAACTGTTCGCGCATATTTTCCGCAAGCGCCTGAGTTTGCTCGGCGTGTCGGACGCCGTGCGCGACGATATACGCCGCTGTTTGCCGAAATGGCCGGATTCACGGATTCAGACGCTGTACAACCGTATTGACGTTGACACCTTGCAGGCTTCGCAGGTGTCGGCGGCTGAAGCCCGTGAAACCCTTGGCCTGGCGGCGGATGCCTGGATCGTCGGCAATGTCGGGCGCCTGCATCCGGACAAGGACCAGGCCACGCTGCTGGACGGTTTCGCCGCGGCGCTGCCGGGTTTGCCAGCCAACAGCCAACTGGTGATTCTGGGGAGCGGCCGTCTGGAGCAGGATCTCAAGGCCCAGGCCCGCGAGCTGGGCATCGGCGATCGCGTGCTGTTCCTCGGTCAAGTGCCTGAGGCGCGGCGTTATTTCCGTGCTTTTGATGTGTTCGCCCTGAGCTCCGATCACGAACCGTTCGGCATGGTGCTGCTCGAAGCCATGGCTGCCGGCGTGCCCTTGCTCGCTACCGCTTGTGGCGGGGCGAAGGAAGTAGTCGAAGGCGTGGGCATTCTGTTCCCGCTTGGCGATGCCGAACATTTGGCTCAAGGGCTGCAACACATGGCCGCGATGGACTCGCAGCAACGTCATCTATGCGCCGAGCTGATGCTCGAGCGCTTGCGTGAACGTTTCTCCGACCGCGCGGTGCGTGATGCTTTCTGGCATTTGCCACACGTTATCGAACTGGCACCGAGGGGCTGATGCTCAACCGATTTCAAGGCTGGCGCGAACGTGGCTGGTCGGTAGCCGACGCCTCGACGTATGCAGAAGCCTGGCAGCGTTACGGCGGCAGCGTGGCGACCCATCCGATGGTGGTCGAGCGCCTGGCGAACCTGGCCGATATTCCAGTGCGTTACCTGGCCTGGCAGCAAAACGGCGAAGTTAAAGCGGCGATTCCGACCTGGGGTCGCGATCTCGCGTTGTCCAAGGACGTGCTCAAGCGCAGTGGCAAGAAGGGCCTGTTCGACCTCGGCAACGCCGAAATCATCTTGCCGGCTGCCGATGATGCCCAGGCTCCGTTGCGTCATCGCGGTCGTTATTTGTCGGCGCTGAACGAACACCGCTTCACCGGCATCAAGCTGCAGGCCGAACAACTGGCCATGGCCCGCACGCCTGAAGAGCTGTCGAAGAAGTTTCGCTACAACCAGCGTCGCGAACTGCGATTGCTGGAAGAGGCAGGTGGCGTTGTGCGACCGGTGTCTGAATTCTCCAGTGCTGAGCTGGCGGCGATTTACTGCGACTTGTTTCAGCGCCGCTGGGGTTTCCCGGCCACAGGTGCCGCGCGCATGGCCGAGGTGATCGAACTGTTGCGCGAGTTGCTGATCGGCTCGGTTATTTTCCTCAATGATGCGCCGATTGCGATTCAACTGGTGTATCGCGTCGAGACGCCGCAGTGGATCAGTGTCGAGTACATTAATGGCGGTGTCGACCCTGAGACCCGTGAATTCAGCCCCGGCAGCGTACTGAGCTTCCTCAATACCCAAAGTGCCTGGGAGCATGCCCGTGCGCTGGACAAGCCATTGCGCTTTTCCTTCGGTCGCGCCGACCGTGAATACAAGGATCGCTGGTGCAACCCCGTTCCGGTCTTCACCGTATGAGACAACCCATGAGTCGCAAACAGCAATTGCTCAAGCGCCATCGGCGCAACAAACACATCGCCCTGTTTATCACACTGGTTGTACTGATTGGCATTGGCGTGATGGTGTCCTGGTGGATGCGCCTGGTGCTCGCGATACTGACTTGGGTTGCCCACGAAGCCTGGTTTGCCGACCATCTGTTCTACTCGCCAAAAGGCGATTACAAGTACAAATTCCCACCCTATACGCCGCAGCCCAAAGTTCATCTGAGTGGCGATCGCCTGCGGCTGGATGAGGGGGTGATGCTGGTTGACGACGCGACCCTGGTGTTGGCGCTGCAGATCAAAAGCACATGGCTGGGGCGCTTCCTCGATCCGGTGGTCGAGTTGTCCGGGGGCGATAACCCTGACCGACAAACCTTCGAGCGTGGCGTGAACGGTGTGCGCTACCTCAATCTCAGTGGTCAGGCGCAGGTGTTGTCGCGAGGGGAGTTACGTCTGCGAGGGCGTTTTTGTCGATTGCTCGGCGAGCCTGTATTGTGGGCCTTCGAGCATCCGGATTACAGCCGGCAGCGGGTGATGGTGATTGCACCGCACGCTGATGATGCTGAACTGGCTGCATTCGGGTTGTACAGTCGCGCCAGTGAAAGCTGGATCGTGACCATGACCGCCGGTGAAATCGAAACCAAGCACTATCAGCAAATGGGGCTTGAGGGTGTCGAGGCGTCGCGATTGAAGGGTTCGCTTCGTGCCTGGGACAGTGTCAGTGTGCCGCTGTGGGGCGGCGTCCCTCAGGAGCGTTGTATCCAGCTGGGATATTTCTGTCTGCAATTGCCTGCGATGCAAAGCGCACCGGGCGAAGCCGTGGCGTCCCGCGAGGCCGAACTTGGCGATACCCGGTATTTCCGTAGGTTCAATCCATTTACCTTGGGCAGTGACATCGATGGTGTGCCGTCCTGGAACAATCTGCTGGCCGATCTGCGCGAATTGATCGAACGCATTCAGCCTCAGGTGATTGTTTTGCCACATCCGCACTTCGATCCGCATCCGGACCATCTGTGCTCCCAGCAAGCGGTGATGCAAGCTCTGAGCGGCACCACCTGGCAGCCCGATAGGCTGTTGCATTACGCCAATCACTTGCACGACAACGATCGCTGGCCTATGGGCGATTCAGGTACGGGGGTGGCGCTACCACCTCAGTTTGAAGCTGTTGAGCCCTTGCTACCGTGGACGTCTTCTCTATCGACTCAAGAGCAGTGGAACAAGGCTATGTCATTGGGCATGATGCATGACCTTCAGCCCCGTCTCCCCCTCAAGCGTCTGGTTCGCCGGGGAATTCAACGTTTGCTTGCAGCCCGACGCTGGCCGGCTTTTGGTGAAAACGAGTTCTTCCGAAAAGCAGTGCGACGCCACGAGCTGTTCTGGGTCCAAGAGTTGACTGGCAAGAGAGAGACCAATTGAAAGTTCTGTTTCTGGTGCAGAAAGAACAGCGAGCGATCCTGGATCGGCTGTATGACGGAATCGCCGAACAGTGCGACTGCGACAAGCGCGAACTGAGCAGTGCAGAGCAGGACGACTTGCGAGGGTATTTCCGCAAGCATGTCGACGTCACCCGTTACGACCGGATTGTGTTCTTCCTGCGCTTCAAAAAAGAAATCAGACAGGTGCGGTTCATACAAACGCTGCCCAATCTGGTTATTCTGGAACACGATGCCTATCAGAATTACATTCCGTGCAAATACACCGGGAAATTCAGTGCCCATTACCGCAAATTGCCGTGGGCGCGGGTGATCAGCTCGGGCTATATGGTCAGCCAGCGTTTGCGCGATGAGGGTTTTGATGCCCATTTCGTGCCCAAAGGCTACGACCAGGCGTTGTTGCAAAACCGCCAGCGTGAACGCGATATCGAACTGGGTTTCGTCGGCAGTCTTAACAGCGTTGCCTATGCCGGGCGCAAGGCGATGCTTGAGTCCGTGGGCGAGGTTGAAAACCTGCTGGTCACGCGCACCAAGTCAGGCGAGGAATACTGCGAAACGCTGAGCCGGATTCGTTATTTCGTCAGTGCCGATGTCGGCATGGGCGAGTACATGATCAAGAACTTCGAAGCCATGGCCTGCGGCTGCGTGCTGTTTGCCTACGATCAGGGAGAGGAAGAGAATCGCGCCCTGGGTTTTGTCGACATGCACAACATAGTGCTTTACCGAACGCGCGATGAACTCCGGGAAAAACTGGCCGTATTGCGTGAGTCACCTCAGCTGACCGAGTCCATTTCTTTGGCCGGGCAAGCACTGGTAGAGCAGCGGTACAGCTTCCGTGCGGTGGGACATGCGATTGTCGACGCGATGCGCGCTCCGTTGCGCGAGCGGGCTCCGCTGAACTGGAAAGAAAAATTACGCTTGTCGCTGGGGCTGTGAGGCCAGGCGATTCAACAATCAAGGGTGCGGTGTAAACACATGCTGTTCAGCGAGACTAGCGATATTTCGGTCGTCATCACCAGTTGCGGTCGCTTCGATTTGTTGAAGCGAACCCTCGAAACGTTTGACCGGTTCAACACGGCTCCCATCCGTAAAGTGTTCATTACCGAGGACTCCGGCGACAGTGCCGTAGAGGCCTGTATCCCGGAACACTGGCGGGCGCATACCCAGTTTTTCATCAATAACCCGCGCCTGGGTCAATTGAAGTCCATCGATGCCGCCTATGCTCAGGTGCAGACGTCGTGGATTTTCCATTGCGAGGACGACTGGGATTTTTACCGTGAAGGGTTTATCGAAGAGTCCCAGTGCCTGCTGGAGGAAGATCCGCAGGCGCTTCAGGTATGGTTGCGCAGTTTCAATCACGATTTGATGGTTCACAGCCCTTACGTGTTCCTGAACGAGCGCAAGGTCAGTCACGGCATTCCTTATTATGTGTTGGGCTCGCACAAGGCTGACTGGCAGGGTTTCTCCTTCAATCCGGGGCTGCGGCGACGTGCGGACTATCTGGTCCACGCACCTTACTCCGCGTTCTCCGGAGAAAAAGACCTGTCGCGCCTGTACGCGGCGCAAAACCGCTATGCGTTGATTCTCGAAAACGACGCGGTATTACACACAGGCTTCGGTGAGCATGTGGTGGTCCCGCAGGAGCGCCTGGACAAAATGCGACGTAAACGTCTCGATCGACTCAAATTGATTGCGGCCCTGGTTTTCGGTCTGGTTGCAGGTTGGGTGCTCCATGGGATCTAGTGGTATGAAGCCCGGCAAAATGACCGTCACCTCGTATTTTGGAGCAGTGCTCTGCCTGTTCCTGCTGAGCTTTGTGGTGGGCTGGTCCTCGAAGTGGACCAACAATCTGTTCTACGGCCTGATGGTGGTGCCGGGTCTGGTGTTCCTGATCAAGGAGCGTGGTGCAGGCTTGCTCAGGCAGCCGTTGGTCTTGGGCTGGCTGGTATTCATTCTGTGGTTTCTGGTGCCGGCAGCCATTGCCGGGCAACTGCAGTTTTTCAAGCATGTCTTCTACGTGATGATGTTCATCATGGTGGTTGGCGCTTTCAGCGATCCACAGTTTTTCCGCAGCCGGGGGTTTGTCCGTGCGCAGTTCTGGATCCTGGTGCTGTATATCTACGGTTGCGCCCTTTACAGCTGGGTCACCAATGAATACGTCATCGGCGACCGGATGGCGCTATTACCGGCACGCTTGCAGAATGTCATCTACGCCAGTATTTGGCTGTGGTGTGCGCTGGCACTGGCGTTGCCCTTGTGGTTCAGGGAGCGTCGCTGGATCGAAGGTGTACTGGCCATTGTCCTGTCGATTTTCGCGGTGACCTTTGTTCTGCAGACGCGGACGGCGTTGGTTGGGGTCGCGTTCCTGTTGGGGATGTGGTTGCTTTATGGTCTCTACTACAGGCCGCGATTGGTTGGCACTGCGGTGGCAATCAGCCTGGTTGTGATCGGCACGTTGTACCTGGTGGTGCATGACGAAGCCTGGTACCAGTCACTCTGGGCCCGGGGTGACTCCTATCGCATCCAGATCTTTCACATCATGGTTGGTGAGTGGCAGCGTTGCGGCTGGATGCTGGGTTGTGGCGTCAACTTCCACACTGATCAAGTACTGGATGGCTGGATGCCAATCCAGCATCCGCACAACATCTATGTAGCGCTGGGGCTGTACAGCGGCGCAGTGGCGCTGGTGCTGTTCATCGGGGTGATGGCGGCCTCGCTTTGGCAGGCCTGGCGTCTGCGTGATGCCTGGGGCATGTACCTGGCCTGTGCGCTGGTCATGCTGAACTTCGATGGCAGCTTGCTGATCGGTAACCCTGACGAGTTATGGCCTCTGGTGCTGCTGCCGGGGGCCATGATCATGGGACGCGTGCTGAAGGCGCAGCGCACCGCGCTGGCATGACACCTGACCTTCGCCCCCTCCCCGGGGGTGAAGGTGGCCAGATTATTTCTGCAGGGCCCGGTTCAGTTCTTCCGGGGAGCAGGTGGTCTGGGTCTGGCCATAATGCTGCATGAACACTTTACCCTGCGCGTCGAGCAGCCACTGACGATCCTGCGGGTAGCGCACCATGTGCTTGAAATTGCGCAGCCGCAGTGTCTTGCGCAGCGGGCGGCGATACACACGCAAATCGGCGATATCGATCAGGCCAAGCTGATGCTCAGGCGTGAGCACGATGTTGCCCAGGTGCGCCGAACGGAAATAGATCCCGCGCTCATGCAAGGTGGCCATGAAAACACCAAGTTGACCACGCAGCGGATCGGCGTCGTCCTGGATATCCAGCAGCTGGCGCAGGGTTTGCCCTGGCAGCGGATCATAGTGCACGGCATCACGCTCGATACTTGGAATGCGATAAACCTGCCGGATCGACGGGCAGGGAATCTGTCGCTCGCGCAGCGCATCGCAATTGTCGGCAAACCGCTTGGCGTAGGGATACCAGGCCGCCGATGTCAGCAGGCGCTTGCGACGGAACAGCTTGAGGATCGAGCCATCTGTCAGGCGCAAGACCTTGTCCCCCGAACCATCCGCTTCAAGGACCTGTGCTCCCTCGCGCAGGGCAAGGTATCGGCTGTGATCAAGCGCTTGCATCAATACTCCGGGGTTCGACGCCATGAGGCATGGATAGCCGGCCATGTTACCGCAGCTCAGCGACTAAAATGGCCTGTGTTACACTCGCGGGCTCTTTTCTCATACAACGGGTTCTCATGACTAGCCCTGATTCGCCTGCGCCGTCGAGCTTGAAGATTTACCTGCGCCTGCTGTCGTATGTGCGTCCGTATTGGGGCATGTTTGCGCTCAGTATCGTTGGCTTCGTGATTTTTGCCTCGACGCAGCCGATGCTGGCCGGCATCCTCAAGTATTTCGTCGATGGCTTGAGTAACCCTGAAGCGGTGCTCTTCCCCAATGTTCCCTATTTGAAAGACTTGCAGCTGCTGATGGCCGTGCCATTGCTGATCATTCTGATCGCTGCGTGGCAGGGCCTTGGCTCGTTTCTTGGCAACTACTACCTGGCGAAGGTTTCGCTGGGGCTGGTCCACGATCTGCGGGTCGAGTTGTTCAACAAGTTGCTGGTGCTGCCCAACCGCTACTTCGACACCCATAACTCCGGCCACCTGATTTCGCGCATCACCTTCAACGTGACCATGGTGACCGGTGCCGCCACCGACGCCATCAAAGTCGTGATCCGTGAAGGCCTGACGGTGGTGTTCCTGTTTGCCTATTTGTTGTGGATGAACTGGAAGCTGACCCTGGTGATGCTGGCGATCCTGCCGCTCATTGCGCTCATGGTGAGCAGCACCAGCAAGAAATTCCGCAAGCAGAGCAAGAAAATCCAGGTGGCCATGGGCGATGTGACCCATGTGGCTTCCGAGACCATCCAGGGTTATCGCGTGGTACGCAGCTTCGGCGGCGAGAGCTATGAAGAGCGTCGCTTTGCTGCCGCCAGCCAGGGCAACACCGACAAGCAACTGCGCATGACCAAGACCGGTGCGGTCTATACACCGATGTTGCAGTTGGTGATCTATACCGCCATGGCGGTGCTGATGTTCCTGGTCCTGTTTCTGCGCGGCGACGCCACGGCCGGTGATCTGGTGGCTTACATTACCGCCGCGGGCTTGCTGCCCAAGCCGATCCGGCAGCTGTCGGAAGTCAGTTCGACCATCCAGAAAGGCGTTGCCGGTGCCGAAAGCATTTTCGAACAACTGGACGTTGAACCTGAAGTTGATAACGGCACCATCGAGCGTGAGCGTATCGAAGGTCGCCTGGAAGTGCGTAATCTCAGCTTCACGTACCCTGGAACCGACCGTGAAGTATTGAAAAACATCAGCTTCACGGCGGCACCGGGGCAGATGATCGCCTTGGTTGGCCGCTCCGGTAGCGGCAAGTCGACCCTGGCCAGCCTGATTCCCCGTTTCTATCATCACGACATCGGCGAAATCCTGCTCGATGACGTCGAGATCGAAGACTATCGTCTGCGCAATCTGCGCCGGCATGTGGCGCAAGTCACCCAGCATGTGACCTTGTTTAACGACTCCATTGCCAACAACATCGCTTACGGTGATCTGGCTGGTGCGCCTCGGGCCGACATTGAAAAAGCCGCCACCGACGCCTACGCAATGGACTTCATCTCGCAAATGCCCGAAGGCCTGGATACCCAGGTCGGGGAAAATGGCGTGTTGCTGTCCGGCGGCCAGCGTCAGCGCCTGGCAATTGCCCGCGCACTGTTGAAGAATGCGCCGCTGCTGATCCTCGACGAGGCGACATCGGCACTCGATACCGAGTCCGAGCGTCACATTCAGGCAGCGCTCGATCAGGTCATGAAAGGCCGTACGACGCTGGTCATTGCTCACCGTTTGTCGACCATCGAAAAGGCCGATCTCATTCTGGTGATGGACCAGGGCCAGATCGTCGAGCGAGGCACCCACGCTCAGCTGTTAGCGCAAAACGGCTACTACTCGCGCCTGCACGCGATGGGGCTGGATGCTCCGGCCGAAGACATCGCTTGAGTCCCGGCAACAGGGTGAGGCTGACTCACCCTGTTGCCGTTCCGGCGTGCAATGCGCTCGGGGATTTGTATCCGAACCCTTACGTGACTTGACCAAACCTGAATAAATCCTGGCAGCACGCTTGTTAAGGTTCCTGAACGAACTTTGACTTCAATCGAGAGGGCCATCCCTTTCGCGCGGGTGCTGCAATGTTGCAACGTTATCTCTGGAAGCTGTTGCCCAAGACGCAACGGCATTTCTTGCTGGGCCGGCTGTCGGTCGTGGATCGCCAGGCGGTGAATAAGTCGATGTCGGCGAGTTTGCATTTCCCCCGGCCCTTTGCACAGCGTTCCTGCCTGTTCATCCACGTGCCCAAATGTGCCGGCAGCAGCATCTGTGCCGCGTTGTTCGATGGCTGGAGTCCCGGGCACCTGCCTTTGTATTGGTACGAGCAACAATTTCCCGACCGGTTTTCCAGCAGTTTCAAGTTTGCCTTCGTTCGCGATCCTCTTGAGAGGGCGTATTCGGCCTATGCCTTTTTAAGGGGCAATGCATTGAGCCAGCGCGATCAGTGCGCGCAAAAACTGGTCAGCCAGTATCGTGACTTCGACGATTTCGTCGCACGCTGGCTGCACCCGGAAACGATTCGGCGGCAGGTGCATTTCGCTGCACAGACCGATTTTCTCACCGACTCCTTTGGGCATCTGGCACTGGATTTCCTCGGTTATCAGGAACATCTGGAGCGGGATTTCCAGTTGGTTTGCGAACAACTGGGGCACACGTCACCGTTGCCTCGTATCAATGGTTCGGATCATCGCTACGCCGGACCTGCGCGGGATTTCTGCTCCCTGCGGACCCGTCGATGGGTCCGTCGCGTGTACCAGCGCGATTACGAGTTGCTCGGTTATGAATGAAGTGCTGTCGACATCGGCTCCACGGATCAGTCCCTATGCGTTCTCGCTGTCGAGCGCCGACCGTGCCGCGCTCAAGTCACAACGGCCGCGCTGTCTTTGGCTGACGGGGTTGTCCGGATCAGGAAAGTCGACCCTGGCCAATGCTCTGGAGCAGCAACTCTATCAGCGCGGGTTGCACACGTTCGTGCTCGATGGTGACAACCTGCGTGGAAGTCTTTGCCGTGATCTGGGGATGAGTTCCGACTGTCGCCGGGAAAATATCCGGCGCATGGCCGAGGTGGCGCGGCTGATGGTGGATGCCGGCCTGATTGTAATCGTGGCAGCGATCTCGCCGTTCCGGGCCGACCGTGACGCTGCCCGCCGGCTGTTCGCCGAGGGGGACTTTATCGAAGTGCATGTGAGCACGCCGTTCGCGGTTTGCGCACAACGCGACACCAAAGGCTTGTACCTGGCGGCCCGGCAAGGACGGATCAAGGATTTCACGGGCGTCGATAGCCCGTACGAAACGCCGCGGCACCCAGAGTGCGAGATTGATACCCAGACATTGGACATGGCCCAAGCCTGCCAGCGTTTGGTGAATTTTCTGCTCAAAAAATGATCAAGATGCAGTTCCGTATCATCCCTTTGCAGCGGTCACACAAGCGGATGCTTGCCCTGTGTTAATATCGCGCCCCTGTTCATTTTGTATGTGGGTTGCTCCATGAAGTTGTCCATGCCGCGATTCGATCAAGCCCCTGTCTTGGTGGTCGGCGATGTCATGCTCGACCGTTACTGGCATGGTGGTACCTCACGGATTTCCCCTGAGGCACCTGTACCGGTAGTCAAAGTCGATCACATCGAGGACCGCCCGGGCGGTGCCGCCAACGTTGCGTTGAACATTGCCGCCCTTGGCGCGCCAGCCTCGCTGGTCGGCGTCACTGGCGACGATGAGGCGGCCGACAGTCTGGCCAACAGCCTCAAGGGCGCCGGCGTGCGGGCGTTATTCCAGCGCGTTGCGCACCAGCCGACCATCGTCAAGCTGCGGGTCATGAGCCGTCACCAGCAACTACTGCGTATCGACTTCGAAGAACCGTTCGCCACCGATGCGCTCGAACTGGCAGCGCAGGTCGACGAGTTGCTCGAAGGCATCAAGGTGCTGGTGCTGTCCGATTACGGCAAGGGTGCGCTGAAAAATCACCAGGTGCTCATCCAGGCCGCCCGTGCCCGTGGCATTCCGGTACTGGCCGATCCCAAGGGCAAGGATTTTTCGATTTACCGTGGTGCAAGCCTGATCACGCCGAACCTCAGCGAGTTCGAAACCATTGTCGGTGGTTGTGCCGATGAACACGAGTTGGTGAGCAAAGGCGCGCAGTTGATGCATGACCTTGAGCTTGGCGCCTTGCTGGTGACCCGTGGCGAGCACGGCATGACCCTGCTGCGCCCGGATCATCCGGCGCTGCACCTGCCGGCCCGTGCCCGTGAAGTGTTCGACGTGACCGGTGCCGGCGACACGGTGATATCCACCCTGGCGGCAGCGATTGCCGCAGGCGAGGAACTGCCTCACGCGGTGGGCCTGGCCAACCTGGCGGCAGGCATCGTGGTCGGCAAGCTCGGTACGGCGGCCATCAGTGCACCGGAACTGCGTCGTGCGATACAGCGCGAAGAAGGTTCGGAACGTGGCGTGCTGGGTCTCGAGCAACTGTTGCTGGCCGTCGATGATGCCCGTGCGCACAAAGAGAAGATCGTCTTCACCAACGGCTGCTTCGACATCCTGCATGCCGGCCACGTGACGTACCTTGAACAGGCGCGGGCGCAGGGTGATCGGTTGATCGTTGCCGTTAATGACGATGCGTCGGTCAGCCGCTTGAAAGGGCCGGGCCGGCCGATTAACAGCGTCGACCGGCGCATGGCCGTGCTGGCAGGTCTGGGGGCCGTGGACTGGGTAATCAGTTTCCCTGAAGGCACGCCGGAAAACCTGCTGCGCGAGGTCAAGCCGGACGTGCTGGTCAAGGGCGGGGACTATGGGATTGACCAGGTGGTTGGTGCGGACATCGTGACCGCATACGGCGGGACGGTGAAAGTGCTGGGTCTGGTAGAGAACAGCTCGACGACTGCGATCGTCGAGAAAATCCGCAAGACTGAGTAATACCCTGTAGGAGCGAGCTTGCTCGCGAAAAACGTTTGGGCAACGCGTTCATCCAGATAGCACGCGTTTTCGTTAACGTCCATCGCGAGCAAGCTCGCTCCTGCAAGGGCTGCGATCTTTTGTTTTAAGAGCTGACCTTTTTACGCGGCACCATCTTCTTCAGCAGTAGCTTCGCCTTGCCACGCAACAGCGCCAGTCCCGAGTTTTTCCCCGGCGGCGTCAAACCCTGCTGCCGTACCCAATCCTTCCAGCGAATCCGCTCATCCTTCACCAGCCAGCCTTCCTGTCGGGCAAAGCTTTCGGCCAGGTAGAGCCCGCGTGTGCTCGCCGGGTACAGCTGATCTTTCTTCAAAGTGTAGAGCTCGGCCAGCGGATGGCCGTCCTGCAAGGGCATCAGGTACAGGTCGGGGCGCTTGCGGTCCAGCCGGGCTACCAGTTGATCGCCCTCCAGTCGCTCGTCGACGTGGAACAGGCTCAAGGATTTAGCTTCCTTGGGTACGTCCAGGCGCAAGTCGTAGATCAACTGCAATGATGCCGTTGGCAAGTGCACATAGGCCCGTGGGCGTTCGATCAACGGCAGGTTGGCGCAACGTACCGGCCGCGCCGAGCCCGACAACGGCGACAGGCGAAAGGGCATGGCCTCACGGTAATGCAGGGCCGACGAGTAGGGCGCCGGCAGCCAGGTGTCGTTGAAGCGTCCACCGAGCCAGCCTTCCGGTGTTTCCAGCAGACACTCCTCGGCAATCTCCTGAATCGCCGTGTGCAGCGGCAGGTTCAGCTCATGGGCCGGCACGTAGCCGGAAATCAACTTGAGCACCACGTCGCCACGGTCTTGTCGGCGTTGCCGCACCAGCACCCAATAATCGCGGTTCTGCCAATGCAGCGTCAGGCGCACCGACACCCCGAGGTTGGCCAGCTCAAGGGCAAACCGTTCAGTGCTGGCGACTGTTACCGGGCGGCGACGTTGCAGGATCTGGGAGAAGTTGAGCGGCCTCCCGACGCTTTGATAACTCAGGCCTTCGGGGGTCGCTTCGACGAACAATGGCAGGGTCTTGAAGTTGCTCGGGTTCTTTCTAATGAGCGTACGCGGCATGTCGGCTCCTGCTTAAGGCCGCGTTGGGCGGCATCAGTTGCTACGTAGGACCTGGGCAACGGTCGCGACGTTGTGGGCGAGGTGCAGCGGATTGATGGTCCCGACAATAGCACTGGCAACACCCGGATGTTCGAACAGCAGCTCGAAACTGGCGCGCACCGGATCGACACCTGGACTCAGGCACACGTGACCGCTGGCGAGGGCTTTTTTTACCAGAATGGCTTTGCCGTGAGCAGCAGCATAGTCAATCACGGGCTTTTCGTTTTGATCGTTCAGATTGTAGGTGACCATCGCGCAATCACCTTGCTCCAACGCCTTCAAACCACCTTCGACAGTCTTGCCGGAAAAGCCGAACCCACGAATCTTGCCTTCGGCCTTAAGTGCGGCGAGCGTCGCATAGACCTCGCAGTCGTTGAGGATCGCCAGATCGTTGCCGTCGGAGTGCACCAGTACCAGATCGATGAAGTCGGTTTCCAGGCGTTTCAGGCTGCGCTCCACTGACAGTCGGGTATGAGCGGCGGTGAAGTCGTGGCGGGACTGGCCGTCGCTGAATTCTTCGCCGACCTTGCTGACAATTACCCAGTCCTGTCGCTGCCCACGCAGCAGCGGACCGAGACGCTCTTCGCTGCGCCCATAGGCTGGCGCGGTGTCGATCAGGTTGATGCCCAGGTCACGGGTGAGTTTGAGCAGTCTGCGTGCATCGTCGTCATCGGGAATTTGAAAACCGCTGGGGTACTTCACCCCTTGATCGCGGCCAAGTTTGACGGTGCCCAGGCCCAGTGGAGACACCAGCAGGCCGGTGCTGCCCAGGGGGCGATGCAGGTCGTGCAGGGTCGGCTGGCTCATGGCAGCAGTCGCTCCCAGGCAGGAATGCCCATCGGCGGTTTAGGCAGGGGCGGCAGCTCGGTTGCCGGGCCGGGATGAATGCCGTCGCGTTCAAGGCTGGCGATCACCCGGTCGGCGAAGTCGGGCGCCAGTGCCAACTTGGTAGGCCAACCCACCAGCAGCCGACCTTCCTCGGCGAGAAACGCATTGTCTGGGCGAGTCAGCCCCGACTGCAGCGGCTCGGCGCGATCCACGCGCAAGGTGGCCCATTGCGCGGTACTCAGGTCGATCCAAGGCAGCAACTGGGCGAGTTCTTTTTGGGCTGTGGCGATTTGCTCGGCGGGTTCACGGGCCACGCCGTCGGCTTCGGCGATATCACCACCCATATACCAGACCCACTGACCATCGGCGGCCGGGTGGGTGGTCACGGTAATGCGCGGTTTGGTGCCGCCGCCGAGGCAGTGGGCATACAACGGTTTGAGGCCCGGGCCCTTGGCGATGATCATGTGCAGTGGACGGCGTTGCATGGCGGGGCGGCTCAGTCCCAGGGTTTCGAGCAGTTCCGCCGTCCCGGCTCCGGCGCTCAGGACGATGCGCTGGGCGCGGATTTCGCGTTCGTCCACCTTCAGGCCGACCAACACGCCGCCTTCCAATAGCGGTTCGATCTTTTGCCCGGCGAGCAAGCCGTCACCCGCCAGGTCGGCCAGGCGCTGGATCAGGCTCGGCACGTCGATCACCAATTCGGCCAAGCGGTAGACCTTGCCTTTGAAGCGCTTGTCTTGCAGGGCCGGTGGCAATTGGTCGCCCTTGACCTGATCGACACGACCGCGCACGGCTTTGCTGGCGAAGAAGCTGGTCAGGTTGCCGGCGATAGTGCCGGGGGACCACAGGTAATGGGCTTCGGATAACAGGCGCACGCCGGACAGGTCCAGCTCACCGTCTCCGGCCATGGCCTCGCGCCAGCGCCGTGGCATGTCGGCGATGGCTTCCGACGCGCCGGTGAGGGCGCCGTGCAGTGCATATTTGGCACCACCGTGGATGATGCCTTGGGACTTGATGGTCTGGCCGCCGCCGAGGCTGGCGCTTTCCACCAGCACGGTCGAAAACCCTTGGCGGCGCAGGCGCGCATTCAGCCAGAGGCCGGCGACACCAGCGCCGACAATCAGAACGTCGGTGGAAATAACGGATGGCATGCGGCGACCTCAGTGTTCAAGACAAGGGCGCAGTATACAGACTCGAAGATTGGAGAGGCTGTTGTACCTGTGGGAGCGAGCCTGCTCGCGAATCGGTGCGTGACTCAACATAGGTGCTGAGTTGGCTACCGTCTTCGCGAGCAGGCTCGCTCCCACAGGGGATGGCGTTCGGGTTTTAGTGACCGGCAGTCTTTGAGAAGAGCTGAATCACCACGACGCCTAAAACGATAAGCGCCATCCCCAGTATTGCCGGAATATCCAGCTTCTGCCCGTAGATAAACAGCGCCGCAACGCTGACCATCACGATACCCATCCCGGCCCACACCGCGTAAGCCACCCCCACCGGCACGCTGCGCACCACCAGGGTCAGCATCCAAAAGGCAATGCCGTAACCGACGATCACCAACATCAGAGGTAGCGGTGTGCTGAAGCCTTTGACCGCTTTCATCGAAACAGTGGCAATCACTTCGGCGCAGATGGCAATGGCCAGGAAGTAGTAAGCGGTCATGGGTCAATCCTCGTGTGAAGTGTTGCTCTCTGAGGTCGGCATTCTAGAGATTGTTCAGATGCGGTAAAGTCATTACCTATCTGTCAGCAAGATAGGTTTGGCCATGAACATGCAATGGAATCTGGAGCAGCTTCGCTTGTTCGTGAGCGTAGCGGAGCAGCGTTCGTTTTCTGCCGTGGCACGCGACCAGCGCAAGGCGCAGTCGGCGGTCAGCAGCGCAATCGCGCTGCTGGAGGAAGACCTGGGCGTGAGCCTGTTCGACCGCAGCAGCGGGCGCCAGCCGAAACTCACCGAAGCCGGTAATGCTCTACTGGAAGAGGCACGGGAGGTGTTGCGCCAGTGTGAGCGGCTCAACGGTCGGGCGCTGGCGATGATGCGCGGGCAGGAGGCGCGCCTGCGTCTGGCCCAGGACGAGGCGATGCCTTATCAACCGATCATCGAAAGTTTCGAGGCACTGGCCGAGCGTTTTCCCAGTCTTGAAGTGCAACTGACCAGCGCCGCTCAGGGCGAAGTCGCGCGCAAGCTGGTGGAGCGCCGTGCCGACCTCGGATTGCTGTTCTTTCACGACCAAATCCCCGAGGCGCTGGAGCGGCGGGTGCTCGGCAGCGTGGAAATGGTCACCGTCTGTGGTGTCGGCCATCCGCTGGCGAAACAGGCACAGGTCAATTGCCAGCAACTGGCACAGCATCGCCAACTGCTGATGTCGACCCAATCCAGCATTTACCCCGGCAGTGAGCCGGCCAGCCCGGAAGTGTGGCGTGCGGACAGTTTCTACGTGATGGCCGAATGGTTGGTGCGTGGCCTCGGTTGGGCCTGGCTGCCGCGCCATGTGGTGCAGTACCCGACGTATCACGGTCAGATGGTTGAACTGAACAGCGAATGGACCCCGCCGGCGTTGGTGGTGGAACTGGTCTGGCGTCGTGATGAGCCACTGGGACCGGCGGCGCGTTGGCTGGCGGAACGATTTGCCGTGCATTTGCAGGCGATCGGCGAAAAAACCGATAAACTCCGCCGCCATGAATAGAACTCTCTACACCGCGCTGTTTTACCTGGGGCTGCCATTGGTGGCGATTCGGCTGTGGCTGCGGGCGCGCAAGGCGCCGGCTTATGCCAAACGTATCGGCGAGCGCTTCGCCTGCGGGATGCCGGCGATGAAACCCGGTGGTATCTGGGTGCACGCGGTGTCGGTGGGTGAAAGCATTGCCGCCGCGCCGATGATTCGCGCCTTGTTGCAACGTTATCCACAACTGCCGATCACCGTAACCTGCATGACGCCGACCGGTTCGGAGCGCATCCAGGCCTTGTTTGCCAATGAGCCGCGCATTCAACACTGCTATCTGCCTTATGACTTGCCGTGTGCGGCCAAGCGCTTCCTTGATCGGGTTCGGCCAAAATTGGCAGTGATCATGGAAACCGAACTCTGGCCCAACCATATTCATCAATGCGCCAGGCGTGGGATTCCCGTGGCGTTGGCCAATGCGCGATTGTCCGAACGTTCGGCCAGAGGCTATGGCCGTTTCGGTAAGCTGACCGGACCGATGCTCGCCGAAATGAGCCTGTTCGCCGTGCAGACCGAAGCCGAGGCGCAGCGTTTCCGTGAATTGGGCGCTCGGACTGAAACCGTCGAAGTCACCGGCTCGATCAAGTTCGACCTGACCATCGATCCGCAACTGTTACAACGTGCCGCCGAGTTGCGCGGCCAGTGGCAAGCGCAGGAACGCCCGGTATGGATTGCTGCCAGTACCCATGACGGCGAAGACGAGGTGGTGCTGGCTGCCCATCGCCGGTTGCTGGAAAGTCATCCCGATGCCTTGTTGATTCTGGTGCCGCGTCATCCGGAGCGTTTCAACCCGGTGTTCGAGTTGTGCAAGCAGCAAGGGTTTGCCACGGTTCGACGCTCCACGGGTGAGCCTGTTACCGCCAACACCTCCGTGTTGTTGGGCGACACTATGGGCGAATTGCTGTTTCTCTATGCCTTGGCCGACAGCGCCTTTGTTGGCGGTAGCCTGGTGCCTAACGGCGGGCATAACCTGCTGGAGCCGGCAGCACTGGCCAAACCGGTGCTCAGTGGACCGCACCTGTTCAACTTCCTCGAAATCGCCGCGCAGTTGCGCAATGCCGGGGCGTTGCAGGAAGTGGAGGATGCCGAAGGGTTGGCGTTGGCGGTGCAGCGCCTGTTCGAGTTGCCACGGGATGCACAGCGTATGGCTGACGCGGGCTTGAAGGTGATGCGCACCAATCAGGGCGCGTTGCAGCGGTTGCTGGATGGGTTGGGGCGGTTGATGAATCGCTGATTGGCGATCCTGATCCCTGTAGGAGCGAGCATGCTCGCGATGAATGTCCAGACAACGCGGGTATTCAGAGAGCCCGCGTAATCGTTGAGCTCCATCGCGAGCAAGCTCGCTCCTACAGGGAACGCGTCAGGGTCGGGCCTTGAGCTGTTCAGCCGCAGCCTTGGCCAGGTCCGGCGGCAGGAAATCCTTGTCCGGGTTGTAGTCGGGCTTGAGCCAGCGCGCCAGATCCTGCAAATCCCCCGGGTTCAACGTACCGGCCTGTTGCTTCAAGCGCAGGTTGTCGAGGATGTAGTCGTAACGGGTGTTGTTGTAGTCACGGACCGAGGTGTACAGCGAACGCTGCGCATCCAGTACGTCAACGATGTTGCGCGTCCCCACCTGATAGCCGATCTCGGTCGCTTCCACCGCGCTCTGGTTGGAGATGATCGATTGTTTGCGTGCCTGCACCTGTTCGACGTCGGTGTTCACCGCGCGGTGCAGGTCGCGCGTATTTTCCACGATTGAGCGGCGCAGGGATTCGCGTTGCTGTTCGGTCTGGTCCAGTTGGGCGTACGACTGGCGCACCTGGGAGTTGATCAGGCCGCCGCTGTAGATCGGGATGTTCAGTTGCAGTCCGATCGACGATTGCTCGACGTCCCCCTTATACGGCACGCCGAAGGCGCTCGGGTTGCTGAAGCCCAGTGCGTCGTTGTCGCCTTTCTCGTACCTCGCCACTGCATCGACGGTCGGTGCATGCCCGGCCTTGCGCTGCTTGAGGGTTTGCTCGGCGGCGCTGACCGCGTAATTGCTGGCCAGCAGATTGAGGTTTTGTTGGGCCGCTGTTTCGACCCAGGCCTTGGCGTCGTTCGGCGCCGGCGGCAGGATCGGCAGGCTGTGCTTGATGCCCTGGATCGAGTTATATCGACGGTTGGTCAGGGTGACCAGGGCCTCGAAAGCATCATCCACCTGACGTTGCGCCACGATGCGATTGGCCCGTGCGGTGTCGTAGCTGGCTTGCGAGTTCAGTACGTCGGTCTTGTCCGAAAGGCCGACATCGAAGCGCTCGTTGGACTGATCAAGCTGGCGCTTGAACGCGGCTTCCTCGGCCTTGGTCGAGGCCAGGTTGTCCTGGCTGCGCAGCACGTTGAAATAGGTGTCGGCGGTTTGCAGGATCAGGTTTTGTTCGGTCGCCGACAATTGCAGGGCGGCCTGTTCGTTCACATCCTTGGCGGCCTGGTACTGGAACCAGCGATCGGCACGAAACAGCGGTTGCGCCAGGGTGGCCTGGTACGAGTGAGCATTGCGGTTGGCGGTGGCCGAAGGTTGGTCGATCGAGGTGCGCACGCTGGTGACATCGGCACCGCCCGACAGGTTCGGCAGCAATCCGGCGCGGGCCTGGGGCACGACTTCTTTCTGCGCGCCATATTGGGCGACGGCGGCCGCGAGATCGGCGTTGTTGTCGACCGCTTCCTGATAGACGCTGACCAGGTCGGTTTTGGTCGATAAGGGCGCTTCTGCTGCCCAGGCCATTCCGTTGGACGCACAAGACACGGCAAGGGCCAGTGAGAGTTTGCGCAGCATGAGGCGATCCCTGAAATTACACTGATAATTTGAGCGCCAAGGCTACGGCGCGGCTCACACAGCGTCAATGCGCAGCATGGCGTTGCGAGTGTAGTGGTGCGTTCGTCCGGCAACAATCCTGCAAATGCGCCATTCATCACGGTGTTTATCGCGGTGTTGGCGTTCTTGATCAGTTGTGTCTAGACTGGCCACGTTCTTGTCGGGGTGCCTTGCTATGAGGCTGAGATCGAATAATTTCGGATCCCGTTGAACCTGATCAGGTTAGCGCCTGCGTAGGGAACAAGATTTCTCGTCACCCGGCGAGTCCTCTTGTGCTTCGTCCGGGATGTGGTTCGACCATCGAACACCCCTCGAGCACTGAGCACAGCACGGCTGGTTTCCCCAGTCCACGTGCGTCCATTCGTTACAGGTTCGCTCCGACAAAATTCCACTGCCTGGATGCTGTCTGGAGACCCGTGATGACCATAAAAGAAAAAATCGCCACCAACCTGAGTGACTCGGCCAAGGTCGATCAACAATCGGTTCAGCCGTTTACCCGCTCGAAAAAAATCTACGTTCAGGGCACCCGTCCCGACATCCTCGTGCCGATGCGCGAAATCAGTCTGGACGTGACGCCGACCGACTTCGGTGGCGAGGTCAATGCGCCTGTCACGGTCTACGACACTTCTGGCCCGTACACCGATCCCAACGTCATCATCGACGTGCGCAAAGGCTTGGCCGACGTGCGTTCGCCGTGGATCGAAGCCCGTGGCGATACCGAACGCCTGAGCGGCCTGAGTTCGAACTTCGGCCAGGAGCGCCTCGCCGATCCTGAACTGACCAAGCTGCGCTTTGCCCACGTCAACAATCCGCGCCGTGCGAAGGCCGGGGCCAACGTCACCCAGATGCACTATGCCCGCCAAGGCATCATTACCGCCGAGATGGAATACGTCGCCATCCGCGAAAACATGAAGCTGGAGGTGGCCCGTGCCGCCGGCTTGCTGGATCAGCAACACGCCGGCCACAGTTTCGGTGCCAGCGTGCCGAAAATCATCACCCCTGAATTTGTCCGCGACGAGATCGCCCGTGGTCGCGCGATCATTCCGGCCAACATCAACCACACCGAACTGGAACCGATGATCATCGGCCGTAACTTCCTGGTGAAGATCAACGGCAACATCGGCAACAGCGCCCTGGGTTCGTCCATCGAAGAAGAAGTGGCGAAACTGACCTGGGGTATTCGCTGGGGTTCGGACACGGTCATGGACCTGTCGACCGGCAAGCACATTCACGAAACCCGCGAGTGGATCATCCGCAACTCGCCAGTCCCGATCGGTACCGTGCCGATCTACCAGGCCCTGGAAAAGGTCGGCGGCGTGGCCGAAGATCTGACCTGGGAGTTGTTCCGCGACACGCTGATCGAGCAGGCGGAGCAGGGCGTGGACTACTTCACCATCCACGCCGGTGTGTTGCTGCGCTATGTGCCGATGACCGCCAAGCGCGTGACGGGCATCGTTTCCCGTGGTGGTTCGATCATGGCCAAGTGGTGCCTGGCGCATCATAAAGAGAACTTCCTCTACACCCATTTCGAAGACATCTGCGAAATCATGAAGGCCTACGACGTCAGCTTCTCGCTGGGCGATGGCCTGCGTCCGGGGTCGATTGCCGACGCCAACGACGAAGCGCAGTTCGGTGAGCTGGAAACCCTGGGAGAACTGACCAAGATTGCCTGGAAGCACGACGTGCAATGCATGATCGAAGGCCCCGGCCACGTGCCGATGCAGTTGATCAAGGAGAACATGGACAAGCAGCTCGAGTGCTGCGACGAGGCGCCGTTCTACACCCTTGGCCCGCTGACCACTGATATTGCACCGGGCTACGACCACATCACCTCCGGTATCGGTGCGGCGATGATCGGCTGGTTCGGTTGCGCCATGCTCTGCTACGTGACGCCGAAGGAACACCTGGGCCTGCCGAACAAGGATGACGTGAAGACCGGGATCATCACCTACAAGATCGCCGCCCATGCCGCCGATCTGGCCAAAGGACATCCGGGCGCGCAGATCCGCGACAATGCCCTGAGCAAGGCGCGTTTCGAATTCCGTTGGGAAGACCAGTTCAACCTGGGCCTTGATCCGGACACTGCCCGTTCGTATCACGATGAGACCCTGCCGAAGGACTCGGCCAAGGTCGCGCACTTCTGCTCCATGTGCGGACCGAAGTTCTGCTCGATGAAAATCACCCAGGAAGTCCGTGAGTACGCGGCCAACCAACGGATCGACGCAGTCGACGTGGACGTCGCCCAAGGCATGGCCGAACAGGCCGAGCGCTTCAAGCAGGAAGGCAGCCAGCTGTACCAGAAAGTTTGATCTGACCTGAAAAGGTGGGGCTGCACAGGCCCCATCGCCAGCAGGCTGGCTCCTACATTGGATCTGTGGCGTTCACATGTCCCCTGTGGGAGCCAGCCTGCTGGCGATAGCGATTTATACAACAACAAATGTCCCTCTGAGATAACACCCTTGAGCATTCAACCCAGCACTTACTCTCCTGATATCGCGGTGCCGACCGACAAGCGTGTGTTCGGCGGTCGTGATCTGTTTTCCCTGTGGTTTTCCCTCGGCATCGGCCTGATGGTCCTGCAGACCGGCGCATTGCTCGCGCCGGGCCTGGGGCTGTCGGGCTCGTTGCTGGCGATTTTTCTCGGCACGCTCGTCGGTGTGCTGTTGCTGGCGTCGGTCGGCGTGATCGGTAGCGACACCGGCCTGTCGTCGATGGCCGCGCTCAAGCTCAGCCTCGGTGCCAAGGGCGCGAGCCTGCCGGCGGTGCTGAACCTGCTGCAACTGATCGGTTGGGGCTCGTTTGAAATCATCGTCATGCGCGACGCCGCCAGTCTGTTGGGTGCCCGTGCCTTCGGCGAAGGCAGCCTGATGTCCAGTCCGGTGCTGTGGACGCTGTTCTTCGGCGCATTGGCGACCCTGCTGGCGGTCAGCGGTCCGTTGACGTTCGTGCGGCAGATCCTGCGTAAATGGGGTATCTGGTTGCTGCTGGCCGCCTGCACCTGGCTGACCTGGAACCTGTTCGCCAAGGCCGACCTGGCGGCTCTTTGGGCCCAGGCCGGTGACGGCTCGATGCCGTTCGCCGTGGGTTTCGACATCGCGATTGCCATGCCGCTGTCCTGGTTGCCGTTGATTGCCGACTACTCGCGTTTCGGCAAGCGCGCGAAAAACGTCTTTGGTGGCACGGCCATCGGCTTCTTTATCGGTAACTTCTGGTTGATGAGTCTGGGCGTCGCCTACACCCTGGCGTTTGCGCCGAGCGGTGAAGTCAATGCCTTGCTGTTGGCGCTGGCCGGTGCCGGTCTGGGCATTCCGCTGCTGCTGATTTTGCTGGATGAGTCAGAAAATGCCTTTGCCGATATTCACTCGGCGGCAGTGTCCAGCGGCATCCTGTTGCGCTTGAAAGTCGAACACCTGGCACTGGCCATCGGTGTGGTCTGCACCCTGATCGCGTTGCTGGCGCCCCTGGCTCAGTACCAGAACTTCCTGCTGTTGATCGGTTCGGTATTTGCGCCGTTGTTCGGCGTGGTGCTGGTGGATCACTTCATCCTGCGCAAACGCAGCGGCCAGGTTGCGTCAGCCGCATTGCGCTGGCCGGCACTGCTCGCCTGGTTGGGCGGGATCAGCACTTATCATCTGCTGGCCAATTTGTATCCGGATATCGGTGCAACCCTGCCGGCACTGGTCCTGGCAGGGCTGTTGCAACTGGTACTGGGTAGGGCCTTCAGCTACGACCAGGAAACAGCTCAGGCTTGATGATGCCGTTCAGGCGAGGGTAGGGGATCTTCAGTTCGACATGGCCCAGCGCGTAAGGCGCGATGCTGCTGGTTTCGTACTTGAGGATCACCCCGCCATAGGTCAGCGCCACGTTCTGGGTTTTCTGGAATGGCCAGCTCTTCACGAATTCCGGTTCCTGATCGAGCTTGGTGCTGATCAGCCAACTGTTGTGCGCCACTTGTGCGGCTTTCCAGAACGCTTCTTCCTGTCCCGGTACCAGCATGTCCGACAGCGTCAGCACTTTATGCTGCTGGCGTGAATAGTTGATGAAACCTCGACCCGGTGTGCCATGGGCGCCGCCGGTGTCCAGGTAACTGGACAGTTCGATGATCACCAGTCCGTCATGCTGCTCGCGTACCTTGGCTTGCAGGTAGCTGCTGTAGCGCGGGCCGGCGTTGCGCAAAAACTGTTCGCGGTAGGCCGCCAGCGTCGGTGCCGCCGGGGCATCGGGCGACGTGCGGGTCATTTGCAGCAGGCGTTTTTCGATGATGCCGTCGAGCGCAGGCTCGTCGGGGAAATGCACGGTGTCGATGTTGACCAGCGGGCAGTCCTGGTCCTTGCAGCCTGGCTTGAGCTGTTCGGTGGCGTCGCGGGTGGTATCCAGCGGCGCGCGATAGTTCGGTTGGAACAGGCTCTGGCAGGCACCCAGTGTCAGGGCGATTGCAGCCACGGAGGCAATTTTAAAAAGCGACATGGGCGTCCTTCATAAAACAGGGAAAGGCAAAAAGTTACCCGCTTCGACTATCAACGGAGCAGTCAGTTCGCCACTAAGCTAATTAGAGTGGGTTTCGCCCTCACCGTCTATCCCGCTGACGGGAAAGGGGCTGCATCAAATGTCGCGGGCGCGTTAGGATGGCGCGAAGTCGAGGCTGGAGCCTCGTTGTAGACACGAGGATTGTCATGACCGATTTTGCCAACGCCATTCCGACCGCCGTCGATATCGTTCGGCGCGAAAAGTGCTTCGAGGGCTTTTACAAGCTCGATCGCGTGCACTTGCGCCACGAATTGTTCGCCGGGGGTATGAGTCGTGAAATCCATCGGGAATTGTTTGTCCGCCACGATGCCGTGTGCATGCTGCCTTACGATCCGCAGCGCGACGAAGTGGTGCTGATCGAGCAATTTCGCGTCGGTGCCGTGGGCAAGACCGACAATCCATGGCTGATCGAACTGGTCGCTGGTCTGATCGACAAGGACGAGCAACCGGAAGAGGTTGCTCACCGCGAAGCGCAGGAGGAAGCTGGGCTTGTGATCGGGGCGCTTTGGCCGATGACCAAATATTTTCCATCGCCGGGCGGCAGCAACGAATTCGTCCATTTGTACCTGGGGCGTTGCGACAGTAACGGGGTTGGCGGCCTGCACGGGCTGGAGGAAGAAGCTGAAGATATCCGCGTCACGGTGTGGGCCTTTGAAGATGCCCTGCAAGCCGTACGCGACGGACGTATTGCCAACGCGGCCAGTATCATCGCCTTGCAATGGCTGGCGTTGAACCGCGTTGAAGTGAGGGGGTTATGGTCGTAAACAAGCTGCGCGATCGCTATCGGGTGGATCTGGTGGGGCTGCAAGCGTCCTGCGAGGCGAACTACGCGCGACTGATGCGACTGTTGCCGGACATGCGCAGCGAACCGGCGGCACGGCGCATTGCCGTGACCCATGGCGACCAGATGCTCGGTGTGCTGGCGCTGGAAGTGCTGCAAGTCTGTCCGTACACCACGACCCTGCAGGTGCGCCAGGAACACAGCTTGCCGTGGCTGCCGGTGCCGCAACTGGAGGTTCAGGTGTATCACGATGCCTGCATGGCCGAAGTGGTCAGCGCCGAACATGCGCGACGCTTTCGCGGCATCTACCCTTATCCGAACGCGTCCATGCACCAGCCTGACGAAAAAGCCCAACTGAACATGTTTCTGGGTGAATGGCTGAGCCATTGCCTGGCGCTGGGTCATGAGTACGAAGTAGTACGTTAACGTTCTTGTGAACTGCGTCAGGTTCACAGGTTTCCCCTTTCGAGCATCCCCCAGCATAATTGCGCCACTGACCCCCCTTCCGTGATCACGCCCTGGGAGAACGCCTTGCCGAGCGTATCCACATTGACCACCGCCGATCCGGCGCTGCTGGTGCAACTGTCCGACAGCCACCTGTTTGCCGAAGCAAGCGGCACGCTGCTGGGCATGAATACCGGCGACAGCCTGCAAGCCGTTATCGAACAGGTGCGCGTGCAGCAGCCCCGGATCGATCTGATCCTGGCCACGGGTGATCTGTCCCAGGACGGCACGCTGGAGTCTTACCAGCGGTTTCGCGATTTGACCCGCCAGCTCGATGCGCCGGCACGCTGGATTCCCGGCAATCACGACGAGCCGCAAGTCATGGCCGAAGCGGCGGTGCAAAGCGCTTTGCTGGAGCCGGTGGTGGACATTGGCAACTGGCGGGTGACGCTGCTTGATTCGGCGGTGCCGGGCTCGGTGCCGGGGTATTTGCAGGAAGAACAGTTGCAGTTGCTGGCCCGTTCGTTGAGCGAGGCGCCTGAGCGACATCATCTGGTGTGTTTCCACCATCACCCGGTGTCGATCGGTTGTGCGTGGATGGAGCCGATTGGCTTGCGCAACCCGGAAGCCTTTTTCGATGTGCTGGATCGTTTTCCGCAAGTGCGGGCGGTGCTGTGGGGTCATGTGCATCAGGAAATCGATCAATGGCGTAACAATGTACGACTGATCGCTTCGCCGTCGACCTGCATCCAGTTCGAGCCGGGCAGCGAGGATTTCAAGGTGGGTGAGCAAGCACCGGGCTATCGCTGGTTGAGACTGATGCCGGACGGGCGGTTGGAAACAGGCGTGGAACGGCTGACCGGGTTCGACTTCACGGTGGACTACGGCTCTAACGGCTACTGATAGACCGAGGCGCACCCTTCGCGAGCAGGCTCGCTCCAACAGGAGAATGCATTCCAATGTGGGAGCGAGCC
>NZ_JBPKAM010000139.1:0-12786 GCF_051216495.1 Pseudomonas baetica | reverse complement strand
CCCCCCCCCCCCCCCCCCCCCCCCCCCCCCCCCCCCCTCCCCCCCTCCCCCCCCCCCCCCCCCGCTCCCACAGAGGTTGTGGCGAGCCAAACAGAGCGTACAAATAAGGCCTGCAATGCAGGCCTTATTATTTTCAGGTTACTTTTTCCTACGTAGTACATCGAACTCAGTGTGCTGTAGAACCGGAATTTGCTCATATTCGCACATCGCCCAAAACTCCAAGCTGCTTCCCTGCAAACACCATCAATTAATCAGGGAAGATCAACAGTGACTATCGGATCAAGCTACAACTACCCTTCATACGTGTCCCGCGATGGCACTCGAACGAAACGCTCGACTGCAAACAAATGGGCAGCACGCTTCCCTAATCCGCCAGACTTGTGCTTTGACTATCGAACGCTGGTCGAACAGGAAAATGGCATCGCAAGGGCAACTGACCCACAACACAGAATCTGCATCATCGGCGCCGGGGTGACTGGACTGACTGCCGCTAGAGAACTTTATCGTTGTGGCTTCACCAATATCTCCCTTATCGAACAATCCGGGCGCATAGGCGGTAGACACCTGACTGTTCCCGGCAGTCGAAACTCCACAGTGGCTCATACACCATTTGAAATGGGCGCCATGCGGATGCCTTTCTTCAACCGGGCCGACGAGGCACCGACAGAAGGACGTTCGCTGATGGCGTATTACGCCAAAACGTTTGACCTGGTGTTATCCGACTTTGCCAACCCCGGAAGTCAATGGGTCAGTTCGACAGGCATCTATCTTCGCGAAGGCAGTGTGGGCGGTGGATCGGCACCGCAAATGTTGATCTGGAAAAACCAGGATGGCTTGACCCCTCCTCCCGGCGAAGAACTTCAAAAGGTCTACGCCAAGTGGAAAGCTTTTGCCGATCGTATGACGCGGCACGTCGCCGAGCTTTACGCCAGCCCCGAATGGGAGGCGATGTGGGCCGCAATCGTCGACAAATATCAGAGTGTTTCATTTCGAGATTTGGTCAGTATGCCAGCCTTGCAAGCCTGGGACAGAGGATCGCCCGGTGATTTTGGCGGGATGGGCATGTCCGCCGAGGAATCGGCTATTTTCTACGCGATAGGCATCGGTGATCGCAGTTGGGGAGCCTTTTATGATGTCTGTTCCCTTTATCCCTTGCGTACGGCCATTTTTGGATTCAGCAGCCAACTGCAACTGATACATGGCCGGGTGGACCCAAATGGCGCCCCGCTGGAATCTCCCCACTTGAACAGCGAAGCCGTTTTTGACTCGATGGGGCTGAGTTTCGACAGACCTCGCTACGTTGGGCTCGCTGCTTTGGATGAATGCCTGATGTTCATGGACATCGACGAAACTGGCAAGTCCGTCTATGAGTACAGCCGAGAAAGGAACAATGGGCTACTTACCGACTCATCCGTTACCAAACTCAAGAAGCTGAGTAACCAAAAAATACGGGTGCACTTCAATTGGAAACACAGCCAACCCGAACAAACCCAAAAGCGCTTCGATGACTTTGACTCGGTCATCGTAACGCTCCCCTCCTGGCTGATCGAAACTCGGATCAAGCTCGAAAACTTCAATCAGGAGATGTTGCCTTTCGAGACAATCAATGCCTACAAAACGGCGCACTGGGAAACCAGCTGCAAGGTCTTCGCGCCGTTAAAAAAATCATTTCTTTCGAAAAATACCAAAATCCCGCAAGCCATCGTTACCGACAGCTTTATCCATGACGTTTACACCTACCGTTACAATGACAACTACAGCTATGACTGCATCCTGCTAAGTTACACATGGGAGGATGATGCCACCAAACTCGCCACTTTCACCGATAAAGAACTAGTGGGTAGGTGTGCTAAAGAGCTCGATCGCATTCTCATGAACGCGACCAATATCCAGGAAAGAATTTCCCCCTATATCGGCATTGATCAAGCTGTGGTCCAGCGATGGATAACTGATAAAAATGCCTTGGGCTGTGCAAAATTATACCGACCTGGCACCTACTACGATGCCGTCGGCTTGATGAAGTACAACCGGGACTTTGCGCATAAATCGGGTTTGTATTTGTCCGGGGAATCATTTTCCGTCGATGCCGGCTGGACAGAGCCGTGTTTTCGCGGTGCCATTGATGCGGTGATTCATATCTGCAACAAAACCGCTGCGACCTTCAACGGCGGATTTTCAATGAGTGATTACCCGCACTACCAACTCAAAACCTGACGATATACCCCATCTCAGAGCCATGGAAATTATCCATGGTTTCTCCTTCCGTGCCCGCTACACAGTGCGGCCGACCATCTCGCTCATCCATCTTGGGAAATGGACTACGAACTAAAAGGAAGTAGCTGACTTTCACCAAATTCATGATTCCCCTCTTATTACGACGTCATTAAACAGCGTGTAAAACAATAAGAAGAGGTCGTTAGAATGAGCGAGCCAACAAGCCCAGTTCGTGTTGCAGTCGTGCAATTCGATCCACAAGTCGGCATCGAAAAATGTCAAGGTAATCTGCGTCGCAGCCTGGAATTGGCACTTGAAGCAGTAAACGGTGGTGCGAATCTCATCGTTCTGCCCGAGCTCTCCAATACCGGCTATTTCTTCAGCAATCGGCAGGATGCTTTCGCCCATGCAGAGCCTGTTCCCGACGGGCCAAGCGTGCAGGCCTGGAGCGAATTCGCCCGCAAATACAACGTCTACCTCGTAGGCGGCTTGGTGGAACGAGACGGTATGCGGCTCTTCAACACCGGCGTACTGCTGGGTCCCGACGGATTTATCGGCAAATACCGTAAAGCTCACCTGTGGAACCTGGAAAAGCTCTGGTTCACACCGGGCGATTTGGGTTTCCCGGTTTTTGAAACCCCCATTGGCCGCATCGGACTGTTGATCTGCTGGGATATCTGGTTCCCGGAGGTCCCGCGAATCCTCAGTCAGCAAGGCGCGGACATCATTTGCAGCCTGAACAATTGGGTCTGGACACCCCCGCCGCTATTCGATGATGCTGGTAAGTGCATGGCTTCGTATTTGACGATGACTGCCGCTCACGTCAACAACGTGTTTATCGCCGCCGCCAGCCGGATCGGCGAGGAGCGTGGCGCACGCTACCTGGGCTGCTCGTTGATAGCCGGGACCAATGGCTGGCCCATGGGCTCCGTGGCGTCGGCAGACAAGCAGGAAATCCTGTTTGCCGATATCGACCTGACCAGCTCCCGCAGTGCGCCCATCTGGAACACTTTGAACGATCTGCATCGCGATCGCCGAGCCGATCTTTACGATCAGATGCTCGGCTACACCCAACACGCTTGCCTCCCGCGCTGATCAAGGAGGCATATGCATGGACATCTCAACCGATACAAACCGTGTCGCCCCCAGATCGCCTTTTGATACGGTGGTCATCCTGCTAATGATCGGTGCGACATTACTGATTATCTGGCTTTCATTCACTCACCGCTCTTTATGGTCCGCCCATTGGCCCGCTTACAGCGACATGGTGTTGGGGCTTCCCGAGCCAAGCGCCTGGTTACGCTGGGTGCTGGGCGACATCAGTGAGGTGGCGTTTTACAAACACGAGTTCGCCTCGATCGGCTTGTTGGCAGGGGCTTATTTGGCTTACTGGGCGAATAGGACAGGGAAATCCTGGCAAGGGTTTACCATTGCCTACGGGACTGGGTTGTGGCCGTGGCTGATCACCAGTTCGTTGCTCGGGCTGCTGCTGAGTAATTTGCTCTGGGGCTGGACAGTGACCGCTACCAGGTGGCAACCCACGTTTGTCGCGTTTGTTTCATTGCCAGCGGCGATGGTGCTGATGTTTGGTGGAGGCTGGAAAGTCGCTATCAACGGCGCAATCATGGGGGCTGTACTCGTTACACCGATGTGTTTACTGATCGTCAACTTCGTGTGTAACCCGCTTTCCTTGCCTGCGGTGATCGGTAATGTCCTGGGCATGGCTGTCGCGAGTGTCGTGGCGTTTTTGCTCTGCCGTTACTGGCCGAATCTGGTGAAGTCCAGGCTATCCGAGGCGCCATCCACCTCGCCCGCAGTCCCCATCAGCAAGGTGCCGGATTATGGCGCCATCTGGTGCCTGCGCCGGGTCCTGGCGGACTTCTCCGAAGCACCGTTCTTTGGCAATGAGCTGGCCAGCCTCGGCCTACTACTCGGGGCATTACTGGCGTACAGCTTGAATGCACTGAGTCCGGCATACGGTTCGGGTCTACTGCTGCACATCATTGGTGCGCAGGCTTTGGCTTCGGCAATCGGCGTACTGATCTGGCGTCGACAATGGATGTTACGTGGCTGGTATCCCACCTACATCCCGTTGGTATCTGTGGTTCCCGCGGCGATTCTGGGCTATGGCGGCAGTTGGCAAGTCATCATCTTGAGTGCATTGCTGGGAGCATTGTTGTCTCCACCCCTGGCATGTGCGATCTCCAAACGGCTGCCAGCCGACATGCACGCCTACATTGGCAATGTCCTGTCGATGGCTATCAGTACATTGCTGATCGTCCCGTTGATCGGTTACCTGGTATCGGATTGAGGCACTCCGCGATTCGGCTGTATTGCGGGCTGAACCGGATGCAGCCAGTTTTTTTTACAAGCAAGCGAGGTACGACATGGACCTGCCCAAACTGGCCGTCGCAGCGCTCGGCGGTACGGTAAGCATGCAAGCAAGGAATGCCGGCGAAGGCGTTATCCCGACCGTCAGCGGCGAAACCTTGCTGACCGCCATTCCGGAATTGACTACGCTTGCCCGCGTAACCGTTGAAACCCTGGGCATGTTGCCCAGCGCTTCACTGGATTTCGAGTTTTTACTGAGTGTATTGTCCTGGGCGAAGTTTCAGGTCAAGCAAGGTGTCGTTGGTGTAGTAATCATTCAAGGGACCGACACCCTCGAAGAGGCCGCATCGTTTTTTGATTACTTGTGGCCCCACGACATCCCCTTAGTGTTGACTGGTGCCATGCGCTCGGCAGCACAGCCGGGAGCCGACGGACCGGCGAATCTGCTGGATGCGTGCCGCGTGGCCCTGGCGCAGAACAGTCGACAGCGTGGTGTTCAGGTCGTGATGAACGGACAGATTCATCATGCCGGCAGCGTACGTAAAACCGATTCGTTGGCATTGCAGGCGTTTTCCTCGCCCGTCACCGGCCCCACCGGCCTGCTGTTGGAGGACGGCGTTCATTATCTTCGCCCGCCGCGACATCGCACGGTGCTACCCCTACCGCAAAAAACCTCACAGAAGGTTGCGATGCTTGAGGCCTCACTCTCCGCCGACACCCTGTTACTCGAAAACATCCTCGCGCTCGGTTACGACGGGCTGGTAATCGCCGGTTTTGGAGCCGGTCACGTTTCGCAGAGATGGGCGACAGTCATTGAACAGATCGCCAGAAAAATCCCTGTGATCATTGCGACCCGAACCGGTTCAGGTTCTACCGCGCATACCTCCTACGGTTTTGCTGGCGGCGAGATGGATTTGATACGCAAGGGTGCATCGATGGCAGGTTTCCTCTGTCCGCGCAAAGCCCGGATTCTGCTTTGGCTGCTCCTTGGCTGCAAAGGGCAAGATGAGCTTGCACGCTATCTCGATGCCAACATCGATCTTCAACACTGACACAAAAACTGTGGGAGTTTTGTACTCACAAAAAAGGCCTGCATTTGCAGGCCCTTTTCATTTTCCGAAACGTCTTACGGCTTATGCGCCCGAGACAGGAATTCGTGGGATTGCATTTCCAACAGGCGGCTGAGGGTCCGCTGGAACTCGAACGTCAGGCGACCTCCGGTGTAGAGGTCTTTCAACTCCACTTCGGCAGAAATGATCAGTTTCACGTTACGGTCGTAGAACTCGTCGACCATGTTGATGAAGCGTCGGGCGATGTCGTCGGTGGTGACGCTCATCTGCTCGACGCCGCTGAGCAGCACGGCGTGGAAAATTTTGCCCAGTTCGATGTAGTCGTTCTGGCTGCGCGGGCCGTCGCACAGTTCGCGGAAGTCGAACCAGGCCACGTCATCGCAGGTGCGCAAGGCGCGGATTTCACGGTTTTCGATCATCAGCACGTCGTTCTCGACCGCTGCCGTGCATTCCGGCGTCAGTGCGCGGAAACTCTTGCGCAGGCTTTCGTGAGCAGCCTCGTCGAGCGGGAAGTGGAATAGCTCCGCTTGTTCGAGATGACGCAGACGGTAATCGACGCCACTGTCGACGTTGACGATATCAGTGTGCTGCTTGATCAGCGCGATGGCCGGCAGGAAGCGCGCACGTTGCAGGCCGTCCTTGTACAGGCCGTCCGGCACGATGTTCGAGGTCGCGACCAGGCTCACACCGTTCTTGAACAGTTCTTCCATCAGGGTGCCAAGGATCATGGCGTCGGTGATGTCGGAAACGAAGAACTCATCGAAACAGATCACCCGGGTCTCGGCGGCGAAACGCTTGGCGATGATGGTCAACGGGTTTTTCTCGCCACCCAGGGTTTTCATCTCTTCGTGCACGCGCTTCATGAAGCGGTGGAAGTGCGTACGGGTCTTTTCCTTAAACGGCAGCGCCTCAAAGAAGGTGTCGACCAGATAAGTCTTGCCGCGGCCTACGCCACCCCAGAAGTACAGGCCCTTGACCGGCGCCTGATCTTTCTTGCCAAACAGTTTGCCCAATAGGCCCGGCTTGTTTTGCTCGGCCGCGACCAGGTCGTCGTACAGGCGTTGCAAATGACGCACGGCGGTTTCCTGCGCGGCGTCATGGAAGAACTCCGGGCGTTTCAGATCAGCTTGATATCGTTCTAGGGGCGTCATAATTCGTTAGCAAGGCAACAAAAACGGGCCGTCACTGTAGCGATGGCCCGTGGGAATGGCAATCAGCCCTTGGTCGGGCCGAGCCGTTGATTATTCCTGAATCGGCGTCAGAGCGATCCGCAACGCTTCGATTGCAGCGTCGCGCGAGACACCGTCAGCGAACGCAGGACTGTCGGCAACACACTCGCCTTCCAGCCAGACATTGAAGCTCAACGCTTCGCTGCGCACATCCAATGGCTGGCCCGATTGCAGTTGCTTGGTGACCTGCCCTGCGGTTTTACCATCGCCGAAGCTGCGCGACAGCAGCAGTTGTTCACCATCGGCCGCCAGCAGACGGAAGCGGAAACTGCCGTCGTCTTCGCGGAAGCTGACGAAACGCGCGGCTTTCGCGGCTTTCTTCTTGGTGGTCGCCGTCACTTGTGCCTGAGCGACGAAGGAGCGCAAGCCTACCGCTTCACGCAGTTCGTGAAGGAACGGCGTCGCGACTGCACGGGCCTTTTTCGCGCCGTGCTGCAGGATGTCTTCCAGGTCCGCCGGGCGCGCGATCAGTTGGAGATAACGCTCACGGGACTCACCCAGTTCGTTGTCCAGTAGCTGGAACAGACGATTCTTCGCCTCGCCCCAACCCAGGCCCTGCAACAGCTCGCTACGGAACTCGTCGGATTGCGCCGGGGTAGCGAATGCCTGAAACAGGGTGAACAGGTGCGAATTGTCCGGATCTTTCGCTTCGCCCGGCGCGCGGGAGTCGGTGACGATCCGCGAAATCGCGTCTTTCAGCTCTTTGGCGCTGCTGAACAGTGGAATGGTGTTGTCGTAGCTCTTCGACATCTTGCGACCGTCGAGGCCAGGCAACGTGGCCACGCTCTCCTCGATCAGTGCCTCGGGCATGGTGAAAAACTCTTTGCCCTGACCGAACAGGTGGTTGAAACGCTGTCCGATGTCCCGCGCCATTTCCACGTGCTGGATCTGGTCACGACCGACCGGCACCTTGTGCGCGTTGAACATCAGGATGTCCGCGGCCATCAGTACCGGATAGCTGTACAAACCCATGGTGATGCCGGCGTCCGGGTCTTCGCCGGTCTCGACGTTCTTGTCCACCGAGGCCTTGTAGGCGTGGGCGCGATTGAGCAGGCCCTTGGCGGCGACGCAGGTCAGCAGCCAGGTCAGCTCGGGAATTTCCGGGATATCGGACTGACGGTAAAAGGTCACGCGGTCTACATCCAGGCCACCGGCCAGCCAGGTCGCGGCGATTTCCAGACGCGAGCGCTGGATGCGCAGCGGGTCATCGCACTTGATCAGGGCGTGATAGTCGGCCAGGAAGTAGAACGAATCGGCATTGCTGTCACGGCTGGCAACGATCGCCGGGCGGATGGCACCGGCGTAATTGCCCAGGTGTGGCGTGCCGGTGGTGGTGATGCCGGTGAGGATACGGGTACGAGTCGTCATGGGTAATCGCTTGTCAGACTGCAATCAATTCGAAAGACGCGGCAGGATCAGATCCTTGAGATCGGTCAGCTTGCCATGAAAAAAGTGTCCGCATTCTGCCACTTTCAGCAGCTCATGGGGACGTTCCAGTTTTTCGGACCAGTCGTAGACGACTTGCGGCTCGATGACTTCATCGGTTTCCGGCTGGATCAGGGTCAGTTCGCCCTGCTGCGGCAATTGATCCTGATCCCCCAGGCGCATGACCGCTGGCGCGACCATGAACAGATGCTTGACCACCTCGCCCCTGGCTTCCAGGCGCCCACCGAGACTGGCCGCCACAAAACCGCCGAAGGAAAAACCGAAGAGGGTCAGCGGCAAATCCGGGTGTTTTTCCCGCAGCCATGCAGCAGCGGCCTGAGCATCATCAACTTCTCCGGTCCCCATGTCGTGGGCGCCCTCGCTCGCACCGACGCCTCGGTAATTGAAGCGCAACGTAATCAGGCCCGCATCACGCGCCGTGCGCTGCAGGGTCGAGACGACCTTGTTGAGCATGGTGCCGCCCTGCACCGGGTTCGGGTGGCAAATCAGCGCAATGCCGCGCGGCTGCTCATTGTCCAGGTACAGGCTTTCCAGTTGACCCACCGGGCCATCGATCACTACAGGGGTTTCACGCATCAGCAAGGAAGGAACTCCGTGACCTCGATTCGGGTCGACTCGTCTAGCAAATTGTCTGCGGCTGTCTATTACGAGTGAATCGCGGTATACAGCGCAGGTTCGAGCCGTTAACGTAAAGCAAAGCCGTTTATAGAGGAAGGACTCGTGGAACACTCGCTCTTAGTTTGGTTGTTACCGACTCTTGCCCTGGTTGTGGGTGTCGCCATTGGATTCCTGATCGCTCGCCTTGCGCCGAATGCCGCGCCTAGCAGCACGCAACGACAGCTGGACGATATTCAGGAACGTTTCGACAGTTATCAGAACGAGGTGGTGACCCACTTCAACAGCACCGCGACACTGGTCAAAAAACTGACTCAGAGCTATCAGGAAGTGCAGGATCATCTCGCCGAGGGTGCCAACCGCCTGGCCCTGGACGAGCAAACCCGCCAACGCTTGCTGGCCTCCCTGCACGCCGATGCGATTCAGGCTCCACGGGAACGCCTGACGCCACCGCGCAGCCAGGAACCGCCTCGCGACTACGCGCCCAAAGCCCCGAACGCCCCGGGCATGCTTGATGAGCATTATGGTTTGAAGAAGTAATTAACCTTCGCGCCAATATAAAGCCCCCGGACAAGTGATTTGTCCGGGGGCTTTTTTGTGCCTGATGATTTGAGGGTGACTGTTCTGGCCCCATCGCGGGCAAGCCCGCTCCCACAAGGTTTTGCGTCGTACACAAATAATGAGAACACCCACTGAACCTGTGGGAGCGGGCTTGCCCGCGATGGGGCCAGGACAAACAACGCAAAAAAAGCCCGCCTGATCGCAACGACCGGGCGGGCTTGTCATTTCGGGACAGGACTTACTTCAGCACCTCCCCCGCCACCTGATCAATCGCATCCTTGGTGATGCCAACAATCAGATCCGCCTCGGCCTCGGTGAGGATCAGCGGCGGCGCGAAACCGAGGATGTCGCCGTGGGGCATGGCACGGGCGATCATGCCGCGTTCAAGGCAGGCCGCCGAAACTTTGGGGCCGACTTTCAAGGCTGCATCAAACGGTGTGCGTTGTTCACCATCGGCCATGAATTCTACGGCGGCGAGCATGCCGTCACCGCGCACTTCGCCCACCAGCGGATGGCCTTCGAGGGTTTCGCGCATCCGGCGGTTGAGATAAGCACCAACCCGGTCGGCGTTCGCCGTGAGGTTTTCCCGCTCCAGGATATCGAGGTTTGCCAAGGCCGCGGCTGCGCACAGTGGATGCCCGGAATAGGTCCAGCCATGGCCCATGGGCCCCTGGGACTCGGAGGCTTTTTCGATCACGTCCCAGACCTTTTCGCCGACGATCACCGCCGACAACGGAGCATAAGCGCTGGTCAGCCCTTTCGCGGTAGTGATCAGGTCCGGACGCATGCCATAACGCTGGCTGCCCATCTTCGAACCCAAGCGGCCGAAGGCACAGACCACTTCGTCGGCGATCAGCAACACGTCGTATTTGTTCAGAACGGCCTGGATTGCTGCCCAATAGCCAGCCGGTGGAACGATGATGCCACCGGTGCCCATCAACGGCTCACCAATAAAAGCAGCGACGGTGTCCGGTCCCTCGGCAAGGATCATTTTTTCCAGCTCGTCGGCGCAGTAACGCACGAACGCCACTTCATCCATTCCGGTTGGCGCCTTGCGATACCAGTGCGGACAAACGGTGTGCTTGATGCCCTCGGCCGGCAGATCGAAATGCTGATGAAAGCTCGGCAGGCCGGTCAGGCTGCCGGTCATGATGCCCGAGCCGTGATAACCACGGTCGCGGGAGATGATTTTCTTCTTCTGCGGTCGGCCCAATACGTTGTTGTAGTAACGCACCAGTTTGATCTGGGTTTCGTTGGCGTCGGAACCGGAGAGGCCGTAGTAGACCTTCTTCATGCCTTCCGGCGCCCAGTCGATGATGCGACTCGACAGTTCGATGATCGCCTCGGTCGAGTGGCCGACGTAGGTGTGGTAATAGGCCAGTTCCTTGGCTTGCTTGTAGATGGCATCCGCCACTTCGGTGCGGCCGTAGCCGATGTTGACGCAGTACAGGCCGGCAAAGGCGTCGATCAGCTCGCGGCCTTCGTGGTCGCGAATACGGATACCCGATGCGCCCTTGATGATGCGCCCCTTTAGCGCACCGCTGGCATGGTCATGGGCATGGGTCGACGGGTGCATGAAATGCGCGCGGTCTTGTTCGAACAGGGTTTCAAATTCTTGATTCATGGCATGTCTCCTAAGAATTGGCCTCAGAACTGGCCTTGATGGTGCAGGCAGAAGTATTTGGTTTCGACAAAGGCTTCGAAGCCCTCGGTACCGCCTTCGCGGCCCAGTCCCGAAGCTTTCATGCCACCGAACGGGATCGGATGGCCGGTGAACTTGACGCCGTTGACCGCGACCATGGCGTGGTCGAGGCGACGTATCAGGGGGTAAATCAGGTCCAGGCGATTGGAACAAATGTAGGCCGCCAGACCGTATTCAGTGTCGTTGGCCATCTCCACGGCCTGATCGAGGGTGTCGAACGGCATTACCCCGGCAATCGGCGCGAAGTTCTCTTCGCGATAAATGCGCATTTGTGGGGTGACATCGGCCAGTACCGTGGGCTGGTAGAACAGGCCGCCGAGGGCGTGGGCTTCTCCGCCCACCAGTCGCTGGGCCCCCTGTTGCAGCGCATCGGCGACGCGCTCGGCGGTAACATCGAACGCGGCCTGATGCATCAACGGGCCGATGTCCACCTGTTGCTCCCGCTCGCCGATCATGGCCGCGCCGACCCGCAGCTCACGCACCGCCTCGGCGAAGCGCTTGAGAAATTCCGGATAGACCGAACGCTCGACCATGATCCGGTTGGCGGCGCAGCAATCCTGGCCGGAAGTCTGGAACTTGGCGGCCACCGCAACTTTCACCGCCAGTTGCAGATCGGCATCGGCGCAAACAATGAACGGCGCGTTACCGCCCAGCTCCAGCGATACCTTTTTCACATCCTGAGCAGCCGCTTGCAGAACCAACTTACCGACGCGGGTGGAGCCGGTGAAACTCACCGAACGTACGCGGGTGTCCTGCACCAGGGTTTGCATGGCCATTTGCGGTTCACCCAGCACCACGTTGAATACGCCGGCCGGAAAACCGGCTTCTTCCGCCAGTTGCGCCAAGGCGAACGCCGAGTAAGGGGTTTCGTGGGCCGGTTTGATGACCACGGTGCAACCGGCGGCCAGGGCGGCAGCAGCTTTGCGAGTGATCATGGCCGAAGGGAAATTCCACGGTGTCAGCAGTGCGCAGACGCCGACTGGCTCCTTGACCGTGCCCAGATGCGCGCCGGGAATATGGCTGGGAATGTTTTGCCCGTACAGGCGCCGCGCCTCTTCGGCGAACCACGGAATGAAACTGGCGGCGTAGGCGATCTCACCCCGGGACTCGGCCAGGGACTTGCCCTGCTCCAGGCTGAGAATCCGCGCCAGGTCTTCCTGATGCTCCAGGATCAAGGCCGCCCAACGCCGCAGAATCGCCCCACGCACCTCCAGGCTCTGTCCACGCCAATCGGCAAACGCACGGTGCGCGGCATCGATGGCGGCGACGATCTGCGGTTGATCGAGCATCGGTACGTGACCAATCAACTTCTGGTCCGCCGGGTTGTGCACGGCGATGCTGTGGCCGCTGTCGCTGTGGACCCAATGGCCGTCGACGTAGCAGAGGGCTTTGAACAGTAGTGGATGTTTGTAGGTCATGGCGTTCTCTCCAATCCGTTTGCGTGAATCCATGCTAGGGCAGCGGGGATTGTGGGATTTGCCGTTGGCTGGGCGTTGGCAGGAGGTTTTTTCTGATTGCGCGGGACAACGTTGAGGTTTTTGCGGTGCCCCCTTGTGGGAGCGAGCCTGCTCGCGAAATGGCCAGCAGCCTCAAAATCATTGCAACATGACACACCGTC
>NZ_JBPKAM010000138.1:0-13383 GCF_051216495.1 Pseudomonas baetica | reverse complement strand
GGGGGAACGATCCTGCTCAGAAAATTGGTGCGCAAAACCCTGCGTTTGCGGGCTTCGACCCCCCCCCCCCCCCCCCCCCCCCCCCCACAAGGGTTCGGCAATGACACATTTATCGCTGGCACAAAAAAGTGAACCGCAACGGGCTAAGCCCCTACCCTTGGGCAATCAAACCCAGCCTCTTCGCCGTGGCCACGGCTTGTGTGCGCCGCTCAACGCCCAACTTGCTATGAATTCGCCGCGCGTGGGTTTTCACCGTATGCAGTGAAATAAACAACTGCTCGGCGATCTGTTGATTGGAATTGCCCTGGGCGATCAAGCCGAGCACCTCCAGTTCCCGCACGCTCAACGGATTGTCTTCAAGGGTCGCCGCCGGCTCATCGTCCATCCCAAGGCGACAGAGTAATGTCGGCTGACGAAGCCGCAGTTCGCGCAAGGGCTGCTGTAAATGGCAGCGCCTCACCAATTCCAGCCCCGCCCGTAACGCTAACCTCGCCAATTCAGGTTCGCCGATCATGTCCGCCACTTCGCAGAGGGCAAATTGCAATTCCGTTTCCAGCGCCAGCATTGCATGTTGTTGTGCGTGTTCGAGCAGCACCTTGAGTCGCTCCAGCGGTTGCCTGGCCCGCTGCAAATGGGTTTCGGCGAGCACCAGCAAGTACTCGACCCGCGCGATCAGCGTCACGGTGGCCGGGGGCGCCTGTCGCGCCTGGGGTCCACGGTAGTGACGCACCACGCGGGTCAAGGTTTCATAGGCCAATTGCGGTCTGCCTTGCTGCAACCAAAAGTGACTGCTGATTTGCAGCAGAACGCCGCGATACACCGTGTCGGGAATCTGCCGCTGTTGCATCAATCGTTCGGCATCGCGCAAGCGATCAAATGCGTGAGCGTAATCCCGACTATTGGCCGCCACCTGGGCTTGACCGAGAAAGCCGTACAACGCGCGCTTGTCCTGACTGTGCAAACAGTCCTGAAGACCACTGCGCAAACATTCAGCGGCCACCTCATCCTGTCCTTGGCACAGCGCCAAATGCCCGCGCCGCAATGCAATCCGTCCAAGCAGCGGCGTCGGACGATCAGCCTGTTGACACAACAACCCATGCACATCGGCCAACAGACTTTCGGCGCGCCGGGGAGCGCCGCGCTGCTCCAGCAATTGCGCATGATCAAGTTCAAGCAAGCCTTCGAACAGCAACGAACCTTGCGCTCGCGCCAGACACAATGCCTCGCGGTTCAAGGCCTGTGCAGCATCGAGCTCGGCGCTGAGCAGCGCCTGCTGGGTCAACCCGGACAGGCACAACAGGCGTGCCGGCCAGGCGTCCGCGTCCAACTCGGCCAACGCCTCGACAAAGTGCCCGCGAGCCGTCTCCATGCGCCCCTGCAAATGCAACAACCAGCCTTGCTGCGCCTGCCAGCGCGCCAGGAGTTGCTGCTGCAAAGCGGCCGTCGGTTGCGGTGCGAACCGCGCCATTTGCTCGATGCACACCGCGGCCTGATCGAAACGTCCGGCAAACAATAGCGCCGCAGTGATAAGTCCGACCAATTGCGGCGTACCAAGGGTCAGCGCTTGATCCTGACGCTCATGCAGATTCAGTAACAGGCGTGCATTCTCGCGCCGGAACAGATGCTCAAGACTGAAGTGCTGCAACAAGCTGACGGCGACCTCGAACTCTTCGGCCAGTAAGGCTTGCTCGAATGCCCCCTGCCAGTCTTCTTCGGCGCAGAACCATTGGCAGGCGCGCCGATGCCAGGACCGACCTGCAGACCCCTGTTCGTCGCGCATGGCCTGAGCCAGTGGCACGAACACGCGCAGCCAATCCACGGAGTCCTCCCAGGGCTCGATGAAACACCCCATGTCCTGCAAGGTCTGCAACGCCTTTGCCCCTTCACCGGCGCCGAACAGATGCTCACACAGGCCGGCATTGAAGCGTGGCAAGTGAGCCAGTACCTGCCACGCCTCTACCAGATCCGGCGGCAAAGTGTTGAACAACTCATGCTGTAAATAATCGAGCAGCATCGCCGAACGCCCCGGCTTGTCCTGTTCGGCAGCCCACGGACAACCGTCGAGCAGGGCGATGCGTACGCCCGCACACCAGCCACCGCTGCGTTGAATGATTCTTCGGGCGACGCTGGCTGCTCGCGACGCCTCGACATGACCCAGTAATTGCTCGACATCACCCTCGGTAAACGCCAGCGCAGGCCCGTCGCACTCGTACAACTCATCATCGAGCAACAGCCGCGGCCAGTTGCAGGACGGACGTCGCCGTGAGCCCAGCCACCAACTCAACGAAGGGCTTCTGACCGCGAGTAAACGGTCCAGCAAACGATCGAGTTCGGGGTGGGGGACGCGGCTGTAATCATCGATAAACAGCCAGGTTGGCACCTGCAAACGGGCCAGGTGTTCCAGCAATGCAGGCTCATCGGATGAAGCCAGACCCAACGCCTGCGCCAACCGTTGCCGGAAATCGGCAGCACTCAACGGCTCGCCCGCCAGTGGAAGCCAATACACCCGGCAATGCGCCGGTGCGCGCAACAGGCACTCGGTGAGCAATAGGCTCTTGCCGCTGCCGGCCGGTGCACAGAGCAATTTCACCCGGGCCGTGGAAGTCAGCAACGGCTCGACCAGTCGCTCACGAGACAGGTGATGGGAAGACAAACGAGGCAGAAGTCCAGGACGGTCCAGACACGTCGTCATGGCAGTCATAGTGGTGCGCCTTTTTATAGTTGTGGCGCCACCCTAGCCCTCTCTGGAGCGCTTGTTGAAGAAGTATTCAGCGGGCTGATCAACAGCCATAAAAAAGGTGACCGCGAGGTCACCTTTTTGTGTAGGTGCCTGTAGGACGATTACCTCACACCCGTGCTCCGCAGGGCGGCCGGCGTGTAGTCCCCGGCTTTTGCCGCGATGTTGAATTCGAAGCTGCGCTTCTCCTCGTTCTTCATCCCCAGCGCGATGTAGCGACCGGCAATCAGGTCATACAGGGCTTCGACCGTATAAGCCGGCACCTGATGATCGTAGTAGAACTGCGCATGCCCTTCGGCCACTCGCCAGAGCTGGCCGCGACCGTCATAGTGATCGGCCAGTGCCACCTGCCAGGTGTCTTCGTCGATATACATGTGGCGCTTGGCGTACACGTGCCGCTCGTTGGGCTTGACCGTGGCGACGACTTCCCAGACCCGGTGCAACTCATAGCGGGTCAGGTCCTGGTTGATATGGCCGGCCTTGATCACATCGGTGTATTTCAGGTCCGGCGAGTCGAGTTTGTAGCTGTTGTACGGGATGTACATTTCCTTCTTGCCGATCAGTTTCCAGTCGTAACGATCCGGCGCACCGGAGAACATGTCGAAGTTGTCGGTGGTGCGCAGACCGTCTGACGAAGTCCCCACGCCGTCATACGCCACTTGCGGGGCACGCCGCACACGTCGCTGCCCGGCGTTGTAGATCCACGCCTTGCGCGGCTCCTGGACCTGATCGAGGGTCTCGTGAACCAGCAGCACGTTACCCGCCAGCCGCGCTGGTGCCGTCACTTCCTGCTTGAAATAGTTGAGTACGTTGTCATCGCTGCCCGGTTTCAAGTCCCCCAGCAGCGAAGGCACGGCCACTTCGTCCTTGAAGCGGATGACGGTGAAGTCGCCATTGGACTGCGGCGTGGCCTGGGTGATGGTGCGACGCAGATTGCCGCCGTGATACCGGGTGATGTGGTTCCAGATCACCTCGACGCCGTTCTTCGGAATCGGAAAGGCGTAGTAGCGATTGCCGGTGAAATTGGCCAGGCCGTTGCCGTCGTTCGTCGGGATAACGTTCAACGCGCTACGCTTGGCCGATTCATAGATTTCCGGTGGCAATGCGGCGGTACGGTGAGTCGGATACACCGGAATTTTGTAGGTTTCCGGGTAGCGCTTGAACATCGCAATCTGCCCGTCAGAGAGCTTGTCTTTGTACTTGTCGACCGTCGCCGCCGTGATGATAAAAAGCGGTTTTTCATTGGCGAATGGATCGGCGAGGAACCCCTTGCTGTCCACCGCGCCAGCATTTTTCGGGATGCCGCCGGTCCACGGCGGAATCGAGCCGTCGGCGTTCCCGGCCTTCTCGGCCCCCAGCGGCGTAAGGCTGGTGCCCAGTTTGTTCGCTTCTTCCGGTGACACCGCGGCCATCACGTTGGCGGCCAACAGACCGAGGGCCAGGACCCCGCATTGCAGAATCATCTTGCGCATGGAAATCATCCTTCTCGAGACAGGTCAGAAGTTCACGCCAAAGCTCAACGCCACGAAGTCGCGGTCCTCGAGCGTGTTGTAGTCGCCACCGAAGAAGTCGGTGTAACTGAGGCTTGCGGTGTAGGTGTTGCGGTAGTCCGCATCGACACCGAGGCTGACGGCCTTGGCGCCCTCGTTGAACAGACCGTTGGGGCCGTACCCCGCGACGTCGTGGGACCACGACAGGTTGGGCCGGAAGTTGATCCCGGCGATCACGTTGTTGTAATCGAGGATCGCCCGGGCGCGATAACCCCACGAGGTCGAGGTCACGAAACCGTCGGTATCACCGCCGAAACCATACTGGCCGTACACCGAGTCGCGGCCATAGCGCAACTTGCTGCGGGCCTCCAGGCCACCGACGTGCACCACCGCCGCTTCGCCCACCAACGTCAAACGATCCGCGCCCGCGAACTGGTCGATGAAGTGCGTGAGGGTACTCTGGACCTGCGTCACTTCCTTGCGCCGATAGCCCTTGTTGTCGGCGCCGGGCGTGGTCGCGATAGGCGATGCCGCGCCGCCGGCGATCGGGTTGAGCATCGCCAGGGTCAGGTCGTTGGTGTTGACCTGTACGGGGGCGTTGGGGCGATAGCTGATCTCGCCGGTCCACGCCGTGCCGGTGGGCAAGGTGGTGGAGAAGCTCGCACCGTAAAGGCGAATGTCTTCCGGGTATTCGAGGTAGTACTGGCCGCGACCGAGCATCACGCTTTGCGCAAGACCTGAGCCCGTGCCGGGCGCGATACGGTTGGCCGCAGCGACAATCCCCGGAATGCTCGCCAGCGTGGAGAGCCCGGCGGTCGTGGTGCCGACGTTGGGTGTGCGGCTGTGATAATTCATGAAGTACAGACCGTACTCGGTGTCATCTCCCAACCAGCGCAACGCCGTGCCCCACTGCCCCGAATCCCGGGCATCGCGGTCCTGACCGCGGGGAACGACCACGCCTTCGCGGGTAACCTCGAAGCCCTGGCCAAATGCCGCGGCAATCGGCTGCAACGGTGCAATGGCCGGGCTGGCGACGGTGTAGTTCTTGTTGCATCCGTCGGCCACCACATCGTTGCCGAAGAAGGTGCCGCAGTTGTCGACGACGGTCTGGTCCCACTCCAGTTGATAGAAGCCTTCGACCGTCAACTTGTCCGTCAGGCCCTGGGACGCAAACAGCATGTTGACCGGAATCAGGCCTTCCTTGATCTCGGCACCGGGACGGCGGAACGCGGAAACGTCGACCGGGTTGATGCTGTTGATCGAGTTGCCGATGAACGTACTTTCCCCCCAACTGACCACTTGCTTGCCCGCACGCACCGTGCCGGGTAGCTCACCGAGGGAGTAGTTGTGATAGACAAACGCATCGAGGATCTGCCCGCCCGAGGACTTGGCGCCTTCCTTGCGATTGTGATCGCTGATCGGCTTGAACTCTCGGTCCTCGTCCTTCAACTCGAAGTCGTACCAGTATTTGCCACGGACAAACACGCCGGTGTCGCCGTACTTCAGTTCGAGGTCGTGGATGCCCTTGAAGATTTTCGAAAAGGTTTCGCCTTTCTTGAAGTTCAGGCGCCCGTCGTCACCGGTCGACGCCTGCCCACTGCCGCCATTGGGGATACCCACCAGCGATTTATCCGCATCACGCATGCCCCAGCTCGCGCCCACCGACAGCGAAGAGTCGAACGTGCCCTCGATTTCCCCAATGTTGAACGATACCGCCTGCGCCTGGGCACAGCAGCCCATGGCAACCGCAACGGCCAGCGCCTGCGGTGTGAAGATGGCGCGCATTGTTGTTTTTGTCATGCGTCTTCCCCGGTGAGTGACAGAAGGCCTCACCCTACTGCCGCTCGAGGGGGTCGATAAGCGCACCAAGGAGGTATTCGTGGTGTACCTCCAAAGGATTACCGGGCGCTTGGAACAGGGTTTTGCGCGGGATATGGATGACCGCGATAGCGGGCCATCAGCAGAACGCATGGGCGCGATAAGCCTCAGCTGTGCAGGGCCTGTGTAGGAGCTGTCGAGTGAAGCGAGGCTGCGATCTTTGAAAGGCAAGATCAAAAGATCGCAGCCTGCGGCAGCTCCTACAGACAACTGCTACAGTGAATGAGCCTTCAGCGCATTCGACTGTTACATGCCCAGTAACAGTGCATGTCTGGATTCGCTGTTTTTCCTTTGCCGGCAAAGACTTATTCTTGCCGGGCTTTCACGGAAAACAGCCTGAAAGCGCTCAGCAACGGCAGATGACCTGCCCTCGCCGTTCGCGACAGATTTCAGATGATTCGAAGGTTTCGAGTCATCGCCCCGTGTACACCGACGTTGATTTGTAGCTCCTGGATCCAACGTCTTGCTTTGGCCGCTGCGTTTGCAGCGGCCTTTTTTATGGGCGATGGTTTTGTGGGGAGCGGGCAAAGAGGAGGGATGGCAGGACTCGAACAAGACCTGCCGGATGAGGCGCGATCAGAGCGAATACTTCTGCAAATTCCCCATCATTTCCTTCAGCGCTTCAATGTTGTCCTTCGGATGAGCTGCCCCCTCGAAATCACAAATCTGCGACCAATTCGCTGCCACGTCCTCCGGGGAGAACCCGGCCCGCGGGTCGAAGCCGACGCCGAGGCTGCGCTCCCAGCGCACCTTGCCCATCCAGCCGCCACCCACTTCAAATAAACCAGAGGTGTCCTGGCAGTTTTCGCTGGCCAGGTACACCACCAGCGGGCTGACCAGTTCCGGCTTGAGTTGTTCGAATACTTGCGGCGGGATCAGGCCTTCGGTCATGCGGGTGCCGCCGGTGGGGGCGATGGCGTTGACCAGGATGTTGTTCTTGCGGCCTTCGAGGGCCAGGGTGCGGGTCAGGCCGTAAAGGCCGAGCTTGGCCATGCCGTAGTTGGATTGGCCGAAGTTGCCGTAGATGCCCGAGGTGGACGCGGTGAAGATCACCCGGCCGTAGTTTTGCTCGCGCATGTGCGGCCAGGCGGCGCGGGTGACTTTGTAGGCGCCTTCGACATGGACGCGGTAGACCAGGTCCCAGTCGGCATCTTCCATTTTATGGAAGGTCTTGTCGCGCAAGATCCCGGCGTTGTTGACCACGACGTCGACGCGACCAAAGGCGTCCATGGCATGCTGCACCAGCTTGTCGCCGTCGGTGACCGAGTCGTGGTTGGCCACGGCGGTGCCGCCAGCCTCGCGAATTTCCGCCACCACACGATCCGCCGCCGACGCGTTGGCGCCTTCGCCCTGGGTCGATCCACCGAGGTCGTTGACCAGCACTTTGGCGCCCTGTTTGGCGAACAGCAGTGCGTGCGCCCGTCCCAGGCCGCCACCTGCACCGGTGATGATCACGACTTTATCTTCGAAACGCACAGAATCATTCATGGAGAACTCCAGCAGGCCAGGGACATTGCCTTCGAGTTTCAGGCACGGCGCTGCGGGTCACAATGAACAGCGGGGGGGCTGAATGGTGCGCGATAAGGCTGGGGGATAATTGAGGGTGAGTACAAACTCTGTGGCGAGGGGATTCATCCCCGCTCGGCTGCGCAGCAGTCGTAAACCATGCAAACCGGCTTTACCTGTCGCACCTCATTGTATGGTTTTGGGGGTGCTGCGCAGCCCAACGGGGATGAATCCCCTCGCCACAGATAAATCCCATCGCCACAGGTAATCGTCGCACCGTCAGGAACACGCCACCTTCAGCGGCGGCAACATCAAGCCATCGCGAAACGCCAGGTAGTGCTTGAGCACCTGGCACGGTGCCTCGATCTGTGGGTAGTGACCGATATCGCTCAACAACACCGCATCGGGATCGGGAATCAGCTCCCGGTAACGGGCAACCATGTGCGCCCCCGAGATCGGGTCGACCTCGCCATCGATCACGCGCAGCGGCACTTCGCCGCGCTGCATTGCACCGACCCAACGCTCGCGCTGCGCTCGCCGCTCGGGAATATAAGTGATCAATTTGTGCATGATCCGCGGGCCGTGATTGCTCTCGATCAGACTCCAGAAGTCATCCATCTCGCTTTCAGTGGGACGGGTCTTCGGGCCGAAGATTTGGCGGAAACTTTCCACCAGGCCGTCACGGCTGAACGCGCGACCGATCATCCAGCCCAACGGACTGAGTAGCAGTTTTTGCATCAGGACCGGACGATGGGTTTCCGGGAACAATCCGCCATTGAGGAATACGCAGCTGGCGATATTGATGTGTGAGTCGTAGTGCCGGGCCAACAACTCCTGGGCCACGCTATCGCCATAGTCGTGGGCCAGCAGGTGCACCGGTTGCTCGACATTCAAATGTTCCAGCAGCGCCTGTTGCAGATCGGCCTGTTCCAGCAAGCTGTATTCGTGGTTCACCGGTTTGGCCGAATCGCCGAAGCCGAGCATGTCGCAGGCGATCACGCGATAGCGCTGGGTCAGCGGCTGCCACAGGTAATGCCAGTCCCAACTGGCGCTCGGAAAGCCGTGGATGAGCAGCAGCGGCTCACCCTGCCCCGCCGACCAGTAACGGATGGTCTGGTCACGGAACACGAATGTCTGGCTGCGTTTGCGCCAAACCGACAAGGGAATCTCGGCGAGTGCCATCAGAGTTTGTATCCCGGGTCTTGTTTATCGAGTTTGCGCAGCAACGCTGGCCAGGCCAACGCTCCGCCCATGCCTTGAGCACTTTTGGTGACGCCGGCGATCATGGCCTTGGCTCCCGCCAGAATCTGCGGCTCGATGGCAATCAGTTCCGTGCCACCGTTTTGCGCCATGACCTGGATATCGCAGGCGCGCTGGAAGGTGAACATCATCAGGAAGGTGTCGGCAATGGTGCTGCCACAGGTCAGCAGACCGTGGTTGTGCAGCATCAGGAAGTTGTTATCCCCGAGGTCGGCTTGCAGCCGTGCCTTCTCCTCGTGGTTAAGCGCCACGCCTTCGTAAGCGTGATATGAAAGGCTCGACAGGACGAACAGCGACTGCTGGCTGATCGGCAATATGCCTTGCTTCTGTGCCGAGACCGCAACGCCGGACGCTGTGTGGGTGTGCAGAACGCAGGCGACATCGTGACGGACTTCATGCACCGCGCTGTGGATGGTATACCCGGCCGGGTTGATCTCGTAGGGGCTGTCCATCAGTTTGTTGCCGGCCTGATCGACCTTGACCAGGCTCGACGCGGTGATTTCATGAAACATCAGCCCGAACGGGTTGATCAAGAAGTCTTCAGTACCCGGCACTTTGGCGGAGATGTGGGTGAAAATCAGATCATCCCAGCCATGTTGGGCGACGAGGCGATAACAGGCGGCAAGGTCGACTCGGGTTTGCCATTCGGCGGCGCTGACAAGGTCTTTGACACTGTGTGGCGATTGAACGGGGGCTACGCTCACGACTAGGAACCTCTGGTTTTTATTATGGAGTGTTTCCAATGACTATCGAGTCTAGTCAGCCCAGAGGAATCGCGTAGTTGCATTGGCAGCCAGCTTGATGGCCGAACGAGTCAGCAGCCAGAGAAGAATGGATCCATGTCAAATGGCCGCCGCCAGAGAAGGTGGGGAGCGTGCATTGCGCCGCCCCGCCAGAACCATGACGAGCCCTGAGCGAACGCCTCAGGGCAGGTAAGTCAGCCACGCAGAGCGTCGACCAGCTCCGCCAGCCAGGGCTCGGCATCCGCCTCCGGGTTCACGCTTTCGCTGGCGTCCAGGCGCAGCATCGGCAGGACTTCACGGATGCCCAGCTCACCGAACAGCTCGTGCATCAGCTCGCCACCGCCACAGAAGGTATCGCCATAGCTCGCATCGCCCAGCGCGATCACCGCCCCCGGCAAGCCACGCCAGGCCGCCGGCAACTGGTCGCGAATCGCGAAGTACAGCGGCTGCACGTTATCTGGCAGTTCGCCCATGCCGGTGGTCGACGTCACGGCCAGAAAAGCTTCGGGCCCAAACGCCTGAATATCGGCAAGGCTTGCTCGGGGGTTATAGGAGGGTTCGAAACCGGCGGCTTTCAAAAGGCTCGCGGCATGGCGGGCGACTTCTTCAGCCGTGCCGTACACCGAGCCGGAAATGATGGCGACTTTCATCAATCTGAATCCTGAACCTGAGTAAAAGACCGGGATATTAACAGCACGGTCAGTATTGTTCTTTTAGAATGCCTCAGACAGCCAACAAGGAAGGGTTTTACCGATGATCAACGCCAAATTGCTGCAACTGGCCATCAACGCCTCCAACGACGGCATCGTGATTGCCGAAAAGGAAGGAGAACAGGACAACATCCTGATTTACGTCAACCCGGCGTTCGAACGCCTGACCGGTTACACCAGCGAAGAAATCCTCTATCAGGATTGCCGCTTCCTGCAATCCGGGGACCGTGATCAGGAGGCGCTGCCGAAGATTCGTGACGCATTGAACGGCGAAGGATCGTGCCGGGAGATCCTGCGCAATTACCGCAAGGACGGCACTCCGTTCTGGAACGAACTGTCCCTTTCGACAGTGAAAAATCCGAATGACGGGCAGGTTTATTTCATCGGCGTGCAGAAAGACGTGACCATACAGGTCAAGGCCCAGCAGCGGGTTGCGCAGCTTGAAGCGCAGTTGGCCGATGTTCAGGCGGAACTTGCCGCACTCAAGGCGACGAACGGTACAAACAAATCAACGAATTAATTGTCATTAACTACAATCACCAATGACTTTGTAACTATTCCTTTCGAGCTAGCCATGCAACGCGACGCACTCCTGACCCAGGATGAGCTGGACTTCATCCAGACCATGCAACACAACCCGCAACTCAATGTGCGGGATGCAACGTCAAGTCTGCTCGTCAATGGCGGTTCGCAAATCCGTGACTTGCTCACGCGTCTGGCTGCGCATGAGCAAGTCACCATTCACGCCAGTTTCGAAAACCAGCAAATGACCTTCCCCTTGCACCTGGTGGAAGACGAGTTCCATGCGTTGCATCTGCGACTGGGCGTTCCCAGCATCTATGAAGACGGGCCGCTGGTTCGGCCATGGCGATTGGTGCTCGACGAGCCGGTAGCGCTTGAAAACGCCAACGGCCAGCCTGGCACGATGTGGGTGCATGAAGTGTCGTGCAAGGGCGTGTTGCTGGAGGTTCGCAACAAGACCAAGGCGCCAAAACATTTCGCCTTGTGGTTCAGCCCGTCAGGCTACGAGCGAATTGCCTTGCGCGGCACGCTCGAGAAAGAAACCGAGAACGGCTTCTACGCCTACCAGTTGAACCAGAGCGACAAGGATGAAACCGAACGCCTGCGCCAGTACATTCTGCAGCAGCACCGGTTGACCCATCCCGCCCTGCATCTCTGACTTCAAGTATCCAGGTTGCCCGCCAGAAACTGCTTCAGTCGCTGGCGCATCACTGTGCCTTCGTTACCCAGGCAGCCAATCGAAGAGCCGGCGAGGCTTTCCTGTGCCAGATCCGACGCATCGCCGGCCAACAACACCGGACACTCCAGGCTCATCGCCAGGCGATTCAGGCGTCGTGGCAATTCGGGGGTGGGGACATGGTTGGAAAACAGCACCAGCGCCTGGGGTTTGATCCTTTCGCAGACCAGCGTCAATTCGTCGAATGGCTGACCGATGGTCAACACACGCACACCGGTTTGTCCGCTGCTCAGGAACAGCGCAGCAATCAGCAACTCAAGCTCCCGACACTGTCCTGCCAAAGCACTGACGATGACTCGCTGCGGTTGCTTGTCACGGATCAAGAGCAAGCGCTGCAACACCCGTGACCGCAGAAAACCATCCAGGAACAACCACTCGCTGGTCCGGCCAAATGAATCCTGGCGTTGCAGCAGTTGTTTCCAGAGCGGGACAAGGATGTCCTGGAACACAACGGTCTGGGAGTACGTGGAAAAAATCTGCCCGTAGATCTGTTCCAGCAGAACATCGTCAAAGGCACTGACGGCGGTCTGGACCTGCTGCTGCCATTGCACATAGTCGGCTTGCACAAGGTCGTTGGTGATGATGTGCGACAGCGCCTCTAGCGGCGCCGCCTTGGCCAGGATCTTGCCGACTTTGCTGACGGCTACGCCGCGCTCGATCCAGTCGAGAATACTGTGGACACGCTCGATATCGGTCATGGAGTACAGGCGATGCCCACTTTCGGTGCGTGTCGGCACGATCAGGCCGTAACGCCGTTCCCACGCGCGAAGGGTAACCGGATTGACGCCGGTCAGCCGTGACACCTCGCGAATGGGAAAGAGCTCTTCCCGTTCGAGGGAGAGCGAAGGCGACTCAGCGTCGGTCAGTATGGGCATCGGGTATCAACATCCATGTAAGTTCGAGTCATATTCTAGCTCCCCTGCCCCGTAAAGATTCCGTAAAAATTCAATACTGTGATCAAACGATAAATGTCACAGGCACGAGGGGGCAGATTCAGGAATAATCCTTGCTTATCACGAGACGCAGCCCACTACCCCGGCGCTGCGCCTGGCGAAACTCCTACCCGGAGCGACGCATTTGTTTTACGGAGATACAGAATGTCTACCTCACCCGTCACACTGATGGTTGCTCGCCGTGTCGCCAACGGGCGTTATCAGGACCTGATCGCCTGGCTGCGCGAAGGCGAACAATTGGCCACAGACTTCCCCGGTTATCTCGGCTCCGGCGTGCTGGCACCACCGCCCGACGATGACGAATTCCAGATCATCTTCCGCTTTGCCGACGAACAGACCCTGCATGCCTGGGAGCACTCCGCGTCGCGCACTGCGTGGCTGGCACGAGGCAGTGATTTGTTCGCCCATCCGACGGAGCATCGGGTCAGCGGCATCGAAGGCTGGTTCGGCGCTGCCGGCCAACGCCCGCCTCGCTGGAAGCAAGCGGTGGCGATCTGGCTGGCGTTCTTTCCGGTGTCACTGCTGTTCAACTTCGTACTGGGGCCGTTGCTGGGCGACCTGTCGCTGATGCCTCGCGTGCTCATCAGCACCCTGTGCCTGACGCCGTTGATGGTCTATTTTTTCATTCCACTGTCGACACGGTTGCTGGCGAACTGGTTGAACAGCACGCCTGCAAGCCCCTTGCCCGCCGAGCCCGCCCCCCAAAACCACTGACATCCCCCTGTGGGGGGGGGGGGGGGGGGGGGGGGGGGGGGGGGGGGGGGGGGGGGGGGGGGGGGGGGGGGGTGAGATGAGAGTGGGGGGGATGCGGAAAGGGGGGGGAGAGAGGGGGGGGGGGGGGGGGGGGG
>NZ_JBPKAM010000137.1:0-13474 GCF_051216495.1 Pseudomonas baetica | reverse complement strand
CCCCCCCCCCCCCCCCCCCCCTCCCCCCCCCCCCCCCCCCCCCCCCCCCCCCCCCCCCCCCCCCCCCCCCCCCCCCCCCCCCCCCCCCGTCCCCCCCCCCCCCCCCCCCCCCCCCCCCCCCTCCCCCCCCCCCCCCCCCCCGCTCCCACAGGAGATTCCCGCAGGGAATTGAGGGTGTACGCAAGTTTTGTATCCGGGGTAGGTCGCCGGTCGATTTCGTGGTTAACTTCGGCCTCTTCAAGATTCTCTACAACAACGTTCAGAAGGACTCCGTTCATGGCTCAAGTGACTCTTAAAGGCAATCCGGTTCAAGTCAACGGCCAGTTGCCACAAGCCGGTTCCAAGGCGCCAGCCTTTTCCCTGGTTGCCGACAATCTGTCCGACGTCACCCTGAAAGACTTTGCCGGCAAGCGCAAAGTGCTGAACATCTTCCCAAGCATCGACACCCCGACCTGCGCGACTTCCGTGCGTCAGTTCAACGCCAAGGCCAGCAGCGTCGACAACACCGTGGTGCTGTGCATCTCCGCTGACCTGCCGTTTGCCCAGGCCCGTTTCTGCGGCGCCGAAGGCCTGGAAAACGTCCAGAACCTTTCGACCCTGCGCGGTGCCGAGTTCATCCAGAACTACGGTGTGGCCATTGCTGACGGCCCACTCAAGGGTCTGACCGCCCGTGCCGTGGTGGTGCTGGACGAGAATGACAACGTGCTGCACAGCGAACTGGTCAAGGAAATCGCTGAAGAGCCGAACTACGAAGCAGCGCTCGCTGTCTTGAAGTAAGCAGGGCTTTACAATTGTTAACGGCCTGGCCCTGTCCAGGCCGTTTTCATTTGTGCTTCAGTGTCTTACACAAATCTCTTGTTACGTAAGCCGAAGGTAAATTGCCGGTAAAGGCGCTTTGCTTAAGACCCGCCAGTGCTTATCGTTCAGCCTCATGTAATAAATGCCCACGCGCCCAATGGTTGATCTCTCAATGCAATCCTCCGCTTCCCGTAGTCCCCGTCGCTGGCTGTTCGGCCTGCTTGTCCTGCTGGTCATTGCCGGCCTGTGCTGGAAATTCTGGCCCGGTGGTGCTGCGCCGAAAGAAGGGGCACAGTCGAAAGCCGTAGCGGGGCACACCGGCAGGGCAGGCGGGATGCGTCCGGGTTTCGGTGGCGCCTCCGGCCCGGTTCCGGTACGTGTGGCACCGGCGGTCAAGGGTGACTTCCCGCTGTATTACAAGGCGCTGGGTACGGTCACCGCACTGAACACCATCAATGTGCGCAGCCGCGTCGGCGGTGAGCTGGTCAAGATCTATTTCGAAGAAGGGCAGATGGTCAAGGCGGGCGACCTGCTGGCTGAAATCGACCCGCGCCCTTACCAAAACGCCTTGCTCCAGGCTGAGGGCACCTTGCTGCAGAACCAGGCGCAGTTGAAAAACGCTCAGGTGGATGTCGAGCGTTACACCGGCCTGTACAAGGAAGACAGCATCGCCAAACAGACTCTGGACACCGCTGTAGCGCTGGTCGGTCAGTATCAGGGCACGGTCAAGACCAATCAGGCGGCGGTCAACGACGCCAAGCTCAATCTCGAATTCACCAAGATTCGCGCACCGATCACGGGGCGCGTTGGCCTGCGTCAACTCGACGTCGGCAACCTGGTGGCGGCCAACGACACCACGGCGCTGGCGATCATCACCCAGACCCAACCGATCAGCGTCGCGTTCACCTTGCCGGAAAACAGCCTGGAAACCGTGCTGGCTCGCTATCGCAGCGGCGCCAAATTGCCGGCCGAAGCCTGGGATCGGGGTGACACCAAGCTGCAAGCGACGGGCGTATTGCAGAGCCTGGACAACCAGATCGATGTCACCACCGGCACCCTGAAATTCAAGGCGCGTTACGACAACCGTGACCAGGCGCTGTTCCCCAACCAATTCGTCAATGTGCGCCTGCTGGCCGACACCCTCAAGGACGTGATCCTCGCACCGTCCGCCGCCATCCAGTTCGGCACCAACGGCACCTTCGTCTATGCCTTGGACGGCGACAAGAAGGTCAAGATCCGCCAGCTGAAAATCGGTGCCAGCGACGGTGATAACACCGTGGTCACCGAAGGTCTCGCCGCCGGTGATCGCGTGGTCCTGGAGGGCACCGACCGCCTGAAGGACGGCAGCGACGTGGAAGTGGTCAACGATCCGCAGCAAGTGCCGACCAGCCCTGCAGGCCACCTGCAAGGCAAATCGGCGGCCAACTCCACTGAGCCGGCACCTGCCGACAAGGCGAAAAAGGGCGGCGCATGAATCTCTCGCGGCTGTTCATCCTTCGTCCGGTAGCGACCACCCTGAGCATGCTGGCCATTATTCTGGCCGGCGTGATCGCCTATCGCCTGTTGCCGGTGTCGGCATTGCCCCAGGTCGATTACCCGACCATTCGCGTCATGACCCTCTATCCCGGCGCCAGTCCGGATGTCATGACCAGCGCCGTGACTGCGCCGCTGGAGCGCCAGTTCGGACAGATGCCGGGCTTGACGCAAATGGCTTCCACCAGCTCCGGCGGCGCTTCGGTGCTGACCCTGCGTTTCAGCCTCGACATCAATATGGACGTTGCCGAACAGCAGGTGCAGGCCGCGATCAACGCCGCGACCAACCTGCTGCCCAAGGACCTGCCGGCACCGCCGGTGTACAACAAGGTCAACCCGGCCGATACCCCGGTGCTGACCCTGGCTATCACTTCCAAAACCATGCTGTTGCCCAAGCTCAATGATCTGGTCGACACGCGCATGGCGCAGAAAATCGCCCAGATCAGCGGCGTCGGCATGGTCAGCATTGCCGGCGGCCAGCGTCAGGCCGTGCGAATCAAGGTCAACCCTGAAGCCCTGGCGGCCAACGGCCTGAATCTGTCGGACGTGCGGACCCTGATTGGTGCCTCCAACGTCAACCAGCCCAAGGGCAACTTCGACGGTCCGACCCGGGTGTCGATGCTCGATGCAAACGATCAACTGACCTCGCCGCAGGATTACGCCAACCTGATCCTGGCCTACGCCAATGGCGCGCCACTGCGTCTCAAGGATGTGGCCGAGATCGTCGACGGCGCGGAAAACGAACGTCTGGCGGCCTGGGCCAACGAAAACCAGGCGGTGCTGCTCAATATCCAGCGTCAACCGGGTGCCAACGTCATCGAGGTGGTAGACCGGATCAAGGCCCTGCTGCCCAGCATCACCGACAACCTGCCAGCCGGCCTCGACGTCGTGGTGCTGACCGACCGGACCCAGACCATCCGCGCTTCGGTCAAGGATGTGCAACACGAATTGCTGATCGCCATCGCCCTGGTGGTGATGGTCACCTTCCTGTTCCTGCGCCGGGCCAGTGCCACCATCATTCCGTCGGTGGCGGTGCCGCTGTCGCTGATCGGTACGTTCGGGGTGATGTACCTGGCAGGGTTCTCAGTCAACAACCTGACCCTGATGGCGCTGACCATCGCCACCGGTTTCGTGGTGGACGATGCGATCGTGATGCTGGAGAACATTTCCCGCTTCATTGAAGAGGGTGATAGCCCGTTGAATGCGGCGCTCAAGGGTGCCAAGCAGATCGGTTTCACCCTGATTTCCCTGACGCTGTCGCTGATCGCGGTACTGATTCCGCTGCTGTTTATGGCGGACGTGGTCGGGCGCCTGTTCCGCGAATTTGCCATCACCCTGGCGGTGGCGATCCTGATTTCCCTGGTGGTGTCCCTGACCCTGACACCGATGATGTGTGCGCGGCTGCTCAAGCGCGAACCCAAGGAAGACGAGCAGGGCCGTTTCTACCGGGCCAGCGGAGCCTTCATCGACTGGATGATCGCCGCCTACGGCCGCAAATTGCAGTGGGTGCTCAAGCACCAGCCGCTGACGTTGATGGTGGCCATCGGTACCTTGGCGTTGACGGTGTTCTTGTACATGGTCGTGCCCAAGGGCTTCTTCCCGGTGCAGGACACCGGGGTGATCCAGGGCATTTCCGAAGCACCGCAGTCGATTTCCTTTGCGGCCATGAGTGAGCGCCAGCAGGAGCTGGCCAAGGTGATCCTGGCCGATCCGGCGGTGGAGAGCCTGTCATCCTACATCGGTGTCGATGGCGATAACTCGACGCTCAACAGCGGGCGGTTGTTGATCAACCTCAAATCCCACAGCGAGCGCGACCTCAGTGCAAACGGCGTGATTGCCCGCTTGCAGCCGGAACTGGACAAGCTGGTCGGCATCCGTCTGTTCATGCAACCGGTGCAAGACCTGACCATCGAGGACCGGGTCAGCCGTACGCAGTACCAGTTCAGCATGTCGTCGCCGGACTCCGAATTGCTCAGCCTGTGGAGCGGTCGTCTGGTCGAAGCCCTGGCCGAGCGCCCGGAGCTGACCGACGTCGCCAGCGACTTGCAGGACAAGGGTTTGCAGGTCTACCTGGTGATCGACCGTGATGCGGCGTCCCGGGTCGGGGTGTCGGTGTCGAACATCACCGATGCGCTGTACGACGCCTTCGGCCAGCGGCAGATTTCCACCATCTACACCCAGGCCAGTCAGTACCGCGTGGTGCTGCAATCGCAGTCCGGCGAGAAGATTGGCCCGCAGGCGCTGGACCAGATCCACGTCAAGACCACCGATGGCGGTCAAGTGCGGCTGTCGAGCCTGGCGCACATCGAGGAGCGCCAGGCGCAACTGGCGATCACTCATATCGGCCAGTTCCCGGCGGTGATGATGTCGTTCAACCTTGCACCTGGCGTGGCGCTGGGGCATGCGGTGCAGATCATCGAGCAGGTGCAGAAGGACATCGGCATGCCGATTGGCGTGCAGACCCAGTTCCAGGGTGCGGCCGAGGCCTTCCAGGCGTCGCTGTCGAGCACCTTGCTGCTGATCCTGGCGGCGGTGGTGACCATGTACATCGTGTTGGGCGTGTTGTACGAGAGCTACATCCATCCGATCACGATCCTGTCCACCTTGCCCTCGGCGGCGGTCGGGGCCCTGCTGGCGTTGATCCTCAGCGGAAATGACCTGGGAATGATCGCCATCATCGGCATCATCCTGCTGATCGGCATCGTGAAGAAGAACGCAATCATGATGATCGACTTTGCCCTCGACGCCGAGCGCAATCAGGGCATGGACCCACAAACCGCGATCTACCAAGCGGCGTTGTTGCGGTTCCGGCCGATCCTGATGACCACCCTGGCTGCCTTGTTCGGCGCGGTGCCGCTGATGCTGGCCACCGGGTCTGGCGCGGAATTGCGTCAGCCGTTGGGTCTGGTGATGGTCGGGGGGCTGTTGCTCAGCCAGATTCTGACGCTGTTTACCACGCCGGTGATCTATCTGTACTTCGACCGCTTGGGGCGTCGCTTCGGCAAGTCCGACGCCCAAGAGGTGGCGCTGTGAAAGTGTTAAACCTTGCACCCTGTGGGAGGGGCGGTCGATGAACTTGTCCGGACCTTTCATCAAGCGCCCGGTCGCCACCATGTTGCTGAGCCTGGCGATCATGCTGCTGGGCGGCGTGAGCTTCGGCCTGTTGCCGGTGTCGCCGCTGCCGCAAATGGACTTCCCGGTGATCGTGGTGCAGGCCAGTTTGCCCGGCGCGAGCCCGGAGGTCATGGCCTCCACCGTGGCCACGCCGCTGGAGCGCTCCTTCGGCGCCATCGCCGGGGTCAACACCATGAGCAGCCGATCCAGCCAGGGTTCGACCCGGGTGATCCTGCAGTTCGACCTCGACCGTGACATCAACGGCGCGGCGCGGGAAGTGCAGGCGGCGATCAATGCCTCGCGCAACCTGCTGCCCAGCGGGATGCGCAGCATGCCGACCTACAAGAAGGTCAACCCGTCCCAGGCGCCGATCATGGTGTTGTCGCTGACCTCGGACGTGCTGGAAAAAGGCCAGTTGTACGACATTGCCTCGACCATCCTGTCCCAGAGCCTGTCGCAAGTGCAGGGTGTCGGTGAAGTGCAGATTGGCGGCAGCTCCCTGCCGGCAGTGCGCATCGAACTCGAACCCCAGGCGCTCAACCAGTACGGCGTGGCACTGGACGATGTGCGCAACACCATCGCCAACGCCAACGTGCGCCGACCCAAGGGCTCGGTGGAAGACGGCCAGCGTCTGTGGCAGGTGCAGGCCAACGACCAACTGGAAAAAGCCAAGGATTACGAGTCGCTGATCATTCACTACGCCGACGGCGCGGCCCTGCGCCTGAAGGATGTGGCCAAGGTCAGCGACGGCGTCGAGGACCGCTACAACAGCGGTTTCTTCAACGATGATTCGGCGGTGCTGCTGGTAATCAACCGCCAGGCGGGCGCCAACATCATCGAGACCGTCAACGAGATCAAGGCCCAGTTGCCGGCGTTGCAAGCGGTGTTGCCGGCCAGCGTCAAGCTGAACCTGGCCATGGACCGTTCGCCGGTGATCAAGGCCACGTTGCATGAAGCGGAAATGACGCTGTTGATTGCCGTGGCGCTGGTGATCCTGGTGGTGTTCCTGTTCCTCGGTAACTTCCGCGCCTCGCTGATCCCGACCCTGGCGGTACCGGTATCGCTCGTGGGCACCTTTGCCGTGATGTACCTCTACGGTTTTTCGCTGAACAATCTGTCGCTGATGGCGCTGATCCTCGCCACCGGTTTGGTCGTGGATGACGCCATCGTGGTGCTGGAGAATATTTCCCGGCACATCGACGAAGGCGTCAAACCGATGAAGGCCGCCTATCTCGGCGCCCAGGAAGTTGGCTTCACCTTGCTCTCGATGAACGTGTCGCTGGTGGCGGTGTTCCTGTCGATCCTGTTCATGGGCGGGATCATCGAGAGCCTGTTCCGCGAGTTCTCCATCACCCTGGCTGCGGCCATCGTGGTCTCGCTGGTGGTTTCGCTGACGTTGACGCCCATGCTCTGTGCCCGCTGGCTCAAACCGCACACACCAGGCCAGGAAAACCGCCTGCAACGCTGGAGCCAACGCACCAACGAATGGATGGTGGACAAATACGCCACCAGTCTCGACTGGGTGCTGCGTCATCGTCGCTTGACCTTGTTCAGCCTGATCGTGACCGTTGGCGTCAATGTCGCCCTGTACGTGGTCGTGCCGAAAACTTTCCTGCCGCAGCAGGACACGGGCCAGTTGATCGGTTTCGTGCGCGGCGACGACGGCCTGTCGTTCAGCGTGATGCAGCCGAAGATGGAGACCTTCCGCCGTGCCGTGCTCAAGGACGATGCCGTGCAAAGCGTGGCCGGTTTCATCGGTGGTACCAACGGCACCAACAACGCGTTCATGCTGGTGCGCCTCAAGCCGATCAAGGAACGTAGTATCTCTGCGCAGAAGGTCATCGAACGCCTGCGCAAGGAAATGCCCAAGGTTCCCGGCGCGCAGTTGATGCTGATGGCCGACCAGGATCTGCAATTCGGTGGTGGTCGCGAACAGACCTCGTCGCAGTATTCCTACATCCTGCAAAGCGGTGATCTGGGGGCGTTGCGCGAGTGGTATCCGAAAGTGGTGACCGCGCTCAAGGCCTTGCCGGAGTTGACCGCCATCGACGCCCGTGAAGGTCGCGGCGCGCAACAGGTGACGCTGATCGTCGACCGCGACCAGGCCAAGCGCCTGGGTGTGGACATGGACATGGTCACGGCGGTGCTGAACAACGCGTACAGCCAGCGACAGATTTCGACCATCTACGACAGTCTCAACCAGTATCAGGTGGTGATGGAGGTCAATCCGAAATACGCCCAGGACCCGATTACCCTCAATCAGGTGCAGGTGATCACCGCTGACGGTGCACGGATTCCGCTGTCGACCATTGCCCATTATGAAAACAGCCTGGAAGACGACCGGGTCAGCCACGAAGGCCAGTTCGCCTCGGAAAGCATTGCCTTCGACATGGCCGAAGGCGTGACCGTGGAGCAGGGCAGCGCCGCCATCGAACGGGCGATTGCCGCGGTGGGCCTGCCGGAAGACGTGATCGCGAAAATGGCCGGCACCGCCGATGCCTTTGCCGCGACGCAGAAGAGCCAGCCGTTCATGATTCTCGGTGCGTTGGTGGCGGTGTATCTGGTGCTCGGCGTGCTCTATGAAAGCTACATCCACCCACTGACGATCCTCTCGACCTTGCCGTCGGCTGGGGTTGGCGCGTTGCTGTCGATCTATGCCCTGGGCGGCGAGTTCAGCCTGATTTCGTTGCTGGGGCTGTTCCTGCTGATCGGCGTAGTGAAGAAAAACGCCATTCTGATGATCGACCTGGCGCTGCAACTGGAGCGCCAGCAAGGCATGGCGCCGCTGGAGTCGATTCGCAACGCCTGCCTGCAACGATTGCGGCCGATCCTGATGACCACCCTGGCGGCGATCCTTGGTGCCTTGCCGTTGCTGCTCAGCCGTGCCGAAGGTGCGGAAATGCGCCAGCCGCTGGGCCTGACCATCATCGGCGGGCTGATTTTCAGCCAGGTGCTGACCCTTTACACCACCCCGGTGGTTTACCTCTATCTCGACAAACTGCGCCATCGCTTCAACAAGTGGCGTGGAGTGCGTACCGATGCTGCTCTGGAAACTCCGTTATGACTGACCGTTCGCTGTTCAACCTGGCCACACCGCTGGCCACATCGTTGATTAAGGCCCGAGGCTCGCGGTTGCTGAGCCTGTCGCTGTGCGTGGCGATGCTCAGTGCCTGCGCCGTTGGCCCGGATTACCAGCGCCCGCAAACGGCAGCGCCGATGGAGTACAAGGAAGCGGCCGGCTGGCGCCAGGCCAGCCCGAGCGACTCCCTGGCTCGCGGCGCCTGGTGGGAGTTGTACGGCGATCAACAACTCAATGGCCTGATTGAAAAGCTCAACAGTTCCAACCAGACGGTGGCCCAATCCGAAGCCCAGTACCGTCAGGCCCAGGCCTTGGTGCGCAGTGCCCGTGGCGCGTTTTTTCCGACGGTGGACCTGACCCTCGGAAAAAACCGTTCCAGCCAGGGCACCGGCAGCAGCAGTTCCAGTCTGAGCAATTCCTCCAGCGGTATCCGCGACACCTACACCGCACAGGCCGGCGTGAGTTGGGAAGCGGATATCTGGGGCAAATTGCGCCGGGGCCTGGAAGCTGACACCGCCAACGCACAGGCCAGCTACGCCGATCTGGCGGCGATGCGCTTGAGCCAGCAGTCGGAGCTGGTGCAGAACTACCTGCAATTGCGGGTCATCGATGAGCAGAAGCGCTTGTTGGAAGCGACCGTCGCGGCCTACCAGCGCTCGCTGAAAATGACCGAAAACCAGTACCGCGCTGGTGTGTCCGGCAAGGATGCGGTGGCTCAGGCGCAGACTCAGCTCAAAAGCACCGAAGCGGACATGGTCGACCTGATCTGGCAACGCGCTCAATTTGAAAACGCCATTGCGGTGTTGATCGGTCTGCCGCCGGCCGAATTCAAACTGGCTGAAACCGATGACATTCCGGCCTTGCCCGAGGTGCCACTGAGCCTGCCTTCGCAGTTGCTGGAACGACGTCCGGACATTGCCTCCGCCGAACGTTCGGTCATGGCCGCCAATGCCAACATTGGCGTGGCCAAGGCCGCGTATTACCCGGACCTTACCCTCAGCATGAACGGTGGTTACAGCAGCAGTACCTCGAAGAATCTGTTCAGCCTGCCTAACCGTTTCTGGTCGGTGGGGCCGCAACTGGGGATGACCCTGTTCGACGGCGGACAACGCTCGGCGGAAGTGGACCGCAGCGAAGCGGCCTACGATGAAACCGTGGCCAAGTACCGGCAGACTGTGCTCGACGGTTTCCGTGAAGTGGAAGACTTCCTGGTGCAGCTCAAGGTCCTGGAGGACGAGGCCGTGGTCCGCCAGCAAGCCCTGGACGCCGCGCGCGAATCCTTGCGTCTGACCCAGAACCAATACAAGGCCGGCGTGATTGCCTACCTGGATGTGGTGGTGGTTCAGGCCACCGCGCTGAACAACGAACGCACGGCATTGAGCCTGCTGCAGAGCCGATTGATTGCCAGTGTGCAGTTGATTGCCGCGTTGGGCGGCGGTTGGGATGGGCAGCTCGAACAACCTAACTGACCTGTAGGAGCGAGCTTGCTCGCGATGGTCGTTAACGATAACGCGGGCTGTCTGGATGCCCGCGGTGCCTGGGCCCTCATCGCGAGCAAGCTCGCTCCTACAAAGATTGCGTAGTGTCTGGAAGGGCTATCGCGGGTTATCGAGCTGATCAAACAAGCGTTTCATCGGACTGATGGCTAAATGATTACTTTTTCAGTGCGTTCTCTTGCGCAATCAGTACAATCGCCCGATTTGCCCCACCGAGAAAGGAAGCAGTACGGGGGGCGATGGCGAGACGTCTTATGCTCATCGGTAGTTATTCTCCAACGCTGGTTATCATCTCGCTTTGCGTGGCGATTCTCGCCTCATACACCGCGCTCGACCTGACCGGACGTATTGCCACCGCCAAGGGGCGAGCCGTGCATTTATGGACGGCGGGTGGCGCTTTCGCCATGGGCATCGGCGTGTGGTCGATGCATTTCATTGGCATGCTGGCGTTCAAGCTGCCGATCGACCTCGGTTACGACCTCACCATTACCTTGCTGTCGCTGCTGATCGGCATCCTGTCCTGCGGCTTCGCCCTGTGGCTGGTCAGTCAGCCGCAGTTGCCGGCGTGGCAACTGGCCTTCGGCGCCCTGGTGATGGGGGCAGGCATCAGTGCCATGCATTACACCGGCATGGCCGCCATGCGCATGCAACCGGGGATCGATTACGACCCGACATTGTTCAGTAGTTCATTGCTGATTGCAGTAGGAGCGTCGGGGGCGGCGTTGTGGATCGCTTTCCGCCTGCGCCAGCACGCGCCCTATGTACGTCTGATTCGTGCCGGCGCGGCGGTGATCATGGGTATTGCCATCGTAGGCATGCATTACACGGCGATGGCCGCCGCACAATTTCCGGAAGGCAGTTTTTGCGGTGCCGCCACGAGCGGTCTGAACGGCAATGGTCTGGACAACCTTGTACTGATCACCACCCTGGCAGTGCTGAGTATCGCCCTGTTGACCTCTATTCTCGATGCGCGCCTTGAAGCGCGTACGGCCAGCCTGGCCCAGTCATTGACCGAGGCCAATCGCGAACTGACCCAACTGGCCCTGCACGATACTCTGACCGGCCTGCCGAATCGCATTTTGCTGGCCGACCGTATCGACCAGGCAATTTCCAGGGTGAACGGCGAGGGCGGCTGTTTTGCCTTGATGTTCATCGATCTGGACGGCTTCAAGCCGGTCAACGATGCCTTCGGCCACCACATGGGCGATCAGTTGTTGCGTGAAGTCAGCTTGCGCTTGCGTGAGGACTTGCGTAGCCAGGACACCTTGGCACGCATCGGTGGCGATGAGTTCGTGCTGCTGGTGCAGCTCAGTGAGCAGAATGACGCGATGAACCTGGCGGCTCGTCAGGTCGGCTTGATCGCTCGCTCGTTCCGCGTCGCCGAACATGATTTGCACATCTCCGCCAGCGTCGGCATTGCGCTTTATCCCGGCAATGGACACAACGCCCACGAACTGTTGATGAATGCTGACGCCGCGATGTACCACGCCAAAGGTGCGGGCAAGAACGGCTACAGCTTCTTCGATGCCTCGATGAACGGCAACGCACGCAAGCAATTGCAATTGCTCCAAGACCTGCGTATCGCCATTGAACAGCAACAGTTCAGTCTGCATTACCAGCCCAAGTTCAACGCCAGCAATGGTCGACCGGTGGGCGCAGAAGCCTTGCTGCGCTGGGAGCACCCGACCCAGGGTATGCTGCTGCCGGACAAGTTCATCGAGCTGGCGGAAAAGACCGGGCTGATCATTCCGATCGGTGAGTGGGTGCTCAATGAAGCCTGCCGGCAGATGCGCGAATGGTACGTGCTGGGTTACACCGACTGGCGTATCGCGGTGAACCTCTCGGCATTGCAGTTCTGCCACGCCGGGTTGGTGCAGAGTGTCGCCAAGGCGTTGTCCACGCACCGCTTGCCGGCCAACAGCCTGACCCTGGAAATCACTGAAACCACCGCCATGAGCGATGCCGATGCGAGCATGACGGTACTGCAGGAGCTGTCGGAAATGGGCGTTGACCTGTCCATTGACGACTTCGGCACCGGTTATTCGAGCCTGATGTACCTCAAGCGCCTGCCGGCCAACGAGCTGAAAATCGACCGTGGTTTCGTGCGCGACCTGGAGCGCGACAGCGATGATGCAGCCATCGTTTCCGCCATCGTCGCGCTGGGTCAGGCGCTGGGGCTGCGCATTGTGGCCGAGGGTGTGGAAACCGATGTCCAGCAGGACTTCCTGACCCAGTTGGGGTGCAACTCGTTGCAGGGCTACCTGCTGGGGCATCCGTTGCCGGCGGAGCGCTTCATGGTGGAGATTCACCGTTCGGAGCAGTTGGCGACGGCCTGATCTGTGGCGAGGGAGTTTGTTGTGGCGAGGGAGCTTGCTCCCGTTGGGTCGCGAAGCGGCCCCGCCATTTTCCAGATCCATCGAGTCAATTGATATGCGACTGCTTCGCAGCCGAGCGGGAGCAAGCTCCCTCGCCACAGGTATGCACCCTAGTCACGGAGCCCGATAAGGGCCCATGCAAAAACCGAAAAGCTTGGTTATTCTTCCCCCGACCGCTTACGCTTGAAACGGGGAACGCTTGCATGGATAAAGTCATCGTCATCACCGGCGGCAGTCGCGGCATTGGCGCCGCCACAGCCCTGTTGGCCGCAGGACTTGGCTATAAGATCTGCATCAACTACCAGTCGGATGAAGAGGCGGCGCACAGTGTGCTGGAGCAAGTCCGTGCCCTGGGTGCGCAAGCCATTGCGGTGCGCGCCGATGTCAGTATCGAAGATGAAGTGATCGCGCTGTTTCACCGGGTGGACACCGAATTGGGCCGGGTCACGGCACTGGTGAACAACGCCGGCACCGTGGGGCATAAGTCCCGGGTCGATGAAATGTCCGAATTTCGCATTCTCAAAATCCTCAAGACCAACGTACTCGCGCCCGTGCTGTGCGCCAAGCACGCGATCCTGCGCATGTCGCCCAAACACGGCGGGCAGGGCGGCAGTATCGTCAACGTCTCTTCGGTCGCTGCACGCCTGGGCTCGCCCAACGAATACGTCGACTACGCCGCCTCCAAGGGCGCGCTCGACACCTTTACCATCGGCCTGTCCAAGGAAGTGGCGGGCGAGGGGATTCGCGTCAACGCGGTACGGCCGGGTTACATCTACACCGATTTCCATGCCTTGAGCGGTGACCCGGACCGGGTCAGCAAGCTGGAATCGGCCATTCCCATGGCCCGTGGCGGGCGACCGGATGAAGTGGCGGAGGCGATTGTCTGGTTGTTGTCGGATAAGGCTTCCTATGCGACCGGGACTTTTGTAGATCTGGGTGGCGGGCGTTAATCCCTGAGCTTTGTGTCGTTAATGCTGACCTCTTCGCGGGGAAGAGCGACCCCCCCAACCACCCGGGAAACCCCCGGGGAAGGAGCCGCTCCACAAAAAAAACAAACCAACAAAAACCACAACCCCAAA
>NZ_JBPKAM010000136.1:0-13760 GCF_051216495.1 Pseudomonas baetica | reverse complement strand
AAAAAAAGAAAAGAGAGCGAAAAAACGACAGAGAAAAAATGCCACCGCGCGCGACCCCCTACCGATCCCCCCCCCCCCCCCCCCCCCCCCCCCCCCACTCCCACAGGGGATCTCCACTGGCCACAATATTGTGGCCGGAGCTGTTTAGTCGTCGTAGCCCAGGTTCGGCGCCAGCCAGCGTTCGGTCACGCTCAACTCCTGGCCTTTGCGCGACGTATAGCTCTGCACCTGGTCTTTGTCGATCTTGCCCACGGCGAAGTATTGCGCCTGCGGGTGAGCGAAGTACCAGCCGCTGACGGCCGCCGCCGGGAACATGGCGTAGTGCTCGGTGAGGAACACGCCGCTGCGGCCGGCACGCAATTCGGCGGCCTCGGGGTCGAGCAGGGCAAACAGCGTGGCCTTCTCGGTGTGATCCGGGCAGGCCGGGTAGCCCGGGGCAGGGCGGATGCCGCTGTATTGCTCCTTGATCAACGCCTCGTTGTCCAGGGCTTCGTCCTTGGCGTAGCCCCAGTGCTCTTTACGCACCTGCTGGTGCAACCACTCGGCGCAAGCCTCGGCCAAACGGTCAGCCAGGGCCTTGACCATGATTGAGTTGTAGTCGTCGCCGGCGTCCTGATAGGCCTTGGCCACTTCTTCGGCACCGATGCCGGCGGTGGTGATGAAGCCACCTACGTAGTCGGTCAGTTCGCTGTCCTTGGGCGCGACGAAGTCGGCCAGGGAGAAGTTCGGCTTGCCGTCGGTCTTGATGATCTGCTGGCGCAGGTGGTGCAGGCGGGCCATTGGCTTGCCGTCAACGCCGTACAGCTCGATGTCATCATCGTGAACCTGATTGGCCGGCCAGAAACCAAACACCGCACGGGCACTGATCAGTTTCTCGTCGATCAGCTTGGTCAGCATCTCCCGCGCGTCCTTGTAAAGCGCGGTGGCGGCTTCACCGACCACCTCGTCTTCGAGAATGCGCGGGAATTTGCCGGCCAGATCCCAGGAAATGAAGAACGGCGTCCAGTCGATGTATTCGGCCAGGACGTTGAGGTCGATGTTGTCCAGCACGCGGGTGCCGGTGAAGGTCGGTTTGACCGGCGTGTAAGCGGCCCAGTCGAACTGCGGTTTTTTCGCAATCGATGCGGCGTAGCTCAGGCGTTCGGTGCGGGCGCTGCGGTTGGCGGTGCGCTCGCGGACATCGACGTATTCCTCACGTGTCTTCTCGACGAAACCGGCCTTGAGTTCCTTGGACAGCAGTTGCGTGGCCACGCCCACGGCACGGGAAGCGTCGGTGACGTACACCACCGCATCGTTGCTGTACTTGGGCTCGATCTTCACCGCGGTGTGCGCCTTGGACGTGGTGGCGCCACCGATCATCAACGGCAGATGGAAGTCCTGACGCTGCATCTCGCGCGCCACATGGACCATCTCATCCAGCGATGGGGTGATCAGACCGGACAGGCCAATGATGTCGCATTTCTCTTCCTTGGCCACCTGGAGGATTTTCTCCGCCGGGACCATCACGCCGAGGTCGACGATGTCGTAGCCATTGCAACCCAGCACCACGCCGACGATGTTCTTGCCGATGTCGTGCACGTCGCCCTTGACCGTGGCCATCAGGATCTTGCCCTTGGCTTCCGGCTTATCGCCTTTTTCCAGTTCAATGAACGGGATCAGGTGGGCCACGGCCTGCTTCATCACGCGAGCGGACTTCACCACTTGCGGCAAGAACATTTTGCCGGCGCCAAACAGGTCGCCGACGATGTTCATGCCGGCCATCAACGGCCCTTCGATCACTTCGATCGGGCGGGCGAAGGACAGGCGCGACTCTTCGGTATCTTCAACAATGTGGGTGGTGATGCCCTTGACCAGTGCGTGCTCCAGACGCTTGTTGACGTCCCAGCTACGCCACTCTTCGGTCTCGGCTTCCTTGACGCTGCCGTCGCCCTTGTACTTGTCGGCGATGGCGAGGAGGGCGTCGGTGCCTTCCGGGGTGCGGTTGAGGATCACGTCTTCAACGGCGTCGCGCAGTTCCTGCGGGATCTGGTCGTAGATCTCCAGCTGACCGGCGTTGACGATACCCATGGTCAGGCCGGCGCGGATCGCGTACAGCAGGAACACCGAGTGGATCGCCTCGCGCACCGGGTTGTTGCCACGGAACGAGAACGACACGTTGGACACGCCGCCCGACGTCAGGGCATACGGCAGCTCGTCGCGGATGTAGGCGCAGGCATTGATGAAGTCCACGGCATAGTTGTTGTGTTCTTCGATGCCGGTGGCCACGGCGAAGATGTTCGGGTCGAAGATGATGTCTTCCGGCGGGAAGCCGACTTCGTTGACCAGAATGTCGTAGGAGCGTTTGCAGATTTCTTTCTTGCGCGCTTCGGTGTCGGCCTGGCCGGCTTCGTCGAAGGCCATGACCACGACGGCGGCGCCATAACGCTTGCACAGTTTGGCGTGATGAATGAACTGCTCGACGCCTTCTTTCATGCTGATCGAGTTGACGATGCCCTTGCCCTGGATGCACTTGAGGCCGGCTTCGATCACGTCCCATTTCGAGGAGTCGATCATGATCGGTACGCGGGAAATGTCCGGCTCGCCGGCAATCAGATTGAGGAAGGTCACCATGGCCTTCTTCGAATCGAGCATCCCTTCGTCCATGTTGATGTCGATCACCTGGGCGCCGGCCTCGACCTGCTGCAGGGCGACTTCCAGGGCTTCGGTGTAGTTGTCTTCACGGATCAGGCGGGCGAACTTGGCGGAGCCTGTGATGTTGGTGCGCTCACCGACGTTGACGAACAACGAGTTGCGATCGATGGTGAACGGCTCCAGACCCGAGAGGCGACAGGCCTTGGGAATGTCCGGGATCTGGCGCGGCGCATAACCAGCCACGGCCTTGGCGATGGCTTCGATGTGGCCCGGCGTGGTACCGCAGCAGCCGCCGACGATGTTGAGGAAGCCGCTTTGAGCGAACTCTTCGATGACTTTGGCGGTCTGTTCCGGCAGTTCGTCGTACTCGCCGAACTCGTTGGGCAGGCCGGCGTTCGGGTGCGCCGAGACGTGGGTGTTGGCCTTGTCCGACAGTTCTTCCAGGTACGGGCGCAGTTCACGGGCGCCGAGCGCACAGTTCAGGCCGACCGAGATCGGCTTGGCATGGGCCACGGAGTTCCAGAACGCTTCGGTGGTCTGGCCGGACAGAGTACGGCCGGAGGCGTCGGTGATGGTGCCGGAAATCATGATCGGCAATTCGATGCCCAGCTCTTCGAACACGCCCTGCACGGCAAAAATCGCGGCCTTGGCATTGAGGGTGTCGAAAATGGTTTCGATCAGGATCAGGTCCACGCCGCCTTCGATCAGGCCTTTGGTGGACTCGGTGTAGTTTTCCACCAGTTCATCAAAGGTCACGTTACGGTAGCCGGGGTTGTTCACGTCTGGCGACAGCGAGCAGGTGCGGCTGGTCGGGCCGAGCACGCCGGCGACGAAGCGCGGTTTGTCCGGAGTTTCCAGGGTTTTCGCATCGGCAACCTTGCGCGCCAGGCGAGCGCCTTCTACGTTCAGTTCGTAGGTCAGTGCTTCCATGCCGTAATCGGCCATGGAAATCCGCGTGGCGTTGAAGGTGTTGGTTTCCAGAATGTCGGCACCGGCGTCCAGGTAGGCCTTCTCGATGCCGCCGATAACGTCTGGGCGGGTCAACACCAGCAGGTCGTTGTTGCCCTTGACGTCGCTCGGCCAATCGGCGAAGCGTTTGCCGCGATAATCCTGTTCTTCGAGCTTGTAGCTCTGGATCATCGTGCCCATGCCACCATCGAGAATCAGAATGCGCTCTTTAAGGGCGTGCTTGAGGGCTTGAAGGCGAACACTGCGATCGGACATTGGGGCTACTCGAAAAGACCATGACGAAGGGCCGGGATCATAGCAAACCTGTGCGCTTTTAGAGCATGCCCGGCTTTTGCATGAATATCGTTCATGTTGGCGAGGCTGGCAGAACGGTAGAATCGCGGCGTTTTTCAAGGACCGGGATCAGGGATCATGTCGTATCGCGTCGTCATCAGCAGTGTGTTGCTGTTTTTAAGCTGGGGCGCGGTGGCGCAGAGCCCGGCTATTTCTCCTGCTATTTCCTACACCCGCGACATTCAACCGATCTTCACCGAAAAGTGCGTGGCCTGCCACGCCTGCTACGATTCCGCCTGTCAGCTCAACCTGGGCAGTGGCGAAGGCGCGGCGCGCGGTGCCAGCAAAACCCCGGTCTACGACGGTGACCGTCGTGAAGCCGCACCACCGACCCGGCTGTTTTACGACGCTTTTGGCAAGCGTGCCTGGCAGCAAAAGGGCTTCTATTCGGTGCTCGACGCCCAAGGCAGCCAGGCGGCGCTGATGGCGCGGATGCTTGAACTGGGCCATCAAACGCCTTTACAGCCCAATGCCAAATTGCCTGAAGGCATTGTGCTGGGCCTCAACCGCGAAAACATGTGCGCCATGCCGGCCGAGTTCGACGGCTACGCCAGTTCCCATCCGAAGCAGGGCATGCCTCTGGCGGTGACCGGGCTGACCAATCAGCAATATCAAACGCTGCAGCGTTGGCTGGCTTCCGGCGCGCCAATTGATGAGCAGGGACTGGTGCCCAGCACGAAAGAAGCGGTGCAGGTGGTGCAATGGGAGAACTTGCTTAACACACCGGGCGCCCGGCAAAGCCTGGTGGGACGCTGGTTGTACGAGCACTGGTTCCTGGCGCACATTTATTTCAAGGACGGCGAGCCGGGGCATTTCTTCCAGTGGGTGCGTTCGCGCACGCCCACCGGCCAGCCTATCGACCTGATCAATACCCGTCGCCCGAACGACGACCCGGGCACGCAGTTCTATTACCGCTTGTGGCCGGTGCAAGGTGTGATCGTGCACAAGACCCACATCACTTACCCGCTCAGCACGGCGAAAATGGCCCGGGTCAAAAGTCTTTTCTACAACGGCCAGTGGCAGGCCAGTGCATTGCCGGGCTACGGGCCGCAGAGTCGGGCCAATCCGTTTGCCACATTCGAGGCGATTCCTGCCCAGGCGCGTTATCAGTTCATGCTCGATAACGCCGAATATTTCGTGCGCACCTTTATCCGTGGCCCGGTCTGTCGGGGGCAGATCGCCACGGACGTGATCCGCGACAACTTCTGGGCGCTGTTTCAGGCGCCTGAGCATGACCTTTATATTACCGACCCCAATTACCGGGACCAGGCCACTCCGTTGCTGGCGATGCCGGGGCAGAACGACGACGTCGGCAGCGTCCTGAGCCTGTGGCACAACTACCGCGACAAGCGAAACGAATACGAGGCCTTGCGCCGCGACAGTTACGCCGAAGAGCCACCACCGAGCTGGTCGACCCTGTGGGCGGGTAACGACAATGCACTGCTGAGCATATTCCGGCATTTCGACAGTGCGGCGGTGACCAAGGGCCTGATCGGGGATGTGCCACAGACGATGTGGCTGTTCGACTACCCGCTGCTGGAGCGTACTTACTATCAATTGGCGGTGAATTTCGACGTGTTCGGCAACGTCTCCCATCAGGCTCAGACCCGTTTGTATTTCGACCTGATCCGCAACGGTGCCGAACAGAATTTCCTGCGCCTGATGCCCGCCGATTCCCGGGACGGTTACCTCGACGACTGGTACCAGAGCGGCGGCCAATTCAAGATGTGGCTGGATTATGAGTCCATCGACAATGACACGCCGACAGCGCTGAAACTCAATGAACAGGACCCCAAGCGCGATTTCGCCATGCAGTTGCTGGCGCGTTATGGTGACCTCAATGCCAAGCCCGATCCGATCAATCGGTGTGACGGTGCCTATTGTTCACGGCCGAACATCGATCCGGACTTGCAGAGTGCCGAACAGGCCTTGAGTCGCCTGGCGTCGCGCCCGGCCGCCGGGCTCAAGGTCATCGATCAATTGCCGGAAGCGACGATGCTGCGCATTGAAACCGCAAGCGGCCAGCGGGTGGTTTACAGCCTGTTGCGCAACCGCGCCCACAGCAACGTGGCGTTCATGATCGGCGAGTCGCTGCGGTATCAGCCTGGGCTGGACACCCTCACGATTTTCCCCGGTGTACTCAGCAGTTACCCGAACTTCATGTTCAACATGCCGGCTGGCGATGTTCCGGCGTTCGTGGATGCCATGGAAAACGCCAAGGATGCCGATCGATTCGAGAAAATCGTCGAGCGCTGGGGTGTGCGTCGCAGCCATCCGCAGTTCTGGCAGTACTTCCACGACCTGAGCCGCTACATCCACGAGACCGATCCGGTGGAAGAGGGTGTGCTGGACATGAATCGCTACGAAAACCTGTAATCCACCGCTGAACCCTTGTGGGAGCGAGCCTGCTCGCGAAGACGTTGTGCCAGTCAACACCGCCGTTGCCTGACACTCCGCTTTCGCGAGCGGGCTCGCTCCCACAGGGGATCAGTGAAAACTTTCCTGACAAAAATACTGGGACTTTGTCCGGCGCCCTGATTGGCGTAAACTGCGCCCAAGCCTGCGAGGAGTTTCCATGACCGCTATTACCATCACCGACGCCGCCCACGATTACTTGGCTGATCTGCTCTCCAAGCAGAACACCCCGGGCATTGGCATCCGCATTTTCATCACCCAGCCTGGCACCCAGTACGCCGAGACCTGCATTGCCTACTGCAAACCGGGCGAAGAAAAACCTGAAGACACGGCGCTGGGGCTCAAGAGCTTCACTGCTTATATCGATTCGTTCAGCGAAGCTTTCCTGGATGATGCGGTCGTCGACTACGCCACCGACCGCATGGGCGGCCAGCTGACCATCAAGGCGCCAAACGCCAAGGTACCGATGGTCAATGCCGACAGCCCGATCAACGAGCGCATCAATTACTACCTGCAAACCGAGATCAACCCGGGGCTGGCCAGCCACGGCGGCCAGGTCAGCCTGATCGATGTGGTCGAAGACGGTATCGCCGTACTGCAGTTCGGCGGCGGTTGCCAGGGCTGCGGCCAGGCCGACGTGACCTTGAAGGAAGGCATTGAGCGCACACTGCTCGAGCGCATTCCTGAGCTCAAGGGTGTCCGTGATGTGACCGACCATACGCAGAAAGAAAACGCCTACTACTAAGGCGTTCGCTGCAAACATGAAAAACGGCGCACCGTGAGCGCCGTTTTTTTATGGATGAAATTCACTGACGCCATCGCTGGCAAGCCAGCTCCCACAGGGGATCGCGGTCAACTGTGGGAGCTGGCTTGCCAGCGATGGGGCCCTTAGGGGCGATACAAATGCGCATGCCCGGCACGATACAGCGACGATTCGCTGAAATGATCACTCCCCAACACCCGTCCGACCAGAATCAACGCCGTACGCCGAAACCCCTTGGCGGCAACTTTCCCGGCAATATCTCCAAGTGTCCCCACCACCCAATCCTGATCCGGCCAGGTCGCTCGGTGAATCACCGCGATCGGACAATCCGCGCCGTAATGCGGCAGGAGCTCGACGAGGATCTTTTCAAGATGATTGACTCCCAAATGAATCGCCATGGTCGCGCCATGCTGCGCCAGACTGCTCAGCTCCTCGCCAACTGGCATGGCGGTCTTGTCGGCGTAGCGGGTCAGGATCACGCTCTGTGACACGTCCGGCAATGTCAGCTCCGCCCCCAGCAGTGCGGCACAGGCCGCGGTGGCGGTGACGCCGGGGATGATTTCAAAGGGAATATCGAGTTCGCGCAGATGACGAATCTGCTCACCGATGGCGCCATACAGGCTCGGGTCGCCGGAATGCACGCGGGCCACGTCCTGACCGTTGTCATGGGCGGTCTTGATCAGCTCAATGATCTGTTCCAGGTGCAGTTCGGCGCTGTTGACCACCTGTTCGGCGCAATGGCCTTCCAACACGGCGGTGGGTACCAGCGAGCCAGCATAGATGATCACCGGGCAGCTGCGAATCAGCCGCTGGCCTTTGACGGTGATCAGTTCCGGGTCGCCGGGACCTGCGCCAATGAAGTAGACGGTCATCGTCGGTTCCTGTGGGGAAAAATGGGCTGGGCAAGGCTTCAGATGAAGATTGCTCATGATCGAAAGGGGGGATTATCGGAGATTTTACGCGGCGCAGGCCAATGCCAGCGTCGCCTGGGCATATTTTTGTCGCGGGATCAGCAGTTTTGCCGGTGCATTGGCCAGTTGTTCGGCCAGAGCCAGGGCCGCACTTTCCGCCACGCCGTAGCAACCGGTACGTTCGAACGCGATCTCGGAATGGTGACTCAGGTGCGGTTGATAGGCCGCCAATTGTTCGCTGCTGAAATACATCAGCTCAAGACCAAGCTGCTCGGACAGTTCGATCAGGGCCGGTTCGTCACGTTTCAAATCGATGCTGGCCAGGGCCTTGATCTCATTGAGTTCTATCCGGTGTGCCTGCAACGCCTGGTCGAGCAGTGCGCGCAAGGTGCTGACGGGGCAGCCGCGCTGGCAGCCCAGGCCGACCACCAGGGTCGGCGCTGTGCTGTGGTCAATCATGCGTGGTATTGACCATCGCTTTTGCGGCGGAACAGCCAGGCACTGATCAGGCCCAGGGCCAGCCAGAACGCGACGTTGGTCAGCTGCGAAGCGATTTTGAATTGGGTTTCCAGCGCTTGCGGGGCGAGCATCGAGTGCACTTCCGGTTGCGGCGCGCCAATCACATGGGGAACGGCGATGATCGCCGCGCCGAGGACTTTCATCAGCCAATGACGGCTGAATGCGATCAGGGCAATACCCACAGCAGTGGAGGCGGCGGTGCCGATCCACCAGAGCTGCCGTTGTGCCAGATCGGCGGCAGCGGTGCCTGGCAGCTCAGGCGGCAGGCCGAGCGTTGGCGCCAGTACGAAGGTCGCGTAACCGGCCAGGCCCCAAAGCAGGCCCTGGGAGGTTTTGGTCGGTGCGCGCAGGGTGTACAGACCGGCCAGCATCAGGGCGAAACCGACGGCCACCACCAGATTGCCACCCGTGGTCGACAGCATGCGCTGCCAGCCGTTTTCCGGCTCCCAGGCTTCGGCATCGTGGGTATGGGCAGCGACGCCAGCGGCGTGTTCATGCACTTCAATGGCCGCCGGTTCGGATTTCTCGTAGGTTTCGGCCTGCAGAATCAGCGGGGAGACCCAAAGACTTTGCAAGAGCGTGAGCAGCAGGGCGGCCAGCAACCCGCTAAAACCTGCCGTTTGCGCAATACGCTTGATCATGTCGACAGGTCTCAATGGCACGGGAACGCGGCGCTGTGGCGAGTATCGTGGGCAGCGTTATGGACCGCTTCGATGTGCGAGAAACCGGCGAAGTACACCAGGCAGGCGCCAAGGATCGACGCGCAAACAGCGGCGGTCAGGCGTTGAGTCAGGGAGGTGGTGTTGCTGGCGGCGCTGCTGTGGCCGGTGCTGCTGATGATCGACATGGCGTATCCCTCTGGTCTGTCAGCGGGGAATCAAAAGCGCATGCAGAGCCTGCGCACACCTATCGCGCGCAGGGATTCGAACAGCGCCCGCCCACCGCGGGTTTGTCTTTCGGTGAAGTTTGATCACTTCGTGTTGCGGGCCGGTCTCCGGGCTCACGAGGGGCGCAGGCGTATGCCATCACCTTCAAGCATCACCTTCCCATGCCACATCGGCACAGTGGATCTGACGCTTCGCTCGCTTACCGTTGCGGGGGCAGCACCGGACTGACGTGGCTTTGAGTAAAGCACACGATTCACCGGTTTCCCGTTTCACCCTGTGAAGGGCACCCGTAACAAGGCGTGTAGGAGAGCATGGGCAGGGGTAGGGCGTCAATTGGCAAGGGTTCTCAACTCGAAACCGAGGTGAATTCTTCGCGAGCAGGCTCGCTCCCACATTGGAATGCGGTCAACTGTGGGAGCGAGCCTGCTCGCGAAGGGGCCGGTATGCGCGCTACAAGACATTGACCCGCCCCAATACGATGCGTAGCCTTGCGCTTTCGAGGTTCTTCGGCGTTTGTCGAAGCTAAGAAGGGAACGCGGTCAATGCCGCGGCTGCCCCCGCAACTGTGAACGGTGATGTTCGCTGCCACGCCACTGCACGCTCAGGTCCTGAGCCCGCGGGAAGGCGCAGCCAACGCCAGTCCAAGATTTGGCACACCGTCAGCCAGGAGACCTGCCTCGAGACAGATTCTCACTACAACCGGGCGGGGTGATCCGGTGGCGAACGCTTCCGGTGCGCATGTGCGCCGCCGGTTCTCGTCCCGTATGCCCGCCACCTTGCCAAAGGGCATCCGATGAAAACACTGGCCAAACTCCCTGTCACCATCGTTACCGGCTTCCTCGGCTCGGGCAAAACCACCTTGCTGCGGCACATGCTCGACAACGCCCAGGGCCGCCGTATCGCGGTGATCGTCAACGAGTTCGGTGAGCTGGGTATCGACGGCGAAATACTCAAGCAGTGCTCCATCGGTTGCACCGAAGAAGAAGCCAGCGGCCGCGTCTATGAACTGGCCAACGGCTGCCTGTGCTGCACCGTTCAGGAAGAGTTCTTCCCGGTGATGCGCGAATTGGTCGCCCGTCGCGGCGATCTGGATCACATCCTCATCGAAACCTCGGGCCTGGCCCTGCCAAAACCGCTGGTCCAGGCCTTCCAGTGGCCGGAAATCCGCAGCGCCTGCACCGTCGATGCGGTGATCACCGTGGTCGATAGCCCGGCCGTGGCCGCTGGCACTTTCGCCGCGTTCCCGGATCAGGTCGACGCCCAACGCAAACTCGACCCGAACCTGGATCACGAGTCGCCGCTGCACGAGCTGTTTGCCGACCAACTGTCCAGCGCCGACCTGGTGATCCTCAACAAGGCCGACCTGATCAACCCTGAAGACCTGGCCCGCGTGCGCCTGGAAGTCGCCGAAGAGCTGCCGCCGGCGGTGAAAGTCATCGAAGCCAGCAACGGTCGCCTGCCACTGGAGGTGCTGATCGGCCTCGGCGCGGGCTCCGAAGAACACATCGACAGCCGCCACAGCCATCACGACCACCATCACGACGGCGATGATCATGACGACCACGATCATGACGCCTTCGATTCCATTTCCATCGAGTTGCCGGCTTGCGACGAAAGCCTGCTGCTGGACGCGCTGACCCAACTGGTGGTGCAGCGCGGTATCCTGCGGGTCAAAGGCTTCGCCGCGATTCCGAACAAACCGATGCGCCTGCTGATCCAGGGCGTGGGCACGCGTTTCGACAAGCATTTCGACCGTCAGTGGGGCACTGATGAAGCGCGCATCACGCGTATGGTCTTGATTGGTCAGCAGCTCGACGCCGCCGCCCTCGAAGCGCAACTGCGCGCCGCGCTCAGCGTGTAAGCCATGCACCTGCTCAGGACCCAGCCCGGCGGTTTTGTGTCGGATGACAACATTGCCGACTTGGGACAAACCCCCGCCGAGCTGGTGATCCTGTGCAGCGGCGACTCCAGTCTGGCGCTGCTCGCTGAAGCGGCGCAGCAATTGCCTGACGATTACCCGAGCGTGCGCCTGGCCAACCCGATGCAGGTGCAGAATCACGCATCGGTCGACCTGTATGTCGACGAAGTGCTGCGCCACGCCAAGGTCATTCTGATCTCGCTACACGGCGGCATTGCTTATTGGCGTTACGGCGTCGAGCGTTTGGTGGAGTTGTCGCAACGCGGCGTGCAGCTGATCCTGGTGCCGGGCGATGACCGTCCCGACCCGGAACTCAGCGACCTGAGCACCGTGTCCGCGCAAGATCGCGACCGGCTCTGGCACTTCCTGCGCCAGGGCGGCATGGCTAATGCGCTGGACTTGTTTCGTTGCTTGGCCAATCGCTGGCTGGCTCGCGACTACGTCTGGGGCGAGCCGCAAATCCTTCCGCGCACAGCGATCTACCACCCCAAAAAAAGCTCCGCGACATTGGCGGATTGGCAGGCCGACTGGCAGGCCGATCAGCCGGTGGCTGCAGTGCTTTTTTACCGCTCGCATTTGCAGGCGGCCAATACCGCGTTCATTGATGTGTTTTGCCAGCGCTTGCAGGCGGCGAGGCTGAACCCGCTGCCGATTGCCCTGGCCAGTTTGAAAGAGCCCGGCTGCCTCTCGGTGGTCGAGGATTGGCTGGATGACGTCGAGGCGGCGGTGATTTTGAACACCACCGGTTTCGCCCAATCCAGTCCCGAAGCGCCGCATCTGCGTCCGTTTCGCCGCAATATCCCGGTGATCCAAGCGATTTGCGCCCAGGACAACGAACCGGGTTGGCGCGCCAGCGAGCAGGGCCTCGGCCCGCGGGATCTGGCGATGCACATTGCGCTTCCGGAGCTGGATGGTCGCATCATTAGCCGGCCGATCAGTTTCAAGGACCTGGCCTGGCGCAGTGAGCGCAGTCAGTCCGATGTGGTGTGCTACCGGCCACAACCGGAGCGCATGGATTTTGTTGCCGAACTGGCGCGACGCTGGATCGATCTGGCGCGGCTGCCCAACGCTGAAAAGCGCGTGGCATTGATTCTGGCCAATTACCCGACGCGCGATGGTCGAATCGGCAATGGCGTAGGACTCGATACGCCGGCGGCGGCGCTGAATATCCTGCGTGCGCTGCATGCCGAGGGCTATCCGCTGCCGGCGGAACTGCCTGATAGCGGCACTGCGCTGATTCAGCAATTGCTCGGTGGCATCAGCAACGATCTCGACACCCTCGACCAACGTCCGTGTCAACAAAGCCTGGCCATGGACGATTACCTGACGATGTTCAATGCCCTGCCCGAAGCCAATCGCGTGGCGGTGCTGGAGCGGTGGGGATCGCCAGAGAGTGATCCGATGTGCCGGGGCGGGCGCATGATGATTGCCGGGTTGCGTTTCGGCCTGACCTTTATCGGAATTCAACCGGCTCGGGGATATCAGGTCGATCCAAGTGCGGTGTATCACGACCCGGACCTGGTGCCGCCCCATGGTTATCTGGCCTTCTACTTCTGGCTGCGCCACACCTACGGTGCCCACGGCGTGATCCACGTTGGTAAACACGGCAACCTCGAATGGCTGCCGGGCAAGGGTGTCGGCTTGTCGGAAAACTGCTGGCCGGACGCGCTGCTCGGGCCGCTGCCGAATATCTACCCGTTCATCGTCAACGATCCGGGCGAGGGCGCCCAGGCCAAGCGCCGCACTCAGGCGGTGATCATCGACCACCTGATGCCGCCCTTGACCCGTGCCGAAACCTACGGCCCGCTGCGCAATCTGGAATTGCTGGCCGACGAGTATTACGAAGCGCAGCTGCTGGATCCGCGCCGTGCTCGGGAATTACAGCGCGACATCCTGCAATTGGTGCGCGACACGCACATCGATCGTGAACTGCAACTGGATGAGAAGCTGGACAGCGACGCCGATGCAGCGATCTGGCTGCCTCGGCTGGACACTTATCTGTGTGACCTGAAAGAGTCGCAGATCCGCGATGGCCTGCACGTGTTCGGCGAGTCACCGAGTGGAAGATTGCGCATCGATACCTTGCTCGCGTTGCTGCGCATTCCGCGAGGCGACGGCCGTGGAGCGCAATCGAGTCTGTTGCGGGCGTTGGCCAAGGCGTTTGAGCTGGGGTTTGATCCGCTCGATTGTGCGTTGGCCGAGCCTTGGAGCGGGCCGCGTCCCGAAGCCTTGTTGTCGGTCAGTGAAGAACCCTGGCGCACCACGGGTGATACCCGCGAGCGCCTCGAACTGTTTGCGGCGCAGCTTATTTCACAAATGTTGAATGCCCCCTGTGGGGGAAAGGAGGGGGGGGGGGGGGGGGGGGGGGGGTAGTGCCAGGGCGGTCCCCCCCCCCACCCCCCACACCCTCCCCC
>NZ_JBPKAM010000135.1:0-13950 GCF_051216495.1 Pseudomonas baetica | reverse complement strand
AGGCGCAGGTCAATGGACAACGCCAAGGGCTTTCCGGCCTTGGCGTTTTTGGTGACCTGGACATCCTTGATCAATCGGCCACGCCGATCCTTGATGACCCTCCTCCTCCCTTTCCCCCCCCCCAGGGGTCGTGCACCGGGTGTCAGACCAGGTTCTGTTCTTTTGACCAGTTGGCATACCACTGGCGGAACAGCGCGTACTGGGCCTCGGCGTAACGACGCTGGGCATCGGTGAGCGCATCGGTTTCGTTGAAGTGCAGGGTGTATTCCTTGTCGCCGTTGAGCACCATCAGGTGCTTGTAATAGAGCACCAGGTCGCAACCCTCATCGAAGGACGACAGCACGGCCAATGCAGACTCCAGTTCACGCGCCTGGCGACGGGCCTTGGCATCTCCTTTGGCCGCCTGCTTGCTCAGGGCCACCAGTTGCAGCACTTCCCGTGGCAATGCATTGCCGATGCCGGTGATGGCGCCGGTGGCGTTGCAGTTGACGAAGCCGTGGACCACCTGGGTATCGACACCCACCATCAGCGTGACGTCATCGTCCTTGGAGGTGATGTGTTCGGCGGCGTAGCGCAGGTCGGCACCACCGCCGAATTCCTTGAAGCCGATCAGGTTCGGGTACTCGCGGCGCAGTTCGAAGAACAGGTCGGCACGGGTGGCGAAGCCGTAGTAAGGGCTGTTGTAGATCACCGCCGGCAGGCCCGGGGCAGCCTTGAGGATGGCGGCGAAGTGCGCCTTTTGCGCCGTTGCCGAAGCGCCACGGGACAGCACGCGAGGAATGACCATCAAACCGTGGGCACCGACTTTGGCGGCATGGGCCGCGTGGGACACCGCTTCACGGCTGTTGACCGCACCGGTGCCGACGATGGTCGGGATGCCGGCGGCGACCAGGCGCGCCACGCCTTCCTGACGCTCGGCTTCGGTGAGCAACGGCCAGTCGCCCATCGAGCCGCAGTACACCACTGCGCTCATGCCGATATCGATCAGTTCGCGGCCCTTGGCCACCAGGGCGTCGAAGTCCGGCTTGCGCTCCGCGGTGCACGGGGTCATCAGGGCAGGGATGCAGCCAGTGAAAATGTTATCGCTCATGGTTGTAGCTCCTTGGAACGTTAATTCAGGTTGATAGAGAGAAGCGGGGGGCTTAAATGCCCCACGCGAAGGGATCCTGTTCGTCGATCAGCAGCGTGCTGTCGGCGGTCATGTAGGCGCGGCCGGTAATGAACGGGCGGACGCGTTCGCCTTCCCATTCGAAGCGGCCTTCGAACTGGCTGCCGGTGATGCTGGCCTGAACCCACGGCTGGCCGGCGGCCAGTTTTTCGTCGGCCGCCAGGCACGCCAGTTTGGCGCTGGTACCGGTCCCGCAAGGCGAACGGTCGTAGGCCTTGCCGGGGCACATGACGAAGTTACGGCTGTCGGCCAGGTCGTCGTCGGCAAACAGTTCGACATGGTCGATAAGGGCGCCGTCTTCGCCGTGGATGCCTTGGGCTTCAAGCGCCTTGAGCATCGCCCAGGTGTACTCGGTCAGGGCTTCGACGTTGCTCATGTGCAACGTCTTTCCATGATCGGATACGAGGAAGAACCAGTTGCCGCCCCAGGCGATATCGCCATGCACGCGGCCGTGCCCGGGCACGTCCACGGGTACTTGCTTGCGATAGCGGTAGGCCGGCACGTTGCCCAGGGTCACCGCACCATCGTCATGCAACGTGGCGCTGACCTGGCCTACCGGCGTATCGATCCGGTGCACGCCGGGGCTGATGTGACCCAGGTGATGCAGGGACGCGACCAGGCCGATGGTGCCGTGGCCGCACATGCCGAGGTAGCCGGCATTGTTGAAGAAGATCACGCCGCAGGTGGCGTCCGACGAAACTGGCTCGCAATACAGCGCGCCCACCAGCACATCGTTGCCACGGGGCTCCAGCAGGCAGGCACGACGCCATTGATCATGCTGGTTGCGCAGGGCATCGCGCTTCTCGGCCATGGTGTTGCCAGGCAGATCGGGAAAACCCTTCATCACCAGGCGAGTCGGTTCGCCGCCGGTGTGGGAATCGATGACGTGTATTTTTTTCATGAATCTATCCATTGGCCGGGTTTGAGGACGAGCGTTATGCATGGGCGCCGGCGGGACGTTGGCCCAGGGCGTTGGTGGCGGTTGGCGCGGCTTCGCTTTCAGCGTCTTCGTTGTCCAGGCGCACCAGATGCGCCGGCACGCCGGTCGCCGCGCCCCAGTAATAAATACCCATCGCGCAGGCCGCCACGACCAGTGTGTCGAACGGATGAACGAGGACACCCAAGCCGCCAAAGCTGCCGAGTTTGGACAGGACGATGGTCACGGCGTAGAAGCCGATCAGCCACGCGGAGGAGCGCACTTGTTGTCCGAGATTCAGATGGCGGGTCGGCACGAAGCGACCGCACAACAGGTACACCACGAACATCAGGATCTGCAGGCCGAGCAACCAGGACACGGTGCTCCAGCCCGACCAATAGACGATCAGTGCGGCGATGATGAACGACAGCGGTCCCAGCACATTCATCGACTTGACCCGGAACGGGCGCGGCATATCGGGTGCATTGCGGCGCAGCGCGGCCACGGAGACTGGCGCGACGGCGTAGCTCAGGACCAGTGCGGCCGATACCACGTTGATCAGTGCTTCCCAGGACGGGAAGGGCAGGGTCCAGAACACCGACAGGGCAAAGGTCAGCCACAGCGCCGGGCGCGGGATGCCGGACTTCTCGTCGATGCGGGTGAAAACCTTGAAGAAGGTGCCGGTCTGCGCCCAGCCATAAATGACCCGCGGCGTGGCGTTCATGTAGATGTTGCCGCAACCGCTGGGGGAGATCACCGCATCGGCGACCACCAGATAGGCCAACCAGCCCACGCCCAGCGCCAGGGCGATATCACGATAAGGCAGGGCCAGTTCCTTGGCGACACCGGCCCAGCCGTTGGCCAGCATTTCGGTGGGCACGCCGCCGAGGAAGGCGACCTGCAACAATACATAAATGGCAGTGGACAGCAGCACCGAGAGGATCAAGGCAATAGGGATAGTGCGCTGCGGATTCTTCACTTCGCTGGCCACCGAAATGATCGGCGTCAGCCCCAGGTAAGCGAAGATGACGCCGCCGGCGGACACCGCCATCTCGATACCCGAGAGGCCGAATGGTGCAAAGCCCTGGGACTGGAAGTTTTCCGGCTTGAAGAAGGTGAACAGCACGCCGATGACCAGCAACGGCACGATGAACTTGAACACGCTCACCAGGTTATTGGCCTTGGCGAAGGTCTTCACACTGCGGTAGTTGAGGGCGAAGAACAGGCACAGCAGGCCGAATTGCACCAGCCAGCCAAGTACCGTGGGGTCGCTGGAACCGGCCTTGGTCAATTCTGGAAACCATGCGGCGGCATATTGGCGCGAGGCGACCACTTCGATTGCCACCAGGCTCGAGAAGGCGATCAGGGTGATGAAGCCCATCAGGTAGCCCAGCAGCGGACCGTGGGAATACACCGGATATCGCACCACGCCACCGGCACGGGGCAGTGCCGCACCCAATTCGCAATAAACGATCCCCAGCAGCAGAACGGCAAACCCGCCCAGCAGCCAGGAGAAAATTCCGGCCGGTCCCGCGATGGCGGACACGTGACTGGCCGCGAACAGCCAGCCTGAACCAAAGATCGCCCCCAGCCCGATAAACGTGAGATCGATCAATGAAAGTTGCTTTTTGAATTTACCGTTACCTGACATGGCGTCGCCTTCTTGTTGGTTGTTGGATAGGCAGGTGTGGTGTCACTGGGGCTATAGCCTGAACCCGTCAGCCGGTCGGCGATTGATGTTTTCCACTGGCAAGAATGACGAAATCGGCACAGTCGGGATGGGTGCTCGACAGGGCGTCGGGCATGGGGCAACCTGCTCGGCGTGCGCCGCACCACCGGCGTTTTTGCCTGGGCGAAGAGTGGGGGAGTGAGCTTTATGACGCTGAATGCGTTGGCGATGCTGTGCCAGGGGAATGAGGCCAATCGTCCTCAAACCATTGAAGAACTGCTGGCGAGCGTGGCACTGCTATTGCCGATGCTGGATGTGATTCCCAATGCCGCGATCTTCATCAAGGATGTCCAGGCGCGCTACGTCATGGCCAATCGCACTCTGGTGCAACGCTGCGGACTCAAACACCTGCAACCCTTGCTCGGAAAGACCAGTGCGGAGGTCTTTCCGGCGCAGTTGGGGCCGGGGTATACCGAGCAGGATCGACGGGTCCTGGAGCAAGGTTTTGTCCTGGAGGATCAACTGGAGTTGCACTTGTACGGCAGTCGGGAGCCGGGCTGGTGCCTCACGCACAAACGGCCGTTGTATAACCGCAAGGGTGAAATCATCGGTCTGGCGGGGATTTCGGTCGACTTGCAATCGGCCAGCGAAACGCATCCGGCTTACCAACGCCTGGCAGCGGTGGACGAATACATTCGCGCGCATTTCAACCGGCGCGTCACCCTGGGCGAGCTGACGCGGATTGCCGGTATTTCAGTGGCGCAACTGGAGCGGTACTGCAAGCGGGTGTTCAACCTGACGCCGCGACAGATGATCCAGAAGGTGCGCCTGGAACATGCCCATCGGCTGCTGCATACCGACATGCCCATCACCGAGGTTGCACTGCAGTGCGGCTACACCGACCACAGTGCCTTCACCCGCCAGTTCAAGGCGTTGACCGGCTTTACGCCGCGCCATTACCGGCAAATCACGCTCGGCGAATCCTGACCCTCAAAAGCCAACGGCCAGTCCGGCGAGGCTGTCTTGCGCGGCAGTGATCAGGTGCAGCGGAACCTGTTGCTGCTTGTCCGGAGACGGCATTTCAAAGCTGCCGACAATCTGAAGCGGTCGCTCACTCAATCCGGTGGCCTCCTCTTCCATAGCCTTGGCCATTCTCGCGTGGTTCGCTGCGATTTCATTGAGAGTTGACACGATACATCTCCGATGACTGACCAAGCGTGCTGCTGGAGTCCTTAAGCGTTAGTTTGAGGTGCTGCCGTGTCAGAATTATGTCGTTCTGGGGCCGCCACGCCCGGCCTGTGCAAGCCGTACGCCAAGCATGGTTGGATATTGCGCCCCGGGATTTGGTTTGCGACGAAAGGTTGTGTGGCGAGAGGCCACTATGCTGGCAGCTACGACCGATATTTGATGACAATCCCCTTGAGCTTGCGCCCCTCGATTGCTCTGGCGTCACGCGCCCACAGCGGGCCGTTGACGTAGGTGCCTACCCGTCCTATATGGTCAAAAACCACCACCACGGCATCGCCACCCAACTTGGCGGATTCCTCGCGCAGTTTTTGTTCGACTTCGGCAATCGGTGGGGCGGGGTCGACGGTGGCGTCGATCAGCACTTCACCCAGGCGAATGTGCGGGCGAAGGGGCTCGGAGCGCAGCACCTGGACTTCGCTGGGCAGGGTGGGCGCAGGGTGTTCGACGCCAACGTAGGCGGTGGTATGGGCATCGACGCTGGCACAGCCACTGAGTGCGAGCAGGGTGGCGGTGAGCCCGCCCGCCAGTAGCGATAGTTTGAAACGGGTAGACCAGGGCGCAGGCATGGTGGGGTTCCTCCGGACGATCCGCTGCGACGGGGAATAGTGAATTGACGGTAGCAGACGGTCGGGGAGTTGCCAGAAGGCCCAATCTGTCCGTAATGCTGTTCACTTAAGAACAAACACAGTTCCTGTGGCGAGGGAGCTTGCTCCCGCTGGACTGCGTAGCAGTCCCATTTTTGGGGCCGCTTCGCGCCTCAGCGCGAGCAAGCTCGCTCGCCACAAATCTATCTGTATGAGTGTTTGTCACTGATCCTTTTCGCAGTTGACCATCCACGACACGCCAAAACGGTCCACCAGCATGCCGAAACGCGCCGCCCAAAACGTGGTCTCCAGCGGCATTTGCACAGTGCCGCCGGCTGACAGTGCACTGAACACCCGTTCCGCCTCGGCAATGCTGTCGACATTCAACGAAATCGAGCAGCCGTTCATTTCTTCGGAGGGGCGGTCGGGCGTGGTGTCCGAACCCATGATGGCTTGGTCGCCCACGGCAAGACGCGTGTGGATGATCAGGTTGTGCAGGTCCTTGGGTACGTGATCGCCGGCGGGTGTTTCACCGAAGGTCAGCATGGCTTCGATCTGGCCCTTGAGGCATTCGGCGTAGAAGGTGAACGCGGCTTTGCAGTCGCCGTTGAAGATGAGGTAGGGATTGATTTTCATGGCTCGGCTCCCGGTCATTGAAGGGACACACCGGATTGGACGCTTCAACAGGAGGCGAATTCCGATGGCATCGACTGGGCAAGCAAAGCGCTAAATCGCGATGGCAGCCTGGGTGTTTTTAGATGTTTTTTCGATAGGCCGGGCAAGGCTTATTGCTTCGGTTGCACGGCGAGGCGCGAGCACACGCTCGATGGCTCCGCTGAGCATGCTTTCCAGCAGTTCGTCCTGCTCCTGTTCGTCCAGCGAATGGGAGGCCAGCCAACTGGGTGCATTGTTGAGCAGGGCGGCGATGGCATGACCTGCCGCCCGAAAGCCCGGATCGCTGAGACGGGATCGAGCGCCGAGCATCATCAGCAAGCGGCGTTCGTACTGCTCGCGCAATTGTTGAACCCGTGCCTGTTGCTCTTCATTCAGGCAGCCGCTGTCGCGCTCCACCAGCCGAAAATGCCAGGGCATGTCGCGGTGCAGGTTCAGGTGCGCGCGGATCAGGCCGTTGAGTCGATCGCGTTTGGCCGGTGCCTTTTGTTCGATGCGCCCCAGCGTGGCCAACAGCTCCTCGTAGAACTCCTCGATCAGGTCGAGCAGCAGGTGCTGTTTGCTGGGGTAATGGTGATACAACGAGCCCGGGGACAGCCCCAGGCACGTGGCGAGCTCACGCATGCCGACCTGACCGAATCCCTTGCTGGCAAACAACTCCAGCACCTTGTCCCGGTACTCGGCGAAACGCGAGCAACGCTCAGGCATAGGCATGGAAGCCGCGCCCCGTTTTGCGTCCCAGATAACCGGCGGCGACCATTTCCTTGAGCAGCGGTGCCGGGCGGTATTTGCTGTCGTTGAAACCTTCATAGAAGGCTTCCATGATCGCCAGGAGCGTATCCAGGCCGATCAGGTCCGCCAGGGCCAGCGGGCCGATCGGCTGGTTGCAACCCAGGCGCATGCCGGCGTCGATGTCTTCGGCACTGGCCAGGCCTTCCTGAAACACCAGGATCGCTTCGTTGATCATTGGTACCAGGATCCGGTTGACCACAAAGCCCGGGCGGTTGCCGGCGGTGATTGCGGTCTTGCCCAATGCAGTCGCCATGTCCAGCGCCAGGGTGTGGGTGGCGTCGCTTGTTTGCAGGCCGCGGATCACTTCGATCAGGCCCATTACCGGCACCGGGTTGAAGAAGTGCAGGCCGATAAAACGCTCGGGCTGGCTGACGCTGGCGGCAAGCTGGGTAATCGACAGCGACGAGGTGTTGGACGCGATCACGCAGTCGGTGCTGACCTGCGCGGCGATCTGTTGCAGTACCCGCAGCTTCAGCTCGAGATTTTCGGTGGCGGCTTCGATTACCAGTTGCGCGTCGCGCAGGCTGCTGTAATCGGTGCTGGTGCGAATCTTGTCGAGGACGGCGAGTTTTTGCTCGGGCGTCAGGGTTTCCTTGGCGACCTGCCGATCGAGGTTCTTGCCAACGGTCGCGACGGCTTTTTGCAGCGCACTGTCGGAGATGTCGAGCAAGGTCACGTTGAAACCGGCCAAGGCGCAGACTTGCGCAATGCCGTTGCCCATGGTGCCGGCGCCGATAACGCCAATGTGTTGCAGATTCATGTTGCCGTCCTTTCGCTCAAACCCTGCGATACCTTGGCCGTAGTGGCGGCCGAAGGCGTACTATTGCCGCGAGTCTAGAGCCGGCAGGGCGGTTGTCCTATGCCGAAACTGTTCAACGGCACTGGTGTTTTTTGCCATTTCGAATGATGGGGAGCGTAGCGTTCAGATGCGGGAGAAGGACTCGGTGGCCGCCTATTTCGTGCAGGCCATGATTCAGGGGTTGGGCGATGATCCGCAGCGGGTGCGAGACGTGCTGGAGCAGGCCGGCATCGATCCGCAGCTGATGCAGCAACCCACGGCGCGGGTGCCGGCAAGCGCCTTCGCGGCGTTGTGGCTGATTCAGATCCGCGAACTGAATGACGAGTTTTTCGGGCTCGATTCCCACGGCATGCCGCCGGGTGCCTTCGCCCTGATTTGCCGCGCATTGATCCAGGAGCCCGATCTGCACAAAGCCATGCGCCAGTGCCTGGCCAACTTCGCCCTGTTTCTCCACGACTTTCATGGCACGCTGACCGTGCGCGGCAAACGGGCGATCATCAGCCTGGACAGTCGCGCGGCAAACGATGACGTCGGCCGTTTCGGTGAAGAGACCTTTCTGGTGTTGATGATCAGTTTGCTGTGCTGGCTGGGCGGCCGACGCATTCCCATCGACCGCGCGGATTTTCGCCACGAGCGGCTATCGCTTAGCGACGACCGCTTGCTCTGGGGACCGAACCTGACCTTTGGCGCCGAGCGCACGGAAATCGAGTTCGCCAGTCACTACCTGCGCTTGCCGGTGGTGCAGGACCTGGCGTCGCTCAAGGTGTTTTTGCGCACTGCGCCGCAATGGCTGGTGATCCGTTTCCGCAACCAGCACGGTTTGGCATCACAGGTGTATCAGCGCCTGCGCAACTGCGATTACAGCGACTGGCCGACCTTGCAAGCCTTTGCCCTCGAACAGCACCTGAGCCCCAGCACCTTTCGCCGCAAGCTGGAGCGCGAAGGCTGTTCCTATCAGGAGATCAAGGACGAAGTTCGCCGCGCCGTGGCCTTCGAACAATTACGCCAGAGCCGGGCGAGCATCAGCGACATTGCCGAACATCTGGGTTTCCAGGAACCGAGTGCGTTTCATCGGGCGTTCAAGAAATGGACGGGGGAGAGTCCGGGGCGTTATCGGGCACGGTATCAGGGGTAGAAAACGTAGGTCTTCGACTAACTGTTTGTACGATTTTTCCCTGATATTTGCCCGTAAATTCCCAGTCTTCAATCGTGAAACGTTTTGTGACGACAGCGACTACGCAAGAGATAGCACGAGTCGGCGAGGTGAGGTATTTCTTTGTCCCGAATCGGAGCTTTCAATGGATTGAAAACTTGCATGGACGATTTGATCAAGGAAGTGATTCCGTTACTTCAGTATTTGATTCCGGGCTTTTTAGCCGCGTGGATTTTTTACTCACTGACAGCTTTCAAGCGGCCAGACACCTTTTTGCAAATCGTTCAGGCGCTGATTTTTACCTTTGTGATCCAGTCTCTGGTCGTGGGGATGGGGACGTTACTGGTGGTTACCGGTGAGCGCTTTTTTTCAATCGGTTTGTGGGACAGGAAGTCAGAGACCTTATGGTCAGCGGTGATTGCGGTACTGCTGGGTTTTCTTTCCTGCCACATTGCCAGTAGCGACAAGCTTCATGCGCTCCTGCGCAGGCTGAAAATAACCCGGCAATCTTCCTATCCTTGCGAGTGGTACAGCGCATTTTCAACGCGGCAGAGGCATGTGGTGCTGCATCTGGTCGATGGTAAGCGTTTTTTTGGCCGGCCGATCGAATGGCCGGCGGAGCCTGCAAGAGGGCAGTTCGTTCTCGAGCACCCTCACTGGATTGAAGATACAGGCCAGCGGTTTCACACGGGGGCCGAAGTGATAGTCATCGATGTTTCAAAAATACAATGGGTCGAACTCCTGAAAACAATAGGGTAAACAAATGACAAGCAGAGCACCGCAAGAAATGCCGCCTGAAGTGAGACGGCTAATGGAGGAGTGGATTAACGGCGGTCCTCCTCCCCCCGGACTGGTAATTCCACTTGGCCCCCCACCTTCAAGAAATGAATCTAAGAGACCACGTAGGCGCGACAGATAAGCAAGCCTTCAGGAGTCCTGTGCGTCCGATGAAATCGCCGGCCCGGCAATCTGCGGTTTGGCCTTCATCAACCCGTCGAGCGCCTGGCGATACTGGCTACCGCCCAGGCTCATGCTGTTGTTGTGCGTTCCACCGGGAATCAGCAATAAGCGCTTCGGTTGATTGGCGGCATTGAACAACTGTTGGCTGAACCGCGAGGGCATGAACGGGTCGGCCAGGCCATGGACCACCAACAGTGGCATGTCGATGCCAACGATCTTGTCGATGGAGTCGAACTTCTGCGACAGCAGCCAGCGCACCGGCAGCCAGTTGACGGGCAGGTTGTTGCCGGCCACTTCCGCCACGGCATCGCCCAGCGAGGTGAAGGTGGATTCGATCACCAGACCGCGCACGGGCACCGCGGTATTTGCCTTTTTCGCCTCGGCGGCGAGGTCTGCCGCGAGGTCGATGGCCACCGCGCCACCCAGGGAGTGACCGTAGATCAGGCGTTTTCCGGGGTCGGGTTGCATCGCGATGAAACGCTCCCAGGCGGCGCGGGCGTCTTCGTAGACGCTGGCTTCCGACGGCAGATCGCCCTTGCTCTGGCCAAATCCGCGGTAGTCGATGGCCAGCACCGAATAGCCCATGGCGCGCAATTGTTCGATGCGAAACGCCTGGCCGGTGAGGTTCCAGCGCACACCGTGCAGGTAAAGAATCGACGGTGCATCGCGACGGGCTGCTGGCCACCACCAGGCATGCAGGTTTTGCCCCGGCTTGAAGCTGGCAGACTGGATCTCGAATTCCTGAACGTCCTGCGGCAAGCCGCGATACCAGCTCGCCGTACCCGGTTCGATACGAAACAGCAGCTCGCGCTCCTTGTACTTGAGCGCGCCGCAACTGACCGGCAGGCCGACCACCAGCGCGGCCATGCACAGCAGCGGCAGCCAGCGTCGGCGCAGTCGGGTGAAAAGGGCAGTGGGCATCGGTTGGTTCATCGGCACGGACATGAAGTCCGCGTTTTAACAGATGCGTGCCGGCGGCGGGGATAATTTCGACAGATGCTCACCAATCCCTTTGTGGGAACGAGCCTGCTGGCGAAGACGGAGTGTCAGACACCACCCTCGTGTCGGTGAGTCCCCATAGGGGAACGGGGGATCACTCATTGTCAGGCCGCGTCGCCTTAGTCCCATCGGACGATGAACACCCGGCGCGCGCGGCGAACAATCCCGAGACCGACTGCACCGGGCGAAGATCCGGCAGCGGCGGTTTTTGCCTGATGGGCGCTGAACAAGGGTGACCGCATGAACGCTGCCGCAATTAAATGGGACGAGTGCTGTGATGTGCTGGTGATTGGCTCCGGAGCAGGGGGTATGACCGCCGCACTGCGCGCCCACGACCTGGGCCTCAATGCGCTGTTGATCGAGAAGAGCGCCGAGTATGGCGGCACTTCCGCGGTGTCCGGCGGTGGTATCTGGATACCTGACAACCACCGGATCAAAGCCCTCGGTGGCAGCGATTCGGCAGCGCAAGCCATCGCCTATATTCGCGCGGTGACCCATGGCGAGATCGATGACGGGCGCATCGAGGCTTATGTCGAGCATGGTCGGGAGATGGTCGAGTACCTGGAGAAACAGACCCGCGTGCGCTTCGAGGCACAACCCCGCTATGCCGACTATTACCCGGAAATCGAGGGCGGAAAACCCGGTTACCGCTCCATGGACCCGCAACCCTTCGATGCCGCCGAACTGGGCGAAGAGTTCCTGAGCATGCGCGCGCCATCCCCCGGCACGCTGATGATGGGGCGCATGGCGATGACCATGAAAGAAGCACAAGTTTTGCTGTGTCGTGGGCCTGGCTGGTTGCGCCTGACCCTGCGGGTGATGTGGCGTTACTGGCGTGACCGCGAGGGCCGGCGCTTGTCCCGGCGCGATCGCTATCTGACCCTGGGCAATGCCTTGATCGGTGCCTTGCGCTGTTCGTTGCAGGACCGTGGCAAGTCGCTTTGGCTCAACTGTGCGCTGGAAGAATTGCTGATCGTCGGCGATCGGGTGGGTGGTGCCAGAGTCTGTCGCAACGGACAGATGCTCAACGTCAAGGCGCGCTATGGTGTGATCATCGCTGCCGGTGGTTTCGAGCGTAACCAGGCGATGCGCGACCAGTACCTGCCGCAACCATCAAAGGCCGATTGGAGCGCCACGCCGCCGAACAATACCGGCGACGGTATTCGCGCCGGCCAGGCCATTGGGGCGCAAACGGCGCTGATGGAGCACAGCTGGTGGGCACCGACCACCCATGTGCGGGGAGAGGAAAAACAACGGGCCTTGTTCGTTGAACGGACGCTGCCGGGTTGCCTGATGGTCAACGCGGCAGGCGAACGTTTCGTCAACGAAGCCGCGCCCTACACCGATATCGTTTACGCCATGTACGCGAACAATCGTGACGGCGCCGCGAGCGTGCCGTGCTGGATGGTGTTCGACGCCGAGTTCCGCCGAAAATACCCCTGCGGCGCGTTGTTGCCGGGCTATGCCCAGCGTGATTGGCAGTTGCCCGAGCACCTGCGCGATTACTTTCACAAGGCTGCGAGCCTTGACGAACTGGCGCAGTTAATCGGCGTCGATGCCGAGGGGCTCACGCGCACCGTGCAGCGTTTCAATGGCATGGCGGTGCGGGGCGTCGATGAAGATTTCCACAAGGGCGAGTCGCTGTTCGATCGCTATTACGGCGACCCGAATGTGCAGCCCAATCCGTGCCTGGCGCCGTTGCTCAAGGGGCCGTTCTACGCCGTGCGCATCGACGCCGGGGACATCGGCACCAAGGGCGGCCTGCTGACTGACGTGCATGCCCGGGTGTTGCACGAGGACGGGCAACCCATCGAAGGCTTGTATGCCATCGGCAACAGCGCGGCCTCGATGATGGGCCGTACGTATCCGGGGGCTGGCTCGACCATCGGCCCGGCCATGACCTTCGGTTACCTGGCGGCCAACCACATCAAGCATCAGAGCGAAACGCTCTCGGGTAAAGCGTTGTTCGGGAGCGTCGAATGAACAGTCAGAAAGTGGCGGTGGTAACGGGCGCCAGTCGTGGAGTTGGCCGGGGCATTGCCCTGGCACTGGGGGCGGCAGGCATGACGGTATTTGTCACCGGTCGCGCCCCTGGACAAGGTGGCTCGAATCTGTACGGGCATGCCTTGCGTGGCTCGCTGGAGGACACGGCTGCCGCGATTACGGCGGCTGGAGGGCGTGGTATCGCGGTGGTTTGCGATCACGCCGACGATGGGCAGGTGCAAGCTCTGTTCGCCCGAGTCGAGCAGGAATGCGGGCACCTGGATCTGCTGGTTAACAATGCCGCGTTCATCCATGACCAACTGATCGAGCCGGGCCCTTTCTGGGCCAAGCCGCTGGAACTGGTGCGGATTATCGACGTGGGTTTGCGCTCGGCGTACATCGCCAGCTACTACGCTGCGCCGTTGTTGCTGCGCAGTGCCCAAGGGTTGATTTGTTTTACCTCGTCATTCGGTGCCGGGTGCTACATGCATGGCCCGGCCTACGGTGCGCAGAAGGCCGGGATCGACAAGCTGGCGGCGGATATGGCTGTGGACTTCGAAGGGCAGGGCGTAGCGGCATTATCACTGTGGCTCGGACCTCAACTGACCGAGCGCACGAAAATTGCCGGGGAGCAGCACGGCGAGCAATACCAGGCGTTTCTGGCCGATGCCGAAACCCCGCAATTCAACGGCCGGGTGATTCATGCGCTGCTCAATGACCCGCAGTTGATGGCGCTTTCCGGCCAGACCCTGATCACCGCCGAAATCGCCCCCGGTTACGGCATCAGCGAAGCGCAAGGCCGCCAGCCACCGTCTCACCGCGCCCTGCTGGGCGAACCGCGTCGGCAGCATCCGGCGCGGGTGGTCTGACCCAAGCCCCACACAAAACCCTGTGGGGGGGGGGGGGGGGGGGGGGAGGGGGGGGGGGTGAAGAGGATAGGGTGGGGGAGAGTGGAAGTCATGGGGGAGGGCGTGCACCTAACACAATTCGCATCCACAACAAACATC
>NZ_JBPKAM010000134.1:0-14068 GCF_051216495.1 Pseudomonas baetica | reverse complement strand
GGTGGGGGGGGCGGGTTTTTGTGGGTTTGGTGGGGGGGTGGTGGGGGGGTTCGCCCCCTTTTTTTTTTTTTTCCCCCCCCCCCCCCCCCCCTCGCTCCTACAGCGGGATAGGGGTTGAGGAAGAATTTGAGAGACCCATAGGGCCAGAGAATGCCGCAACCGTTCATATTCCGTACCGTCGACCTGGATGGCCAGACCCTCCGTACGGCGGTACGCCCCGGCAAGCCTCACTTGACGCCCTTGCTGATTTTCAACGGCATTGGCGCCAACCTGGAGCTCGTCTTCCCGTTCGTCGCGGCGCTCGACCCGGACCTGGAGGTCATCGCGTTCGACGTGCCCGGTGTCGGCGGTTCCTCGACACCGAATCGTCCGTACCGATTTCCGAGCCTGGCGAAACTCACGGCACGCATGCTTGATTACCTCGATTACGGGCAGGTCAATGTGATCGGCGTGTCCTGGGGTGGCGCCCTGGCCCAACAATTCGCCTATGACTATCCCGAACGCTGCAAGAAGCTTGTGTTAGCGGCGACGGCGGCGGGTGCGGTGATGGTGCCGGGCAAGCCGAAAGTGCTGTGGATGATGGCCAGCCCGCGACGCTATATCCAGCCCTCGCACGTGATCCGCATCGCTCCGATGATTTACGGCGGCGCGTTCCGTCGAGATCCGACGCTGGCCGCCAGTCACGCGGCCAAGGTGCGCTCGGCAGGCAAGCTCGGTTACTACTGGCAGCTGTTCGCCGGCCTCGGCTGGACCAGCATTCACTGGCTGCACAAGATCCATCAGCCGACGCTGGTTCTGGCCGGTGACGACGATCCGCTGATCCCGCTGGTCAACATGCGCTTGCTGGCCTGGCGGATTCCCAATGCCCAGTTGCACATCATCGATGACGGGCATCTGTTCCTGATCACCCGCGCCGAGGCCGTGGCGCCGATCATCATGAAGTTCCTGCAGGAAGAACGGCAGCGTGCGGTGATGCACCCGCATCCGTCGCCGATGGGCGGTTGATCCGTCCGTTTTTATTAGGAAAAGCGGGCGGCAGGATGCCGCGCCGCGCAACAACCCGCTACAGCGTCTATGGTGTTCTGGTTCGGTGTGTTTGTATTTGGCCTGAAGACGAAGGAGTGTTGACTCATGCGCGACAAATCAGCGAGGGATTCCCTGCCCTCTCCCGCCGCGTTTATCAACGCACAGAGTGCGATTACCGGCCTGCGTGGGCGGGATCTGTTTTCAACGCTGCGCAGCGTCGCCGCCCATGGTTTGCGCAACCCGGTGCACAGCGCCCGGCACGCCTTGAAACTGGGCGGTCAAATGGGCCGTGTACTACTGGGTGAAACCCTGCACCCGACCAACCCGCAGGACAGCCGTTTCACCGATCCAGCCTGGAGCCTCAACCCGTTCTATCGTCGCAGCCTGCAGGCCTACCTGAGCTGGCAGAAGCAGGTCAAATGCTGGATCGACGAAAGCAACATGAGCCCCGACGACCGCGCCCGCGCCCATTTCGCATTCGCCTTGCTCAACGATGCCGTATCGCCGTCCAACAGCCTGCTCAATCCACTGGCGATCAAGGAGATTTTCAACTCCGGCGGCAACAGCCTGGTACGCGGGATCAGCCATCTGGTGGACGATCTGCTGCACAACGATGGCCTGCCTCGACAGGTCACCAAGCAGGCTTTCGAGGTCGGCAAGACCGTCGCCACCACCACCGGCGCCGTGGTGTTTCGCAACGAACTGCTGGAACTGATCCAGTACAAGCCGATGAGTGAAAAGCAGTATTCCAAGCCGCTGCTGGTGGTGCCGCCGCAAATCAACAAGTTCTACATTTTTGACCTGAGCCCCCATAACAGTTTCGTTCAGTACGCGCTCAAGAATGGCCTGCAAACCTTCGTGATCAGTTGGCGCAACCCGGATGTGCGGCACCGTGAATGGGGTCTGTCGACCTACGTCGAAGCGGTCGAAGAGGCCATGAATGTCTGCCGGGCGATCACCGGCGCCCGTGAGGTCAACCTGATGGGCGCGTGCGCCGGCGGATTGACCATTGCAGCGCTGCAGGGCCACTTGCAAGCCAAGCGGCAACTGCGGCGGGTGTCGAGCGCGACCTATCTGGTCAGCCTGCTCGACAGCCAGCTGGATTCACCCGCCACCCTGTTTGCCGACGAACAGACCCTCGAAGCCGCCAAGCGCCGTTCCTATCAGAAAGGCGTGCTGGAGGGCCGGGACATGGCCAAGGTTTTCGCCTGGATGCGCCCCAACGATTTGATCTGGAGCTACTTCGTCAACAACTACCTGCTGGGCAAGGAGCCGCCGGCGTTCGACATCCTCTACTGGAACAACGACAACACGCGCCTGCCGGCAGCCCTGCATGGCGACTTGCTGGACTTCTTCAAGCACAACCCGTTGAGCCATCCGGGCGGCCTGGAAGTGTGCGGCACGCCGATCGACTTGCAGAAGGTGACCGTCGACAGCTTCAGTGTCGCCGGCATCAATGACCACATCACGCCGTGGGATGCAGTGTATCGCTCGACACTGCTACTGGGTGGCGAGCGCCGCTTCGTGCTGTCCAACAGCGGTCACGTGCAGAGCATTCTCAACCCGCCGAGCAATCCGAAAGCCAACTACGTCGAGGGCGTCAAACTGAGCAGCGACCCACGCGCCTGGTACTACGACGCCAAGCAGGTCGACGGCAGTTGGTGGACGCAATGGCTGGCCTGGATTCAGGAGCGTTCGGGGGCGCAAAAGGAAACGCTCATGACCCTCGGAAACCAGAACTACCCACCCATGGAGGCGGCGCCCGGCACTTACGTGCGTGTGCGCTAAAACTCAATACACTACAACCGGCACCCACCCCTGTAGGAGCGAGCCTGCTCGCGAAAAACGTTTGGGCAACGCGTTCATCCGGACAGCACGCGTTATCGTTAACGTCCATCGCGAGCAGGCTCGCTCCCACGGAGATGAATATTGGCCTGGCATGAATACTAAGAAGACTGGATGAAAACCCGCGACCGCATCCTCGAATGTGCCCTGCAGTTGTTCAATCAGAAGGGCGAACCGAACGTCTCCACCATGGAAGTTGCCAACGAAATGGGCATCAGCCCGGGCAATCTCTACTACCACTTCCACGGCAAGGAGCCTTTGATACTCGGGCTGTTCGAACGCTTCCAGACCGAGTTGGCGCCATTGCTCGATCCGCCGACGGACGTCGAGCTGGGCCCCGATGATTATTGGCTGTTCCTGCACCTGATCGTCGAACGCCTGGCCCACTACCGCTTTCTGTTCCAGGACCTGTCCAACCTGGCCGGACGCCTGCCGAAACTGGCCAAGGGCATTCGCAACCTGCTCAATGGACTGAAGCGCACGCTCGCTTCGTTGCTGGCGCAATTGAAGGCGCAAGGACAATTGGTCAGCGACACCCAGGCCCTGGGGCAACTGGTGGAACAAATCACCATGACCCTGCTGTTCTCATTGGACTATCAGCGGATTCTCGACCGCGAAGGTGAAGTGCGGCTGGTAGTGTACCAGATCATGATGCTGGTGGCGCCGCACCTGTTGCCGCCGCTCAAGTTGGCGACGGAGCAAATGGCCCTGCAATACCTGGAAGAACACGAGTAACCCTGACCACCACACATCCTGTGGGAGCGAGCAGGGGGACTGCGGTGTTCTTGGGTTCGTGCACAAACAAAAACGCCCGACCTTGGCAGGCCGGGCGTTTTTTTGAGCCCTGAAGAATCAGGACTGACTGGTTGGCGTCGATGGAGCTGGCGCGGCAGTCGGGGTTACAGCAGGGGTTGGTGCGGCGGCGGAGTTCGCCGGGCTGACCGGGGCCGCTGCAGGCGTTGCCGGTTTGGCGGCGGCCACTGCTGGTTTCGGTGCGGCGGCTTTTGGCGCTGCCGGTTTTTTCACCGCTGGTTTCTTCGCGGCTGCCGGCTTGGCGGCAGGCTTGGCCGCTGCAGTTTTGGCTGCAGGCTTCGCAGCAGGTTTAGCAGCCGGCTTAGCCGCGGCTTTTGCTGCAACAGGTTTAGCCGCCGGTTTGGCTGCAGCAGGTTTTGCAGCAGCAGTTTTGGCAGCAGGTTTGGCAGCCGGTTTAGCGGCGGCCTTGGCCAGTGGTTTGGCGGCGGTCTTGGCGGCCGGTTTGGCAGCGGCGGTTTTCGCCGCTGGTGCTACCTTGGCACCGGTCAGTTTTTCGATCTGTGCGGTCAGTTTCTCGACCTTTTGATGCAGTGCCTTGACCTCGTTGCGGCTCGGTACGCCCAGGCGAGAAATGGCGCTGTTCAGGCGCTTGTCGAAAGCCCCTTCCAGCTCATCCCATTTGCCCAGCGCCTTGTCTTTCACGCCACTGATGCGCGATTTGGCCGAGGAAGCGGAGTCCTTGGCGACTTCGACTTTCTTGCCAATGGCCTTTTCGGCTTTCTCGCCATCCTTGACCAATGCCTCGAAGACTTTGCTGCCGTCAGTGTCGATCTTCGAGTACACGCCTAAACCAGCCAGCCAGATCTTGCGGGAATATTCTTCAATTTTCCCGGCCCACGAGCTGCTTTTTTCGGTGTTCTTTTTAACAGCCATCCCGTTCTCCTTAAGATTTACGCGCGACGCGTTCGAGCAATGCCGTCAGCTCATCGAGCTTGACAGAGAGTGTCTCAACGTCATGTTTAGACGGAATGCCGATACGATTCAAGGCACTTGCGACACGCGAGTCGAACGCCTTCTCGACCTTGTCGAGCTGAACTTCGACGCGGCCCTTGAAAGAGCTCACTTCATTCTTGGCTTCATCGATCTCGGCATTGGCGGCTTCGAGCTTTTGAGCAACCGCTTTTTTGCCTTTGGTTTCAACAGCTTGACCTGCTTTGATCAGCTCTTGAAAGTACTCGCTGCCCTCTTGGCCAACCTTGGCGTAGGCGCCCAGGCCTGCCAGCCAGATCTTGCGGGCATAGGATTTGACGTCGTTCAAAGCAGTGGTCGATGCGTCGATTTTTTTCTTCAAAATAACTTTGGCCATGGTGCACCTCACGCGCAGAAGGTTTGAGGAACTGCCCGGATAAGTGTCGGGCTCTGGCACAAAGTAGGGAGAAAAATTAGAAACGGCACCCTAACAACTGACATAAACCTTCGGGCGCACCGTAAAACAAATGTGGGAGCCAGCCTGCTGGCGATAGCGATTTATCCATCAACATCAATGTTGACTGATGCACCGCCATCGCCAGCAGGCTGGCTCCCACAAGGGATGCCGTTCGACTCGGGAATCAGACCAACGCTTTATCGAGAGCCTTCTCGATTTCCGCTTTGATCATGCCGCTCATGGCCGACATCATCAGGCCCAGCTCCACATCGACGCGAATCGAGTCGTCGCTCACATGCACCGCGCCTTTCACGCCCGAGCGCTTGAGGTTCAGGGTGTCGCCAGACCATTGCGGCTCCAGGCCATATTGATCGCGCAGTTTCTGCGCCAGCTTGTCGGCCTTCTCGCGCGCCGCTTCCTTACCCAGGCCGTGGGCACGCTCAACACTAATATGGGCCATCGATTGACTCCTGCTTTTTGAATACAGCTATGACTGCTTGTTTGGACAATCCTGACCGTCACTGCGGCAAAACGTCCCGAGGGTGACCCATCTTACCTTCAGCCATGCCAAGACAAAGCATCCCTTGAGGATTAGAATGTCGCGCATTCTCTTTTGGTGACAGCGATATGACTGATCAGCGCAAAGGCAGCGATGCCGAACCCACCACTCACTTCGGCTTCAAAAACGTTCCGGAAAGCCAGAAAGCGGAAAAAGTCGCTGAAGTTTTCCATTCGGTAGCCGCCAAGTACGACCTGATGAACGACCTCCTGTCGGGCGGCATGCACCGCTTGTGGAAGCGTTTCGCGATCGAACTGTCGGGCGTACGCACCGGTAACCGCGTGCTGGATATCGCTGGAGGCACCGGCGACCTGACCCGCAAGTTCTCGCATCTTGTAGGTCCGACCGGTCAGGTCGTACTGGCCGACATCAACGAATCCATGCTCAAGGTCGGTCGTGACCGCCTGCTGGACCTGGGTGTGGCCGGCAACGTCGAGTTTGTCCAGGCCGACGCGGAAAAACTGCCGTTCCCGGACAACCATTTCGACTGCGTGACCATTGCTTTCGGCCTGCGCAACGTCACGCACAAGGAAGACGCCCTGCGCTCGATGCTGCGTGTGCTCAAGCCTGGCGGCCGCCTGCTGGTGCTGGAGTTCTCCAAACCGACCAACGCGCTGATGTCCAAAGCCTACGATGCCTACTCGTTCGCCTTCATGCCGTTGATGGGCAAGCTGATCACCAACGACTCGGAAAGCTATCGCTACCTGGCCGAATCGATCCGCATGCACCCGAATCAGGAAACCCTGAAGTCGATGATGGTCGAGGCCGGCTTCGACCGCGTGACGTACCACAACATGACCGCAGGCATCGTCGCCCTGCACCGCGGCATCAAGCCCTGATGCTGCTCGCCGGCCTGCTCGCCAGCGTTGAACTCGGTCTGAACCGGGTGCTGCGTCTCGACAGCACGGCGCTGCCGCGGCTCGCGCATCTGAGCGGCAAAGTGATTGCCGTCGATTGCCGCAGCCCGGCGTTGCACTTGTACATCCTGCCCAGCGATGAAGGCCTGATGCTCGCCTCCCAGTGGGAAACCGGCGCCGATTGCACCTTGCGTGCCCCGGCTTCGAGCCTGTTGAAGCTGGCGATGAGCAAGGACAAGACCTCGGTGCTGCATGCTCCCGAAGTCGAACTCGACGGCGACAGCGGCGTGCTGCTGGAACTGGCCGCCATCCTCCAGGACCTTGAGCTGGACTGGGAGTACGAACTCTCGCGCTGGCTCGGCCCAGTCGCCACACAACTGGTGAGTGGCCACCTGCGCAGCCGCGCCCGCTGGTACCAGCAAGGCTTTGCCAGCCTGGGCCAGAACCTGGGCGAATACCTGGCCGAAGAATCGCGCAGCCTCGTTGGGCAGCGCGAAGCCGAAGCCCGATTCAGTGAACTGGACCAGATCAAGCTCGATCTGGAACGTCTCGAGGCGCGATTCGAGCGCCTTTCCCGATCCCTCGACCCAAGCGATAACGCATGAAGCTGCTTGCCGTCCGCCGTTTGTTGCGCATCCAGCGCGTCGTGATCCGCTACCGCCTCGATGACTTGCTGTTCGCCCTGCCGCTGCCCTGGTTTTTGCGCGCGCTGCGCTATGCCTTGCCGTGGCGCTGGTTCCCGCGCAAGCCCATCGACCTGAGCCGTGGTGCGAGTTTGCGCCTCGCGCTGCAGGACCTTGGACCGATCTTCATCAAGTTCGGGCAGATCCTGTCCACCCGTCGCGACCTGCTGCCCGAGGACATCGCCGATGAGCTGATGTTGCTGCAGGACCGCGTGCCGCCGTTCGACTCCCAAGTGTCGGTCAAGCTGATCGAAGATCAGCTTGGCAAAAAAATCAGTGAAGTGTTCAGCCGTTTCGACGTTGAACCCCTGGCCTCGGCCTCGGTGGCGCAGGTGCATGCCGCGCAACTGAAAACCGGCGAAGAAGTCGTCGTCAAGGTGATCCGTCCGGGCCTCAAACCGGTCATCAAGCAGGATCTGGCGTGGCTGTTCATCCTCGCCCGCGCCGCTGAAAGAGTGTCTGCCGATGCACGCCTGCTGCACCCGGTAGACGTGGTCAGCGACTACGAAAAAACCATCTACGACGAACTCGACCTGCTGCGCGAGGCGGCCAACGCCAGCCAGCTGAAGCGCAACTTCGATGGCTCGCCACTGCTCTACGTGCCGCAAGTCTATTGGGATTGGTGCCGGCCGAAAGTGTTGGTGATGGAGCGCATCTACGGCATTCAGGTGACCGACCTGGCCACCCTGGCCGACCAGCGCACCGACATGAAAATGCTCGCCGAACGCGGTGTGGAAATCTTCTTTACCCAGGTGTTTCGCGACAGTTTCTTTCATGCCGACATGCACCCCGGCAACATCTTCGTCAGCACCGTGCAGCCGTGGAGCCCGCAATATATCGCGATCGACTGCGGCATCGTCGGCAGCCTGACACCGGAAGACCAGGACTACCTGGCACGTAACCTGTTTGCCTTCTTCAAGCGTGATTATCGGCGTGTGGCGCAGTTGCACATCGATTCAGGTTGGGTACCGGCGGAAACCAAACTCAACGAATTCGAAGCAGCGATCCGTACCGTGTGCGAGCCGATCTTCGAAAAACCGTTAAAGGATATTTCCTTCGGCCAGGTACTGATGCGCCTGTTCCAGACCGCCCGCCGCTTCAACATGGAAGTGCAACCGCAGCTCGTGCTGTTGCAAAAAACCCTGTTGAATATCGAAGGCCTCGGCCGTCAGTTGTACCCGGACCTCGACCTGTGGAACACCGCACAACCGTTCCTCGAGCGCTGGATGCGCGAGCGCGTCAGCCCCAAGGCCTTGTTTGGCAACGTGCAGAGCCAGATCGAGCAGATCCCGCACCTGGCCAACATGACCCGTGACCTGCTGGAGCGCATGTCCCAGCCCCACGCCAGCGACCCGTCTCCAGCGTGGCACCGACGTCGCGACGACTGGTTCCTGCGCCTTCTGGGCACGGCACATTTGGCCGGGGGCGCCATCCTTGCCGCTGGCGGGCCGCTGAACCAGTTGGCCTATTGGCCGGCGGGCATCATGATGGCCGTCGGCTTGTATCTGGTCGTTCGTCGATAGCATGAATCAGCTGCAAGTTATAAGCTGCAAGCTTCAAGCTCGAAGCAGTGTTCGTAGCACTCACGTTTAATTCACGCCTTTAGATATGCGTTGCACAATACGAAAGACCGAAGCGCACTGGCTTTTACTTGCAGCTTGAAGCTTGAGGCTTGGAGCTGCTTCTGGAACTGAAGATGAAAAACTGGCTGGACGAAATCAAGTGGGACGCCGATGGCCTGGTGCCGGCAATCGCCCAGGATCACAAGACCGGGCGCGTCCTGATGATGGCCTGGATGAACCGTGAAGCGCTGGAACTGACCGCTGCCGAGAACCGCGCCATCTACTGGTCGCGCTCCCGTGGCAAGCTGTGGCGCAAGGGTGAAGAATCCGGCCACGTGCAGACCCTGCACGAGATGCGCCTGGATTGTGATGCCGACGTCATCATCCTGATGGTCGAGCAGATCGGCGACATCGCTTGCCATACCGGCCGCCAAAGCTGCTTCTACCGCGTGTTCGAGAACGGCGACTGGAAAACCGTCGATCCGGTCCTCAAGGATCCGCATGCCATTTACTCTGCAGGACACACACATGAGTGACACACTGACCCGTCTGGCCCAGGTACTGGAAGAGCGCAAGGGCGCCGCCGCCGACAGCTCGTATGTCGCCAGCCTGTATCACAAGGGCTTGAACAAGATTCTGGAAAAAGTCGGCGAAGAGTCGGTCGAAACCATCATTGCTGCCAAGGACGCCGCCGTCAGTGGCGATTGCAGCGATGTGATCTACGAAACCGCCGATTTGTGGTTCCACAGCATGGTCATGCTCGCCCAATTGGGGCAGCATCCACAGGCTGTACTCGATGAACTGGACCGTCGCTTCGGTCTGTCCGGACACGCCGAGAAAGCCTCGCGTCCGTCCGCCTGAATAACTATTAGAGAGGAGCAGCACCATGGGCATTTTTGACTGGAAACACTGGATCGTCATTCTGGTGGTTGTCGTACTGGTGTTCGGCACCAAGAAACTGAAAAACCTCGGCACCGACGTTGGCGAATCGATCAAGGGCTTTCGCAAGGCCATGAACGACGACGAAAAACCGGCCGATCCAGGTGCAACCCCGGCCCAACCGGTTCCGCCGGCTCAGCCGCAAACCACACAGTCAGTGAACCAGCCGCACACCATCGACGTGCAGGCGCAGAAAGTCGAAGAGCCGATCCGCAAAGACGTGTGAGCACTGACTAATGTTTGGTATCAGCTTCTCTGAACTGCTGCTTGTCGGCCTCGTTGCCCTGCTGGTGCTGGGCCCCGAGCGCCTGCCTCACGCCGCGCGCACCGCCGGCCTGTGGGTCGGGCGCCTGAAGCGCAGCTTCAACGCGATCAAACAGGAAGTTGAACGTGAAATCGGTGCCGACGAGATTCGTCGGCAACTGCACAACGAGCACATTCTGTCGCTGGAACAGGAGGCGCGAAAGATTTTCACGCCGACCCAGCAGGAACCGACACCGGTTACGCCTGAGGCAACGCCGACAATAGCGGCGCCTGCTGAAACGCCACCTGTTGTTGCAGCGACACCGGTTGAACCTGTTACACCGGCGGCTGCGCCTGTCGCGCCGGCCCCTCATGACCCTACACTGCCGCCGCGAGCCCCATGAGCGATCTTCCTGAAAACGACCAGCACATGCCGCTGGTTTCGCACCTCACCGAGTTGCGTACCCGTCTGCTGCGCTGCGTAGCGGCGGTGTTCATCATCTTCGCCGGGTTGTTTGCCTTTACCCAGCAAATCTACACCTTCGTCTCCACGCCGTTGCGCCAGTACCTGCCCGCGGGCGCAACGATGATCGCCACCGACGTGTCGTCGCCGTTCCTGACGCCGTTGAAGCTGACGATGATGGTGTCGCTGTTCCTGGCGATCCCGGTGATCCTGCACCAGATCTGGGGCTTCATCGCGCCGGGCCTGTACAAGCATGAAAAACGCATTGCCGTGCCTTTGCTGGTATCGAGCATCGTGCTGTTCTACGCCGGCATGGCTTTCGCCTACTTCCTGGTGTTCCCGCTGATCTTCAAATTCTTCGCCGCTGCTACCCCGGCCGGCGTGGAAATGATGACCGACATCACCAGCTACCTCGACTTCGTCATGACGCTGTTCTTCGCCTTTGGCGTGGCGTTCGAGATTCCGGTGGCCGTGGTGCTACTGGTGTGGATCGGCGTGGTCGACGTCAAATACCTGAAGAAAATCCGCCCGTACGTGATCATTGGCTGCTTCGTGGTCGGCATGATCCTGACGCCGCCGGACATCTTCTCGCAAACGCTGCTGGCCGTACCGATGTGGCTGCTGTTTGAAATCGGCGTGCTGTTTGGCGGCCTGATCAGCAAACGCGGCGAACATCCGGACGATCAGCCGGCTGACGATCACAACGACCAACCGCCAGCGACCCAAGCGTGAACCTGCTGCTCCTCGAAGAGGCCGACTTCATTGCGGCCGACCGGGTGATCCTGCGTGATCGCCGGTTGACCCACATGCAGGAAGTCCATCGTTGCGAAGTCGGTGACAGCATGCGCGTCGGACGCCTCGGCAGTCTGATGGGGTCGGCCGAGGTATTGCGCCTGGACGCGGCTGAAGCCGAGCTGCGCGTTACCCTCGACCAACCACCACCGGCCAAGCTGCCGCTGACCCTGGTATTGGCCCTGCCACGCCCCAAAATGCTGCGCAGGGTGTTTCAGACCGTGGCGGCCATGGGTGTGCCGCGTATCGTGCTGGTGAACAGCTATCGCGTCGAGAAGAGCTTCTGGCAGACTCCGTTCCTGGAGCCGGAAGCGATTCGCGAGCAGTTGATCCTCGGCCTCGAACAGGCCCGGGACAGCGTGCTGCCCGAGGTCATCATCGAGAAGCGCTTCAAGCCGTTCGTTGAAGACCGGTTGCCTGCCATCAGTGAAGGCACCCTTGGCCTGGTAGGCCATCCCGGCAACTACCCGCCCTGCCCTCGAGCGCTGAGCGAACCGGTGACCCTGGCCATCGGCCCCGAAGGTGGCTGGATTCCCTACGAAATCGATCTGCTGGGCAAATCCGGACTGCAACCGGTGCAGTTGGGCGAGCGCATCCTGCGCGTGGAAACCGCCGTTACCGCCCTGCTGGCACGCCTCTTCTAACGCCGAATATTATCCCTGTGGGAGCGAGCCTGCTCGCGAATAGGGAGTGTCAGTCGACATTGAAGTGGCTGACCCACCGCTTTCGCGAGCAGGCTCGCTCCCACAGGTATTTCATTTGCCCACCCATCGGATACCACCTACAGAACCCCTATCTCCTGCCGATATACCCCCCATAAAACCAATGTGGCCCGGGAGAGTTGCACCATGTACCAATGGATGGCCGATAAGCTGGGGAACGTAAGCGTCAATCGCAAGCTGGGCGTCGGTTTCGGTCTTGTGTTGCTGCTGACTTTATTGATCACCGTCACAGGCTGGGACGGCTTGAGCGAGGTCAGCAATCGAGGCGATAAGCTGGGGTTGATTTCCGATATCAACGGATTGACCAAAGACCTGCGCATTGCCCGCCTGGACTACGAAATGCGTCGCGGCGAACAAGGCCCTGGTGCCGTCAACGACTTGCTGGGCAAGCTCGATAATGGCCTGCAGACCGCTCGCAAGATCATCGAACAACCCGCCGACATCGCGATGATCGAGCGACAACTGGCCGCTGTTGGTCAGTACAAACAGGCCTTCACCGCCATGACCCAGGCCGGAGCCAACCGCGAAGACGCCCGCAGCAAGCTCGGCGCCACCGCCGACAATGCCGTGGCCAAGGTTGCCGAAGTTGAAAAGTCCATGCTGCAAGGCGACAGCGTTGTGCAGTTCAACAGCGTGATCGATCTGAGCAAACTGATCCAGCAAGCGCGCTTCCAGGTGCGTGGTTACACCTACAGCGGTAAAACCGAGGCCGAGCAGCCTGCACTGGACGCCATCGACAACGCCCTCAAATACCTTGAGAGCCTGCCGTCGAAACTGCCGGAACAACATATTGCCAACCTGCAGCAGGCTACTGACTCGCTCAAGGCCTATCGCGCCGCAGTCAGCCAGTACCGTGACTCCCAGGTCGCCAGCGCAGAAGCGCTAAAACGAATGGCTGTTCAAGGCGAAATCCTGCTGGACGCGAGCAAGGAGCTCACCGTCTCGCAAACCAACAAACGCGACATCGACGTAGCACATGCCAAAAACATGCTATTGCTGGCCACTGTTCTGGCGCTGGCATTCGGTCTGTTTGCCGCCTGGGCCATCACCCGGCAGATCGTGATTCCGCTGAACCAGACCCTCAAAGCGGCTGAACGCATTGCCTCTGGCGACCTGAGCCATAACCTGGTCTCCATGCGTCAGGACGAACTGGGCCAACTGCAGCGCTCGATTCAGGGCATGACCCAGGGTCTGCGCGAATTGATTGGCGGCATCAGCGATGGTGTGACCCAGATTGCCAGCGCCGCTGAAGAATTGTCCGCCGTCACCGAGCAAACCAGCGCCGGGGTCAACAGCCAGAAGGTCGAGACCGATCAGGTGGCCACGGCCATGAACGAAATGACCGCCACCGTACAGGAAGTCGCGCGCAACGCCGAGGAAGCCTCCGAAGCCGCTGTCGCCGCCGACCAGCAGGCACGGGAAGGCGACAAGGTGGTCGGCGAAGCCATCGCCCAGATTGAGCGCCTGGCCATGGAAGTCGGCCATTCCACCGAAGCCATGGGCGAACTCAAGCGCGAAAGCGACAAGATTGGCAGCGTGCTCGACGTGATCAAGTCCGTGGCCCAGCAAACCAACCTGCTGGCGCTCAACGCCGCCATCGAAGCCGCCCGCGCCGGTGAAGCCGGACGCGGATTTGCCGTAGTGGCAGACGAAGTCCGCAGCTTGGCCCAGCGCACCCAGAAGTCCACCGAAGAGATCGAAGAGCTGATCGTCGGCCTGCAAAACGGTACCCAGCAGGTGGCGACCATCATGGACAACAGCCGCAGCCTGACCGACAGCAGCGTCGAACTGACCCGCCGCGCCGGCGGCTCACTGGAAAGCATCACCCGCACGGTGTCGGCGATCCAGGCGATGAACCAGCAGATTGCAGCGGCGGCCGAGCAGCAGAGCGCCGTGGCCGAAGAGATCAACCGTAGCGTGCTGAATGTGCGGGATGTGTCGGATCAGACGTCGGCGGCGAGTGAGGAGACAGCGGCGTCGAGTGTAGAGCTGGCGCGGTTGGGGACGCACCTACAGATGTTGGTGGGGCGGTTCAGGGTTTGAGGTGATCCATGCACCTCGGTTCACATGGAACCGAGGTGATACCTTCGCGAGCAGGCTCGCTCCCACAGAAACACACGGTCAAGCGTCGGGGCAAGCCTTCCCTCAACAACTAGCCCCAACAAACCACAATCCAAAAAACCACCACCAAAAAAACC
>NZ_JBPKAM010000133.1:0-14273 GCF_051216495.1 Pseudomonas baetica | reverse complement strand
CCCCCCCCCCCCCCCCCCCCCCCCCCCCCCCCCCCCCCCCCCCCCCCCCCCCCCCCCCCCCCCCCCCCCCCCCCCCCCCCCCCCCCACAGGTTTGTTGGTGTGCCTGATTTACTCGGCGCGCAGGGTTTTTACGCCCTCACTGGTCCCCAGCAACAGCAGGTCCGCCGGACGCGCCGCGAACAAGCCATTGGTCACCACGCCCACGATCGCATTGATCTGCGTCTCCAGCTCCACCGGGTTGGTGATCTGCAGGTTGAACACATCGAGAATGATGTTGCCGTTATCGGTCACTACGCCTTCACGGTAGACCGGATCGCCGCCCAGTTTCACCAGTTGACGGGCCACGTGGCTGCGGGCCATCGGGATCACTTCCACCGGCAGCGGGAAATTGCCAAGGACCGGTACCAGTTTGCTGGCGTCGGCGATGCAGATGAAGGTCTGGGCCACGGCGGCGACGATCTTCTCGCGGGTCAAGGCTGCGCCGCCGCCCTTGATCAGGTTCAGGTGCTCGTCGCTTTCATCGGCACCGTCGACGTAGAACTCCAGATTGCTGACGGTGTTGAGCTCATACACCGGAATCCCGTGGCCTTTCAGGCGCGCGGCGGTGGCTTCGGAGCTGGCGACCGCGCCATCGAAGGCACCCTTGTGCTTGGCCAGGGCATCGATGAAGCAGTTGGCGGTGGAGCCGGTGCCGACCCCGACGATGCTCTTGTCGTCGAGTTTCGGAAGGATGAAATCGACGGCGGCCTGGGCCACTGCCTGTTTGAGTTGATCCTGGGTCATGCGGGCTCCGAGGTGCCGAAGAGGGGGAAAGAAAGGCCGGCATTATAGGCTTCGGATTGGGGAAGGTCATTGCCCGATTGGCGGGATGCAACCGATACCTGTAGGAGCGAGCATGCTCGCGATGGTCGTAAACGATTACGCTGGATACCTGACACCCAGCGGTGTCCCCGGGTTCATCGCGAGCATGCTCGCTCCTACAGGGTGGTCGCATGAGCAAAAGCCGGGTTAGACTCCGTGGTCCTGCCCAACCTGCTCAGTGATGCTTTCCGATGCTTGAACAGTACGTCAAAAAGATCCTCACCTCGCGCGTTTATGACGTTGCCGTAGAAACCCCGTTGCAGACTGCTCGCCAGCTCTCCGAGCGGCTGGGCAACGAGATTTGGCTCAAGCGTGAAGACTTGCAGCCGGTGTTCTCGTTCAAGATTCGCGGGGCTTACAACAAGCTGACCCAATTGAGCGATGAAGAGCGCGCCCGTGGCGTGGTCACGGCTTCAGCGGGCAATCATGCGCAAGGCCTGGCCCTGGCGGCGAAAGTATTGGGCGTGAAAGCAACCATCGTCATGCCCAAGACCACCCCCGAGATCAAGGTTGAAGGCGTGCGTTCGCGCGGCGGTAAAGTGGTGCTGCACGGCGATTCATTCCCGGAAGCCCTGGCCTATTCGCTGAAACTGGTCGACGAAAAAGGCTACGTTTACATTCACCCCTATGACGATCCACACACCATTGCCGGGCAGGGCACGGTGGCCATGGAGATTCTGCGCCAGCATCCGGGGCGCCTGGATGCGATTTTCGTCCCGGTAGGCGGTGGCGGACTGATCGCCGGCATCGCGGCGTACGTCAAATACCTGCGTCCGGACATCAAGATCATCGGTGTCGAGCCGGACGACTCCAATTGCCTGCAAGCCGCCATGGCCGCGGGTGAGCGCGTGGTACTGCCGACCGTGGGTATCTTTGCCGATGGTGTGGCGGTGGCCCAGATCGGTCAGCACACCTTTGATATCTGCAAGGACCATGTCGACGAAGTCATCACCGTCAGCACCGACGAGATCTGCGCGGCGATCAAGGATATCTACGACGATACCCGCTCGATCACCGAACCTGCCGGTGCTTTGGGCGTGGCCGGGATCAAGAAGTACGTCGAGCAGCGCGGTGTCACCGGGCACACCTTCGTCGCTATCGATTCCGGTGCCAACGTCAACTTCGACCGCTTGCGCCATGTGGCCGAGCGCGCTGAACTGGGCGAGGGCCGTGAAGCCATCATCGCCGTGACCATCCCGGAGAAGCCAGGCAGCTTCAAGGCGTTCTGCGAAGCCATCGGCAAGCGCCAGATTACCGAATTCAATTACCGCTACAACACCGGCAGCGAAGCGCACATCTTCGTCGGCGTGCAGACGCACCCGGACACCGACCCGCGCAGCGCATTGATCGCCAGCCTCGGCGAACAAGGCTTCCCGGTGGTCGACCTGACGGACAACGAACTGGCCAAGCTGCACATCCGCCACATGGTCGGTGGTCGCGCGGCGCATGTGGTGGATGAAGTGATCCTGCGCTTCGAATTCCCGGAGCGTCCGGGGGCGTTGTTCAACTTCCTAAACAAGCTGGGTGGGCGCTGGAACATCTCGATGTTCCACTATCGCAACCATGGAGCGGCGGATGGCCGTGTGGTCGCGGGCCTGCAGGTGCCGCATGAAGAGCGTCATCTGGTGCCGGCGGCGCTGGAAGAAATCGGTTACCCGTACTGGGATGAAAGCGACAACCCGGCCTATCAGCTGTTTCTTGGCTGAACGGCTACGCTGATGGGCAAGGCATAAGGAAATCGAACCATGGAAACGTTAACGGCCCTGAAAGCAGCACACATGGTGGCGACGGTGCTGGTGCTGTTGTGTGCGCTGGGCCTGGGGATTTGGGTCTGGCGGACGCGGCGTAAAGGCGACGCAACGGCAGCCAGTCGCACCCTGCAAGGGCCGCGTGTATTCGTCTGGCTATTGATGGGGCTGGCGTTGCTGAGCATGCCATTCACCGGTTGGTGGATGGTGCATCTGGTGGGCTGGCCGCTGGGCCAGACCTGGTTGCTGGCCTCGAGCGTGCTCTACACCGTGGCGGCGCTGGCGTGGTTCTGGTTGCTGGTGCGATTGAACAAGGCGCGCAAGACGCCGGGTGGCGTGGGCAGGTTTACCTTCGCGTTGGCGTTGTTCAGTTTTGTCTGCTTTGTCGCCATTGCCGGGTTGATGGGCGCCAAGCCGGTTTGATGCCGGAACCGCATCGCTGGCAAGCCAGCTCCCACAGGTTTCTGTTGCGCGGCGCAGATTGCAACCACGCCAGAGATCCCTGTGGGAGCTGGCTTGCCAGCGATGGCGATATCAGTCGCGCAGGCTGATGATCGGCCAGCCACGCTTCTGGGCTTCGGCCCGTAGATTGTGATCCGGATCAACCGCCACCGGATTCGCCACCTGCTCCAGCAACGGCAAGTCATTCATCGAGTCGCTGTAGAAGTAACTGTCCTCCAGGTTGTGCCCGGTCTCTTCCAGCCAACGATTCAAGCGCGTTACCTTGCCCTCACGGAAGCACGGCACGTCGGTGCTGCGCCCGGTGTAGCGGCCGTCCTGCATTTCGCATTCGGTGGCGATCAGGGTGTCGACGCCCAGGCGCTCGGCAATGGGGCCTGTAACGAAGCGGTTGGTGGCGGTGATGATCACCAGTTTGTCGCCCGCGTCGCGGTGTTTGGCCAGCAGTTCGAAGGCCTTGGGCAGCATGAGTTGATCAATGCAGTCGCGCATGAATTCGCTGTGCCATTGGTCCAACGTGGCCATTTCGGTACGGCCCAGTACTTCCAGGCAGAAATTCAGGTAGGCGTCGTTATCCAGTTTGCCTGCCAGGTAATCCTGATAGAACTCGTCGTTGCGTGCCTTGTAGGCCACAGCGTCGAGGAAGCCACGTTCACACAGGTAATCGCCCCAAGCGTGATCGCTGTCACCGCCCAGAAGCGTGTTGTCCAAGTCGAATAAAGCCAGCCGCATTGCAGTTACTCGCTGAAAAGTCTGTAGAAAGGCGTTCAGAATACGGACTTTTCACAAGAGTGCACATAAGGTAGGCCGGTGCGTTGCTGCCTTCACGACCTTTGTGGAACAATGCGGCGACATGCGTTTGCGAGGTTGTTGCCGTGATCGACCCCGATGGTTTCCGTCCTAATGTCGGGATCATTCTGACGAATGATGCCGGCCAGGTGCTGTGGGCTCGCCGTATCAATCAAGATGCCTGGCAGTTTCCTCAAGGTGGGATCAACCCCCAGGAGACGCCGGAAGACGCCTTGTACCGCGAGCTGAACGAAGAAGTGGGGCTGGAGCGCGAAGATGTTGAAATACTCGCCTGCACCCGGGGCTGGTTGCGCTATCGTTTGCCGCAACGTCTGGTCAGGACGCACAGCCAACCGCTGTGCATCGGCCAGAAGCAGAAATGGTTTCTCCTGCGCCTGATCTCCAACGAGCAGCGGGTGCGGATGGATTTGACCGGTAAACCGGAATTCGATGGCTGGCGCTGGGTCAGCTATTGGTATCCGTTGGGCCAGGTGGTGACATTCAAGCGCGAGGTGTATCGACGCGCTCTCAAAGAGCTTGCCCCGCGCCTTTTAGCGCGCGACTGACGACGGAGTTCGACCCCGAGCCATGCTCAATACGCTGCGCAAGATCGTCCAGGAAGTTAACTCCGCCAAGGATCTCAAGGCGGCGTTGGGGATTATTGTGTTGCGCGTCAAAGAGGCCATGGGCAGCCAGGTCTGCTCGGTCTACCTGCTTGACCCCGAAACCAACCGTTTCGTGCTGATGGCCACCGAGGGCTTGAACAAGCGCTCGATCGGCAAGGTCAGCATGGCGCCCAATGAAGGTCTGGTCGGACTGGTCGGCACGCGTGAAGAACCCCTGAACCTCGAAAACGCCGCGGATCACCCGCGCTATCGCTATTTCGCCGAGACCGGCGAAGAGCGCTACGCCTCGTTCCTCGGGGCGCCGATCATTCACCACCGCCGCGTCGTCGGCGTGCTGGTCATTCAACAGAAAGAGCGCCGCCAGTTCGATGAAGGTGAAGAAGCCTTCCTCGTGACCATGAGTGCGCAGCTCGCCGGCGTTATCGCCCATGCCGAGGCCACTGGGTCGATTCGCGGCCTGGGTCGTCAGGGCAAGGGGATTCAGGAAGCCAAGTTCGTCGGCGTACCGGGGTCTCCGGGTGCGGCGGTCGGTACTGCGGTCGTCATGCTGCCGCCGGCTGATCTGGACGTGGTGCCCGACAAGACCATCACCGACATCGATGCCGAGCTTGCGTTGTTCAAGACTGCCATCGAGGGTGTGCGCGCCGATATGCGTACGTTGTCGGCCAAGCTGGCCACGCAGTTGCGCCCGGAAGAGCGCGCCTTGTTCGACGTCTACCTGATGATGCTCGACGACGCGGCACTGGGCAGCGAAGTGACCACCGTGATCAAGACCGGCCAGTGGGCCCAGGGTGCCCTGCGCCAGGTAGTCACCGATCACGTCAACCGCTTTGAGTTGATGGACGACGAGTATCTGCGTGAGCGGGCATCGGACGTCAAGGACCTGGGTCGTCGCCTGCTGGCTTACTTGCAGGAAGAGCGGCAGCAAACCCTGGTTTATCCCGACAACACCATTCTGGTCAGCGAGGAGCTGACGCCGGCCATGCTCGGCGAGGTTCCGGAAAACAAGCTGGTGGGCCTGGTCTCGGTACTCGGTTCCGGCAACTCCCACGTGGCCATTCTGGCGCGCGCCATGGGCATCCCGACAGTGATGGGCTTGGTCGACCTGCCGTATTCCAAGGTCGACGGCATTCAGATGATCGTCGACGGCTATCACGGAGAGGTCTACACCAACCCGAGTGAAGTGCTGAGCAAGCAGTTCGCCGATATCGTCGAGGAAGAAAAGCAACTGGCCCTTGGGCTCGATGCGCTGCGTGATCTGCCGTGCGTCACAGTCGATGGTCACCGCATGCCGTTGTGGGTCAACACCGGCTTGCTGGCGGATGTGGCTCGCGCGCAGAAGCGCGGCGCCGAAGGTGTCGGCCTGTACCGCACCGAAGTGCCATTCATGATTAACCAGCGCTTCCCGAGCGAAAAGGAACAGCTGGCGATCTACCGTGAGCAACTCGCCGCGTTCCATCCGCAACCGGTCACCATGCGTACGCTGGATATTGGTGGCGACAAGGCGCTGTCGTACTTCCCGATCAAGGAGGACAACCCGTTCCTCGGCTGGCGCGGAATTCGCGTCACCCTCGATCACCCGGAAATCTTCCTGGTGCAGACCCGCGCCATGCTCAAGGCCAGCGAAGGCTTGAACAACCTGCGGATCCTGTTGCCGATGATCTCCGGTACTCACGAACTGGAAGAAGCCTTGCACCTGATCCATCGGGCCTGGGGCGAAGTGCGTGACGAAGGCTGTGACGTTCCGATGCCGCCGGTTGGCGTGATGATCGAGATTCCGGCGGCGGTGTACCAGACCAAGGAACTGGCGCGCCAGGTGGATTTCCTGTCGGTCGGTTCCAACGACCTGACCCAGTACTTGCTGGCCGTGGACCGGAACAACCCGCGGGTGGCCGATCTTTACGATTACTTGCACCCGGCGGTGCTCCAGGCCCTGCAAACCGTGGTGCGCGACGCCCATGCCGAAGGCAAGCCGGTGAGTATTTGCGGCGAGATGGCCGGCGATCCGGCGGCAGCGGTGCTGTTGATGGCGATGGGGTTCGACAGCTTGTCGATGAACGCCACCAACTTGCCGAAAGTGAAGTGGATGCTGCGTCAAATCAACCTGAGCAAGGCCAGGGAGATGCTGGCCGAATTGATGACCATCGACAACCCGCAGGTTATTCACAGTTCGCTGCAACTGGCGCTGAAGAATCTTGGATTGGCGCGGATGATCAACCCTGCTTCGGTCAAGCCTCTCTAATACTGCGGCGGCCCCAATCGCGGGCAAGCCCGCTCCCACAGGTTTTCGGGTGAAACACAGATTGTGTGAACACTAAAGATCACTGTGGGAGCGGGCTTGCCCGCGATGAGGCCAGACCAGAACATACAAAAGTTAAAGCCTGACCTCCACTTCCCCAAGATGCCCGCCATAAGGCCCGAAACTCCTTTCGACCATATGCCGTCCACCATCGGCCTGCACAATCAACGCCGTACTCGCCCGGGTCCCGTAGCTCTGGCTGGCGATAAACACACTCGATAGCAATGTCTCCGTTGCCAACCCGACCCCGGTATCCGGCAGATCTGCAAACGGTGCCTGCTGTGCATCGCCCAGCAAGGCCAGCAGTGCCTGGGGTTGCGGATCGTCCAATACCTCACTCAATGCGGCCTTGGCCTTGAGCAATTTTGGCCACGGTGTATCCAGCCCGGCGTTCGACAGTCCATACACGCCCGGTGGCAGCATCACCGCTTCCGATTCCCGGGCATTGAAGTGCCAGAGTTCATGATGATTGCCAATCAACAGATTAAACCCGCCATATTCCGGCGAACGTGCAACAACGTCGGTTAAATAGTCATCAATGGGCAATTCGTCGGTGAGAAAACGCGCCACCAGCTCACCTCGGGACTTGCGTCCTGGGGGGCGGTGGGGATCGCGGATGTTGGTCAGCGCGGCGAATCGCCCATTAGCGCCAACCCCGAGCCAGGTGCCGCCGGCTTCCAGGTCACGACCGGCGTACACCTGCGGCGCTTCGGGCCAAGGCGCCAGCGGCAGGCTGGGGCGGGCATAGAACTCGTCGCGGTTGGCCGCCACGATCAACGGCTGGGCATGACCTGGTCGCCAGGCGAAAACAATCAGGCACATAAGGTGGTCCTTGTGTGTTTTTGCCCACTCTACGCAGTCGTCGTGCGGGTATCCATCGCCATTGGGTGGAGCCCGAGGCCACGCATCCGTTACCATGCCGCTCCGGTTTTGGGGTTGGGTGGGGAAACAGCATGGAATTTCTGCTCTATCTGGCGCTCGGCGCCTGCGCCGGTGTGCTGGCCGGGCTGTTCGGCGTGGGTGGCGGGATCATTATCGTTCCGGTGCTGGTATTCAGTTTCAAGGCGCAAGGTTTCGATCCGTCGATCCTGACCCACCTCGCCGTCGGTACGTCGCTGGCGACAATCATCTTCACGTCGGTCAATGCGGTACGCGAGCACCATCGCCGTGGCGCCGTACGCTGGCCGATTTTCGTGTGGATGACCGTCGGCATCCTGATCGGTGCCGGTTTCGGTGCCCTGACCGCCGAAGCGATCTCCGGACCTAACCTGCAAAAAATCATTGGTGTCTTTGCCCTGGTGATCGCCGCGCAGCTGGCGTTGGACCTCAAGCCCAAGGCCAGCCGAAGCGTGCCGGGGAAAGCCGGCCTGACCGTGGCGGGCAGTGTGATTGGCTGGGCCTCGGCGATTTTCGGGATTGGCGGCGGTTCGCTGACCGTGCCGTTTTTGACCTGGCGCAGCGTGCCGATGCAGCAGGCGGTGGCCACTTCATCGGCCTGCGGCTTGCCGATCGCTTTGGCAAGTGCATTAAGTTTCATGATTCTGGGCTGGCACGATCCGCTGTTGCCGGCCCATAGTCTCGGTTTTGTTTATTTGCCGGCGCTGTTGGGCATCGCCCTGACCAGTATGGTGTTTGCGCGCTTCGGTGCGAGGTTGGCGCATAACTTATCGCCAAAGTTGCTGAAAAGACTGTTTGCCGCTTTGCTGTTCTGCGTTGGTCTGAACTTTCTAGTCTGAAGCATCTGCTCTGACGCGCGGCGCAATACTGGCTTAATCCTGGGGTGACAGCGTCGCCCGGGAATTTGAAGATTTGAACGCTTATAAGGAGTCGCAATGCTGCCTTACCCGCAGATCGACCCGGTGGCCCTGGCCATCGGTCCGCTGAAAATCCACTGGTACGGTCTGATGTACCTGATCGGCATCGGCGGCGCCTGGCTGCTGGCGTCCCGCCGGTTGAACCGCTTCGACCCGACCTGGACCAAGGAGAAACTCTCCGACATGGTGTTCTGGATGTCGATGGGGGTGATTGTCGGCGGACGTCTGGGTTATGTGCTGTTTTATGATCTGCATGCCTACCTGGCCAACCCGACGCTGATTTTCGAAGTGTGGAAAGGCGGGATGTCGTTCCACGGCGGTTTCATCGGCGTGATGCTGGCGGCGCTGTGGTTCGGTAAAAAGAACAACAAGTCGTTCTTCCAGCTGATGGATTTCGTCGCACCGATGGTGCCGATCGGCCTGGGCGCCGGGCGCATCGGCAACTTCATCAATGCCGAGTTGTGGGGCAAGCCGACCGACGTGCCGTGGGCGATGATCTTCCCGCCATTCAGCGACCCGGCGCAATTGCCGCGTCACCCGTCGCAGCTGTACCAGTTTGCGCTGGAAGGCGTGGCGCTGTTCCTGATCCTGTGGCTGTTCTCGCGCAAGCCGCGACCCACCATGGCGGTGTCCGGGATGTTCGCGCTGTTCTATGGCATCTTCCGTTTCATCGTCGAATTCGTCCGCGTGCCGGACGCGCAATTGGGCTATCTGGCCTGGAACTGGCTGACCATGGGGCAGGTGCTGTGCGTACCGATGATCCTGGGTGGTCTGCTCCTGATCTGGCTGGCGTATCGCCGCGCCCCGGCAACACCGGCCGCCGCCGTATAAATTCGAATCCCGCAGCGATAGCTGCGGGTTCAAGGACACAGGTTATTCATGAAGCAATATCTCGAACTGGTCGCCCATGTCATCAAGAACGGCACCAAACAGGCCAACCGCACCGGCGTGAACACCATCAGCTTTCCCGGCGCGATGCTGCGTTACGACCTGCAGGAAGGTTTTCCGGCGATCACCACCCGCAAGATGGCCTTCAAATCGGCCATCGGCGAGATGTGCGGTTTCCTGCGGGGCGTGAACAACGCCGCCGAATTCCGCGCGCTGGGCTGCAAGGTCTGGGACCAGAACGCCAACGAAAACGCCCAGTGGCTGGCCAACCCGTTCCGTCAGGGCGAAGATGACCTCGGTGAAATCTACGGCGTGCAATGGCGCAAATGGCCAGCGTACAAGCAGATCCCGGTCAGCAACCCGGCCGCCATCGAACAGACCCTGAAACAAGGCTACCGCCAGATCGCCGAAGGCGAGGAAGACGGTCAGGCTTACGTGGTGTTGTACAAGGCCATCGATCAGGTTCGCCAGTGCGTCGACACCATCATCAAGGACCCGGGCAGCCGCCGCATCCTGTTCCACGGCTGGAACTGCGCCCAGCTCGATGAAATGGCCCTGCCGCCGTGCCACCTGCTGTACCAGTTCCATCCGAATGTCGAGACCAAAGAGATCTCTCTGACCCTCTACATCCGCTCCAACGACCTGGGCCTGGGCACGCCGTTCAACCTGACCGAAGGCGCAGCATTGCTGAGCCTGATCGGTCGCCTGACCGGTTACACACCGCGTTGGTTTACCTATTTCATCGGCGACGCCCATGTCTATGAAAACCACCTGGACATGCTCAGCGAACAGCTCAAGCGCGAGCCGTTCCCGATGCCGAAGCTGAAAATTTCCGACCGCGTGCCGGAATTCGCCAAGACCGGTGTTTATCAGCCGGAGTGGTTGGAGTTGGTCGAACCGAGTGATTTCTCGCTGGAAGGCTACGAGCACCATGCGCCAATGACCGCACCGATGGCGGTCTGATTCAGGCACCGCTGCGCGGTGATCGCTGGCAAGCCAGCTCCCACAGGGTTTGTGCATAACCTGTGGGAGCTGGCTTGCCAGCGATGGCATCCTCAATGCCCATGACTTCTTCCAACATGCGAATGCTCCACCTCCGTCGCTACAACCCCGCCACTCACCTCTAGCCGCTGCAAAATCCCGCATTGATCAATCCCCGGCCCTTCGCCACAGCGTTGGCGCAGGTCGAGCAGTTGCGTCTGTAACGCCAGCAAGCCATCGATCCGCGCCTTGACGTGGTGGATGTGCTCGTCGATCAGCGCATTGACGCTTTCACACTGGTCCTGGGGGCTGTCGCGAAAGGCCAGCAGGCTGCGGATCTCTTCGAGGGTCATGTCGAGGGTGCGACAGTTGCGGATGAAGGTCAGACGCTCGGCGTGGGCTTGGGTGTAGACGCGATAGTTTCCATCGCTGCGTGCCGGCTCCGGCAGCAGGTTTTCTCGTTCGTAGTAGCGGATGGTTTCCACCGCGCAATCCGTCAGTTTCGCCAGCTCTCCGATCTTCATGTCGACGATCTCCAAAAATGGGTGCTTGACCCTATAGTGGCTACAGGGTCTTTACTTGGCAACAGGCACTTTTATGGACAAAACCCATGAGCGATTCCCTGCACAGCCACAAGCCCGATATCAACAAACTCAAACCCGTGACGCCACATGCACACGGCAGCCATGGTGATGCCTGCTGTTCTTCGAAAGCTGCAGCGCCGGCATTGGTCCGGTTGAACGACGCGCCCACTGCCGACGCGCGGCTGAGCCGTTTCCGCATCGAAGCCATGGACTGCCCGACCGAACAAACGCTGATTCAGAACAAGTTAGGAAAACTGACAGGCGTGCAGCAGCTGGAGTTCAATCTGATTAACAGGGTGCTGGGGGTCACCCATAACCTGGCCAGCACCGCGCCGATCATCGACGCCATCAAATCCCTCGGTATGCAAGCCGAGCCGTTGGAGCAAGGCGCGGAAGCACCGATGCCTGCGCCCGAGAAAAAGCGCTGGTGGCCATTGGCGTTGTCCGGCATCGCTGCGTTGTTGGCCGAAGTGATCCACTTCACCGGCGCCGCACCGAACTGGGTGGTGGCGGTCATCGCACTGATCTCGATTCTCAGCGGTGGTCTGGGCACCTATAAAAAGGGCTGGATCGCCCTGAAGAACCTCAACCTCAATATCAACGCTTTGATGAGCATCGCGGTGACGGGCGCGATCCTGATCGGCCAATGGCCGGAAGCGGCGATGGTGATGTTCCTGTTCACTGTGGCCGAGTTGATCGAGGCGCGCTCGCTGGATCGCGCACGCAATGCGATCAGCGGTCTGATGCAGATGGCGCCGGAGCAGGCCACGGTGCTGCAAGCCGATGGCAGTTGGGCAGAGCAAGACGTGAAAACCATCGACCTTGGCGCGCGGGTGCGGGTGCGTCCCGGCGAACGCATCGGTCTGGACGGTGAGGTCGTGGCGGGCAACTCGACCATCGACCAGGCACCGATCACCGGTGAAAGCCTGCCGGTGGAGAAAACCGTGGGCGACAAGGTGTTCGCCGGCACAATCAATCAGGCCGGTTCCCTGGAATATACCGTCACCGCGGGGGCCAACCATTCGACCCTGGCGCGAATCATCCACGCCGTCGAACAGGCCCAGGGCGCGAGGGCGCCGACCCAGCGCTTCGTTGATCAATTTTCGAAAATCTATACGCCAGCAGTCTTCATCCTTGCACTGGCCGTCGCCGTAATTCCGCCGCTGTTCATGGGCCAATTGTGGTTCGACTGGATTTACCGCGCCCTGGTGCTGTTGGTTGTCGCCTGTCCCTGCGCCTTGGTGATCTCCACGCCAGTGACCATCGTCAGCGGACTCGCGGCGGCGGCGCGCAAGGGCATTCTGGTCAAGGGTGGCGTTTATCTGGAGGGCGGATACAAGCTCGACTATCTGGCCCTGGACAAGACCGGGACCCTCACCCATGGCAAACCGGTTCAAACCGATTACTTGTCACTCGACCCGATAGCCGACGCCACCGCCCCGGCGATTGCGGCAGCGCTGGCCGGACGGTCGGATCATCCAGTGTCGAGGGCCATTGCCAGCGCAGCTGTGGATAAGCAGCAGACGCCGCTGGCTGTGGATAACTTTGAAGCCCTGGGCGGGCGCGGTGTACGTGGCGTGATCAATGGTCAGCTCTACCACTTGGGCAACCATAGATTGGTAGAGGATCTTGGCCTGTGCTCGCCAGCACTGGAAGAGAAGCTGTTTGCACTGGAGAAACAGGGCAAGTCGGTGGTGCTATTGCTCGAACAGTCCGGTCCGTTGGCGTTATTCGCTGTCGCCGATACGGTAAAGACGTCCAGTCGAGAAGCGATCCAGCAACTGCACGAACTGGGCATCAAGACCCTGATGCTGACTGGCGACAACGTGCACACCGCCCAGGCGATTGCCGAACAGGTCGGCATCGATCAGGCCCGGGGTGACCTGTTGCCGACGGACAAACTTCAAGCCATCGAAGACCTTTATGCGCAAGGCCATCGCGTCGGGATGGTCGGCGACGGCATCAACGATGCCCCGGCGCTGGCGCGTTCGGAGATAGGTTTCGCCATGGCGGCCGCTGGCACCGATACCGCCATCGAAACTGCCGATGTCGCCCTGATGGACGACGATCTACGCAAAATTCCGACTTTCGTTCGTCTGTCACGGCAGACCTCGAGCATCCTCAAGCAGAACATTGCCCTGGCATTGGTCATCAAGGCGATCTTTCTTGGGGTAACCTTCGCCGGGCTCGCTACCATGTGGATGGCAGTGTTTGCCGACATGGGCGTGAGCCTGTTGGTGGTGTTCAACGGATTGCGCCTGCTGCGCAAATAGACGAAGAGGGATGGTTGTGCTGAGTGCCGAGCTGAAGGCGTTTTACATGGTTGCCCGCCTGGGCAGCATTACCCTGGCAGCGAAGAAGCTCGGCCTGAGCCAACCCACGGTGACGACTCAGATTCGCAATCTGGAAAGCCAGTACTCCGTGGAGCTTTTCTACCGTGGCGGGCGCCGTCTTAGCGTCAGTGATGAGGGCGCGCGATTGCTGCCGATGGTCAAGGCGCTGTTGCAGCAAGAGGCCGACATCGAGTTTTTCCTGCGCAACAGCGGTCAGGTTCAGGGCACGCTGCGTATCGCTGCCACGGCGCCGTATTACATCCTAGACCTGGTGAAAACCTTCCGCGAGCGCCTGCCTCAGGTGGAAGTGTCGGTGGAAATCGGTAACTCCCAGCAGGTGCTCGAAGCGCTGGAAGAGTATCGGGTCGATGTCGCGGCGTCTTCGCAGTTGCTGGAGGATGCGCGGTTGATTCGGCGGGTGCTCGGCAGTGATCCGTTGGTGCTGGCGGTACATCGCAGCCATCCGCTGGCGGTCCATGACCATGTTCCGCTCAGCGCATTGGCCGGGCATACGTTGTTGATGCGCGAGCCGGGCTCCACCACTCGGCGCATGACCGAAGAGTTGCTGGCCGGCGCCGGGGTGAGTCTCGGCCCCCTGCTGGAGATCGGCAGCCGTGAATCGATCCGCGAAGCGGTGCTGCGCAACATCGGCATCAGCCTCATCGCCCGCCAGGAAGTGCCCCACGATCCACAGCTGCGGGTGCTGACCATCGAGAATGCGCCCTTGTTGCCGGAGTATCTGTACTGTCTCAAGGAGCGCAAAAACGCACGGTTGCCGGCGGCTTTTCTTGGGGTGGCGCAGGAAATGTCGCCGGCCTGAGAATTGCTGTGACTGGTCTGGCCCCTTCGCGAGCAGGCTCGCTCCCACAGTTGACCGCATTCCATTGTGG
>NZ_JBPKAM010000132.1:0-14451 GCF_051216495.1 Pseudomonas baetica | reverse complement strand
GGCTCGCTCCCACAGTGGTTTTGTGCATGACGCAGATCCATTGTGGGAGCGAGCCTGCTCGCGAAAGGGCGCGACGCGGTATCGCTGCTTACACCACGTCAACCCCGACATGAATCGCATCATGCCGCCAGAACTCCAGGTCACAATCGATCAACCGCTCATGCTGATCATAATTGACCCGTACGATGCGCAATCCCGGACTGCCCACCGACACCCGTAAAGCCGCCGCCGCATCCACCGACAATGCCGTCGGCACAATCTCGAAACGCACCCGACCGTAGTGCAGATCGTAGTGCCGCGCATACAGCTCGGTAATCGACTGATTCAGATCGAACTCCAGAATCCCCGGAAAATACTGCGGGTTCAGGTAGTGCTCCACGTACAGCACCAGCCGCCCATCAATGCGTCGTGAACGGCAGATCTGAATCACGCTCGACAACGCCGGCAACTGCAACCACGCACAGACCGCCGCCGACGCCGGCTGCAATCGCGCGGAAATCACCTCGGTGGAGGGCGCTCGTCCCTGGGCGCTGACCATCGCGTGAAAGTGACTGCGCTGCATCAGGTTGTAGGCCAGGCGTGGCGGCGAAACGAACCAGCCACGTCGTTCTTCGCGATAAATCTGTCCTTGCGCCTCCAGTTGCAGCAAGGCCTCACGCACAGTGATCCGCGTGGTCCCGAACAACTCACTGAGCTTGCGTTCGGCCGGCAATTTGCTCCCCGGTGCGAGCAACCCATGATCGAGCTGTTCCTGAAGCACTTGGCCAATGGCTGTTACCGCTTTTGTTGCCTCATCACGCATCGACGCTACCTATCTGGACTAGACCAGCACTGTTACGGGGCAGAACCGCACGAAAAACCGGCTCTTTAAACATCCTGCAAGCGTAGGCAGTGCAGATGACTGTGCGATGACAAGCGACCGAACGGTCGCCTGCAATGTCGCTTTCAAAACCTGCAATACCCCGGCCAAGTCCCTTGCCCAGCGGGCCTTTGCCGATGGTCTACGCTTACCGGACACCCGCCAATGCCGGGCAAATAAAAGCCAGTTCGGGCGACGAACGACATCAAAGTGTCATCGAGGGCCCTTAGATTGGCTCAGGTATTGCTGACCTAGACCAACCACAAACCGCAATCGCAGCGTTGAACACGACCCAAGGAGCTTTGGAATGAAAAAGTTTTTCCTGGCATCACTGTTAGGCTCGACCATTGCCATGTGCACCGCCGCCATGGCGGCAGATGATTTGAAGACCCTGGAAGCCGCTGCGAAAGCGGAAGGCGCGGTCAACAGTGTCGGCATGCCCGATGACTGGGCCAACTGGAAAGACACTTGGGCCGACCTGGCCAAGAACTACGGCCTGAAACACATTGACACCGACATGAGCTCGGCGCAGGAAATCGCCAAATTCGCCGCGGAAAAAGACAACGCCAGCGCCGACATCGGCGACGTCGGTGCCGCCTTCGGCCCGATCGCGACGAAGCAGGGTGTTACCCAGCCCTACAAGCCATCCACCTGGGACCAGGTGCCAACCTGGGCTAAAGACAAGGACGGTCACTGGGCCCTGGCCTATACCGGCACCATCGCGTTCATCGTCAACAAAAAGCTGCTGCACGGTTCCGAAGCACCGACCAAATGGGCCGACCTTAAAGATGGCAAATACAAGGTGTCCATCGGTGACGTGAGCACCGCCGCCCAGGCTGCCAACGGCGTTCTGGCTGCCGCACTGGCCAATGGCGGCGACGAGAAAAACATCGACCCTGCGCTGAAACTGTTTGCCGATATCGCCAAGCAAGGTCGCCTGTCGATGGCCAACCCGACCATCGCCACCATGGAAAAAGGCGAGATCGAAGTCGGCGTGGTCTGGGACTTCAACGGCCTGAGCTACAAGGCCAAGATGGCCAACCCGGATGACTACGTGGTGCTGATCCCGTCCGACGGCTCGGTGATTTCGGGCTACACCACCATCATCAACAAATACGCGAAGAACCCGAACGCCGCCAAGCTGGCCCGCGAGTACATCTTCAGCGACGCCGGCCAGATCAATCTGGCCAAGGGCAATGCGCGTCCGATCCGCGCCGAGCACCTGACCCTGCCGGCCGAGGTACAGGCCAAGCTGCTGCCGAACGAGCAGTACAAAAAGGTCACGCCGATCAAGGACGCGGATGCATGGGAGAAGACCTCCAAGGCCTTGCCTCAGAAGTGGAACGAAGAAGTCATCGTCGAAATGAAATAACGCTCTAGATACCCACTTCGGGATCTGATGGAAATCCCTGTGGGAGCGAGCCTGCTCGCGAAGGCGGCTTAACATTCAAAGCCTGTGTTGAATGTCAGACCGATTTCGCGAGCAGGCTCACTCCCACAGTGGACCGAGTTAATTTCGAATTACTGTTTGCGGAGCCCCAGCCCCTATGAAACACAACGTCATCCTTGTCGTGCTCGACGGCCTCAACTACGACGTCGCACGCCACGCCATGGGGCACCTGCAGGCTTACGTCGGCGCAGGACGCGCAGCGCTCTACAAACTGGAGTGTGCATTGCCGGCCCTGTCCCGACCGCTTTACGAATGCATCCTGACCGGCGTCACGCCGATCGACAGCGGCATTGTTCACAACAACGTCTCGCGCCTGTCCAACCAGCGCAGCATCTACCACTACGCCACCGACGCCGGACTGAAAACCGCGGCGGCGGCCTATCACTGGGTCAGTGAGCTGTATAACCGCTCGCCGTTCGTGGCGGCCCGGGATCGTCATACCAATGACCCCACACTGCCGATCCAGCACGGGCACTTCTACTGGAACGATCACTACCCCGACTCGCACCTGTTCGCCGACGCCGAAAACCTGCGCCTGCGCCATGCACCGAATTTCCTGCTGGTGCACCCCATGAACATCGACGACGCCGGGCACAAGCACGGCCTCGACACCCCGCAATACCGCAACAGTGCTCGTTCCGTCGATATCGTCATCGCCGACTACCTGCAAGGCTGGCTCGACGCCGGTTACCAGGTGTTGGTAACCGCCGACCACGGCATGAACAACGATCGCTCCCATAACGGCCTGCTGCCCGAAGAGCGTGAAGTGCCGCTGTTCGTGCTCGGTGATGCCTTCAGCTTCAATGCCAATGCGGCACCGAAACAGACCGAAATTTGCGGCACCGTCTGCGAACTGCTGGGCGTACCCCACGACAAACCTGTATGCCGGGAGCTGCTCAAGTGATCTCCATGATGCGCGGCAAATGGCTGGCTGCCCTATGCCTCGTGCCCTTCGCCCTGTTCTTTATCGTGTTCGAAATTGCCCCGCTGGTATGGGTGATGATCAACAGCTTGGAATCGGAAGAGTTCGGTTGGGGTATCGCCAATTTCAGCAAAATCTTCAGCTCGAAGTTCTATCTGCAAGCGATCCAGTACAGCCTGGAGATCAGTTTCTGGTCCAGCGTATTCGGGATCATCATCGCGGTGCTCGGTGCCTATTCCTTGCGCCGGGTCGACTCGAAACTGCGCAACTTCGTCAACGCCTTCGCCAACATGACCAGCAACTTCGCCGGCGTGCCCCTGGCCTTCGCGTTCATCATCCTGCTGGGCTTCAACGGCAGCTTCACCATCATGCTCAAGCAGGCTGGGCTCATTCAGGACTTCAACCTGTACTCGAAAACCGGCGTGATCATTCTCTACACCTACTTCCAGATTCCCCTTGGCGTGTTGCTGCTGTACCCGGCTTTCGACGCCTTGCGCGAAGACTGGCGCGAGTCGGCCGCCTTGCTGGGCGCGAGCGGCTGGCAGTTCTGGCGACACATCGGCCTGCCGGTGCTGACCCCGGCGTTATTGGGCACGTTCGTGATCTTGCTGGCCAACGCCCTGGGCGCCTACGCCACGGTGTATGCCCTGACCACCGGCAACTTTAATGTCATGCCGATCCGTATTGCAGCGATGGTCTCAGGCGATATATCCCTGAACCCGAACCTGGCCAGTGCCCTGGCCGTGGTGCTGGTGGCGTTGATGACACTGGTGACCATCGTGCATCAGCTGCTGCTGAAGAGGAGCTACCATGTCTCGCGCTGAATTGGGTGCCGTCGGCATCTATCATCGGGTTGTGGTCTACCTGCTGTTTGCCATTCTGTTGCTGCCGTTACTCGGCACCTTTATCTATTCCATTTCCAGCAGTTGGTCGGCAACCATCCTGCCCAGCGGTTTCAGCCTCAAATGGTACGTGCAGCTATGGAGCGACCCGCGTTTTCTCAGTGCGTTCGGCCAATCGTTGCTGGTCTGCGTCGGTGCGCTGATATTGTCGGTGGTGCTGATTCTGCCGCTGCTGTTCGTGGTGCATTACCACTTCCCGAAACTCGATGCGCTGATGAATATCCTCATCCTGCTGCCCTTCGCGGTGCCGCCGGTGGTGTCCTCGGTGGGACTGTTGCAGCTCTACGGTTCCGGGCCGTTCGCCATGGTCGGCACGCCGTGGATCCTGATTGGCTGCTACTTCACCGTAGCGCTGCCGTTCATGTACCGGGCCATCACCAACAACCTGCAAGCAATCAACCTGCGCGACCTGATGGACGCCGCTCAACTGCTCGGTGCCAGCACCTTTCAAGCGGCGATCCTGGTGGTGCTGCCGAACCTGCGCAAAGGCCTGATGGTGGCGTTGCTGCTGTCGTTCTCGTTCCTGTTCGGCGAATTCGTATTCGCCAACATCCTGGTCGGCACCCGTTACGAAACCCTGCAGGTCTACCTCAACAACATGCGTAACAGCAGCGGTCACTTCACCAGTGCGCTGGTGATTTCCTATTTCTTCTTCGTGCTGGTTCTGACCTGGGCGGCCAATATCTTGAACAGGGACAAAAGCGAATGAGCTATGTCAGCGTCCAACATCTTCAGAAAAATTACGCCGGCACCACGGTGTTCAGCGACATCAACTGCGAAATCCAAAAAGGCGAATTCGTCACCCTGCTCGGCCCGTCCGGCTGTGGCAAGTCCACGCTGCTGCGGTGCATCGCCGGCCTGACCCCGGTAGACGGCGGCAAGATCCTGCTCGACGGTGTCGATATCGTGCCGTTGAGCCCGCAGAAACGCGGGATCGGCATGGTGTTCCAGAGCTACGCGTTGTTCCCCAACATGACCGTCGAGCAAAACGTCGCCTTCGGTTTGCGCATGCAGAAGGTCAACGCCGACGACAGCCAGAAACGCGTGAGCGAAGTGCTGAAACTGGTGGAGCTGCATGATTTTGCCGCCCGCTACCCGCATCAGCTGTCCGGTGGTCAATGCCAGCGTGTCGCCCTCGCCCGCTCCCTGGTGACCCGGCCACGCCTGTTGCTGCTGGATGAACCGCTGTCGGCCCTCGATGCGCGGATTCGCAAGCATTTGCGCGAACAGATCCGTCAGATTCAGCGCGAACTGGGCTTGACCACGATTTTCGTCACACACGATCAGGAGGAAGCCCTGACCATGTCTGACCGTATTTTCCTGATGAATCAGGGAAAAATCGTACAAAGTGGCGACGCCGAAACCCTGTACACCGCCCCCGTGGATGTATTCGCCGCCGGGTTCATCGGCAACTACAACCTGCTGGACGCCGAAAGCGCGACGAAACTCCTGCAGCGGCCGGTCAATCATCGTATTGCGATTCGTCCGGAGGCCATTGAACTGAGCCTGAGCGGAGAGCTCGATGCGCAAGTGCGCAGCCATAGCCTGCTGGGTAACGTGATTCGCTACCGGATCGAAGCCCGAGGCGTGGAGTTGGTGGTGGATGTGCTCAACCGCTCAGGTGCGGACCTGCACCCCGATGGCCAGCGCCTGGCGCTTTCCATCGATCCGACAGCCCTGTGTGAGGTAGCCTGATGCCTTTGCTGACGATGAAGAGAGAACTGCACTGATGGCCCTGGCAATTTTTGATCTGGACGACACCCTGATCCACGGCGATTGCGCCACCCTCTGGAGCGAGCAAATGGGTCGCCTGGGCTGGGTCGATCCCGAGTCTTTCATGCGCAAGAACAATGAACTGATGGACGCCTACAGCCATGGCAAGCTGCGCATGGAGGAGTACATGGCCTTCAGCCTCGAACCGCTGATCGGTCGTACGCAGGCAGAAGTCGAGCATCTGGTCGGACCGTGGGTGGAAGACGTCATCGAACCGATCATCTTCAGCGATGCCACCAAAACCATCGCCGCCCACCGCAAGGCTGGCGACCGGATCCTGGTGATCTCCGCTTCGGGTGTGCACTTGGTCGGGCCGATTGCCGAACGCTTAGGGATCGACGAGATTCTCGGGATCGAGCTGGAAGTGGCGCACGGGGTGTATACCGGCAATACCGTCGGCACCCTGACCTACCGCGAAGGCAAGATCACCCGGCTGCTGGAGTGGCTGGATGCCGAAGAGGAAAATCTTGAGGGCGCGAGTTTCTATTCCGACTCACGCAATGACTTGCCGTTGCTGCTGAAGGTGGATTATCCGCATGCGGTCAACCCGGATCCGGTGTTGCTGGAACATGCCGAAAAAGCCGGCTGGCCGATCCATCTCTGGAAATAACCGAGAACCCTGTAGGAGCGAGCTTGCTCGCGATGGACTTGAACGATAACGCGTGAGGATTGATAAAACGCGTCGCCTTCAAATTCATCGCGAGCAGGCTCGCTCCTACAAGGGTTACGTCAGGCTTTCGTCAATCACCAGCACCAGCTTCCCCGCCACCTTGTTACTCGCCAACTCCGCAAACGCCGCTTCGGCATCCTTGATCGCAAAGGTCTTGGCCAGTTGCGGGCTCAGGCGTTTTTCGGCAAACAGCGGCCAGACATGCTGGCTCAGGTCGCTGAACAGATCGGCTTTGAACTGATCATCACGGCTGCGCAGGGTCGAACCCAGCAATTGCACACGCTTGGCCAGCACTTGCGCCAGATCCAGCTTGGCCTCGCGGCCACCCATCAGGCCGATCAGTACCCAACGACCATCGCCGGCCAGCAGTTTCAGGTTCAGCGCCGCGTAGTTGCCCCCTACCGGGTCGAGAATGACATCGAACGGTCCCAGATCGCGCAGGCTCTCCAGATCGTCGGTGCGCACCACGCCACCCTGGGCACCGAGGGCTTCGCAGTACGCCAGACGATCCGCGGAGCCAACACTGACCCAGCACGGATTACCGAACGCCTTGCACAGCTGAATGGCCGCTGAACCGATTCCACTTGCTCCGGCGTGCAGCAGCACTTTTTCACCAGGCTTAAGTGCAGCGAGTTGAAACAGATTCAACCAGACGGTCGCATACACTTCCGGCAGCGCAGCGGCTTCGGCCAACGACATTTCGTCGGGAACCGGCAACACATGCCGTCCGTCGACCACCACCTCTTCGGCCATCCCGCCCCCGGCCAGCAAGGCGCAAACCCGATCCCCGACCTGCCACGAAGCGCCCGGGCCGACTTCGCTGATCACCCCCGAACACTCTAAACCAAGCACCTGACTGGCCCCTGGTGGTGGCGGATAAAGACCGGCCTTTTGCAACAAATCGGCGCGATTGAGTCCCGCAGCCGCCACTCGAATGCGGACTTGCCCTACATCACATGCAGGACTTGGCTCTTCAACCCACTCCACTTGACCGTCAACGCCTTGCAATGCTTTCACAGTGCCTCCATAGTGAGTCTGGACTGAGCCCGAAGCTGTAGCGCCGGGCTTTTTGCATTATGCGACCGGCCCTTGTGGAACCGGCGACTTCAAAGACGGCCTAATATGCGTTATCAATTGTCCCCGCGTCGAATCAACATGAAGCGTTTGTTCCCCAGCACCGCCCTCGCCCTTTTTATCGGCATCGGCCTTTTGCCGCTGTCCGGCAGTTCATTCGCAGCCAATAGCTGGGACAAGCTTCAACCCGATCGTGACGAAGTCATCGCCAGCCTGAATGTCGTGGAGTTGCTCAAGCGCCACCACTACAGCAAGCCGCCGCTGGATGACGCGCGCTCGGTAATCATCTACGACAGCTACCTCAAGTTGCTCGACCCGTCGCGCAGCTACTTCATGGCCAGCGACATTACCGAATTCGACAAGTGGAAGACCCAGTTCGACGACTTCCTCAAGAGCGGCGACCTTAACGCCGGGTTCACCATCTACAAACGCTATCTGGACCGCGTCAAGGCGCGCCTGGACTTCGCCCTTGCGGAGCTGAACAAGGGCGTCGACAAAATCGACTTCACCACCAAGGAAACCTTGCTGGTCGACCGCAAGGACGCCCCTTGGCTCAAATCCACCGCCGAACTCGACGACCTGTGGCGCAAGCGCGTCAAGGACGAAGTCCTGCGGATGAAGATCGCCGGCAAGGACTCCAAGCAGATCCAGGAAACCCTGACCAAGCGCTACAAGAACCAGTTGGCGCGTCTGGACCAGACCCGCGCCGAAGACATCTTCCAGGCGTACATCAACACCTTCGCCATGTCCTACGACCCGCACACCAACTATCTGTCGCCGGATAACGCGGAAAACTTCGACATCAACATGAGCCTGTCCCTGGAGGGCATCGGCGCCGTGTTGCAGAGCGATAACGATCAAGTGAAGATCGTGCGCCTGGTGCCGGCAGGCCCGGCGGACAAGACCAAGCAGGTCGCTCCGGCCGACAAGATCATTGGCGTTGCCCAGGGCAACAAAGAGATGGTCGACGTGGTGGGCTGGCGCCTGGACGAAGTGGTCAAGCTGATCCGTGGTCCGAAGGGCACCGTGGTGCGCCTGGAAGTGATTCCGGCCAGCAATGCGCCTAACGACCAGACCAGCAAAATCGTGCCGATCACCCGCGAGGCCGTGAAGCTGGAAGACCAGGCCGTGAAGAAGTCGGTGCTCAACCTCAAGCAGGATGGCAAGGACTACAAGCTCGGCGTCATCGAAATCCCGGCCTTCTACCTGGACTTCAAGGCCTTCCGCGCCGGCGACCCGGACTACAAGAGCACCACCCGCGACGTCAAGAAACTGCTGACCGAACTGCAGAAAGACAAGGTCGACGGTGTAGTCATCGACCTGCGCAACAACGGTGGCGGTTCCTTGCAGGAGGCCACCGAACTGACCAGCCTGTTCATTGATAAAGGCCCGACTGTCCTGGTGCGTAACGCCGATGGCCGCGTCGATGTGCTGGAAGATGAAAACCCGGGCGCCTTCTACAAAGGCCCGATGGCGTTGCTGGTCAACCGCTTGTCCGCCTCGGCTTCGGAGATTTTTGCCGGCGCCATGCAGGACTACCATCGCGCACTGATCATCGGCGGCCAGACCTTCGGCAAAGGCACCGTGCAGACCATCCAGCCGCTGAACCATGGCGAACTGAAACTGACCCTGGCCAAGTTCTACCGGGTATCCGGCCAGAGCACCCAGCATCAGGGCGTACTGCCGGACATCGATTACCCGTCGATCATCGATACCAAGGAAATCGGCGAAAGCGCCCTGCCGGAAGCCATGCCGTGGGACACCATCCGCGCGGCGATCAAGCCTGCACTCGACCCGTTCAAACCGTATATCACCCAGCTCAAGTCCGAGCATGACGTGCGTACGGCCAAGGACGCGGAGTTCGTGTTCATCCGCGATAAGCTGGCCCTGGCACAGAAGCTGATGGCGGAAAAAACCGTCAGCCTCAACGAAGCCGAGCGTCGTGCCCAGCACGCCGACATCGAAGCCAAACAACTTGCTTTGGAGAATATCCGTCGCAAAGCCAAGGGTGAAGAGCCGCTCAAAGAGCTGAAGAAAGAAGACGAAGACGCGCTCGCGGCAGAACCGGACAAGACCAAGCCAGAAGATGACGCCTACCTCAGCGAGACCGGGCGCATCCTGCTGGATTACCTCAAGCTCAACACCGCGGTGGCCAAGCACTGAGTGTTTATCCGCAAATGATGGCAATTTAATGCTGACGCTCCCCGGAGCGTCATCAAACAGTCATCATCCTGTCGTGAAATAAAGGACCGGGCGTGCTCTTTTACCAAGAGCATGCCCGGTCCTTTTTTTATCGCCAGAGATCGCCATGACCACAACCGAACAGCTGAGTGCCTTGGGCTCAATCCTGACTCAAGGCGGTTTGCACAGTCTGTTCCAGCCAATCATCAGCCTCTCCGAGCGACGGATTCTCGGCTACGAAGCCCTCAGTCGCGGTCCGTCCAACAGCCCACTGCACTCCCCTATCGCCTTGTTCGCCGTGGCCCGCCAGGCTGGCCGCTTGAGCGAACTGGAAATCGCCTGTCGGCAGAGCGCGTGCCGACGCTTCAACGAACAACAACTGCCCGGCAAACTCTTTCTCAACGTGTCTCCGGAGTCCCTGCTCGAAGCGGCGCACCAACCGGGCCGCACCCTGCAACTGCTGCAGGATTTCGGCATTCCACCGAGCCAGGTTGTGATCGAACTTACTGAACAGACGCCAATCGACGACTTCCAGTTGTTGCAAAACGCCCTGCATCACTACCGGGCGATGGGATTTTCCATTGCCCTGGATGACTTGGGTGCGGGCTATTCCAGTCTGCGTCTGTGGTCCGAGTTGCGCCCGGATTACGTGAAGATCGACCGGCATTTCATCGACGGCATCCACCAGGATGCCCTCAAGCGCGAATTTGTTGGCTCGATCCTGCAAATCGCCAAGGCCTCCCGGGCGCAAGTGATCGCCGAGGGCATCGAGTTGCCGGAGGAATTGGCCGTGCTGACCGAAATGGGCGTCGATCTGGTCCAGGGCTATCTGCTCTGTCGCCCTCAAGAGCATCCACCCCGGGATGCCCGAAGCCTGATGCCGCGACAGGACAACACCGCCGTAGTACTGAATGATGAAGCCAGCGACCTCAGTGCCTTGCTCAACGACCAGCCGGCGGTGGGCCGTAACACGCCGACCGCCAACGTCCTCGAAGCCTTCCGGCGCCAAGCCAACCTGAACTCGCTGGCGGTGTTGGACGAGCAAGGTCAGCCTTGCGGTATCGTCCACCGCCATTCGCTCTCGGACGCCCTGCTCAAGCCGTTTGCCACGGACCTGTTTGCCCGTAAGCCTATCAGTCGCCTGATGAGTGATGATTTCCTCGCCGTCGAGATGAGTCAGTCGCTGCAACAGGTCAGCCGCCTGATCACCAGCCGCGCCCGGCAACGCATCGAAGAAGACTTCATCATCACCCTCAACGGCGGCTACCTGGGCCTGGGTCGGGTGATCGATGTGCTCAAACTGATCACCGAACTGAAAATCCAGCAGGCCCGTTACGCCAACCCGCTGACCTTGCTGCCCGGCAACGTGCCGATCCAGCAATGCCTCACGCGACTGCTGCAACAGAAGCGCGAATCGGTGATCTGTTACGTCGACATCGACAGCTTCAAACCCTTCAACGACATCTACGGCTACGGGCGAGGCGACGAAGTCCTGCTGTGCCTGGCGCAATGCCTGAACGACCGCGTCGACCCGTCCCGCGACTTCGTCGGCCACATCGGCGGTGACGACTTCCTGCTGGTGCTCGGTCCGGAAGACTGGCGCAAACGTTTGAACCAACTGCTGGACGACTTCCAGAGCCAGTGCCGACGCTTCTACCGCAACGAACACCTCGAAGCCGGCTGCTTCATCGCCCCCAACCGCCAGGGCGTACGCCAGGAGTTTCCGTTGCTGTCCCTGTCCATCGGCGTGGTGCACCTGCATCCCGAAGCCTGTGGCGAAATCGATGCCAGCCAATTGGCGGAGATGGCATCACAGGCCAAACATCACGCGAAGAATATGCCGGGGTATAGCGTGCATGTGATTGATAGTCTGGCGGCGTCGGTACCCGAAGCGGCCTGGCTGACGGGACAGCGCTGACTGGAATGAAGCCATAGCGGCGGTGCGGCGATCCGACAAGCCACGCTCCCACAACTCAACACAAAACCCTGTGGGAGCGGGCTTGCCCGCGAAGAGGCCCGCCCAGCCAATACAAATGGCCTGGATTATCCCGAGGCACTAAGCCCCTGAAACCCGCCCCCGCAACTGCCGCCCCACCACATCCAGCACATCACACCCATCCCGCAACGGAATGGCACACAGCAAAGCAAAATCACTGAGTATGAAAGACTCACACTCGATCGAACCGCGCATGGACAGGTTTTCCAGTACTTGAGTGACGGCACGGATTCGATAGCCAGCGGCATCGGTCAAAACGTCGAGTGGCGCGTGGGTGTCGACGAACAGGGTGGGCATGTCGGTGCAATTGCTGGTGAGCGCCATGAAGCGGGTTTCGGGGTGGGGGATTGGTTTTTCGTAGGGTGGATCTGGATGAAGTGTTGGCATTTTTAACCTCCGACGATTATGGGAGCTGCCATCAGCCTTCCTACAGGCTAGGGTGGCAGCTATACGCGGGGTAGGAATACCGAGCATCGGAGAACCCGGCCACGCCGAAACGTGCCCGCGTACAACCGCCGCAACAGATTTTACGGACGTGAAATGACGGCCGCAAATCAGGTCTCGACGCTACGCGTTTCCGATGACTGAAGGGTTCCTACACCCCACCACTGAATTTTCAGTGACCACCACAGGCTATCGGGTGAACTCACTTTGCACCAGTTCATGAAAACCGCTAGAACTTGAAGGAAATCTCCTAGGACGTTGCTCCAGGACCACGAGTGCCTCACCAAGTTAAAAAATCTTCCTGACTTGCTTTATATAAGTCATCGACCCACGCCTCGGATAACTTAACGTACACATGTTCAAAAAACGCTCTTGGATCTTTCATTTCATCCCACCCTGGAGGAAGCGAAGAATGAGACATCGGATCATGTTCCAACACTTCAGAAAAAACGCTCGACTCACCATCAAGAGCCTCTCCCAGCACAAAAAACAAAACAAATTTGTGCCTGTAGCTCAAGCCAGCGAAACGCTTGACAATAAACTGAGATATCAAAAACTCTCTATCTAAGGGGCACTCAGGATCGTACGCCGACAATTGCTCTCCGAGGCTTTCTTCACGATCATATATATCAAACCCTCCGAGAAAATGCCCTAAGCTTGGGTTATAAGGGACATCAAGAAAAGGATGCATTAACATTAAATTTTCTCTATCGGATAAAGCGCTATCGGCTTCAATGTTTCAAAATCGAATTTCATCTCAAAAGCATTCATATTTGGAATATAACGAGGATTCTCGTGATCTAAAGGATTAGGCTCATAGCCACAACCCGCATTTTCAGCCTCCATTCGCACTACCAAATTACCCTTACTATCTTCCCCGGTGAAGCGCGACATTTTTCTGGCCTCCCTTGTCATAGCTTCATTATAAGCGTTGAACTGTGCGCTATAGCTTACAAATTTGGAGCTTGGCACAGCTCTCCATTTTTTATTTCCGCCATGAACTTCCCCATCAGCGATTTGCTGCTGCACATCAGCCCTTGAATCTTCCGCTGCATGATTTTTCGTAGTTCGCACCTTGACCTTCCTTTTTCTAAAATTAATTAGAACGGCACTCTTCACAACTTACCGCCCATAACAAAGAAAATTAAAAACGAGGACATATTTATCACGTGACGCATCTACTTAAAAATAAATCCGTCCCCTTTCCCAGTTCATGGAAACCGCTAGAACTTGAAGGAAATCTCCTAGGACGTGGCCTGGGAATTTCGCTGCCATTTATCATCAATGACCATCAAGGCTATAAGCCAATTTATTAGCAATATGGCGCAACCAAGACTCACCTGACTCCCACTCATTCCAGTAGCAGTAGTAACAACTCAATTCCCTCAGCAAGTACGTCCTTAACTCCAACTCCGCCCTTTTTTGATCAAGCAGCTCGTAGAGCTCTTGCTTCACCGCCTTTAAATCTCGGGCATCAGACTCGCTTAAAAAGGCATCAATCACTTGCTCAGCAGTATCGTGCTCGACCGTCCAATCTTGATGAAAGTACGCGCCAAAGAAATCGTGCAGCTCGGTAAAGTCTTTATTCATAATTCTGGAAATCCTGTCAGTAAAAAATATCCCTCAGGTCGTCGATCGTCCTTTTTCAACACCAGCAGCACTTTTGATGCGGGTACTTGGGTAGTTTTTCCGTTGACCATACTGACTCCAATCGGTTGAGTGAAATGATGGCTAACTGTCGTCTTTCCCTTGTTACTGGTAAGGAATTTTTCGATCTTTTTTTTGTTTGCAGCTAACGCTCTCGCAGAAGCTGACTCAGCGGTAACTCGATCAGGAAATGTTGAAGCGGCAGGAATGTTTGGCTCTGCTTTTAGCCGATTTGCTAATTGCTCATCCGTTCTACCGATATGTTTCGCAATGAGGTGCCCACCTTGAGCCTCATGCGCCGCCAACCCACCACCCGGAACAATCTCACTAAAAGGCCCATCGGCATCAATATCACCAGGGCACTTGCAAGCCAACCCCAACGGATCCACCCAACCCGTCGGATTGCGCGTGTACTGGTAGGCATTCAACCCACCCGCCAATTTCACCGGATCCGGCGTCAGGTAGCGGCCGCTGCCCGGTTGGTAGTAGCGGTGGCGGTTGTAGTGCAGGCCGCTTTCGGTGTCGAAGTATTG
>NZ_JBPKAM010000131.1:0-14537 GCF_051216495.1 Pseudomonas baetica | reverse complement strand
CACCCCCCCACCCCCCCCCCCCCCCCCCCCCCCCCCCCCCCCCCCCCCACCTCCCCCCCCCCCCCCCCCCCCCCCCCCCCCCCCCCCCCCCCCCCCCCCCCCCCCCCCCCCCCCACAAGGGATTTGCATTGGCCGTTCGCTGACCTTCGAGTCAATAAAACCGGGGCTTTGCGCGGTATGACAGATGGTCGCAACGGGGGCTGTTTATCTGTCGTATTGCGGTATACTGCGCGGCCTTCGGTCGGTTCGTCCGGCCATCATTTCTACATTCAAGCCACGCCTATGCGTGGCTTGTTGTTTTTTGACGCGCCCGCGGGCGCCCAGAGAGAAGAGGCACGACGATGAGTGCACTGGTTGGCGTGATCATGGGCTCCAAGTCCGATTGGTCCACCCTTAGCCACACCGCCGATATGCTGGAAAAGCTCGGCATCCCTTACGAGGTGAAAGTGGTCTCTGCCCACCGCACCCCGGACCTGCTGTTCCAGTACGCTGAAGAGGCTGAATCGCGTGGCATCGAGGTAATCATCGCCGGTGCCGGTGGCGCGGCCCACTTGCCAGGCATGTGTGCGGCCAAGACCCACCTGCCAGTGCTGGGCGTGCCGGTGCAGTCGGCGATGCTCTCGGGCGTCGATTCCCTGCTGTCCATCGTGCAGATGCCGGCCGGCATTCCGGTCGCCACCCTGGCCATCGGTAAGGCTGGCGCGATCAACGCAGCGTTGCTGTCGGCGAGTATCCTGGGCGCCAAGCACCCGCAGTTCCACAAGGTGTTGAAAACCTTCCGTGCTGAGCAGACAGACAGCGTCCTGGAAAATCCAGACCCACGCATCGCCTGAGGTTGTTGACGATGAAGATCGGTGTAATCGGTGGCGGCCAGTTGGGCCGCATGTTGGCGCTGGCGGGCACTCCGCTGGGCATGAACTTCGCTTTCCTGGACCCGGCGCCGGACGCTTGCGCCGCTGCATTAGGCGAGCACCTGCGTGCCGATTACGGCGATCAGGATCACCTGCGTCAGCTGGCCGATGAAGTCGATCTGGTGACCTTCGAGTTCGAAAGCGTTCCGGCGGAAACCGTGGCGTTCCTCTCGCAATTCGTGCCGGTCTATCCGAGCGCCGAAGCGCTGCGTATCGCCCGCGACCGCTGGTTCGAAAAGAGCATGTTCAAGGACCTGGGGATTCCGACCCCAGCGTTCGCCGACATTCAGTCCCAGGCTGACCTGGACGCTGCCGTAGCGACCATCGGTCTGCCGGCCGTGCTCAAGACCCGTACCCTGGGTTATGACGGCAAGGGCCAGAAAGTGCTGCGCACCCCTGAAGACGTGGTCGGCACCTTCGCCGAGCTGGGCAGCGTGGCCTGCCTGCTGGAAGGTTTCGTGCCGTTTACCGGTGAAGTTTCGTTGATCGCCGTGCGCGCTCGCGATGGTGAAACGAAGTTCTACCCACTGGTGCACAACACCCACGACAGCGGCATCCTAAAGTTGTCCGTGGCCAGCACCGATCATCCGCTGCAAGCTCTGGCAGAAGACTACTCCAGCCGAGTGCTCAAGCAACTGGACTATGTCGGCGTCATGGCATTCGAGTTCTTCGAAGTCGACGGCGGCTTGAAAGCCAACGAAATCGCCCCGCGTGTGCACAACTCCGGGCACTGGACCACCGAAGGCGCCGAGTGCAGCCAGTTCGAGAACCACCTGCGGGCGGTGGCCGGTCTGCCGTTGGGCTCGACCGCCAAGGTCGGCGAGAGCGCGATGCTCAACTTCATCGGTAAAGTGCCTGAGACCGAGAAGGTCCTGGCCATCGCCGATTGCCATCTGCATCACTACGGCAAGGCGTTCAAGGTCGGCCGCAAGGTCGGTCACGCCAACCTGCGTTGTGCAGACCGCGAAACACTGGCCGCGCAGATCCTCAAGGTCGAAGCGCTCATCGCCGAGTAAATAGTTTCACGTGGCAGCGGCGGAACCATTCAGGAACCGCCGTTCTCTCATGGCAGGATGCCAAAGTCTGTCTAGGCTTTGTCATAACCTATCTATTCAGAGGGAAATGCCATGGGAATCATCGGAACCATCTTTATCGGCTTGATCGTCGGCCTGCTGGCACGGTTCCTGAAACCGGGCGATGACAGCATGGGCTGGATCATGACCATCCTGCTCGGTATCGGCGGTTCGTTGGCGGCCACTTACGGCGGTCAGGCCCTGGGCATTTACCAGGCCGGTCAAGGCGCCGGATTCATCGGTGCGCTGGTCGGTGCCGTGGTATTGCTGGTGATCTACGGCCTGATCAAAAAGAACTGATCCAGGCGACAAAGTCCTCTCGGCTGCGCAGGCCGGGAGGGCTAGAATGCTCGGCGACTTATTGTCCTCCCTTTACCGAGCACCTCCATGCGCCGTCTTCTTTTATCGCTTCTTTTCCTGGGGGCAGGCTTTGCCCACGCCGGCGAATTGCCGGAAACCGACTGGCTCGAGCTGATGCCCAAGTCGGACCAGAAAGCCCTCGAGGCCATGCCCGAGATCGACCATAACTCCCCCGAAGCCAATGGCACCTTCACCGAAAAAGGTGGCATGAAGCAGAGCAAAGGCTTGCCGGCGGTGATGTATTCGACCAAAACCGTGCCGTCGATGAACGACAAGAACATCCGGTTGGGTGGTTATCCGGTGCCGCTGGAAACCGACGCCAAGGGCCACAGCACTCTGTTCTTCCTGGTGCCGTATCCGGGTGCCTGCATCCACGTGCCACCGCCGCCGCCCAATCAGCTGGTGCTGGTGCGTTACCCCAAGGGTTTGAAGCTCAATGATATCTACACGCCGCTGTGGGTTACCGGCACGCTGAAGATCGAGAAGGTCAGCAATGACCTGGCAGACGCGGCGTATGCGCTGGATGCGGCGAAAGTCAGGGTCGTTAAAGAGTCGGATCTGTAGAAAGTCAAAACTGTGGGAGCGAACCTGCTCGCGAAGAGGCCATAACATCCAACATCAATGTTGACTGTTACACCGCCTTCGCGAGCAGGCTCGCTCCCACAATGTTTTGCAGTGTTGCTTAAAGCGGTTTGCTGACGATGCTCACGCCCAAGGTATGACTGGCACCCGGCGCCAGCACCACTACATCGTCCATCACATTCGCCGTCTCGATGCACAGCATGCGCTGCCAGCCATCGTCGGCCATGTCGCTGAACGCAGCGGCGCGGTCGATCCACGGGTTCCAGATCACTGCCGAGCGCGAGCGGGTACTGGTCAGCTCGATGCGACGCTCCCAAGTCGGGTCAACGATGCTCAGTTTTGCCGGTGGATTGAGGTAGATGCGGTCGGTTTCGCCGGTGAAATGCAGGTCGCCGGTTTGCGATTTGGTTTTCCAGTCTTCCAGCGTTTCGATGTAGCTCAGGCCATTCACGCCTTCGACCTGCACATTGCGTACATCACTGACGGCGAAATAGCTGTGCAGTGCCTGGCTGATGGTGACTGTCTCAGCACTCTGGTTGTGGCTGGTCAGGTTGATGTGCAGTTGTTCATCCAGACGAATGCTCAACGTCAAGTCCACCTGGTGCGGCCAGCCCGGCAGGCCACCTTCGGGGTAGGGCAGGAGGAAGTCGATCTTCAGGCTTTCGCCCTCGGCTTCGATGCCGCCCAGTTCCCAGTCCATCGCCCGTACCAGCCCATGGGCACTTGGCGGCTCGTTGCTGACGCGCATGGCCTGCACGCTCTGCGGGTTGCGCGAGAAGTTGCCAAACCACGGCCAGCACACGGGTACACCGGCACGAATGCTTTTGCCGGTCTTGAACACCGCCTCGTCATTGAGCCAGATCACTGGCGGCTCGCCGGCCAATTGATAACTGAGGATGTGTGCGCCTTGCTGCGCCACCAGCAATTCGGCCTGACCGTGGCGAATGCGCCAGCAGTTCAGTTCATCCAGTTTCACGGCTTCAACGTTGGGCGTGTTCATGGGACAGCTCTCGATCAGTAACAGGACTGCAATGGACCCTAAAACGGTCGCCGGGTTTAACGAGGCTCTTTATCTTATCGGGCTCGTGGTGGAAGCGAGCGGGTACGGCCGCTACCGTCGATGGCGACGAACACGAATACCGCTTCGGTCACCTTGCGCCATTCGCTGGACAATGGGTCGTCGCTCCAGACCTCGACCATCATCTTGATCGAGCTGCGACCGATTTCCAGGGCCTGGGTATAAAAGGACAATTGCGCACCAACGGCCACGGGCACCAGAAACGCCATGCGATCGATTGCAACGGTGGCGACGCGGCCACCTGCCACGCGGCTGGCCATCGCGGTGCCCGCCAAATCCATCTGCGCCACCAGCCAGCCGCCGAAAATATCGCCAAAGCCGTTGGTTTCACGGGGAAGCGCGGTGATTTGCAGGGCCAGGTCGCCTTGCGGGATCGGATCTTCTTGTTCGAGCTCTATCATGCCGGGGGTGCCTCTGACCCGTGACTCTTCGTTGGTCTTTCAGTGAATAGCCGTCTTCGGAAAAACGATTCAGCACCGAACATACTACGTTCGTCACGTTTTCCATAAAGGCGCCTAAAGGGAAACTCTGCGAAATCGCCTATGAACCTGACAGGCGTTTTCGCACAGCAACCCTTTCAAGTTGTTGCACAGTAGCGAGTATATCGGTCGGTAGACTCCGATACGACCGTCCGGTTCTCATTTTGACTGTCAAATACGCGCCTCTATGTGCTTTTTCGAACAATTTGCTATCGTGCCGGTCCTGCCCGAGCCCTTGCCAGCGATGTTGGGGCGGCAGACCTGACTATAAGAGAAGCCCTTGCCATGACCACAGCGCCCTCGAGTATCGCGCAGCCTTCCCAACCCGCACGTCCGCTGACCCGCAGTGACTACAAGACGCTTTCGCTATCGGCCTTGGGCGGGGCGCTGGAGTTTTACGACTTCATCATCTTCGTGTTCTTCGCCACGGTGGTGGGCAAGCTGTTCTTCCCGGCGGACATGCCCGAGTGGCTGCGCCTGATGCAGACCTTCGGCATCTTCGCTGCCGGTTACCTCGCGCGGCCGCTGGGCGGCGTCGTGATGGCGCACTTCGGCGACCTGCTGGGTCGCAAGAAAATGTTCACCCTGAGTATTTTCATGATGGCGGTGCCGACCCTGATCATGGGCCTGCTGCCGACCTATGCGCAGATTGGCATGTGGGCACCGATCCTGTTGCTGCTGATGCGGGTTATCCAAGGCGCAGCGATTGGCGGTGAAGTACCGGGCGCGTGGGTCTTCGTTTCCGAACACGTACCGCAACGGCATATCGGCTACGCCTGCGGCACCCTGACCAGCGGTCTGACGGCGGGCATCCTGCTGGGTTCTCTGGTCGCCACGGCGATCAACAGCATCTATACCCCGGTGGAAGTCTCGGATTATGCCTGGCGGATCCCGTTCCTGCTGGGTGGTGTGTTCGGCCTGTTCTCGGTGTACCTGCGCCGCTGGTTGCACGAAACCCCGGTGTTTGCCGAGCTGCAACAGCGCAAGGCCCTGGCCGAAGAGGTGCCGCTGCGTGCGGTGCTGCGTGACCATCGTGGGGCAATTGCCATTTCGATGCTGCTGACCTGGCTGCTGTCCGCTGCCATTGTCGTCCTGATCCTGATGACCCCGACCGTGTTGCAGACGGTCTATCACTTTTCGCCGACTACCTCCCTGCAGTCCAATAGCGTGGCTATTGTGCTGTTGAGCATTGGTTGCGTGATTTCCGGTGCCCTGGCGGATCGCTTCGGTGCGGGGCGCGTCTTCGTCTTCGGCTGCGCCGCCTTGCTGGCCAGCTCCTGGACCTTCTACCACAGCCTGGCCGAACATCCCGACTGGCTGTTCCCGATGTACGCCCTGACCGGTCTGCTGGTCGGCACCATCGGCGCCGTGCCTTATGTGATGGTCAAGGCGTTCCCGCCGGTGGTGCGTTTCAGCGGCCTGTCGTTTTCCTACAACGTTGCCTACGCGATTTTCGGTGGCCTGACGCCGATGGTCGTTAGCTTGCTGCTCAAGGAAAGCACGATGGGGCCTGCTTACTATGTAGCAGTGCTGTGCGGGGTTGGAATTTTGGTGGGTTCGTATCTCTGGAAGAAGGGTCGTTAATTTCGAATTTCCTATCGTCTGTACCGCCCCATTCGCCAGCAGGCTGGCTCCCACATTGAAATGCATTCCAGTGTGGGAGCCAGCCTGCTGGCGATTGGGGCGCCATGAATCATCCAAAAAACTCGAATACTGGCCTTTCATCCAATTGTCATATTTCAGCCATAGAGTGTTCACACGGCCTGCTGATACTTGGCCCCGACTTAACACACCCTATCTGCTAGGAGTAAGGCATGAAACTGAAGCGTTTGATGGCGGCAATGACGTTTGTCGCTGCTGGCGTTGCGACCGCCAACGCGGTTGCCGCTGTTGACCCTGCTATCCCGAGCTACACCAAGACCACTGGTGTGTCGGGCAACCTGTCCAGCGTCGGCTCCGATACCCTTGCCAACCTCATGACCCTCTGGGCTGAGAACTACAAGAAAGAATACCCGAACGTAAACATCCAGATTCAGGCCGCTGGCTCCGCCACTGCGCCACCTGCGCTGACTGAAGGCACCTCCAACCTGGGCCCGATGAGCCGCAAGATGAAGGACACCGAACTGGCTGCCTTCGAACAGAAGTACGGCTACAAGCCAACCGCCATCCCGGTTGCCGTGGACGCCCTGGCTGTATTCGTGCACAAGGACAACCCGATCCAGCACCTGACCATGGAACAGGTCGATGCGATCTTCTCGTCCACTCGTCTGTGTGGCGCTAAAACCGACGTGAAAACCTGGGGTGACCTGGGTGTGACCGGCGACTTGGCCAACAAGCCGGTTCAACTGTTCGGTCGTAACTCGGTATCGGGCACCTACGGCTACTTCAAGGAAGAAGCCCTGTGCAAAGGCGACTACAAGCCAAACGTCAACGAACAACCAGGCTCGGCTTCGGTCGTGCAGTCGATCAGCTCTTCGCTGAACGGCATCGGTTACTCGGGTATCGGCTACAAAACCGCTAGCGTGAAGACTGTGGCCCTGGCCAAGAAAGGCAGCCAGGACTTCATCGAAGACACCGAAGAAAACGCCCTGAACGGCAAGTACCCGCTGTCCCGCTTCCTGTACGTTTACGTCAACAAAGCCCCGAACAAGCCTCTGGCTCCGCTGGAAGCCGAGTTCGTGAAACTGGTTCTGTCGAAACAGGGCCAGGAAGTGGTCGTGAAAGATGGCTACATCCCACTGCCAGCCAAGGTTGCTGCAAAAGCACTGGCTGACCTGGGTCTGCAAGAAGGCGGCGCTGAAGTCGCAAAAAAGTAAAACCCTGATCCGGGGCTAGCCCCGGATCTCTGTAGGAGCGAGCTTGCTCGCGATGGCGTCGACACATTCAGCAATGATGTGACAGGGAGACCGCAATCGCGAGCAAGCTCGCTTCTAAAAGGCTTAGGGTTGCCATTTTCCGCAGCCCGGCCCTCTCCAATTTTCTATCCACTGCTGGTCACGCCAGCGGGGGATTTGCTGCGTCACTGCACTGTCATCTTTCTGTCATACAGGATCGCTAGGGTGTGCGAATGAATGATCTGGCCAATTCCAACATGACTACTAATCCCCCCAAGCGAATTGATTTCAATACGCCTGAGCTGCAACGCAAGCGCCGCATTCGCGCGCTCAAGGATCGCCTGACCCGCTGGTACGTCCTCGTGGGCGGCCTCGCCGTTCTCGCGGCGATCACGCTGATTTTCTTCTTCCTTGCCTACGTCGTTGCCCCCCTGTTCCAGGGCGCGAGCCTGACCGCCAAGGACGCCATCACGCCTGCCTGGATGCAAGACGCCGGCAAGCCATTGATGATCTCCCTGGAAGAGCAGAACCAGGTGGCCATGCGGGTTTCCGACAAAGGCCAGGCGCTGTTCTTCGACATCGACAGTGGCGCTGAACTCAAGCGCGTCGATCTGCCGATTCCGGCAGGCACAACCGTTACCTCCATTGGTGAAGACCAGCCGGGTCACCCGTTGGTGGCGGTAGGTCTGTCCAACGGCCAGGCCCTGGTGTTCCGTCACACGTATAAAGTCAGCTATCCAGACGGCAAGAAGACCATCTCGCCAGCCATTGAATACCCTTATGGCGAGACCCCGATCGCGGTGAATGAGGCCGGCGGTGCGCTGGAGCACGTCAGCCTCAATGCCAGTGATTCGACCCTGATGCTGGTCGGCTCCACCGGTTCTCAACTCAATGTGCTTTCGCTGACCAGCGAAGAAAACATGATGACCGGCGAAATCACCAACGAGCAGAAGCGCATCGATCTGCCGCAAATGACCGAGCCGGTGAAGAACATCTTCGTCGACCCGCGCCAGCAGTGGCTGTACGTGGTCAACGGTCGTGCCCAGGCCGATGTGTTCAGCCTGCGCGACAAGAGCCTCAATGGTCGTTACAAGCTGCTGGAAGACGGTGAAGCCCAAGTCACCGCCAGTACCCAGCTCGTGGGTGGCATTTCGCTGATCGTCGGCGACTCCAAGGGTGGTCTGGCCCAGTGGTTCATGGCCCGCGATCATGATGGCGAACAGCGCCTGAAGCAGATCCGCACCTTCCAGATGGGCACCACACCAATTGTTGAAATCACCGCCGAAGAGCGCCGCAAGGGCTTCGTTGCCCTTGACGCATCCGGCAAGCTCGGCGTGTTCCACAGCACCGCGCACCGCACTTTGCTGGTGGATCAGGTCGTTGAGGGCGAAGGCCTGTTCGGCCTGTCGCCTCGTGCCAACCGCGTGATCGTGGAGCAGGGCGGCAAGCTGCAACCGTTGCTGCTGGACAACCCGCACCCGGAAGTGTCGTGGAGCGCGTTGTGGAGCAAAGTCTGGTACGAGAACTACGACGAGCCGAAATACGTCTGGCAATCGACTGCTGCCAACACCGACTTCGAACCGAAGCTGAGCCTGTCGCCACTGACCTTCGGTACCCTGAAGGCCGCGTTCTACGCCATGCTGCTGGCCGCGCCTCTGGCCGTTGCCGCTGCGATCTACACCGCGTACTTCATGGCCCCGGGCATGCGCCGCAAGGTCAAGCCAGTGATCGAGCTGATGGAAGCGATGCCGACGGTGATCCTCGGTTTCTTCGCCGGTCTATTCCTCGCGCCGTACGTGGAAGGGCATTTGCCGGGTATCTTCAGCCTGCTGATGTTGCTGCCGATTGGCATCCTGGTTGCCGGTTTCACCTTCAGCCGCCTGCCTGAGTCGATCCGCCTGAAAGTCCCGGATGGCTGGGAAAGTGCCTTGCTGATCCCGGTGATCCTGTTCGTTGGCTGGCTCTCGCTGTACATGAGCCCGTTCATGGAGAACTGGTTCTTCGGCGGCGATATGCGCATGTGGATCTCCCACGACCTGGGCATCACCTACGACCAGCGCAACGCACTGGTGGTCGGTCTGGCCATGGGCTTTGCAGTGATCCCGAACATCTACTCCATCGCCGAAGACGCTGTGTTCAGCGTGCCGCGCGGCCTGACCCTCGGCTCCCTGGCCCTCGGTGCCACGCCGTGGCAGACCATGACCCGCGTGGTGATCCTTACCGCCAGCCCGGGCATCTTCTCGGCGCTGATGATCGGCATGGGCCGTGCGGTGGGTGAAACCATGATCGTGCTGATGGCCACCGGCAACACCCCGGTCATGGAAATGAACCTGTTCGAAGGCCTGCGCACCCTGGCCGCCAACGTCGCGGTAGAAATGCCGGAGTCGGAAGTTGGCGGCAGCCACTACCGCGTGCTGTTCCTCTCGGCGCTGGTGCTGCTGTTGTTCACCTTCGTCATGAACACCCTCGCGGAACTGATTCGTCAGCGTCTGCGCAAGAAATACTCGTCGCTTTAAGAAAGGTAGAAGTCTGTGAAACAGAACTCCTTGAAAGGATGGTTCAAGAGCGGCGCCCCGGGCGTCTGGATCAGCGGTGGCGCGGTGTCCATCGCGGTCATCATGACCATTGGCCTGCTGGCGGTGATTGCCGTGCGCGGTCTGGGTCACTTCTGGCCGGCGGACCTGGTGCACGCCAGCTATGACGTGCCGGGCCAAGGCCAGCACCTGGTCGTTGGTGAAGTGGTACAGAAGGAAGAAGTACCGCGCGCGCGTCTGAAAAGTGCAGGCCTTCCGGTGCCGGACGAAGGTCCGGAGTTCATGACCCGCGAGCTGATCAAGGTCGGCAACCGTGACCTGAACGGCAACGACTTCACCTGGGTCGTCGGCGAGTGGCTAACTAACCAGACGACCCCGGTCGAACTGATGGCGCTGGAGCGTCGCGAATGGGGCAACTTCTACGGCTACCTGGTCAACGTCAAGCAAGACGGCAAGGTTATCGCCGAAGGTGAAGCTGCATGGCCGGAGCTGCAAGCGCGGATCAACCGCGTGAATCAGCTGGCCGCGCAACTCAAGACTCTGGAAAAAGTCGACATCGGCGCGATCAACGCCGGTCTCGAGCGCATTCGTCTGCACGGTCGCAAACTGGAACTGGAAGGCAAACTCGACCCGGCCGCACAGGCGGACATGGAATCCGAGCGCGCCGAGCTCAATGCCCGCTATCAGGACATCGAGGCGCGTCTGGGCGATCTGCACGCGCAGTTCAACCGCGACAGCCTGACCGCCCGTGATGCCAACGGCAAGGAAGTCGAAATCAGCCTCGGCAAAGTGGTTCACGCCTATCAGCCGAACGCCATGGGCACCTTCACCAAAGTCGGTTTCTATTTCAGCAAGGTCTGGGAATTCCTGAGCGACGACCCGCGTGAAGCGAACACCGAAGGCGGGATTTTCCCGGCGATCTTCGGCACCGTGATGATGACGTTGATCATGGCGATGATCGTGACCCCGTTCGGCGTGCTGGCAGCGGTCTACCTGCGTGAATACGCCAAGCAGAACACCCTGACCCGGGTGATCCGCATCGCAGTGAACAACCTGGCGGGTGTTCCAGCCATCGTGTACGGCGTGTTCGGCCTTGGCTTCTTCGTCTATGTGCTGGGCGGCTCGCTCGACCGTCTGTTCTTCCCTGAAGCCTTGCCGGCGCCGACTTTCGGTACGCCGGGTCTGCTGTGGGCTTCGTTGACCTTGGCGCTGCTGGCGGTGCCGGTGGTGATCGTGGCCACCGAAGAAGGCCTGGCGCGGATTCCTCGCACCGTGCGTGAAGGCTCGTTGGCCCTCGGCGCGACCAAGGCTGAAACCCTGTGGAAGATCGTATTGCCAATGGCCAGCCCGGCGATGATGACCGGCATGATCCTCGCGGTAGCCCGTGCTGCGGGTGAAGTGGCACCGCTGATGCTGGTAGGTGTGGTGAAACTGGCGCCGTCGCTGCCAGTGGACGGCAACTACCCGTATCTGCACCTGGACCAGAAGATCATGCACCTGGGCTTCCACATTTATGACGTCGGCTTCCAGAGCCCTAACGTTGAAGCTGCGCGACCGCTGGTATACGCCACGGCGCTGTTGCTGGTGCTGGTGATCGCCGTCCTCAACCTGTCGGCCGTTTATATCCGCAACCACCTGCGCGAGAAGTACAAGGCGCTGGATAGCTGATTTCTTAAGTGGGAGCCAGCCTGCTGGCGATGGCATCACCGCGGTTTTACAAATGCACCGCGTTGCCTGAATCGCCAGCAGGGCTGGCTCCCACAAAAATTGAACCGAATTTGTTAGCACAGGGAGCCTCCCATGCAGCACGAAGCACATACCCACGGCATCAACATGTCGGCCTTGGGTCGCGACAAACAGAGCCTGAGCCTCGAGCAGGAAACCGTGGCCATCGAAGTGCCGGGCCTGAGCCTGTTCTACGGCGAGAAACAAGCGCTGTACGACGTCAGCATGAACATTCCGAAGCAGCGCGTGACCGCCTTCATCGGCCCGTCCGGCTGCGGTAAATCGACCCTGCTGCGCACCTTCAACCGCATGAACGACCTGGTCGATGGCTGCCGTGTCGAAGGCGCGATCAACCTGTATGGCAACAACATTTACCGCAAGGGCGAAGACGTGGCCGAGCTGCGTCGTCGCGTCGGTATGGTGTTCCAGAAGCCAAACCCGTTCCCGAAAACCATCTACGAGAACGTGGTCTACGGCCTGCGCATCCAGGGCATCAACAAAAAGCGTGTGCTCGACGAAGCCGTTGAGTGGGCGTTGAAAGGCGCGGCGCTGTGGGATGAAGTCAAAGACCGTTTGCACGAGTCGGCACTGGGTCTGTCCGGTGGTCAGCAGCAGCGTCTGGTGATTGCCCGCACCATCGCCGTGGAGCCGGAAGTCTTGCTGCTCGACGAACCGTGCTCGGCACTCGACCCGATCTCCACGCTGAAAGTCGAAGAGCTGATCTACGAACTGAAATCCAAGTTCACCATTGTGATCGTGACCCACAACATGCAGCAGGCCGCGCGGGTTTCCGACTACACGGCGTTCATGTACATGGGCAAACTGGTGGAATTCGGCGACACCGACACACTGTTTACCAATCCGGCGAAGAAGCAGACCGAAGACTACATCACTGGACGGTACGGCTAGCCGCACAGCCGCAAGCGTCAAGCTGCAAGCGGCAAGAAAGAAGCGGTGCGATATCAGGACTTATACATAACTGCTTGAAGCTTGCAGCTTGAAGCTTGCAACTTTCGCGGAGCGAAACAGATGATTAGTAAAGAAGGCCTTACCCATCACATCTCCCAGCAGTTCAACGCTGAGCTTGAGGAAGTGCGCAGCCACCTCCTGGCCATGGGCGGGCTGGTCGAGAAGCAGGTCAACGACGCGGTGACCGCGCTGATCGAGGCCGATTCCGGCCTGGCCCAGCAGGTGCGCGAGATCGACGACCAGATCAACCAGATGGAACGCAACATCGACGAAGAATGCCTGCGCATCCTGGCCCGTCGTCAGCCGGCGGCATCCGACTTGCGCCTGATCATCAGCATTTCCAAATCGGTGATCGACCTGGAGCGCATCGGTGATGAAGCGACCAAGATCGCCCGTCGCGCCATCCAGTTGTGCGAAGAAGGCGAAGCGCCGCGCGGTTATGTCGAGGTTCGCCACATCGGCGACCAGGTGCGCAACATGGTCCGCGATGCCCTGGACGCTTTTGCCCGTTTCGACGCCGACCTGGCATTGTCCGTGGCGCAGTACGACAAGATCATCGACCGCGAATACAAGACCGCCCTGCGCGAGCTGGCGACCTACATGATGGAAGACCCACGCTCTATCTCGCGGGTCTTGAGCATTATCTGGGTGCTGCGTTCGCTGGAGCGCATCGGTGACCATGCGCGCAACATCTCGGAGCTGGTGATTTACCTGGTGCGCGGCACCGACGTACGCCACCTGGGTCTCAAACGCATGAAAGAAGAAGTTGAAGGAACAAGCGGTGAAACCGCTAATGTTCCGGGCAAAGCTGACGATAAGTAAGGTTGCCCCCAGGACGCGCCCGGCCCTTTGGCCGGGCGTTTTTGTTGGTGGCTTACGAATTCGAAAAGCAGCACCCGCGAACGAAAAGTCCCGGCGTGACTGAAGGTTTTTGGCAAAGTGCCATCAGTAAGGCGGTATGCTTGCCGGGATTTTTTAAAGGGGTGATGGATGAGTAAGGTCAGTGTGTTGGTCGTGGACGATGCCTCGTTCATTCGTGACCTGGTGAAAAAATGCCTGCGTAATTATTTCCCGGGTATGCGCATCGAAGACGCGGTCAACGGCAGAAAGGCGCAGGCCCTGCTGGCCCGGGAAGCGTTCGACTTGGTCCTGTGCGACTGGGAAATGCCGGAAATGTCCGGTCTGGAGCTGCTGACCTGGTGCCGCGAGCAAGACAGCCTCAAAGGCATGCCGTTCGTCATGGTGACTAGCCGTGGCGACAAGGAAAACGTTGTCCAGGCGATCCAGGCAGGCGTCTCCGGCTACGTCAGCAAGCCGTTCACCAACGAGCAACTGATCACCAAGGTCAAGCAGGCGCTGCACAAGGTCGGCAAGCTCGATCTTTTGATGAACACCACGAACACCAAGGCGAGCCCGGCATTCGCCAACGACTCCCTGAGTGCGTTGACCGGCGGAAAGCCTGCCGTGGCGGCACCCACTACGCCTGCACCCGCGCCTGCGGCAGCTGCCCCGGCCCGTGGTGGTTTGCTCAACAGCCCACCGGTCAAGGCACCGGTCGCCGCGACGGCAGCCGGGGGAGGGCGTGGCCAGGGCCAATTGCGCTTACCGAACGGCATCCAGCCATGCGTGATCAAGGCCCTGAGCCTCAAGGAAGCGCTGCTGGTGGTCAAACGTGCCGACACCCTGCCACAAGTGCTCGACAGCGCCGTGCTCGACCTGGAGCAGGGCGAAAGCGCTGAAACCGCCCGTCTGAACGGTTACCTGCACGCCATCGTCGCTCAAGAGCAAAAGCCCGACAGCGAATGGCTGCAACTGACGTTCCGCTTTGTCGATCAGGACGCGCAAAAACTGGATTACCTTTCGCGCTTGATTGCCCGGGGTACGGCGCAGAAGCACTTTATTCCAGGCGCGTAATCTTCATCGCCTATTTGTCCATCTTCGCGAGCAGGCTCGCTCCCACATTGGAATGCATTTCAAATGTGGGAGCGAGCC
>NZ_JBPKAM010000130.1:0-14747 GCF_051216495.1 Pseudomonas baetica | reverse complement strand
CCCCCCCCCCCCCCCCCCCCCCCCCCCCCCCCCCCCCCCCCCCCCCCCCCCCCCCCCCCCCCCCCCCCCCCCCCCCCCCCCCCACAGGGTACGTGTGATGCTGACTTATTTAGCCACCGGCCAAAACCGCTCCCCACCCCCCGGGGCCTCTGTCCAGGCTTGCAACGATCGGGTCGGCAAGTCGAAGTAATCCCGGGTGCGCGCATAGCCATGACCGCCCATGCGCCCAATGGCATCGAGACCGAGTTGATCGATGTACAGGGTTTTCGGGTCGATCAGTTCGTCTCGCACATGGGCCATCAGCACTTCACCGAAAATGATCTCCCGCGACTGGCCGATGTTCAGCGCCATCATCCGCCGGCATTCCAGCGCCACCGGGGCTTCGCCGATGCGCGGGCATTTGACCGTGGTGCCGGCAATGGCAGTGAGGCCGGCGGCGGTCAGTTCGTCGAAGCCGGGGGCAAAAGGCACGGCGCAGACGTTCATGGCCTCCACCAGGGCATCGCTGACGATGTTGACGGTGAACTCCTGGTTCATCTGGATGTTGCGCGTGGTGTCCTTGGGGCTGTGGTCGCCGTAGTTTTCCACGCCCAGCGCCAGGATCGGCGGATCGGCCGAGAGCGCGTTGAAAAAGCTGAATGGCGCGGCGTTGACACGGCCTTCGCCGTCGACCGTGGTCACTAATGCAATCGGACGTGGCACCACGCTGCCGATCAGAATCTTGTATTTGTCCCGCGCACTCAGAGTGCTGAAATCGAAGCTTTGCATGGGCAGCGTTCTCTAAAGAAGTGGATCGATGGCGCTCAATGGCGCCTGTGCGCTGTAGTCGTCGGCGAACGGGATTGACGGTTTGAACAGGGATTTCCAGTCCGGTTGACCGAAGGCCCGGTCGCTGTGACTGCGCATCAGTTTTTCGAATTGACGTTGGGCCTGGCGTTGCAAGACGGGGTAGTCGACACCCTTGACCTGACCGTCCTGCATCACGCAGCGGCCGTCGATGTAACTGGCGACGCAGTCGTCGCCGCGTCCGGCCAGCACCAGGTTTTTCAATGGATCGAACAGCGGCCCCAGATGCAGGCCGCGCAGGCTGAACACGGTGATGTCGGCCTTGGCTCCCGGCGCCAGACGACCGATGTCATCACGACCCAACGCCTTGGCACCGCCGAGGGTGGCGGCGTTGTACATGTCCAATGTGCTGGTCAGTGTGTTGCCGCCCTCCATCAGTCGGGCGATGTTCAAGCCTTGACGCATGTTGTCCAGCAAGTCCGCGGGCCAGGTGTCGGTGCCCAGGGCGAAGTTGATGCCCTTGGCTCGATAACGGCCGAAGGAATTCAGCGCCTCGCCGTCCCGGGCGAACACCACGGGGCAATGCACCAGGCTGGCGCCGCCGTCCACCACCCGTTGCAGGTCGTCATCGCCACGGGTGTAGATGCCGTGGGGCAACAGGCTGCGCGGAGTCAGCAGGTCGAGTTGCTGTAGCCAACCCAACGGTGAGGTGCCGCGAAGTTGCTCCACCATCGCTACTTCGCTTAAACCCTGGCAACAATGCAAACGCATCGGCGCGTTCAGCTCACGGCTCACGGCAGCCGTACGCTGCAACAGCGCCGGCGTGCAGGTCTGGATACGATCCGGCAGCAGCGCGCCGCGAATCAGACCGCCGTTGGCGCCGTCGAAATCCTTGAAAAACCGCTCGGCCGCATCCAGTCCCGCCAGACCCCGGGCTTCGTCCCAGTGGTGGGCCAGCGCGCCGTCGGCCTGCCAGTAACTCATGCCGCTCATGTAGCAGGGGCCGAGGTAGGTGCGCAGCCCCAGTTCGGCAGCGACATCGGCCACGGCGGCAAATTCGTCGTAGTGTTCCGCCCACTCGCGGTAATACATCGAGGTGATCGGCATGGCCGTGGTGATGCCGTTGCGGATCAATTGCGTGAAGGCGTAGCGGTATTTGAAGACCTCTTCATCGACGCTGTAGCTTTCCCGAGGGCCGCGTTCCAGATATTCCGCCGACCACATCCGGCCCATGTCACGCTCGTCGCCGTTGTCCAGGGTCAGTACCGTGGAGTCGAGGTCGCCCAAGGCATCCAGATCGATGAAGCCGGGACCGATCAGGGCGTTGCCGTAGTCGATCCACTGATCCACCGGTCCCGGATAATCGCGTCCGACGAAGACGATGCGTGAGCCCTCGAAGACCACTTCGCCGTTGCGCCAGAGCACGTGTTGCGTGCCGTCGTAACCAACGACGCAACCAGCTTTTAAGCCGATGCGACTCACAAGCGGCTTTCCAACAATTGGCCGCCGGACGCAATCAGCTGCCCGCCACGATAAACCTGCCGCACCGGCCGCGAGACCACGGCTTCTCCGAGGGTCTGTACGGGCATCAATAGAAAGTCCGCAGGCTGTCCGATCTGCAGCGGCTGACGTTCAATCCCGAGCGCTCGGGCGCCATTGACGGTGGCCGCATCGAACGCTGCCGCCAGCTCTTCGTCTTTGCTTAAATCGAAACGGAACGCCAACAACATCGCCCGTTCCAGCATGTCGCCGTTGCCCATGGGCGACCAGGCATCGCGAATGCCGTCCGAACCCAGGCAGACATTCACCCCGGTCTCGCGCAAGGCGAGGAACGGCGGCACGGCCGTATCGGCAGGTGCCGAACTCATCAAGGAAATGCCCAGCGCCGCCAGTCGTTCGGCCACCGGTTTGACCTGGCTCCATGGCAGCATGCCGAGGCAGTAGGCGTGGCTGATCATCACGCGGTTCTGAAGGCCGAAGCGCTCGGTGTAATCGGCAATCAGCTTGATCTGCCACAGGCCCAGTTCACCCTTGTCGTGCAGGTGGATGTCCACGCCACGGTCGAATTCACTGGCCAAATTGAAGACGAAATCCAGTTGCGCAACGGGATCGTTATCGATACCGCAAGGGTCGAGTCCGCCAACGTTCTCCACACCCAGTGCCATGGCTTCGCGCATCAGCTCGGCGGTGCCGGGGCGGCTGATCAGGCCGGTTTGCGGGAACACCACCAATTGCAGGTCGATCAGGTCGCGGTATTTTTCCCGCAGTTGCTGCATGGCCTCGACGTGGCGCAGGCCGAACTCCGGGTCGATGTCGACGTGGCAGCGCATCGTCAACGAGCCACGGGCGATGCAGTTTTCCAGCAGGGCGCCTGCGCGTTGTGCGATAGGGGTGGTGACTTCACGCAGGATGCGTCGCTCGTTGGCGATGTAGTCCTTGAGGGTCGGGCCAGCGCTGTTCGGCCGCCAGGGTTGTCCCCACAGGGTTTTGTCCAAGTGCACGTGGCTTTCCACCAAGGCACCGGTGAGCAGTTGGTTCTGGCCATCGATGTCGGTGGCCAAAAGTTCGCTGGTCGAGGCCGGGCGGCGCTGGGTGAAACGACCGTTTTCGATCAGCAAGTCTTCGGCGGGGGCGCCGTAGGGGCGTACGTTGCGTAGCCATCGGGATTGGGTCATTGCTTACCTCAAATTCTGTGTTGTGTGGGAGGGCCTCATCGCTGGCAAGCCAGCTCCCACAGGGTTTGGGGTGTTCACAAATTTTGTGATCGACGCAAATCACTGTGGGAGCTGGCTTGCCAGCGATGGCCGCGACTCGGTCTCGGATCAGCCCTTGAGCTTCGCCCAGATCCGGTCCTGCAGTTCCCGCGCCTTGTTGCTGCATTCCTTTTCAGGCCGCAGGCGCGAGGCGAATTCGTCGGGCATGTTGATCGCGTCCATCACCCGCCATTTCGCATCGATCAGCTTGTCGCTCTGGATGCCGTTGGCGTAGGCGATGGCGTTGGACACGGCGGCGGCGTTTTCCGGTTTCATCATCCAGTCGATGAAGATCTTGGCGTTGCCAGGGTGCGGTGCGCTTTTGGGTACGGCGAAGTTGTCCTGGAACATCGCCAGGCCTTCTTTCGGATACACGTACTTGATGGTGCTCTTCTGCAGGGTGGCCCGCGCTGTAGAACCGTTCCAGTTCTGCATCATGATCACTTCACCGGAGGCCATGCGGTCGACGGTGTTGTCCGAGCTGTACATCTTCAGGAAGGGTTTCTGTTTTTGCAGCAGTTCGAGGATGCGCTTGGCGTCCTGCGGGTTTTCCGTGCATTCGTCGACGTTCAGGTAATGGCTGGCGGCATTGATCACGCTGCTCGAGGTATCGAGCGCGGCGAGCTGGCCTTGCAGTTCCTTGCGCGGTTCGAAGAACTCTTTCCACGAGTCATCCAGTTTGCCGCCAGGCACCCGGGCGCTGTCATAGGAGAACCCGGTAGTGCCCCACAGGTACGGCGCCGAGAACTTGCGGCCCGGGTCGAAGGCCGGGTCGCGGAATGCCGGTTTGACGTACTGGAAGTTGGGCAGGGTGGGCGTGTCGATTTCCAGCAGCAGGTTCTGGTTGATCAGGGTGCGCATGATCGACTGCGACGGCACGATCACGTCATAGGCGGCGCCACCGGCCTGCAACTTGGCCAGCAGGGTTTCGTTGCTGTCGTAGCCGTCCATGGTGACCTTGATGCCGGTCTCCTTTTCGAACTTGGCCAGCAGGTCGACCGGGTAGTAGTCGGTCCAGTTGTAGAAGAACAGTTCCTTGGGCTCGGCAGCCTGGGCGCTGAAGGCGGTGAAGCAACTCAGGGCCAGACTGGCAACGGCAAAACGCAGGCTTTTCACTTTCTTGCTCATTCAGGAAGTCTCCGGGCTTATTGTTGTTTGCCGCGCTGTCCCAGCCAGAAGGCCAGCACCACCAGCACGATGGAAATCACCAGCATCAAGGTCGAGATCGCATTGATCTCCGGCGTCACGCCGGCCTTGATCGCCGAGAAGATGTACACCGGCAGGGTCGTGGAACCGGGGCCGGCAACGAAGAAGGTCATGATGAAATCGTCGAGGCTGACCACGAACGCCAGCACCGAACCGGACAGCACCGCCGGCCACAGCAGCGGCAGCGTCACCCGGCGAAACACCTGCCAGGGGTTGGCGTACAGATCGTTCGCCGCTTCCAACAGACTCTTGTCCAGATCATTGAGCCGGGCGCGGATCGGCAGGTAGGCGAAAGGAATGCAGAACCCGATGTGCGCAACGATCACCGTCAGCAAACCGAGCTTGATGCCCAGCGCCATGAACAGCAGCAACGTGGCCACGGCGGTGACGATCTCCGGCAGGATCAGCGGCAGGTTGATCCCGCCTTCGACCATCTTCTGCCCGTAGAACGGCCGGTAAGTTGCCAACGCCGCCAACAAGGCAATGGCCGTGGCGCAGACCGTGGCGATGCCGGCGACGATGATCGAGTTCAGCGCCGCCGTCTGGATCGATGGGTTGGCCAGGATCCGCCCGTACCAGTCCAGTGAGAACTCGGTCCACACCGTCGCCGAGCGGTTGGCGTTGAAGCTGTAGGCGATCAGCACGAAGATCGGCAGGTACAGGTAGGCCAGGATCAGCAGGCTGACTTCCCGGGTCATCGGCAGTTTTTTCAGGTGCAGGGCGATCATGCGGTGGCTCCCCGACGGAGGGTTTTGGCGGCGCTGCGGCTATACAGCGCGTACAGGACCAGAGACAGCAGCAAAATCCCCAGCAGCAGGAACGACAGCGAACTGCCCAGCGGCCAGTTGCGCGCAGTGCCGAACTGCTGCTGGATCAGGTTGCCGATCATCAGGGTCTTGCCACCCCCGAGAATCGCCGGGGTGATAAAGGCGCCGAGGCTCGGCACGAACACCAGCAGGGAACCGGCAATCACTCCCGGCATCGACAGCGGCAAAATGATTCGACGCAAGGCATGCCAGCGATTGGCGCCCAGGTCGTAAGCCGCCTCCACCAGGCGCCAGTCGAGTTTTTCCAGGGTCGAGTAGATCGGCAGGATCATGAACGGCAGGAAGCTGTAGACCAGCCCGACGCTGACGGCGAAATCGTTGTAGAGCAGGGTGATGCCACCGGCGGAAGGGAACAACGCATTGAGACTCTGGGCGACCCAGCCCTGTTCACGCAGGATGATCAGCCAGGCGTAGTTGCGGATCAGCAGGTTGGTCCAGAACGGGATGGTGATCAGCAACACCATCAGGTTGCGCCGACGCGGTGCCAGGCTCGACATCCACAGCGCCACCGGAAAGCCGAACAGGAAGCACAAGACCGTAGTGCCACCGGCCTGGAACACCGAGCGGATCAGCGCCTGGGCGTAGACCCAGTTCAGTTCCAGTTCACCGTCGAAACCTTCCTGGAAAAACAGCTGCACGTAACTTTGCAATTGCCAATCGGCCTGCCAGTCGACGCCACCGTAGACGTTGCGTGGCAACAGGCTGATGTAGCCCATGATGCCCAGTGGAATGGCAATCAAGGCCAACAGGGTCAGAACCACCGGGCTGAGCAACAGCGCCCGGTTGAGGGCAGGGGAAGTGCTGCTGACGCTCATCTCAGGCCTCCATCAACAGACAAGCGTGAGGTGGCAAATTGACCGCCACGCGATCACCGACCCCGCGATTGCGATTCAGGCCTTCGTTGTTTTCCCGCAGCATGACCTTGATGTCGTTGTTCAGGCGGCACTGGTAAAGCGTGGCGGTGCCGACGTACAGCACGGCTTCGATCACCCCGCGCAGGTGGTGCGGTTGCGCCGGGTCCACCAGTTGCGAGCGCTCCGGACGAAACGCCAGTTGCACCTTGCCGTCGATGCCTTGGGGCGGGCAGGGGATTTCCACCGGCATGCCGCTGGGCACGAACAGGTTTTCGTTATGCTGGCCGCGCTTGAGATGGCCCGGCAGGAAGTTGATGTCACCGATGAACTGGGCGACGAATTGGTGTTGCGGCCGCTCGTAGATGTCGTTGGGCGTACCGATTTGCAGGATCTTGCCGGCGGACATCACCGCGATGCGATCGGACAGGGTCAGGGCTTCTTCCTGATCGTGGGTGACAAAAATGAAGGTGATCCCGGCTTCTTTTTGCACGCGCTTGAGTTCGACCTGCATTTCCTTGCGCAGCTTGAGGTCCAGCGCCGAGAGCGGTTCATCCAGCAACAGCACTTTCGGTTTCGGTGCCAAGGCCCGGGCCAGAGCCACCCGTTGCTGCTGGCCGCCGGACAACTCCGCCGGTTTGCGCTTGGCCAGATGTTGCATCTGCACCAGCGCCAGCATTTCATCGACGCGCTGCGGAATCAGCTTGCGATCAAGACCCTGCATCTCGAGGCCGAAGGCGATATTCTGCGCAACAGACATATGGGGAAACAGTGCGTAACTCTGGAACACTGTGTTGACCCGGCGCTTGAACGGCGGCAGGTCGTTGACCGGTTCGCCGGCGAGGCGGATTTCGCCGTCGCTGACATGTTCGAAGCCGGCAATGGTGCGCAGCAGGGTGGTCTTGCCGCAGCCGGAGGGGCCAAGCAGGGTGAAGAACTCGTTGTCGGCAATGTCCACCGATACATTATCGAGAGCCGGGGCCAGACCGGGATCGTCGGAATACCGTTTTGAGACGTTTCGCACTTCAATTGCAACTGGATGACCCATAATGGTGCATTCCTCTAATTATTGTATGCAAAATCTGGATGCAATTTAGAAATACCCGGATTAATCTGCTGGTGCAACCCCCTTTTTCAAGGCTGTGCATTCGCCTGGGGTCGGTTGACTGGCGCTGAAGGAGTCATTCAATGGCGGAAAAGAAACTGGAAACCACGGTCGACCGCGTCTACCAAGGGGTTTACGAGGCGATCAGCAAACGCTCGCTGCGTCCGGGAATGAAGCTGGGCGAGTCCTCACTGGCTGAACTTTTCAATGTCAGCCGCACGTCGGTTCGTGCCGCGCTCAAGCAATTGGAGGCCGATGGCCTGGTCACCACTGAGCCCAATAAAGGTGCGTCGGTGTCGCTGCCGAGTGACGAAGAGATCCGTTCGCTGTTCGAAACCCGACGCCTGATCGAGATCGGCATCGTCACCGAGCTTTGTCGGCGCCGGGATACGGCGGTGACCCAGGACCTGCGCGATCATCTGCTGCTGGAGGATGAAGCGCACCAAAGCGGCGATCACGAACGCTTGATTCACCTGCTCGGCGAGTTCCACATCAAGCTCGCCCGCAGCCTGAACAACCCGGTGCTGCTGGATTGGTTCCAGAAATTGATTTCCCGGGCCTCGCTGTACGCTGCCGCGCTGGATGACGATAGCCACGAAGCCTGTCGCGACGACGAACACCTGCGGCTGATCGAGTACATCGAGGCAGGCAACCAGAGCGCGGCGATCGAACTGACCTGCATGCACCTCAATGGCATCCAGAAGGCGATTCTCGACGTCGCCGCCACCTTGAAACCCAGCTACAACCCGCTCAAGCATTTGATTGAGGTGTAATGGGCTGAACCCCCTCCCTGTAGGAGCGAGCTTGCTCGCGATGGTCGTCAACGATGACGCGGGAAAACTGACACCCCGCGGCGATCTTGAGTCCATCGCGAGCAGGCTCGCTCATACAGGATGCAGGCTGTGCAAGCCGGGCTGATGTGAATCAGCTATACCTCTATGAAACCATTGGCATCCGCCATGCTCGAAACCAACGGGTGCAGTTACCGGACATAGAGCCAGCCAATGCAGTTTCTAGACGATAGCCACGGGTGTGCCGGTTGGAGCGGCGAAATGGCCGGGCGCATTCGTGCGTTCGACTGGAGCCGCACCGAATTGGGCGCCCTTGAGTCCTGGTCGCGGAGCCTTTGCAGCACGGTGCAGTTGATGCTCGCCTCACCGCTGCCGATGGTGATGCTCTGGGGCCGGCCCGGCAACATGATCTACAACGACGCCTATTCGAAGTTTGCCGGCGGGCGACACCCTTACCTGTTGGGCGTCCCGGTGGAGCTGGGCTGGCCGGAAGTCGCCGATTTCAATCGGCATGTGGTCGATACCTGCCTGGCCGGCGGCACCTTGTCCTATCGCAATAAAGTGCTTGTGCTGTTGCGCGATGGGGTTCCCGAAGACGTCTGGCTGGACCTGTATTACAGCCCGGTGGCCAACGATGACGGGCGTCCTGCCGGGGTCATGGCGATGGTGGTCGAAACCACCGAATTCGTGATTTCCGAACGCCTGCGTCAGGCTGCCGAAAATGCCTATCGCGCCGACAACGAACGGGTGCGCCTGGCCCTGAATGCCGGGGCCTTGCTCGGCTCCTTTGTCCTGGACATCAAAGCCAATGTTCTGAGTGGCGATGAGCGTTTTGCCCGCACGTTTTCCTATCCCCACGGGACACCTTTGGACAACCTGCCCCAGGACATCGCCCAAGCGCACATCCATCCCGATGATCGCAGCTGGGTTCAGGAGCAAGTCAAACAATCCATGGAAACCGCCGCCCCCTTTAACGCCGAATATCGGGTGTTGCGCCCCGATGGCAGTTATCTGTGGGTACTGGCCAGCGGTTGCTGCGAGTTTAATGAACAAGGCGAACCGTTTCGCTTCCCCGGGGTGTTGATCGACATCCACGAACGCAAGGCCGCCGAAGAATCCTTGCTCAGGTTCACCCGTAATCTGGAGCAGCGCGTCGCCGATGAAGTGGAAGCCCGGCTGGCAGCGGAAGAACAATTGCGCCAATCGCAGAAGCTCGAAGCCATCGGTGGTCTTACTGGTGGCGTGGCCCACGACTTCAACAATCTATTGCAGGTCATCGCCGGTAACCTGCACTTGCTGGCGCGCCACGAGTCGGGCAATGCCAACGTGCAGCGCCGGGTAACCGCGTCGATTGCCGCCGTTGAACGCGGCGCCAAGTTGTCTTCGCAATTGCTCGCGTTTGCCCGACGCCAGCCATTGTCGCCAGCGATCTATACGCTACAGCAGATTTTCGATGGCCTTGGCGAACTGTTGCAGCGCGCGCTGGGGGAAACCCTCCAAATTCGGATGAACGCCGCTGCGGACCCCTGGTCGGTGTTTGTCGATCGCAATCAGTTGGAAAACACCTTGCTCAATCTGGCGATCAATGCCCGTGACGCGATGAAGGGTGAAGGGGCTCTCGATCTGAGCGCCGACAATGTCAGCCTCGATCAGGCGTTCTGTGCGGGCAAGGGCATCACCACCGGTGACTATGTACGTGTGACCGTGACCGACACCGGGGCCGGCATGTCACCGCAGGTGCTCGCCCATGCTTTCGAGCCGTTTTTCACCACCAAGCCCGACGGCCAGGGCACGGGGCTGGGTCTGAGCATGGTGTTCGGTTTCGTCAAACAGAGCGGGGGACATGTCGAGATGTCCAGCGTGGTCGGCGAGGGCACACGGGTACAGTTGTATTTTCCCCGCAGCTTGCGCCCGGTGGGCAACGAAACAACGGTCCTTGATGTGCCGCAACGGGGCGGGCACGAACGGATTCTGGTGGTCGAGGACAACGAAGCCGTGCGCACCTCCACCGTAGAGTTACTGCGTGAAGAGGGTTATGAAGTACTAACGGCCGCCAATGCCGACATCGCCATGCAGATGTTGCTGGAGGGTGAGCGGGTGGACCTGATTTTTACCGATGTGGTGATGCCCGGCCTGATCAAGAGTTCGGACCTCGCGGCGTGGGCGAAGGTGCAGAACCCGCCGCTGGCGGTGCTGTTCACCTCAGGCCACACCCGAGACATTATCTCGCGCAATCACCAGCTCAGCCCCGACACCCATCTGCTGAGCAAACCCTACAGCCCGCAGGCGCTGACCCAAATGATCCGCACGGTCCTCAACGGTTGAATAACACCATTGTGGGAGCGAGCCTGCTCGCGAATCGATCTGTCAGATGTCGTCGGCACTCCCATGCCATGACCCGGCACAGGTGGACGACGAACGGACGCCGCTGGTCTGACAGATGGTCGACAGAACCGGCTAACCGAGGCCATTCTGATAGTTGGCGAACGCAATCAGTCGCGTTTGCTACCGATTAACAAACGGAGGTGTTCCATGCCGGTGCCCCACGACCTTTTTCAGGATCTGAAACGCTCAAAGGAAGAAATCCAAAAGAAACGCGCCGAAGATCCGTTACTGGATTCGCTGATCAACAAGTATTCCCAGGCGGACAAAGCGGTGGTGGAGGCAGAGGAAGCCAAATCCAGCGATGATGCGGTGACCAAGCTCAAGGCGAAGCGCTTGGAGGTCAAGGACAAGATCGTCAAACAACTCCAGTCGTCTCCCTGATTCATCGTGATGACCCACCGACGACCGGTGGCTGAATGATTGGATCGACGATTTTAACCGGCACCTCGAATGTTCAGAGTCCTTTGAAACGGCTCCATGCGAGGTGCCCCATGAGTGATCCACAATCTCCTTTTGATGCACCGCGCTGCCGCGGTAGCAAAAACACCACAACCCACCTGTGGGAGCGAGCCTGCTCGCGAAGAGGGAGTGTCAGCCGACATCAATTTGACTGATACGCCGCCTTCGCGAGCAGGCTCGCTCCCACCAGGGGGCTGTGGTGTTTATTGCAGTGCTGTACTCAACGGCAACCGCACCATGTTTTTCGCCTTCAGCGAACCGAAATACAACCAGTCCCCATATTCGCGCACCGTGGTGATCGGCGAGTAATTGCCGCTGCTGCCGTCCTGCAGATTGGCGATCACCTTGCCCTCGAGGTCCAGGCCCAGGGCGAAGGCGCGTTTTTCCACCGGTTTGGGCAGGACGGTCATGGCTCGCACGATCATCTTGCGTACGAACGGATGCGGGGCCGTGGCATCGAGCAAGGCGTTGCGCGGTGCGTACAGTGCTACCCAGAAACGCTCGTGGCCATTGAACGACACGTTGTCCGGCAGTCCGGGCAGGTTATCGATGAACAGATCGTGCGTACCCGCTTTCGGTCCGCTCAACCAGTAACGGCTGATGCGATAGGCACCGGTTTCGTTAACCAGTACATAAGCATCGTCGGGGCCCAACGCGACACCGTTGGCAAACTCCAGCTTATCCAGCAGCACCGTAGTCTTTCCGGTCTGGAAGTCGTAACGCAGCAACCGACCGTCGCCGCCATGCTCGATGATCGCGTCGCCGTCCTTGCCGTAGCCGAAGCGGCTGGAGGCGTCGCTGAAATAGGCGAAGTGCCCGGGCTTGTCGATAACCACATCGTCAGTGAAACCAAACGGTACGCCACCGGCAGTCGTGGTCATGGCCACCAGGCGCCCCTGGGCGTCCAGCGACAGCAATCCCTTGACCGCATCGGCGATCACCAGCAAACCATTGGGGTGGCGGGCCAGCCCAAGAGGCCGGCCACCGGTATCGGCCAGGACTTTGGTGACCTTGCCGTCAAGGCTGGTGCGGATCACCCGGCCATCATGTAAGCCCGTGATCAGCGCATCGCTTTCCAGCAGCAGCGCTTCCGGGCCGTCGATGTCGGCGGCCCCGACCCGCTCCATGCCTTTGAGGCGTTGATTGTCGGCATAGACGCCGCTGGTGAGGGAGGGCGCGGGCGGCGGCGCCCAGGCCACCGGTTGCACTTTGGTCGGCATCAGCAGCAGGAATGCGACAATGGCCACGATCACCAGCAACAGCAACCTGATCAATCGGTTCACGCGCGGACACCTGAAAGCGCCAAGTGTTTTTCCGCCATTTCGCGCAAGGCCAGCATCGATGCGGCCGACTCGTCGTCAATTCGCCGCTTGAGCAGCAATCGGTTGGCAATACGCATCCCCAGGCCGCTGAACTGGTACTCCAGGGTGCGGACAAACCGTGTGCCATCGCCCTTGGCTTCACACTCGTACGTCAGAATCAAATACAGCCCGTGGTCGCCATGGGCCTGGGCAACCCAGCGGCGTCCGGGCAGGTACTCGTCGACCCGCCAGCTCAAATGCCCGTCACGTCCCCCGGCCCGAATGTCCTCGTCGAATCGCGCGCCGGCATGCAACGGGCCCTTCTGCCCATTGATCCTGAGTGATGATGGATGCCATTCGGGCCAACGGGTCACGGTGCTGGCGTAAGCGAGCACGGCGATAGGGTGTCCGGCGATGTCGATCTGATGCTGCATGCGGGTCATGGGTGCCCTCGGCAGGTAAGGGACCGCCTGTTCCGGTTCCCAGTAAAGGGTGCCGAACAGGTAATCCATCAATGGAAAAACGATATTGAAATTGCGCTCCTGCATCATCTCGCGGCGATGATGCAGTTCATGCAGGCGACGCATCTGGCGAATCCACGGCAGACGCGTCAACGGATTGTGCGGCGGCAAATGCTCGCAGGCGTGAAACACCTCGTAGGTCAGGTAGCCAAGGACCAGACAACCCGCTACCAGACCGGCGATGTTGGCATCGAACGGCTTGAGCAGCCACCAGACCGGCAAGGTCATGAACAGGGTGTGTAAGACAATCAGCCAGGCCGGGAACAGTATCACCCGCCAGTCGCGGGGGCTGTCGTAGGTCATGTGGCCGGGGGCGAAAAAACTGTGGTGATCACCGGCATGGCGAGCATAGAACATCCGCGCAAAGGCTCTTTTGTGATGCCCCAGGTGCCGATGCACCATGTACACCCCGAAGTTGAAGAACAACAACGCCAGTGGCACCGCCAGCCACTCCAGCGGTTGTACCTGATGGACAGTACTCCAGAACGCGGTCATGGCCCCGATGCCGAACAGCAGGACAAAGGTGCCATGCAGCCATGGGTTGTACAGCGGATGGACGTTGGCGCGGTAACGGCTGCGGAATGCTTCGGTGGTCTGCCTCACTGCAATCACCTGTCGTTATTGTTATTCTCAGCAGATTAGTCGATCCCGGCGTTTTGGCTGGACGAACCTTGAGGACACAATTGCCATGATCCGGTGCAAACCGGACTCAGGTCAGCGGGTCCCAGCGCTGTGACCAGTCATCGTCAGTCTTGATCACTTCGCGCAGCAGATCGAAGGCCTGTTGCAGGGCTGGCGAGTCACGGTCGCGGGAATAGACCAGGTAAGTCGGGTAGCTGAATTCGGGGGCCTTGGGCACTTGCTCCAGCACGCCGCTTTCCAGATAACTTTGCACGACGCGGGTGCGGAAATAGCCGCTGCCGCCGTTTTCCAGGATGTACTGCAAGGCCAGCGGGCCAAGATTGAAGCTCAGGGCGGCCTTGGCTTTTTGTGGCAGGGCAGCATCGTGCTGGCGACGGAAGTCCTGGCCCCAGTCGATGTACACATAAGGTTCGGGGCGACCGGGTTGGCGCACGAGGATCAGTTTTTCCTCCAGTACTTGCTCGACCTGCAGGCGCGGCCAGTATTCAGGCTGATAGACCAGTGCCGCATCCAGCACGCCCAGTTCCAGTTGACGCAGCAGGTTTTCACCGTCGCGAATTTCCATGCGCAGGGCATGGCCGGGGATTTTTTTCCGCAGTTCGCCAGCCCAGCTCAGCATCAGCGGATTGCACAGGCTGACCTCGCCACCGATGTGCAGCACGTCGTGATAACCCTCGGGCAGCGGCAGATCCCGCCGGGCGGCCTCCCAGGTTTCCACCAGTTGATTGGCATACACCACGAACGCCTCGCCGTTAGGCGTCAGGCGGGCCCCGGCACGATTGCGCACAAACAGCGTGCTGCCCAGTTGGCTTTCGAGTTTCTGTACCCGCGCGGTGATCGCGGTCTGGGTGACGTGGAGTTTTTCGGCGGCCGCGGCAAGGCTCCCGTGACGGACGATTTCCAGGAAGGTGCGGGCGAGGTCTATGTCCATGGGCTGGCCGGTGCGGGAGATGCGCGCATTGTAAGAGTCTCCTCGACCCGTGACGAGTGGGACAGAATCTGAGCGACAGAGATTTACTGTGGGAGCGGGGGGGGGGGGGTGGGGGGGGGGGGGGGGGGGGGGAGGGGGTGGGGGGGGGGGGGGGGGGGGGGGGGGGGGGGGGGGGGGGGGGGGGGGGGG
>NZ_JBPKAM010000012.1:0-90316 GCF_051216495.1 Pseudomonas baetica | reverse complement strand
GGCTCGCTCCCACAGGGGAATGTGGTGCTTATGTGGGAGCGAGCCTGCTCGCGAAGGCGGTGCGTCTGGAACACCGCTCACGGATCAAACCAGATGCAACGCCGTCAACAGCATGTCGATGGCCTTGATGCCCACGAACGGCACCAGAATTCCGCCCAGCCCATAGATCAGCAGATTGCGACGCAGCAATGCCGCCGCGCTCGCCGCCTGTACCCGCACGCCGCGCAACGCCAGCGGAATCAACACAACGATGATCAAGGCGTTGAACACGATCGCCGAGAGAATCGCGCTCTGCGGGCTGCTCAGGTGCATGATGTTCAGCACGCCGAGTTGCGGATAGATCGCGGCGAACAGCGCCGGCAGGATCGCGAAATACTTGGCCACGTCGTTGGCGATGGAGAACGTGGTCAGCGCGCCGCGGGTCACCAGCAGTTCCTTGCCGATCTGCACCACGTCCAGCAACTTGGTCGGGTCGCTGTCGAGGTCGACCATGTTGGCCGCCTCGCGGGCCGCCTGCGTACCGTCGTTCATCGCCATGCCCACGTCCGCCTGGGCAAGGGCCGGGGCGTCGTTGGCGCCGTCGCCGCACATGGCGACCAGGCGACCGTCGTTCTGCTCCTGGCGGATACGTGCGAGTTTTTTCTCCGGCGTGGCTTCGGCCAGCACGTCGTCCACACCCGCTTCGGCGGCAATGGCGGCGGCGGTCAACGGGTTGTCGCCGGTCACCATGACCGTACGGATCCCCAGCTTGCGCAGTTCGGCAAAACGTTCGCGGATGCCGGGCTTGACCACGTCCTTGAGGTGGATTGCGCCGAGCAATTTGCCGTCGGCGCAGACCAGCAACGGCGTGCCACCGCTTTGGGCGATCTTGTCGATTTCACGGGACAGCGCCGGCGCCAGATCAGCGCGTTTCAGGCCGACGAACGTCAGCAACGAATCCACGGCACCCTTGCGGTAAACACGGCCTTGATAATCAACACCCGACAGCCGGGTTTCAGCGCTGAACGGCACGGCTGTCAGCAATTCGGTGGCCGGCTCAGGCTGCGGCTGAGTGCCACGCAGGTATTCGACGATGGATTTACCTTCCGCCGTGTCATCGGCCAGCGAGGCAAACAAGGCGCCCTCGGCCAGCTCCCGGGCAGACACGCCCGGCGCCGGAATCACAGCGGTGCAACGACGGTTACCGAAGGTGATGGTGCCGGTCTTGTCCAGCAGCAAAACGTGCACGTCCCCTGCGGCTTCGACGGCTCGACCGGACTTGGCAATCACGTTCAGGCGCACCAGGCGATCCATCCCGGCGATACCGATGGCGGACAACAGGCCGCCGATGGTGGTCGGGATCAGCGTGACCAATAACGCCACCAGAAACACCAGCGGCAGGCTGCCATTAGCGAAGTGGGCGAAGGGTTGCAGCGTGACCACCACCAACAGGAAGATCAGGGTCAAGCCGATCAGCAGGATGTCGAGCGCCACTTCGTTCGGGGTCTTCTGGCGCTTGGCGCCTTCGACCAGGGCGATCATGCGGTCCAGTGTCGACTCGCCGGGGTTGGCGGTGATCTTCACCAGCAGCCAGTCAGAGACCAGCCGGGTGTTGCCGGTGACGGCCGAACGGTCACCGCCAGACTCACGAATCACCGGCGCCGATTCACCGGTGATCGCCGCTTCGTTGACCGCGGCGATGCCTTCGATCACTTCGCCGTCGCCGGGGATCATTTCTCCAGCTTCGACGCGTACCACATCGCCCTTGCGCAGGCTGGCGGCCGGCACCACTTGAAAGGTGCCGCTACTGGTTTTGCGACGGGCGCTCAAGCCTTCGCTGCCGGCCTTGAGGCTATCGGCGCGGGCCTTGCCGCGACCTTCGGCCAGGGCTTCGGCGAAGTTGGCGAACAGCACGGTGAACCACAGCCACACGGCAATTTGTGCAGCGACGAAGGTCGGCACCGCGGTGTCCGGCACGAAGCACAGCACAGTGGTCAGGATCGCGGTCAGTTCGACCACCAGCATCACAGGTGCGCGCTGCAATTGCCGTGGGTCGAGCTTGATGAACGCTTGCAGCAACGCTGGGCGCCAGAGGGCCGAGATCGCGGTTTTCGGTTGTTCCGGCGCCTTGACGACGGCGGCTTTAGTAGCGGGCATATTCATCATTGACTCCTTAGAAGCCCATGCTCAGATGTTCAGCAATCGGGCCTAACGCCAGGGTCGGCAGAAAGGTCAGGCCACCCACCAGCAAAATGGTCACGGTGAGCAAGGTCACGAACAACGGGCCGTGGGTCGGGAAGCTGTTCTGGCCAATCGGCGCGGTTTTCTTCATCGCCAGGCTGCCGGCCAGGGCCAGTACCGGGAGGATGTAACCGAAGCGACCAATCAACATGCCCAGGCCCAGCATCAGGTTGTGGAACGCTGTGTTGGCGCCGAAGCCACCGAACGCCGAACCGTTGTTGGCACTGGCCGAGGTGTAGGCGTAGAGCAACTGACTGAAACCGTGGGCACCCGGGTTGCTCACCGAGGCCACAGGACCTGGCAGGCTGGCGGCAATCGCGCCGAGCACCAGCACGCCAATCGGCATGACCATCAAGGTCACCACCAGCAATTGCACTTCCTTCGCCTGCAGCTTCTTACCGAGGTATTCCGGCGTGCGGCCGATCATCAGGCCGGCGAGGAACACCGCGATCAGCACGTTGAGCAACATGCCGTAGAGCCCGGCACCAACGCCGCCGAAGATCACTTCGCCGACCATCATGTTGACCAGCGCCACCATGCCGCTGAGCGGATTGAGGCTGTCGTGCATGCCGTTGACCGAACCGTTCGAGGCCGCCGTGGTGGTCACCGACCACAGCACGGTGGCGGTGGTGCCGAAGCGAGCTTCCTTGCCTTCCAGCGGCGCGGTCTGCTCGACGGCGACGTTGTTCAAAGTCGGATTCGGTTGATACTCGGCCCACAACGAAGTGGCGCCGCCGATCAGGAACAGGGCCAACATGCAGGCGATGATCGCGCGACTCTGACGCAGGTCTTTGACGTAGTGGCCAAAGGTGAACACCAGCGCGACGGGAATCAGGATGATCGACGCCACTTCGAACAGGTTGCTCCAGGCCGTCGGGTTCTCGAACGGGTGCGCCGAATTGACGCCGAAGAAACCACCGCCGTTGGTGCCCAGTTGCTTGATCGCAATCTGACTGGCCGCCGGGCCCAGCGGAATCACTTGATCAACACCTTGCACCGTCACCGCATTCACGTATTGCGCGAAGGTCTGCGGCACGCCTTGCCACACCAGGTACAGCGCCAGCAGCAGGCACAGAGGCAGCAGGCCATAGAGGGTGGCGCGGGTCATGTCGACCCAAAAGTTGCCCAGGGATTGGGTGGACTTGCGAGCGATACCGCGACATAGCGCGACCAGAACTGCGAGACCGGTGGCGGCGCTGACAAAGTTCTGCACGGTGAGGCCGACCATCTGGCTCAGGTAGCTCAGGGACGCTTCGCCGCTGTAAGCCTGCCAGTTGGTGTTGGTCATAAAACTGATGGCGGTGTTGAACGCCAGCGTCCACTCCTGGCCCGGCAGGTTCTGCGGGTTCAGAGGCAGATGGTCCTGGAATAGCAAAATCGCGAACAACAGCAGGAAACCGGCGAGGTTGAAGGCGAGCAACGCCAGGGTGTACTTCTGCCAGCTCTGTTCGGCTTGCGGATCAACCCCGGCGAGTCGATAACAGCCCCGCTCCACCGGCCCGAGAACCGGCGTCAACCAGGTGCGCTGGCCCTCCATCACCTTGTAGTAGAAGCGCCCGAGAAACGGCGCCGGGACCAATACCACCGCGAAAAACGCGAGGATCAGCCAATAGTCATAACTGTGCATAACCGCTCCTAGTTCCGGTCCGCGCGCAGCAGCGCAACCAACAGATAAATGAACAGCCCCACTGCCAGCAGCAGCGACACCCCGTCCAGAACGCTCATGGAAGTTCTCCGTGTTACGGCGTATTGCCGCGTGTGGGGTTATTGTCGGAAGGAAGGCTGTAAAGGCGCGAGATCGAGGGTTCGCGTGGGGCATAAATAATGCGTAAAGAGTGGGTTTACGCTGGGGTTACGGTGAGCGTTCTAAAATCGCCCCTCGCGCCGATTCGCGCTTTGAGCAAGAATGTTGGCCATCGTGCTTATTGCTGGAGAAACACCATGAATGTAATCACCACCGACCTGCCCGGTGTTCTGATCATCGAACCGAAGGTATTTGGTGATGAGCGAGGCTTTTTTTACGAAAGCTTCAACGCAAAGGCTTTTGCGGATGCGACGGGGCTTAGCACTCAATTCGTTCAGGACAATCATTCGCGCTCGCAAAAAGGCGTGTTGCGTGGCCTGCATTACCAACTGGAAAACACCCAGGGCAAATTGGTCCGTGTCACGGTCGGTGAAGTGCTCGACGTGGCCGTAGACATACGCCGTAGCTCGCCGCATTTCGGCAAATGGGTCGCCGTGCGCCTGTCCGCCGAAAACCATCGCCAACTTTGGGTTCCGGAAGGTTTTGCCCACGGTTTCGTGGTACTGAGTGAGTTCGCCGAGTTCCTCTACAAAACCACCGACTACTACACCCCGTCGGCTGAGCGCAGCATTCGTTGGGACGATCCGGACCTGGGCATCGATTGGCAACTCGATGGAGTACCGCAACTGTCGGCGAAAGATCAGGCGGCTGCGTTCCTTAAGGATGCCGAGGTCTTTTCCTGAGCCTCTGCATCTAATCAGAGGCTTGGTGCTGGATTTGCCGTCCCCTTCGCGAGCAGGCTCGCTCCCACATTTGGAATGCGTTCGCTTGAACAACGCTCCCCACTGTGGGAGCGAGCCTGCTCGCGAAGACGGCAGTGCAGCCACCAACGCCCCCAACTGGCGCACCAAAATACGCTAATACAGCGCCGAACATCCCCGAAACGACACCTTTCCTCGCTTTACGACCGCCATCACAACACTGGCACGCCCACTGCACACGCCTCCCCCGAACCTTCCAAACCGTTCAGGGAGCACAGGCATGAACACACAACTCAAACCCACGCTGGGCACGCTGCACCTGTGGGGCATTGCGGTCGGGCTGGTGATTTCCGGAGAGTATTTCGGCTGGAGTTACGGCTGGGGCGTGGCCGGGACCTTGGGATTTCTGGTGACCTCGTTCATGGTCGCCACCATGTATACCTGCTTCATCTTCAGTTTCACCGAACTGACCACCGCCATTCCCCATGCCGGTGGCCCCTTTGCCTACAGTCGCCGGGCCTTTGGCGAGAAAGGCGGATTGATCGCCGGGCTGGCGACACTGATCGAATTCGTCTTCGCCCCGCCGGCCATTGCCCTGGCGATTGGTGCTTACCTCAACGTGCAGTTCCCCGCCCTCGATCCGAAACACGCGGCGGTCGGCGCCTACCTGGTGTTCATGGGTCTGAACATCCTTGGCGTGAAGCTGGCGGCAACCTTCGAACTGGTGGTCTGCGTGTTGGCGGTGGCTGAGCTGCTGGTGTTCATGGGGGTGGTCGCTCCGGCCTTCAGCTTCAGCAACTTCGCCCTCAATGGCTGGGCCGGTTCCGATGTGTTTGGTGCACCGGCGATTGCCGGGATGTTCGCGGCGATTCCGTTCGCGATCTGGTTTTTCCTCGCCATCGAAGGCGCGGCCATGGCCGCCGAAGAAGCCAAGGACCCGAAACGCACGATTCCCAAGGCCTATATCAGCGGCATCCTGACCCTGGTGTTGCTCGCCATGGGCGTGATGTTCTTCGCCGGCGGCGTCGGCGACTGGCGCACCCTGTCGAACATCAACGACCCATTGCCACAGGCGATGAAAAGCGTGGTCGGCGAAAGCTCGGGTTGGTTGCACATGCTGGTATGGATCGGTCTGTTCGGGCTGGTGGCAAGCTTCCACGGGATCATCCTGGGTTACTCACGACAATTCTTCGCCCTCGCCCGCGCCGGTTACCTGCCGGCATCCCTGGCCAAGCTATCGCGCTTCCAGACGCCGCACCGGGCGATCATTGCCGGCGGCGTGATCGGCATCGCCGCCATCTACAGCGATGGCCTGATCAACCTCGGCGGCATGACGCTGACGGCGGCGATGATCACCATGGCCGTGTTCGGCGCCATCGTGATGTACATCATGAGCATGCTCAGCCTGTTCAAATTGCGTAAGACCGAACCGAACCTGGAGCGCACCTTCCGTGCGCCCTGCTACCCGCTGGTGCCGTTCATTGCATTGGTGTTGGCGGTGGTGTGCCTGGTGGCCATGGCCTGGTTCAACGCGCTGATCGGGTTGATTTTCCTCGGTTTCATGGCAGCGGGTTTCCTTTACTTCATGCTGACCGGGCAACTGCGGGCCGATGCACCGGCGGATGCGATGCTCACAGGGCTATAAAACGATCATTGTAGGAGCGAGCTTGCTCGCGAAAAACCTGAGCCAGTCACGGGATACCTGCCAACCAACGTTATCGTTGGCGACCATCGCGAGCGAGCTCGCTCCTACAAGGCATATCAGGCATAGAATGGAACCAGTGCGGAAATCTTTCGCTCAATAGTGGTAAGCACGATCGATTGGCGAAACCCGTCAATTGGCCTGCCCTTAAGGAGAGTCCTATGCCCTGGTATGCCTGGTTGATTCTGATCGTTGCAATCGGTTCGATCGTTGGCGGCTTGATGATGTTGCGCGACACCGCCAACAAGGTCGAACTGACCGATGAACAACGTCGACGCGTCGCTGAACGCAATGCGGAAGCGGACGCCAAGGATGCGCAGGACCGCTGAACGGATCAAATAAGGAAATTGTAGGAGTGAGCTTGCTCGCGATGAATTCAAGCGCGCCGCGTTTAACCAGATAACACGCGTAATCGTTTACGACCATCGCGAGCAAGCTCGCTCCTACAAAGCTCCCGGACTATTTTTCCCAGTCCGCCTTGGCAATGTGCAAGCCATGCAGCCCCTTGTACGCCGCCCGCTCCGGCTGGCTCCAGCCCTCCAGCAATGAATCCTCCAACCGATAAATCTCGACACCCAGCGGACGACAGACGCTCAAGGGATCCTGCGCTTCCGGCCCCCACATGGCCAGCGACAGATCGCCGCCCGGACAGGTCGAGAGTGCGCACAGCAGATCGATCTCGGCAAAGAACTCCAGATAGTCACCCTTCTGCGCCGGACAAGCCTTCATGAAGTACATGTCGTCGTGGTTCAGGCCCGTGCACTGGAAAATATTCAGCACGTCATGCACATCGAACTCGGTCAGACCGTGGGGCAGCACCGCCCGGGTCAGGTTGGAGTGGCAGTGGTGATGGAAATCTTCGCCGGTGAGCATTTTGTTCACATAGGGATCGCAACGGGTGCCCAGCAGATCGTGTAAACGGCCGCCGTGTTCATCGATGCCATAACCGGCCAGGCTGTCATCGGTAATGGTCACCAGAGGTCGCAGAAAAGGCAGGTTCGACCAGAGCCGGTCGTGGGTGCTGACATGGGCGCCCTGCAACTGCCGGGTGCGCGATGCCCACAGGCGCTCGCGGGGATCGTGGGCGTTCCACACGTTGAAGTCCCCCACCTGCGGGCCGACAGGGGTCGTCACCCGGAACACATGCCCGGCCGGAACGTTCCAGGCGCGACCGGTGCGAATCGGCACCTCGAACGACTCGATCAGCGTGCGCCCATCCTTCGCATCGCGCACCCGCTCGTAGAAGGCCTTGTCCACCTGCAAGGCCGAGCCTTTGCTGACTTGATAAGCCGCCGGATAGTCTTTGTACATGACAAAAATCCTCGATCAATGATGGGAAGAAGGGGCGAACATTTGCAGCAGCAGGTGTTCGGAATCGTCGAGATAAAGGCTCATCGCGTCCTCGGCGGCGCGCTTGTCACCTTCGAGCAGCAAGTCATGGATCTGCCGGTCACGAACCAGCCAGGGCGCCTGAAAACTCGACTCATCGGGAGCGGTGCAAAACACCAGGCGCAGTTGCGCGACGACATTGGTGAAGAACTCATCGAACAACGGACTGCGCAGCAACCCGACGATGTGTTGATGAAAGGCCAGGCTGTGGGTGCCGACGGCGCGCCAGTCTTCGCGCTCCCGGGCCAATTCGGTTGCCTCCAGGGCTTCGAGCATTCGGTCGGATTGGTCATCGCGCAGCGGGCGACTGTTGTTGATGGCTTGTAACTCCAGCGTGCGACGAACCTTGAACAGATCCCGCACATCCTCAGAACCCAAGCGGCGCACCATCACGCCTTTGTTGCGCACATAGCGGGTCAAGCCTTCCTGCCCCAGGCGATGCAGGGCTTCACGAATGGTATTGCGCGAGGCGTTGTAGGCGGACACCAGATCGTTTTCCACCAGCGCCATACCAGGCAGCAAACGGCCGCCGATAATTTCGGCGCGCAACTCCAACGTGATGTGATCGGCCAGTGACAGTCCGGTGTTCATACTCATCGCCTCAGGATTGTTCAACAATCGTTGGCTACAGAGTAATCACTATTCGTGCCAATACTCCCGCTCGTTTGGACCAAGTTCGACGCATCTGAATGCTTTTTAGAAATAGAAGTACAGTCACCATCCAATTTTCATTGGTTAATATGGCGCATTGATGCGGAGATATCAGATGCGTTACTCGCAGGACCATAAAGCCCAGACCCACCAACGCATCATCAAGGAAGCCTCAGAACGCTTTCGCCGTGACGGAATCGGCGCGACCGGCCTGCAACCCCTGATGAAATCGCTGGGCCTGACTCACGGTGGTTTTTACTCACATTTCAAGTCCAAGGACGAACTGGTTGAAAAGGCATTGCAAGCCGCTGGCGATCAGGTCGCCGTGATCTGCGCCGAGCTGTTCGCCCAGGATCGCCCGCTACAGGCGTTCATCGATGCCTACTTGTCGGACTGGCACAAGACTTCGCCACACGAAGGTTGCCCGCTGCTGACCATGTCATCGGAGCTGGGCATGCGCGGGCAGCCGAGCCCGACCTCCGACGAAGTACTCAATGCACGGCTTAAACAGATACAAGGCACTCTCTGCGGTGAAAACACCGTAGACCGGAGCATTGTCATCATGTCGACGCTGGTCGGCGCCCTGCTGCTGTCACGCAGTGTCTCGGACGTCGAGTTCGCCCAGCGCATACTCGACGTCACGCGCGAGCAACTCAACCACGCACAGGACTAACCCTGCCAGCGCTTGAACAACACGCTGGCATTGACCCCGCCAAAGCCGAAGCCATTGGACAGCGCGTATTCGATGGCCATCGGCCGGGCCTGACCGTGGACAATGTCCACGCCTTCGGCAGCGGGGTCCGGGTTATCGAAGTTGAGCGTTGCCGGTACGACCTGATCGCGGATCGCCAACAACGTGAAGATCGCTTCAAGCCCACCGGCCGCGCCGAGCAAATGCCCGGTGGCGGATTTGGTCGATGTCACCGCGATCTTGTTGTCCGTACCAAACAACGCCTTGATCGCCGCCAACTCGCCCAGATCGCCCACCGGTGTCGAAGTGGCGTGTGCATTGAGATGCTGAACCTGTCCGGGTGAAACGCCCGCCTGAGCCAAGGCCAGGGACATCGCGCGCTTTGCTCCACTGCCATCTTCAGGACCAGCGGTCAGGTGATAAGCATCGGCGCTGGTGCCGTACCCCACCAACTCCGCCAAAGGCTGCGCGCCGCGGGCCAAGGCATGCTCCAGGGATTCGATCACCAACAGACCTGCGCCCTCGCCCATGACAAAGCCATCACGACCACTGTCGAACGGACGCGAGGCGCGCTCCGGGGTGTCGTTGTAGGCACTGGACAAGGCGCGCGCCGCTGCAAACCCGGCCAGACTGACCCGATCGATCGCCGCCTCCGCACCGCCACACACCGCGATGTCCGCCTCGCCTGAACGAATCAACCGCGCCGCGTCGCCAATCGCCTGTACCCCGGCTGCGCACGCCGTCACCGGCGCACCCAACGGACCTTTGAAACCATGCTGGATCGACACATGCCCCGCCGCCAGATTGACCAGAAACGACGGAATGGTGAACGGCGACAAACGCCGTGGACCACGACTATCGGTGGTGCGCACCGCATCGGCAATCGCACCGAAACCGCCGACACCGGAACCGATGATAGTCGCCGTGCGTTCCTGGGCGTCGGCGGTCAGCGCCTTCCAACCTGCCTGCTCCAACGCCTGACGCGCCGCCTCCATCGCAAAAAGGATGAAACGGTCCATCTTCTTCTGTTCTTTGGGAGGGGTCGCCACATCCGGGTCGAAGCCCGCCTCGGCATCGTCCGCCACGGACGGCACTGCACCGCCAACCTTCGCAGGCAAGTCTGCAACCACGTCCTCCGGCAAATTGCGCAACCCTGAGCGCCCGGCCAACAGACGCTGCCACACGATTTCAACCCCACTACCCAGCGGAGACACCAGGCCCATACCCGTTACAACCACTCGACGATCACTCATACCGCAAACACCTCATGCAGATTCGGACGCTTCATTTGTAACGCGCGGCAGCTTTGCTTTTGGAAAGGTTCGGCGCCATCACAAGACGTGCGGCGACAAAGGCATCCCAATCGGCGGCATCCGGCAGCGACGGAATGGTGACCAACTCACCCTGATCCAGACCTGACAATGCCGCGTCCACCATCTCCCCCGCCTCCATGACCATCTCCGCGGGAATCTGCGAAGCATCGATACCGGAGCGCTCCCAGATTTCGGTACGTGTCACCCCTGGCAATACAGCCTGGACCTTGACCCCAGTGCCATCAAGTTCGGCGTTCAACGACTGAGTCAGGCTTAGCACATACGCTTTACTCGCACTGTAAGTCGCATTGAACCGCTCGGGGAACAACGCCACCACCGAGGCGATATTGATAATCATGCCCCGACCTGCCTTGGCAAAGCTGGCCGCCGCTGCCGATGCCAGGCGCGTGACCGCAGTGACGTTGAGCTGAATCATATGCTCCAGCTGATCGGTGTCGGCATTGGCCAGCAAACCATCCGCCGCCACACCGGCGTTATTGAGCAGCAGACTTATACTCGAATCACTGCGCAGACGTTGCTCGAGTTTGAGCACGTCGTCCTTCTGCGTCAGGTCCGCCTTGAGCACCTCGACCTGAACGCCATATTCGGCGCGCAACTTGTTGGCCGCATCGTCCAACCGTTGTTGATCGCGAGCCACCAGCAACAGATCAAAACCGCGTGAAGCCAGACGCTGCGCGTAAACCGCGCCGATGCCGGAAGAAGCACCGGTGACGAGGGCTGTGCCTTTGGATTGGGCAGAATTCATGACTGTGCTCCTGGGGGATGCTTGAGGGCGAGGGCCAGGCGCCTGGGTCTTAGGGCGCCTGAATGGGGAACGTATTTATTATAGACATAATTTAATTTGAATATGATAGACATAATTTTCATGACGCCGACGGAAGGCAATTCCTCCCCAGCACCCGCGACAAATAAAAAAGGCCGGTCAATGACCGGCCCCTTGGCGTTGAATAATCAGCTTAGTTCACTTCCAGCTTGTCGCGATTGCGATCCAGAATCGCCTTACCGATGCCCTTCACTTCCAGCAACTCGTCCACCGATGCGAACGCCCCGTTAGTTTCGCGATACGCAACAATCGCGTTGGCTTTGGCTTCACCAATACCCGCCAACTCACGTTGCAAGGTAGATGCATCCGCCATGTTCAAATCGACCTTGCTGCTCTGCACCGCTTGGGAAACCGCTTGTACCTGCGGCGCATTACCGGCCTCCGACTTGACCGCTGGAGCCGAAATTACAGAGGTTGAGACGCTGGTGAGCAGGGCAAAAATCAGAGAGGAGAAAAGACCAGTACGCATAATTGACGCTCCATGACATCGATTGAGAAAGCAGCTTTTCCGAAGCTGCCTCTCAAACTTAGGCGATGTGTGGAGCCTGTCAAAAATGTGTCCGTTACGGGATGTGAAACAATCAGGGCTCGTGGCGACGTTGCTGGTAGATCCAGTCAACGATATCGCCATCGGGGGTGTAGCCGCTGACGGTGTCGCGCAGAAGCTGACGGACACGTGTGTAATCGTCCTCATCGACGGCAACCAACAACTCGCGCAAACGGCCTTTAAGCACATCCCACGGCAGGTGATCCTCGTTGGCGCTCATGATCATCGGATGCTGCGTTGCCGATACGTTGTCGCCAATCAGCAACTCCTCGTAAAGCTTCTCGCCAGGACGCAGACCGGTGAATTCGATCGAGATATCGCCTTGCAGGTTTTTCTCCGAACGAACGCTCAAACCAGACAGATGGATCATTTTCTCTGCCAGTTCGACGATTTTCACTGGCTCGCCCATGTCGAGAACAAACACATCACCGCCCTGCCCCATGGAACCCGCCTGGATTACCAATTGCGCAGCTTCCGGGATGGTCATGAAATAACGGGTGATTTTTGGGTGAGTAACCGTTAACGGCCCACCTGCCTTGATCTGACTGTGGAACAGCGGAATCACAGAACCGGACGAGCCCAGCACATTACCAAAACGAACCATGGTGAAACGGGTCTTGTTGACCCGGGATACATTGGCCTTGTCGCCGAACAGAACCGGGGCGATCTCGCGACTCAAGGCCTGAAGTGTCAACTCCGCAAGACGCTTGGTGCTGCCCATGACATTGGTCGGACGAACTGCCTTATCAGTTGAAACAAGCACAAAGTTGGAAACGCCCGACTGCAACGCTGCCTGCGCAGTGTTAAGCGTACCGATGACGTTGTTCAGCACGCCCTCGGCGATATTGTGCTCAACCATAGGCACATGCTTATACGCCGCTGCGTGATAAACCGTGTCTACGCCCCAGGTTTTCATCACATCCAGCAGTTTGTCTTGATGTCGGATGGAGCCGAGGATCGGCAACAGCTGCACAGGAACCGACTCGCGACAGCCGCGCTGCTCCAACTCTGTCAGAATGCTGTAAAGGTTGAACTCGCTGTGATCGAACAGCAAAAGCGTGGTGGGACCCAGTGTAAAAATCTGCCGACAAAGCTCCGCGCCGATTGATCCGCCAGCGCCGGTCACCATGACCGTCTTGCCCTTAATACAACGCTCTAGCAAATCAGGCTGTGCCGGCACCGAATCACGCCCGAGCAAGTCGGCGATGTCAACTTCCTGAATATCTTCGACCTTTACCCGACCACTGGCCAGGTCGGTGAAATTCGGGACGCTTCGGATGTGTAGTGGGAAACGCTCTAGAAACGTCAGAATTTCCCGACGACGTGCACGGGTAGACGACGGTAGCGCTAGAAGGATTTCCTGAGCGCCCGTCTCATCGATCATCTGCTGGATATGCTTGGGTTTATAGACCTGCAAACCGGCAATCGCACGATCAGCGATGCCCGAATCATCATCGATGAACGCCACCGGGCGCATGACCCGGCCCATACGAAGCGCAGCAACCAACTGATTGCCAGCGACGCCAGCGCCGTAGATCGCCACCTTGGTCAGGCCGTCATCGCGGTTGCTAAACGGTACATGATGAGCGCCGGCGAACCAGTCGCCCATGAAGTATTGGCGCATACACAGGCGCAGGCCGCCGATGATGACGAGGCTTAACCACCAATAATTGAAGATGATTGAACGTGGGACGACGGCTTGGTGATTGCTGTACCAATAAACCACTACCGCTAGAATCAGTGACGACAAACTGACGGCCTTGATAATAGCGATGAGCGCGTCATTGCCGAAATAGCGCATTACGGCTCGGTACATGCCAAAACGGATAAATAAAGGAATGGCAATAACTGGAGCAGCAACGAAGAGCCAAAAGTGGGCCCTCAAGGGGTTGTACATGTCGTCGATGCCCAAACGAACAATGAAGGCAAGCCAAAGGGCAACCCACACCAAAAAAATATCTGTAGCAACCTGAATCAATCGTTTTCGTCGTCTGGGTAGACTTACCAAATATGGCCTGATTTTATCCATAAACACCTCACTCACCTCGGCCCTCTCCTTTCAGCTGCCACAACACCTCAGTGAAACCCAAAAAGCATAACGCATTGACCGAAAAAAACCTGCATGATCGGGGCTTCAGTCAACGGGAGCTAGGACATCATCTGCCCGAGATTAATTCAATGACACAAATGATGGCACGCAGGTCGCAACGCCAAGGCTGAGAAGCTGATTCGAAACGCCCCCTCAACGGGCCGTCTTTCAGACAAAGCGTACCGCTGTTGGGCCTTCCAAAAGGACAAAAAAATTCTGGCAGCAGCCTCTTTAGCTCATTTTTCGGCGACATATGGGATTGAGCTACGACCGACGACGCGGTGTAAAACACTGATAAACCCGGTAAACTGACAACATTAGCTGAGATATCAGAGTTTGACTCGCCACCATGGAAAGAGCGTACAAATTTGTGCCAAATCCCCCCTCCCCCGCTACATCGCCCTTGAGCAAACCCGCGACAGGCTCCAGATCCGTGGCGGTATTGCTATGTACTTTCAATGGCGGGAGCTTTCTCAAAGAGCAGCTAGACTCGATCTCGGCTCAAAGTCACGAGCAATGGGTGGTTTACGCATCGGACGATGGATCAACGGATGAAACGCTTGAAATTTTGCAGCAATATCGCGAAGCATGGGGAAATGATCGACTACTGATCAGCAAAGGTCCCCAAAGTGGTTTTTCGAACAATTTCCTTTCTGTTCTGAGCGCGGCATGTGGCCATCACCATTACTATGCCTTTTGTGATCAGGACGACCGCTGGCACCCTACAAAGCTGAAAAGAGCACTGGATTGGTTGGAGCGCCAGCCCTCCGCGACACCATCGCTTTATTGTGGCCGCACACAAGTGGTCAATGTCACGGGAGAAATCATTGGATTATCCCCTTTGTTCAAAAAACGCCCAAGCTTCGAGAATGCGCTGATGCAGAGCCTGGCTGGTGGCAATACGATGTTGATAAATCAAGCGGCCTGTTCCTTACTGAACAAAACCCCCTCGAATACGCCACTTGTGTGCCATGACTGGTGGGCGTATCTGCTGATTACAGGTTGCGGCGGGACCGTATACTATGACCCTATACCGACGCTGGATTACCGCCAGCACACTCAAAATGTCATTGGCGCCAACACATCTATCAAAAGCCGCCTGTCTCGCCTCAAACAAATGTTCCAAGGTTCATTCCGAGAATGGAACACCAAGAACATAGCTGCGCTGACTCTTCTCTCCCCCCATTTAACCCAGAGCAACGCTGTGAGCCTTATGCGCTTTGAACAGGCTCGCAACGCCCCGCTTACCACTAGGGTCAAGCTAATGGTAGCAAGCCGCTATTATCGCCAAACCTTATTGGGCAACCTCGGCTTGGCACTGGCAGTTTTGAGCAAAAGGATCTAGTGATGAATACCCACCACAGGGATGATGCGCCGGCAGCTCCCGAAATTGATACACCATATATCGGCAAAGTAGTGACATTGACCTGTTCAGGTTCCATCGCCCTATCATTTTCATTCGCCTGGGTATTTTAATGAGTGCTCCACAAAAGACGTCCAACCTGTATTACCTTTCCAAAAACTTAGTCTTGCACCGGCATCTCATTTTCCAGATGACCAAGCGTGAAGTTGTTGGTCGCTATCGGGGATCGGTACTGGGATTGCTCTGGTCATTCCTCAACCCCCTTATGATGTTGAGCGTTTATACCTTTGTATTTTCCGTCGTCTTCAAGTCGCGCTGGGGTATTGCACCTCCTGGTGCCGAAGAAAGCAAAACTATGTTCGCCATCATGCTATTTACCGGCCTGATCGTCCATGCTGTGTTCGCGGAAGTAATAAACCGCTCTCCTGGCATCGTGTTAAGCAACGTTAATTACGTAAAAAAAGTAGTCTTTCCTCTAGAAATCTTGCCAATCGTAACTCTTGGGGCTGCCCTGTTTCATAGCCTGGTAAGCTTGGCCGTCCTACTTCTGGCGTATGTAATATTTCAGGGGCCTCCCCACTTGAGTACTCTCCTGGCTCCGATCGTGATCCTACCGCTGATCATCCTGACGCTGGGACTCTCATGGGTTCTGGCATCCCTGGGGGTCTATCTGCAGGATGTGGGCCAGACCACCGGCATCATCACTACAGTCATGCTATTTCTTTCACCGGTTTTCTTCCCATTACATTCATTGCCTCAACAGTACCAGACCATTATTCTGCTCAATCCATTGACTTTTATCATTGAACAGATGAGGGAAGTTCTGGTTTGGGGGCGAATGCCTGACTTCGTGGGATTGGGAGTTTATTTGATTATTTCACTAATCGTTGCCGCTGCTGGGTATGCGTGGTTCCAGAAAACAAGATCGGGTTTCGCTGATGTCCTCTGAAATAATTACCATAGACGAGTCCGGGACACTGACGCCTGCTCCATTACTGGCAATTCGTGTTGAAAATTTGAGCAAGTGCTTTCACATTTACGAACGCCCCCGTCAACGCCTACAGCAACTGATTCTGGCGCCTATTAAAAATCGATATAATGGCTCAAATGTCAAATACTATCGAGAGTTCTGGGCCCTCAAAAACATCAACTTCGAAGTATCGCGCGGTGAGACTGTTGGCATCATCGGCAAAAACGGATCCGGCAAATCCACCTTATTGCAGATCATCTGCGGAACACTGACAGCTTCAGAAGGTGAGGTACAGGTTAATGGCCGGATTGCCGCTCTGCTAGAACTGGGCTCAGGATTCAATCCAGACTTTACCGGTCGGGAAAATATTTATCTAAACGGCACGATATTAGGTCTAACCCGCCAGGAAATTGATGACCGGTTTGCAGAAATTGAAGCCTTCGCAGATATCGGTGACTTCATAGACCAACAGGTTAAGTCCTATTCGAGCGGCATGGCGGTGCGCCTGGCATTCGCAGTAGCTATCAATGCTGACCCGGAAATCCTAATCGTCGACGAGGCACTCTCTGTAGGCGACGAACTATTCCAACGAAAATGCTTTTCGAGAATTGAAGCAATTCGCCAAAAAGGCGCAACCATCCTCTTCGTTTCCCACGCGGGCAGCGCAATCGTGGAGCTATGCGATCGTGCCATACTGCTCGATAGCGGCGATAAATTAACCGAAGGATCACCCAAGCAAGTAGTGGGCAACTACCAAAGGATGCTCTACGCCGCTTCTGATCAGCGAGCAATCATTCGCCAGCAAATCATTGATGGCGATCTGAGCACTGCCAGCTTACCTGAGTCGGATAACGATACAGATACGGACGACACCGAATCGACACAGACCGCTCCCGATATGGACGAAAGTTATGATCCAAATCTCAAGCCGGACAGCACAATCGAATATCAGGATCACGGCGCGCGAATCCGGGATCCGGGTGTTTTTACCGAATCCGGCATCAGAGTAAATAACCTGGTTAGAGGTCGTAGCTACTTGTACCGGTATGCAGTGGATTTCTCCAGAGACTGTGAGCGCGTGCGCTTCAGCATGCTGATCAAAACAGTCAGTGGCGCAGAGTTGGGCGGGGCAATGTCTGCTGCAAACATAGGCGAATCGATAGCTATTGTTGACAATGGAAAAACCATAGAAGTGCAATTCAAATTTACGTGCAATCTGACCTCAGGCCTTTACTTCCTCAATGCTGGAGTGACTGGCTTGGCGAATGATACTGAAACTTTCTTGCATCGCGCACTAGATGCTGCAGCATTTCGTGTGATGACCGAATCCGACTGCTTAGCGACTAGCCTGGTTGACTTTCACTGCTCTCCGACATTGAAATTTGTTCAAGGACAATAACCTTATGACCACTAAGAGAATCATTATTGTTCTGGGCATGCATCGCAGTGGGACTAGTGCACTTACGCGCGCGCTCAGCACTATGGGCGTCGGACTGGGCAACACCTTGCACCCCGCCGGTGTAGACAATCCAACCGGTTTTTGGGAGGACAGGGACGTCATCGCCATCAATAACAAACTGCTAAGTCGCATAGGTTCTGCCTATGATAGAGTTGGCGTTTTGGATTTCGACTTGAATGACGACGCCGTCATCGAAGAAATTTATCAAGAAGCCAAGACTCTTATCACCGATAAAACGGCTAACACTCCTATGTGGGGCATGAAAGACCCACGGATCCCACGACTATTGCCTTTCTGGCAGAAACTGTTGAAAGAACTCGAATTCAACATCAGCTATGTCATCGCCCTGCGAAACCCGTTGAATGTTGCCAAATCTCTTGCCCACCGCAATCAGTTTGTAAGCCTGAAGTCCTATCTTCTTTGGCTCGAACATATGCTTCTAGCGATCTCTTACACAACTGCCGAAAAACGATTGGTCGTAAGTTACGATAACTTACTGGGAAATCCACGCAAGGAAATTTCCCGCATCTCATCAGCACTTGATCTCCCAACTCCATTCGAAGATGAGCTATCGACGTACATCAATGAGTTTCTGGACCCCGGATTGCGCCACGCCCAACAATCCGAAAGCGAGCTACTCAATGGCCAGATTAAACCAAAACTTCTTGCCGACGCTTATGTGCTCCTCAATGAGTGCGCGCAGGACAAAATCGCTATTAATAATGAAGCCTTTGAATATCGCCTCAAACCCATGCTTTCCGAGCTTAAAGGTATGCTGCCAACACTAGAGCTTATCGCAAGCCTAGAGAGAACTATCGAGGATGAGTCCCAAAAAATCCATGAGCTCCACGTGGCATTGCATTCAAGCAACGAGCATCTTCAAGCTGCATTAAAGTCCCTGACCAGTGTCAACCTGGAAAATATTTCCTTGAAAGCGCAGGCCCATGCGTTAATGACCGAGACTGAAGCGACAAATAGCACACCTATTACCGAAACACAAAGTCTCTTCGCCAAGAATCGGGGACTTGAAGCTATAATCACGACCCTGAAATTTGAAGCCGAAAAAACCGCCACCAATTTTGAAACTTTGTTAGCGGAAAAAGATAGCACCATTCAGGTATTGCACGAAAACCTTTCATCATTGCAAGCTGTAAAAAGCGGTGAAAAATCAGTTCAAAATGACTCCACTATTACTAAACTGACTGATGAAAATATTCACCTGAAGTTAAAACTTGCAGACATTGACACTCAACACAAACAACAAGTGATACAGCGAGACGCCTGGAAAACCTCAGAAATCCTTTTTACGAGCCATATCGAAAAACTAGAGTCCTCGCTGGCTGCTTCCGAAGCAAATCTGAAAAAGCAACTTCTGCTTGAGGAACAGTTAATTCACGAAATTGACCAAAAACAAACACAGATACAGACACTGTCCAACTCTTGGGCACGCTTCTTTAACACAAAAACCTGGCGACTGATCTATCTGCTAGGCATGAAAAAACGTGTACCTTCGATTACTCTCAAGAATGGCGAAAGTTTTGACGAGAACTACTACCTAGGGATATACCCCGACGTCAAAAAATCTGGCATACCAGCTGCATTGCACTATTTATCCTATGGTATTCAAGAGGGGCGACTGGGCTCTGCACAGTCCATAACTTCGACTCAACACTCACCAACAGACAAAAAACAGGTCATTGCTGATGAGCTGCTCGTGCGGGAAGATAAATTATCCCGGGAAACAACTGCCGCATTCAACGCTGACTTTTACCGGGCCATGTACCCGGATATAGTCGAATCTGGTGTGGATCCGGAGCGCCACTTCCTAGATCATGGACGGAAAGAGGGCCGTCTTGGCAGTGTCCCATCCATTGCATTGAGTCGATCGATCGAATCGCTACCTACTGACAAACCTACAATTCTTGTAATCAGTCACGAGGCCTCGAGAACAGGCGCTCCTATTCTTAGCCTGAACATAGTTCAATACCTTACCTCGCAGTTTAATGTGGTTGCGCTATTGTTTGGTGGGGGGCCTCTAGAAAAGTCCTTTATCGATGCAGGCGCGATCGTCGCCGGCCCAGTGGATCTTCGCCATAAACCAATCAACGCTGAATGGGTAATGGGCGAGTTCCTCGATAAGTATTCTTTTCAGTTTGCAATCGTGAACAGCCTGGAATCCTATGTCGCTCTCAAGCCCTTGGCTGACCGTTACATCCCGTCAATCAGTTTGATACACGAGTTTGCGGTATATACCAGACCACGTACGGCCATCCAGAATGCAATACTGTGGGCAAACCAAACTGTTTTTTCCGCTGACGTTACACTCGAAAGCGCCGCATTTGTACTGCCAGAACTGACTGAGCGCCAACTCCCTGTCTTGTCCCAAGGCAAAAGTATTGTTCCAGGTGAGGCACACGACCCTACTCGCCTCGAAGCAGAGAAGGCAGTATTGCAAGCGTTAATGCGTCCTGATGGGCCTGAGGATGACACGATTGTTATTCTAGGGGCTGGCTGGGTTCAGATCCGCAAGGGTGTAGACCTCTTTATCGAATGCGCGACCCGCGTCCTTAACTCGCCAATAGGCCATAAGTGCCGTTTTGTTTGGATTGGCAATAACTACAATCCGGAGCAAGATACTCACTACTCCGTTTACCTCCATGATCAAATTCAGCGTGCTGGCATTGGGGAACGATTCACGGTTATCTCCGAAACTGCTGCCATTGAACATGTCTACGCCTTGAGCGACATGATGCTAATGAGCTCCCGGCTGGACCCATTGCCCAACGTCGCTATTGACGCCATGGTACGTGGCCTGCCGGTCCTATGTTTCGACAAGACAACAGGCATTGCCGACATTCTTAAACGCAATGGTCTTCAGGAAGAGTGCGTCGCACCTTACCTCGACACCAATAGCATGGCCAATAAACTCATTCGACTAGCCTCATCACAAGAAGCCCGCGACCAGGTCGGAGAGCAAGCCCGAGCACTGGCTGCACGCGAATTCAATATGTCCAGCTACATCGAGCGACTACTCGCACTTACAGAGGGAAATGCAACATCGTCCCGTCAGGAGCAGGCAGATGCTGCAGCGATAGAACAAGCTGGTGTTGTTGATTTCGGTTACTACCCCCCGGCAAATGTGCAATTTTCTGGGCCTACTGAGGCCATTCGTCGATATGTACGCTCATGGGCACGCGGCGTGTTGCGGCGCAAGTTGTTCCCTGGGTTCGATCCGAGCTTCTACCAAGATATGAATGCCGCGGCAATAGGGACTCAGGACCCGCTAGCACACTTTCTGAGATCAGGCCAGCCCGAGGGGCCATGGAGTTGGCAGAACCTTTCGTGGGAAGGAGACTTCAGAATCAGTGCTGACAGCAAATCGTTGATGTTTATCAGCCTACACTCCACCGAATCAATCGAGCAAATCATCAGGCTGCTCTCGAAAAAAACAGCCACTGTCGATCTGGTTGTTCTTGTCCCCGATGAGTTGGCCGCTTTCACTATGAAGCAATACCTACATAAAGAGCAATACTCTACGCTAAGTGTACTGGTGAGCGAGAATCGGCCATTATTTTCGATCTTCACACACCTGGCGACTATTCCTTATCAAAACTACGCTGCGATCGCCCATATCAACTTGAGCGCCGACCCCATCGACATAGATTTCAGCGACCGCGCCATCTATCAACAGTACCTTATCGAGAACATGATAGGCGGTAAGAAGGACTCACTGGAGATAATTGTTGGTCGCTTGAGCAGCGTAATTTCAGACATGGATCTGGGGCTAGTTTTTCCTGATGACCCTAATGTTCATGACAATGTTAATGACGCCACTCTAATGTCTAATCTGTGCGAATCGATTGGTCTCCCCCCCCCCGCATCCCGGCACCTTGCGTTTCCAGTGAATGGATCGTTCTGGGCTACAACTACGATTCTGGACGGACTGCTCAACTATACTGACCGCTGGAAATCAACATTAAAAGATCTAAAACTGACTGCTGGAGCGCAAGAAAGGATCCTTGCCCGCCTGCTGGCTCAAGCTTGCCATAGCCATGGTAAAAGCATTGCCACCACTGTGGTTCCGGGCATTACTTATTAACTGAGCACAGTCGAATTTTCATGAGCCAACCCAACAGAAACTTAATACGCCGCATCGCTGGTCGCATGAAACGACTAGCAAGCCGCGTACTTAAAAATTTATACGCGCGAACGTATATTTTTATAAACCGTGCGACAATCCAATTTGATCCGGACTTTTACCTCGCCCAATATCCGGACATTGAAGCAATGGGAATCGATCCCTACCGTCATTATGTGTTTCATGGCCGTCATGAAGGCCGCATAGGGCATTCACCAATGCTGGAAAACGCTGACGATATTGCCCTGCTGGATCCTTCAAAGGAAACAGTCTTGGTGGTTAGTCACGAGGCGTCACGTACTGGTGCGCCAATTTTGAGCCTCAATCTCGTTATGATGCTACAACCTCGATATAACGTTATTGCATTGGTACTTGGCGCCGGAGAACTACTGGAGGATTTCCATAAATCTGGCGCCATCGTAATAAATTCAAATGGCCTTCGTGCGAGTCCGGATCATGCTCGCATACTAATGGACAGACTCTGTGAATTAGCGACTATTAAATTCGCCTTAATTAACAGTATCGAGTCACGCGTTGTACTGCCTGGCCTTGCCATCAACTTTATCCCGACCATCAGCCTTATTCACGAATTCGCCGCTTACACTAGACCAAAATCAGCTTTCATCGACATGATGTTCTGGTCGACAGAGGTTGTTTTTTCGTCAACAGTGATTCATCAGAGCGCGACCAAAGAGCTTCCCTCGCTGAAAGAGCGTCCGGTGCACATCCTGCCCCAAGGGCGCTGTGAAGTGACCTTTGGCGAAGCCGATGATCTTGAATACTTGAGAGCAGCGGAACAACTGCAATTGGTGTTCCGACGCCTGAAAGGAAACGGAAAAAAAATTGTTCTCGGGGCAGGAATGATCCAACTGCGCAAAGGTGTAGATCTCTTTATTGACTGCGCACAAAGGGTGCTTGAGCGCGGAGAGATAGAGAACATGCACTTTGTCTGGGTAGGTAAAGGCTATGACCCTGAACAAGATGTCCAGTATTCAGCCTATCTGTATGATCAGATCCTGCGAGCAGGACTTGAAGATCATGTGACTTTCCTCCCGGAAACACCTGCTATCGATGTAGCCTACGAACATGCTTCCATCGTTTTGATTACATCACGGCTTGATCCCCTGCCCAATGTCGCTATCGATGCCATGTGCCTGGGCGTTCCCGTTCTCTGTTTCGAGCGCACGACCGGAGCAGTCGACTTTCTGAATCAATGCGGCCTTGGCGAAGTCTGCATAGCTCGCTACCTGCATGTACCAGAACTGGCAGACAAGTTGATCACTCTGCTTCGTGACCCTGAAACGATGAGTCGCACCAGTTCCATTTTGAAAGAGAATGCTCTACACGTCTTCTCGATGGATACCTACTTGCAGGAATTGGGTCTGATTGCGGATTTGGCATTGGCACGCGCGACTCAGGAAAAACTGGATACAGCGACCATCAACAATTCCAGCGTCTTGAGAGAAGACTTCGTGGCCCACCATTTGAGAGGTGGCTCTCGCTTCGAAACAGTGAGGCTCTATGTCAGAGCCTGGGCTAGCGGCGTGGGGAAGCGTAAATTATTTCCAGGCCTTCACCCTGGGATATTTGCCGATCAATTTAACGACTATCGAAAAAACCAGGATCCACTTGCCTGCTACCTGCAACACGATCAGCCTGCCGGACCTTGGCTACATGACGTAATTACACCAAATACGGCCATCACAACCCAACCTTCGAAGACCAAAATTGCACTTCACGTGCACATTTACTACCCTGATCTTTTTGATCAGATACTTGAATGCCTGAGCAACAACAAAACACATCCGGATCTCTTTCTCAGTGTTCCCAATGAGCAGGTCAGGAAGGATGTACAAGCCAGCTGCCTACGATATAAAGGCAATGTAGAGGCCATTGAGATCGTACCGAATAAAGGAAGGGATATCGGTCCATTCCTCAGTGCATTCGGTCAGCGGCACCTGACTGATTACGAGATTGTCGGCCACCTTCATACCAAAAAGACCAAAGACTACAAGGATCCTGAGGTAGGACAGATCTGGTACAATTTTCTGCTGGAAAACCTACTGGGCAAGACGCATCCAATGGCCGATGTGATTTTGGCAAAGATGATTGAAAACACGAGAATCGGTTTGGTTTTTGCCGACGACCCGAACGTGGTCGGTTGGGATGCCAACCAACCATATGCGGAGCTTTTTTCTGCGAAGTTAAGCCTGCCCTCTCTACCCTCGAGTATCGTGTTCCCCATCGGTACGATGTTTTGGGCTCGCACTGAAAGTCTCAAGCCGTTTTCCACGTTAGGACTGACGTGGGATGACTACCCCAAGGAACCCCTCCCCTACGACGGTAGTATCCTGCACGCACTAGAAAGGCTGTTCCCAACTGTAGTGATATCCCAAGGTTACGAGATCTCATTAACTAATGTTCAGAACATCACGAGATAAAATGAAAATTTTAATTTTTGGCGGCGGTGGTTTCATTGGCTCAGCTATCGTGGATCGCCTCCTGGCTGATGGTCACGCATTGCGCGTCTTCGAGCGCCCAAGAGTCGAACCTTACCGAAAATTCTCCAACAGTGAATCCGTTGAATGGATTACCGGCGACCTGATGAGCTACCACGATGTCAGTGAGGCGCTGGATGGCATGGATGCGGTGCTGCATTTGGTCTCAACCACTCTGCCCAAGTCATCCAACGACGACCCCATTTACGATGTGCAGAGCAATCTGGTTGGCACCCTCCAAATACTAAATGCCATGGTTGCAAAGCAGGTCTCCCGGATCGTATTCATTTCCTCCGGCGGAACAGTCTACGGCCCCCCTACCTATTTACCGGTCGACGAACTTCATCCAACCGAACCTCAGGTGTCGTATGGCATTACCAAGCTGGCGATCGAAAAATTCCTGCTGATGTATCAGCACCTGCATGGCATAAATGCTACGGTGCTACGAGTGACCAATCCCTATGGCGAGCGGCAACGTGTCGAAACTGCCCAAGGCGCAGTCGGGGTGTTCCTAAGCCGTGCGCTTAAAAACGAGTCTATACAGATCTGGGGGGACGGCAGCGTAACCCGCGACTATATCTATGTTTCGGATGTCGCCGAAGCGTTCGCTTTGTCCCTGAAGTATGAAGGCCCTTACAGCGTCTTCAACATCAGTTCCGGCACCGGCGTCAGCATTAATGAGTTGATTGAGCGAATCGAGACAGTGGTCGATGGAAAGATCACCAAAGAATACCTTCCAGGCCGACCTTACGACGTGCCTGTGAGTGTGCTGGACAACGCATTGGCCGGCAGAGAGCTGAATTGGACACCCAAGGTCGGCCTGGATGACGGGTTGAAGCTGACCACTGCCTGGATGAAGAGAACAATGGGCAAATGATGGACGCTTCCGGTATCAAAGTGTCAGTCGTCATCCCGACAAAAAATGGTGGAAATCGCTTCAGGTCAGTCTTGAATGCTGTTTTGGAGCAACAAACGGAGTGGTCTTTCGAAGTTATCGTAATTGATTCCGGATCGAGTGATGAAACTCTGCCCATTGCACAAGAAAACTCAGCTGTTCGCATCATCAAGCTCGAACCAGCAGATTTTCAGCACGGACGCACTCGTAACGCAGCAATCCAGAGTGCCAAAGGCGAGTACATCGCCATGATCACCCAAGATGCGCAGCCAGTTGCAAACACATGGTTGCGTACCTTGGTGGCTGAAATCGAAGCTGATGAACAAATTGCCGGCGTTTTCGGTAGACACGTCGCCTATGACGATGCTTCTATTTTTACTCGCGAAGAGCTGGTACAGCATTTTGCAGGCTTCGAATCACAATCCGTGGCTCAATTGACCGATCCGGAGCGGTATCGTCGTGACGCCAGTTACCAACAGTTTCTGTATTTTTTCTCCGACAACAACGCCCTGATACGGCGCTCGGTCTGGGAAAGCTACCCTTATCCGGAAGTAGACTTTTCCGAAGATCAGGCATGGGCACGCATCATCATAGAAGCAGGTTTCAAGAAGGCCTACAGTCGCGATGCCGCAGTTTATCACTCTCACAATTATGGTCTTTGGGAGCGTTTTCAGCGCAGCTTTGACGAAAGTATGGCTCTGGACGACCTTTTCCATTATGACCAGCCAAAGGGATTTATTGTCCTGCTGAGAAATTGGCTCGGCCTGACGCTGAGGGATCTTCAATTGTTACGACAACACCTGCCCACGGAGGGTTGGAAGTTGATACTGCCCGCGATAAAAATGCCCATTGACAACTTTATGCGAGTATCAGGTGGCTGGTTGGGAACCCGCGGGGGTTTCGATTGCCCGGCGTTGATCGCATTTTGTTCTCGTGACAAAAAACTCAAACGGGTGAAACGTTAACTGTGAACGCTCACTTATTTGCAGCCCAAGTCAAAAAATCTTTGATCCACATAAGACAGGAAGGCTTATCTTCTTTCATCAATATATTGTCGCGCCGCCTTAAAAGTTCCCGATCGTTATTTACTAAACCTGACGTTGTGAATGCCTACCGGTTCTTGAAGTTTGCTCCCTCCATTCAACAGCCGGACACAGATCTGATCAACGCAGAAAAAACCATCAACTGGTACATCCCGCCGATTGGTAAAGGCTCTGGTGGACACCTGAATATTTTCAGGTTTATGCGACACCTCGGAAATCTGGGATTCACCAATCGGGTGATCATCGTCGAAGAAAACAGTGGCGTTTCCGTCACTAAAGTAAAGTCGACGATTTTAGAGTGGTTCAAACTCGACAACATTGACGTCTATTATATCGACGCGTCTATCCCCTCCGCCGCGGTGTCCATTGCAACCTCGTGGCAAACCGCGTACGCGCTGAACAACATTAGTGCAAAAACTCATAAATGCTATTTTGTTCAGGATTATGAGCCTTGGTTCTATCCCGCCGGTACCGAATATGCGCTGGCGGAGCAAACCTATCGGTTTGGCTTTCATGGGTTCACGGCTGGAAGCTGGTTGTCCAACCTGCTGAACGATCAGTTCGGCATGCAGGCTACAGCACTTGGTTTTTCCTATGATAGAGCGCTCTACAAGCCCCACGCTAATGCTAATAAAGGCGCCGCCAAACGCGTCTTCTTTTATGTCCGGCCACCGACAGCGAGACGGGCTTTTGACCTTGGTGTACTGGTACTGGCCGAGCTTGCGCAACGCATTCCGAATATAACCGTGGTGATGGCTGGATGGGACGTGCACCACTACGAGTTTCCATTTTCCTGCGATCACGCCGGGCTGCAGAACCCCGACCAACTTGCTAAGCTGTACAGCTCTTGTGATGCCGCGCTTGTATTATCACTAACAAACCTGTCGCTTTTACCTCTCGAGATCATGGCATGTGGTGTACCTGTTGTGAGTAACCGAGCAGAGTACACAGAATGGCTTCTTAACGACGATGTCGCGATGTTGGCAGAACCAACAATCGACTCATTGGCAAGCGCATTGGAAAAAGTATTGTTGTCCCCTGAATTGTCGCAAAAGCTCAAGGAGAACGCTTTTGCATTTGCGGCATCCGCCTCCTGGGCCGAGGAAGGGGACAAAATGACTCAAAAGCTTCAGGAGATATTGTCCAGCCCCTACCCTTCCGGCGCTAATGACACAGCTTCTGAGGTACAGATTCCCAGACTCGCAGCGGGTATGCTGAGCAGATCCGACACCCTTGACCCAGAATCTGAAGACTGAGCCGAGCACCTGACAGAAATGCGAAAGGCAATTCAGAGATCTGACAGCATCCGAGTCGAAAGTTTGTAGCATCAGTCGAGGAAAAAAACCTTAGGCTTTCAAAAAATCAAAATGAGACTGATAACTTAGTATGATGATCATTGAAGATAAATACATAAAGTTTTCTATCGTTGTGCCGGTGTACCGAAGCGCCGCTATTTTACCAACGCTGGTTCAACAAACACATGAAGCTATGGTTAAAGAAGGGCTGTCAGGCTCCTTCGAACTAATCCTTGTAAATGACGCTGGTCCCGACAACAGCTGGGCGGTCATTCAGTCTCTCGCTATGACCCATGATTTTATCCGCGGCATCAACCTGCGAAAAAACGCCGGGCAACACAACGCCATCATGGCAGGACTGAATCATGTTCGCGGTCAATTTGTTGCGATCATGGATGATGATCTTCAGCACCCTCCCGGCGCGCTCGGAGAAATGATACGAGCACTTGAAGGAGGCTATGACGTCTGTTACACCCGATACCTGAATCGGCAGCATGCCTGGTGGAAAAAGGCTGGCAGCCGCTTCAATGACTATGTTGCCTCGCTGCTACTGGACAAGCCTAAAGGCCTTTACCTTTCTTCATTCAAAGCAATGCGACGAGAAATCGTCGAAGATATCATCAAATACGATGGTCCTTATGCCTACATAGACGGACTGATCCTGGATGTCACTCAGTCCATTACGGCCATCGATATCGTCCACCTCGCACGGCACGAAGGTGAAAGCAACTATAATTTTCGCCGACTGCTATCGCTTTGGTTGAAGATGGCCACAAGCTTCTCGATTCTGCCTTTGCGTATAGCAACCTACCTGGGATTTACTCTGGCAGCTCTCAGCCTGGTAACCGGTATTTTTGTGATTGTGGCAAAAACACTACACCCTGAATACCCACCAGGATGGGCCTCACTGATCGCTGTAATGCTTTTTATCGGCGGCGTTCAAACCTTATGCATTGGGATGGTGGGGGAATATCTTGGCAGAACCTATTTGAAATTAAACCGCAAACAGCAATTCATTATCGGTAGCACTACTTGGCAAGGAGCGGGATTACATGAACAAACCCGAGTTTGATAAGTTCGCGGGCGAATACAACCAGGTTCTTGGTGAAACCATCCCCGATGCGTTGAATGAAGACACTTACTTTGCCGAATACAAAATCGCGTTGATGGCTTCGCGTCTGCAAGGAAAAAAAATCACTCGCATCCTCGACTTTGGTTGCGGTGCTGGCAGAAGCTTGGTGTTTTTGAAGAATTATTTCCCGAATAGCGAAATATGGGGCTACGACGTTTCTCCAGAATCGTTGAAAGTAGCCTCAAGTCAACTACCGGAAGCCACCCTGTTTTCAGATTGGTCAACTCTGGGAGACATACAATTTGACGCTATCATTGCCGCCAATGTTTTCCATCACATTCCAGTCTCCGAACGTTTGCCAGCACTGATACTGTGCCGAAAAGCCCTCAGTGCCGAAGGGCAAATGTTCATGTTTGAACATAACCCCTACAACCCCCTGACGCGCTGGATTTTCGAACGCTGCCCATTCGATGCCGATGCCGAGATGTTGAATCTGAGCACGGCTCTCGAAATGGCACGCCGTGCAGGGTACGCCTCAGAGGAACATTCCTACACGTTGTTCTTCCCGAAACAACTAGCCTTCCTGCGTAAACTAGAACCTTACCTTAAACGCCTGCCATTGGGAGCTCAGTACTATGTCCAGATGGCGGGTTGAGTCGAGCTATCTCGGGCGTTATATAGGAAGCGGCGCTTTTAACACCTTGGTGGGGTTTGCCGTCATATTCCTGGCAATGTGGGTAGGGCTATCGCCTTCGATTGCCAACATTTCGGGATATGCCGCCGGCTTCTTACTGGGTTTTGTATTATCCAAAAAGATTGTGTTCCGGAGTAATGGCAGTTTCGTAAAGGAAAGTGTGCGCTATCTGATTGCATTCCTAATCGCTTTTGCCCTAAATTTTATTGTTTTGCACATTGCACTGGATAAGTTCGAGCTAACCGCAATACCAGCTCAAATTTTCGCAGCGTTCGTTTACACCTTCGCAATGTATGCCTTGACGCGCTTCTATGTATTCTCACCCACCTTGGCCTCCAAGAGTAACAGTCAATAACCGAACTGAATGAGCGTTATGCACGCCGTGCAGCATGACTGCTGCGACTTGAATGTCAACTTGCACAGCAAAATCAAGATAATGGAATTCGACAATGCTCAGTAAGTCATCTCTGATGATATCCGTAGTGATTGGAGCCTTGCTCCTGGGGCCGGTGGCGGTCACGTTTTACCAAGCACTGGCTGCATTGCCCTATGGTATGCGAGTGATTAGTACCGGTCTCGTCATCGGCATTTTCATCCTGGCATTTTTCTTGATCCGCCAACCGCTGCGAGAAATTGGCGCCCTGAGGTACTGGCTGCTTGGCGCCACACTTGCCTTGGGCTTAGGTTTATATACTACCTCCAAAATAGAGGTTGCATCTGCCGATTATGCTGCGACCCACTACTCGAACGGCACGCAAACAGACAGTGTAAAACCTTCAAGCATTAGCGTTTGGGGTCGTGCGATCAAAGGCTATGACATGCATCCCGCCTACGGAACTGCGGTTGTGCTGAACTCTCTGGAGGCCAAATTCAGTTCCAAACCAGAAAAAATTAAGCTACTGTTCGCCAAGCCACCGCACGCTTTATTCCAAACCAATGGAATCCCGACTGAGAGTGATGGCATTTCCGTCGAATTGAATGCCTTTGACGAAAGCGGCAACCTTGGTTACTCAAAGAACCTCTTGATCCCCCAAGAAAGCTTCCTCAAAGATAAGTGGATCGAGAAAGTTGTAAAGATGGATACCGGCATTGCATCAATAAAAGTTGCAATCGGATGGGGGCCACCAGGGAGTACACCTAATTACGACTCCACACTTGTTGGATTTCAGGTCTGGAGTTGGCATACCTACGCCGAGCAGATCGGAAAAGTGATACTCGTGTGTACTGGTTTCTTTGTCGTTGGGCTGTTCCTGATCCTAAATTTTATAGCTTTGAACTCAGGAACATCGATCCGTCTGAGAGCCACCTCGTCGCAAACCGTACTCTATTGCGGGCTGGTACTCGCCTGCTTGATGCTTGTAGCCTTTTGGTCCGAAAGCAAGACTTCGTACGTATTTTTCTGGGATTTCCGAAACTATTGGGAAAAGACTGAAACACTGTACGAACTCTTCAAAGCAGGCGCTTGGGCCCAAGCTGTAGGTGTGTTCTCTTCATCTTACGCCACAGATTACTCAATGCTACCTTCGGTGCTGCCAGCCCTATTGAGTCTCGTAACAGGATACCCGACCCGACTGAACTACTCGCTCACCATAACAGTACTCTATGCCTTTCCTGCCTATGTAATGGTTGCCTACATGGCGAAAAGGCTTGTTGAGGGCAGCCCCCTAGAAATAAATTACAAATCGGTACAAAACGGCTGGGTTTTTGCAAGCCTCACAGTGTTTATCGGACTACCTATCTTCTTCGGGACAACACTTTTCTTGATGCCGGACATAGGTGGTGCGATTATATTTATTGCCGCACTTTTGAACGCCTCTACCTTAATTGACACTATTAAAAGAGAAGACGACGAGACTTCCTCCCGAGGAGTATCGAAGACACTGTTGCGAACCAGCATTAGTCTTGGCGTGCTTTTCAGTTTGATGTTTATTTTTAGACGCTGGTATGTATTTGCTGCTGCGGGGATCGCTTTCTCCATATCCGTGTTGATACTGATCGAGATGATACGTGGTCAAACTGCTCGAAAAGTAGTGGCATTCCGCGCTGTAAGCGCCGCTGTGCTGATGGCTTTTGCCGCGATACCATTCTTGAGCTGGATTATATTTGTCTGGTCACAAGACTTTGGTCAGCATGACTACTCCACTCTGTATTCGTCTTATCAGAAATCGCTCGGTTATGACGCTAAGCTTTTTGGAGACGTATTTGGCTACATCGTCCCGTCACTATGCGCCGCCGGTGCCTTATTATTATATCTCCAAGGGAGATCCAAGAATCTTTTATTCCTTCTTACTCTATCTACATGTATTGCCTGTATCCTATTTCTCCACGTTCAAAGCCCTGGACGTCACCACTTTTTCCTGCTGATGCCATTATTGGGAACGTTACTAGCAGGGCTTGTCATTCTGCTGGCCCGGCGGTTTGGTCCGGTGGCTCCAATCTGCCTGACGTTGTTACTGGTAATAGGAAGTGTGGTGACAACCCTATCCAAGCAGAAGGAGTTCGAGGTAACCCCCTTTGCCTATTATGAAGACTGGATGCCACAACATCAGAAGTATGCGGGAGGCTTCAAAGAAGTGTCAGACTGGCTTGCTTTACCAGACAACGTGAACAAGAAATTTTGTCTGATCGCTTCCAGCGCCACTATCAACCAAGGGGTTTTTAATGAGCTTTGGCAAATAGCACCAAATGTCGCTAAACGCAGTTACGACCAGCGACTCATTCAGCTGGGACAAGTAGACAGTGTCAACGGCCCTCCATCGCCCATCATTAGACAATGTGAAATATTTCTGGTCGGTGTCCCCTTCCAGACCCACATGACCACCGGCCAGCAATCTACTCTGGAAATCGTCCAGAAAGATATGATTACGGGAACGGGAATCGGCGCAGCCGTTAAGGCTACTCACGAAACCTTCCCGATGGGCGACGGCATAGAAATTCGCGCATACCAAACCGTACGAGACATCACCAACGGAGAGTACGCCGACTTGGTCAAGCGCTTCCTTGATGGCAAGGGGCCTGAATATATCAACCCTGCCGCTAGCTTATAAACCAGGTTAGCTGAAACCCTAAACTCAAAAGCCCTCAACCGTATTGTACGGTTGAGGGCTTTGACATGATTGGCTAATACCTAAAAACTGACTAATTCGAATCCGATCAAATTCGCGCGAATTTTTTTACAATTTTAATAGCCAATGCACGAGCATGCTGACGAAGCTCAGGAACAGCGGTGGCTTCCCATAATTGAGCCTTGAGCATCGGACCTATATAACTTAGCCAAGACAGACTTACCCCGGAACGATCGACAACCGCATAGTCTTTATCAACGTTGATTCCGAGACTCAACGCATCAGCACAGATTATTGCTTCTTTCGATAAGAAGGATATGAAATCGTCAGTGATTTTACCAATGTCCGTGCATGGACCCGTGCAGTTAATAACCTGATCGAACTTACATTCAACAACATTCTCGGTGCCTCTTGCCTTGATTCGTACAGAGACACACTCCTCTTCATGATCAATCGATAAAATCCGGCCAGCGATCGAGCTAACACTGGACCCCGTAAGCGCCTCCTGATAAATACGAAAAGTCTGAGGCGCCACTCGATGCCGATAGATATCCCAATGCGGCTGAACGTGGCGCAAAAAGCGTTTGCGCTCATCAAGCGGCAAACGCTCCCACAGCTCGGATGTTATCGGCCTGAGTGAGGCTACAACTTCGCGCCAATGCTCTGGAGAACGGGCCACCTCCCGACGGACCACATTCAAATATTGGGATACTGATGGAGCGCTGGCGAGCAAATCTGCGCAGATAGTCGTCGAAAATCCCGGGACAGGCATCTTGTCTCGGTGCGCTGTCGGCAATAAGCCTCGACGGGAAACCATTGTTACTTTGGCAGCCGGGTATGACCGACGCATGGAGATCAAAGTGTCGACTGCGGTCAAACCAGTCCCGATCAAAAGAACGCGCGGCGCTTTATGGGACACCAGCTTTGCTGTAGTGGACCACGGATCCTCGATATAGGCGGAGCAGCAATCGAGCAGTTGCAATCCTTGGGGCGTGGCAGGGGAGAAATTGCCAAACGCCAATACGATGTGATCGGCAACAATTCGCTCTCCCGAATGAATGTCTACTATCGCCCCTGTATCTGCGGGTTGAATCGAAAGAACCTCACCGGCTATACGCGAGCACTGTACGTCAGACTCCACTTCAGCCTTATTCAGCAACTCGCTCAGATAAGTGCCATAAATTTTCCGCGAAACGAAGCTGCCTGAGTGAATATCTGGATCAGACCGTCTACAAAAAGCAAGAAAGGAATCCGGGTCATCCACAAGTGCGGACATATTGCCCGCCGGTACATTTAACAAATGATCAGAGCTGTTTGTGCCATAAGCCAGTCCACGCGCCATCTTTCCTGAACGATTGATAATGGTAAGTTGAGATCCCTTTGGCGCTCGCTTGAGAAACTCGATAGCTGTCACCGCCCCACTAAAACCCGAACCAATGATGACTAACCGTTTCAATTGGCATTCCATTGTTTTAAATAGGCTATAACAGTATCCACACCGTCATCTATCGAGTGAGTCAGAGTATCTATTGTTATCTGTGGAGACGCAGGAGGCTCGTAGGGCGAATCAATGCCTGTAAAATTTTTGATTAACCCCTGTCGCGCTTTGCTGTAAAGACCTTTGGGATCACGTCGTTCACACTCTCTGAGCGGTGTATCGACGTAAACCTCAATAAAGGACTCATCACCTATCACGCTACGCGCAAGCGCGCGATCACGGTGGAATGGAGAGATAAAAGAGGTGATGACAATGAGCCCCGCATCGACAAACAGATTCGCCACTTCAGCAACTCGCCGGATGTTTTCTTCGCGATCACGATCATCGAAGCCAAGGTCCTTGCACAACCCCATCCGGACATTGTCACCATCCAGCAGATAAGTGTGGCATCCCTTACTTACGAGTCGTTGTTCAAGCGCATCTGCCAGGGAAGATTTCCCCGATCCACTGAGACCGGTCAGCCATATCACCACCGGACGTTGGTTTTTTTGCTCGCCACGTACACGACCGGTCGTCGAGATATGCTGGGAGGTGAGATTATTCTGCATAAATTCTCGTCATCTTGATGTCTTGACCATTCGTGAGTGGCGTACCACTTCGACTGGTGAAAATGCTAAAGGTCCCTGCTGCGATATTAGACCAACCAGGCTGGTGTAACTACACGGTTTTGGCCTTACCAGCCCCCAACCAATAAACTATGAAAATCAAAGGAACAAAAGCAATGAGCAAGCCACCCACTACGTCCAATAGACTCAGCGCCACCAAAATTGAAACAGGAAGTAAAAACCCTATATTAATTGCGACGACTATGAGTGTGACTTTTTTATGCCCTAAGCGACGCGCTGCATGTTGATAGCCATGGCTACTATGGGCCTGATACACCCTATCGCCACGGACCAACCGGCAAGCTAACGTCCATGTCGCATCTACAATGAATACTCCCAATAGAATGATCCAGCTCCAGAGTAATTCAGGCTTTTGCCACGCCGCGTCCAATGAAAACACCCCTAGGACGAGACCTAGAAAACCACTTCCGGCGTCTCCCATAAAAATACGCGCCGGCGGGAAGTTCCACCAAAGAAACCCCACCACGGCAGCTCCCAAGATCAGCGGCGCCCAAACCAGATCGACGTTTTCGCTAAACCAATAAACCAGACACATGCCCAAGCAGCTACTGATTGCTTCAGCACTGGCCAGCCCATCGATACCGTCCATAAAATTATAGAGATTCAGCATCCAGACCAAATATATCAATGCCAGTAGATGACCAAACCACCTCAGATCAATAGCAGTGTCGAATAACTCAATCGGCGCAAGGCCATTTAGCCAGAATAGTGCCCAGGCGGCGGAGATAAAATGACCGAGCAAACGCCACCGGGCGGCGATATGCCCATGATCATCGGCGAAGCCGATCAGCGCAATGAGCAACGCAGAACCCAGCAAACCATACAACGCGGCAGTGCGAAGCAGGTCCAACTCCGCAAGAACGGGCAATGCCAGGAGAAAGGAAAGAACTATTGCAACCCCTCCTCCACGTGGAGTCGGCACCGAATGGGCGCTACGCTCATTGGGAATGTCCATCAAACTCTTGGACAACGCATAACGGCGCAACCCCAGCGTCGACACCCAGGAAACAGCGAATACCGCTACCAGCAGCCACCAAACAATCATTTCGTTTGTTTTTCCAAATAATGACCAGCAGTCTGACGCATGGCTTTGTCCATGTTGATGGGTGGCGTCCACCCCAGTAAATCGCGATTTTTGTTGATATCGACTTGCAGCGAGCCACATATGCGCTGAGCAAAGGCATGTCTGCCCAGTGTTGAAGCAGCCAATTTCAGCAGCCATTCAGGTATAGGCAAGAGTCGGGCAGGTTTGCCTAGCGCCTTGGATAGACGGTGAAGAAGTTGAGTTGTGGATATATCTTCGCCATCGCTGGCTAGAAAAATTTGATTGGCTGCTGCGGGGTGATCAATGCAAATAGCAACGAGGCTCGCCAGGTTTTCGATTGCTACCAGGCTACGCTGATTGCGAATTGAGCCAAACGGTAAAGGAATACCCTTATTAAGCCACCTCAGCATGCTCAGAAAGTTAGCTTTTACACCAGGACCGTAGACCAGTGGTGGACGAATGATCACCACCTCCATCCCGGTATCTCGACCTAGCTGCTTCAGAGCCTCTTCGGCTTCGTACTTGGACACACCATACGGATCCTGCGGATTCGGATGATCATCCGCTTTAAACGGCTTGCCTGGGAGAGTGCTTTCTCCGTTCACCTTGATAGAACTGATGAAAATAAAACGCTTTACTCCCGACGCCGCAGCGCATTGAGCCAGCTTGATCGTTCCTTCCACATTGACTTTGCGAAACTCGGCCAATGCATCCAGCGCGGTTTCATTCATGATATGCACTCGGGCAGCAGCATGAATGATTACCTGGACATCGTCGAGGGTAGGCAAGACCTTGGCATGTGTGAGATTCAATGGCAGGACCGGACACAGCCCATGCAGCCGGCTAGCACCGCGAGCAGCTGCGATAGGATTAAACTTCTTGTCCACCAACAACCTGAAAACCAACGCCTCTCCAACGAAACCGCTCGCCCCTGTCACTAATACCTTCGGGGCCTTCATTTGGCTTTCTTCCCTATCAGCGCGGCAGCCCAACATATACAAAAGAAAAACAATTTATCCCGCACCCGCCGCCGGCATCGCCAGGCACTAAAGGAAAGCCGTAAAAGGTGCCTACGCTGTAATTTCAACCAAGTTCGCACAAAAGGATCAGTACCCTGCCCAACCAAATGCGCAATCAACTGCACCTGATTAAACCACCAACCGTCATGGATAGTTTTGTAACGTGCAATCAGTGGACTTAACCCCTTATTGGCACCTACCTGGTTACGCTCGTGCTGGCGATATTCCATAGACGGCTCGGAGTCAATATACCAACGGTATCCATGACTACGGGCGAACGCGTAACAATACCAATCGTGCAAGCTGACATTTTGCAGTTGATGCCATTTGTCGAGCATTGAAGCCTTTAAAGAACTAGCGAGGCTTTTGTTCATAACATACGTACAACCAGGGCCCGCCGCTTCGAACAAGAAATCCCATTCAACCTGAGCCTGTGCCTTGTCCAGCAAATGGGTTTTACCATTAGGCCAAAAGGCTGTGACGTTACTGGAGTAGGCATCGACCTGACGGGCTTGAATGGCACGGGTCGCGCGCTGAAGCTTATCCGTATGCCAAATGTCATCCTGGTCAGCAAAAGCAACGTAGCCGTGACCTTCGAAGTCAACATCACGGATGAGCCGGAAGAAATTACGAGATGCACCACCAAAGCTGCCAGCAGTCGGTAAGACCAAAACTTCGGGATGTTTCGCAGCATAAGCCGCACACCAAGCTTCAGTACCGTCAGTGGAGGGGTCGATGCTGATGTAAACGGTTACGTCGACAGCTAACTGGCCGAGGATCGAGGCCAACTGCTCCTCGATCCACTGCATGCCATTGTACGCAGCCAGCAAAACTGCAACCTTGGGATATTTTACTGGCATGCCATTCCTGCCTGCACTGGTTAAACGCTACTTTGCGAAAAATTGAGCGCTCAAATCAATGAGAAGGCGAGTCCAGCAGCTTCTGCAGGTACTGGCCGTAGCCAGTCTTCTTCAGGGCGTGGGCTTGAGCACTTAACTGCTCGGCAGTAATCCAACCGTTGTGGTAGGCAATCTCTTCCAGGCACGCAACTTTCAGGCCTTGGCGCTGCTCTATGGTGTGCACGAAGTGACTAGCCTCCAGCAGCGAATCGTGGGTACCGGTGTCAAGCCAGGCGAAACCACGGCCGAGCATTTCAACATTGAGCGTCTTGCGCTCGAGATACGCGCGATTGACATCGGTGATTTCCAATTCGCCACGATCAGACGGCTTGATACTTTTAGCTATCTCGACGACGTCGTTATCGTAGAAGTACAGTCCGGTCACCGCATAGTTAGATTTTGGCTTCAGCGGTTTCTCTTCAATGCTGAGTGCCCGACCGGTTTTATCGAACTCAACAACTCCGAAGCGTTCCGGATCGGAGACATGGTAGCCAAATACGGTAGCGCCGTGCTGCTGAGAGCTGGCGGAGCGCAAATTGTCCGAGAAGTGCTGACCGTAGAAGATGTTGTCGCCCAAGATCAGACAGCACGGATCCTTACCGATGAACTCCTCGCCGATGATAAAAGCTTGGGCCAGGCCATCCGGACTAGGTTGCTCGGCGTAGTTCAACTTGATGCCATACAGACTGCCGTCGCCCAGTAACTTACGAAAGCATGGCAAGTCTTCCGGGGTGGATATGATCAGGATTTCACGCATGCCTGCCAACATGAGCACCGACAGCGGATAGAAGATCATCGGTTTGTCGTAGATTGGCAGCATCTGCTTGGAAACACCGAGGGTCAGCGGGTGCAAACGAGTGCCCGAGCCACCAGCCAGGATGATGCCTTTACGATTTGTCGTGGTCATTTGTTCAAAACTTCCCTAAGCATTCGGGTTACGCCACTTTGCCAATCCGGCAAGTGTAGTGAAAAATTGTCACGCAGCTTCTGAGTATTCATTCGCGAATTCAGAGGACGGCGCGCAGGTGTTGGGTAAGCCGTCGTTTCAATCGGATTAATCGTCGTTACGGCGAGCTGCTCGCCGCTAGCTTGGGCGAAGCCAATCACATAACTTGCATAACCGTGCCAGGACACTTCACCACCGGCTGCCAGGTGATACAGGCCCCACAACTCCGGACGCTGCAAAACCTGCTGAATAGCCAACGCTGTCACATCAGCAATCAGATCGGCACCCGTCGGGGCTCCGACTTGATCAGCAATGACGCTCAGCGTTTCACGATCCTTCGCCAGACGCAGCATGGTCTTAGCAAAGTTGTTGCCTCGAGCTCCGTAGACCCAGCTTGAACGGAAGATAAGATACTTGCAGCCCGACGCAATAATCGCCTGCTCGCCAGCCAGCTTGCTAGCGCCGTAGTGATTCACCGGAGACACAGCATCTGTTTCCTGCCATGGCGCAGAACCCTGGCCACTGAAAACGTAGTCGGTGGAGTAGTGAATTAGCCAAGCTCCCAGAATCTTCGCCTCTTCGGCTATGACCTGACTTGCCAGACCATTGACACGATCAGCCAGCTCGCGCTCGGACTCAGCTTTATCGACTGCGGTGTAGGCCGCAGCGTTAACAATAATGTCAGGCTTGACCTTGCGTATCGTTGCGCGCAAAGCGTCGACATCGGACAGATCACCACTCAAGCCATCAACCGTATGGCGGTCCAACGCAATCAGCTCACCAAGCGGCACAAGGGAGCGTTGTAACTCCCAACCTACCTGGCCGCTTTTTCCCAGCAGAAGGATTTTCATGCTTTGCTTGAGCGATCTGCGTAGTTCTGGTCGATCCATTGCTGGTAGCTACCGCTCTTGACGTGAGCGACCCATTCAGCGTTTTTCAGGTACCACTCAACAGTTTTGCGAATACCGGTTTCGAACGTTTCTTCCGGCGTCCAGCCCAGCTCACGCTGGATTTTGCTGGCATCGATCGCATAACGCTGGTCGTGGCCCGGGCGATCCTGAACGTAGGTGATCAAGCTCGCGTGTGGGCGATGGGCGGAGTCTGGGCGAAGCTCGTCGAGCAGTGCGCAAAGGGTATGCACCACTTCGATGTTTTGCTTTTCGTTATGTCCGCCGATGTTGTACGTCTCGCCGATAACGCCTTCGGTCACGACTTTGTAAAGAGCACGGGCGTGGTCTTCAACGTATAACCAATCACGAACCTGATTGCCTTTGCCATAGACCGGCAACGGCTTGCCTTCCAGCGCATTGAGAATGATCAGTGGGATCAACTTCTCGGGGAAATGGCATGGACCGTAGTTGTTCGAGCAGTTAGTGACCAGCGTCGGGAGGCCATAGGTACGGCTCCAAGCGCGTACCAGATGATCGGAACTGGCCTTACTGGCGGAATATGGAGAGCTCGGCTGATACGGCGTGGTTTCGGTGAAGAGATCTTCCGGACCTTCGAGGTCCCCGTAAACTTCATCCGTCGAAATATGATGGAAACGGAAGTTGGCTTTACGGGTGTCATCTAGTACCGCCCAATACTGGCGTGCAGCTTCCAGCAGGGTGTAAGTTCCGATGATGTTGGTCTGAATGAATTCAGATGGCCCCGAGATAGAGCGGTCGACATGGGACTCTGCGGCCAGGTGCATGATGGCATCTGGTTGGTGCTCACGAAGGACGCGGTCGATTTGGTCACGGTCGCAGATATCGACGCGCTCGAATGCATAGCGCGAGTTATGACTAACCTCAGCTAACGACTCAAGGTTACCGGCGTAGGTAAGCTTATCGACGTTAACGACAGAGTCGGTAGTGTTGGAGATGATGTGACGAATGACTGCCGAGCCGATAAATCCGGCGCCGCCGGTTACTAGAATTTTCACGCGAAACCATACCCTTAAGTTACTGACAGGGCCGCCAACCGAGCGCTGTCAAATCCATGAGTGCAAAAACCATCAAGCCCGCCGAAACCTTGGCAGAATCAGGCCATACCGACATGCGGAAATGCCACTATCGGATAAGCACAGCATTTTACAGCTTAATGGCAGTTTTACTAATGGATAAAGATGAGCTGCGGATAAAGATTAGTACGACTTCCTACTATGGCGTAATCAGACAAGGCGCTTGCGTGAAACTCTGAACGATCGTCCCAGAAGCCAACCAACAACTGGCCCAATCAACATACCAGCGAGCAGCGTAATCACCATAACCAACGAAACAGGCAACTGCGGCCCCGCCCAACCAAGGAACAACAACGTTACTGACTGCTGATTCTCGAGAACGAACGCCAAGACCGACAAAACCAGCAACAAAATGAACAACGCGAGCAACACACGCTTGAAGTTACGCATCAGTAGCTCCTTGAATGGCGAGGACCGTCAAAGCCCCTCCTCCTCTTCTTCATTCACGCGATCGCGCAGCTCTTTGCCTGGCTTGAAATGCGGGACGAATTTACCGTCGAGACTGACGGACTGACCGGTTTTTGGATTGCGACCTACACGCGGTGCGCGGTAGTGCAGGGAGAAGCTGCCAAAGCCGCGGATTTCGATGCGATCACCAGTGGCCAGACATTGGGACATTTGCTCAAGCATGGTCTTGATGGCCAGCTCCACATCCTTTGATGAGAGCAGCCCTTGATGGGTGACAATTCGTTCGATCAACTCCGACTTCGTCATATTTTTCCCTTCTTTTTCAAGCAGCTAGGAAAATCGCTTCGATGGTTTTAGCACGCCCCAGCGAATTTGAACAGTCCCGGTTTTGACATACCCCTGAACACCGCGTAATGCCTGATTTCGGGACATCGAGCCTGCACCCTCACCTGCATATCACGAGCATGGTTCGCGTCAGGTAGCCTGCGGGATTGAACCCAAATGGGAAATCGTCCTCCTCCTTGGCATCGTCAGACCTTGTCACGACCTTATAACCTGCTCCCTTGCACTCCTTCGCAGCTCGCTTGCGGCATTTTTCCCATCCTGAGCCCAGCCCCGAACAATCAACTTCAATGCCGCTGACCCCTCGCACGACATGGGTCTTGGCATTAGTGGTACATCCAGCTAGTGTCAGTATTACCATTACGACAATGAGCTTGTTCATCCACTTCCTTATGCTAGGCACCAGCCGAGCTTCGTTCACTTAGGACCAAGACTAGCTGCAATTAAGCGATTGATCCTGCTGAAGAAAGAGACAGTTTTGGTGGGGTATGGTTTCGCTGCTCCGGTCGAGCCGCAAGGTGAAAGCGAAAGATCGCAGCCTTCGGCAGCTCCTACAGGGAACAGCGGCTAAATTTCAGGCACAAAAAAGGGCGACCGAAGTCGCCCTTTTTTTACAGAAAGTCAGAACTTAGTTCTGTTTTTCCGCTTGTGCAGCACGCAGCAGGTCACCCAGGGTGGTGGCTACTGGAGCATCCGTAGCTACTGGCTTGTCGCGCAGGCTCTGGATGGCTTCTTTCTCGTCTTCAACGTCTTTCGACTTGATCGAGAGCTGGATTACACGACTCTTGCGGTCAACGCTGATGATCTTGGCTTCTACTTCTTCGCCTTCTTTCAGAACGTTGCGCGCGTCTTCAACGCGGTCACGGCTGATTTCGGAGGCTTTCAGAGTTGCTTCGATATCGTCGGCCAGAGTGATGATGGCGCCTTTAGCGTCAACTTCCTTCACGATGCCTTTAACGATGGCGCCTTTGTCGTTCTCTTGAACGTACTCGGAGAACGGATCGCTTTCCAGTTGCTTGATACCCAGGGAGATGCGCTCGCGCTCTGGGTCAACCGACAGGATAACGGTGTCCAGCTCGTCGCCCTTCTTGAAACGGCGTACGGCTTCTTCGCCCACTTCGTTCCAGGAGATGTCGGACAGGTGAACCAGACCGTCGATGCCGCCGTCCAGACCAATGAAGATACCGAAATCGGTGATCGACTTGATGGTGCCGGAGATCTTGTCGCCCTTGTTGAACTGGCCAGAGAAGTCTTCCCATGGGTTCGACTTGCACTGCTTGATGCCCAGGGAGATACGACGACGCTCTTCGTCGATGTCCAGAACCATAACTTCCACTTCGTCGCCGACTTGTACGACTTTCGAAGGGTGGATGTTCTTGTTGGTCCAGTCCATTTCGGAAACGTGTACCAGACCTTCAACGCCTTCTTCCAGCTCAGCGAAGCAGCCGTAGTCGGTCAGGTTGGTTACACGAGCGGTAACGCGAGTGCTTTCTGGGTAACGGGCTTTGATAGCAACCCATGGATCTTCGCCCAGTTGCTTCAGGCCCAGGGAAACACGATTGCGCTCGCGATCGTACTTCAGAACCTTGACATCGATCTCGTCGCCAACGTTGACGATTTCGGAAGGATGCTTGATGCGCTTCCAAGCCATGTCGGTAATGTGCAGCAGGCCATCGACGCCACCCAGATCGACGAATGCGCCGTAATCGGTGAGGTTCTTGACGATACCTTTGACTTGTTGGCCTTCCTGCAGGGATTCCAGCAGAGCTTCGCGCTCGGCGGAGTTCTCGGCTTCCAGGACGCTGCGACGGGAAACGACAACGTTGTTGCGCTTCTGGTCCAGCTTGATGACCTTGAATTCCAGCTCTTTGCCTTCCAGGTGCGTGGTGTCGCGCACTGGACGGACGTCAACCAGAGAACCTGGCAGGAACGCACGGATGCCGTTAACGTCGACAGTGAAGCCGCCTTTAACCTTACCGTTGATAACGCCCTTGACCACTTCTTCGGCTGCGAAGGCTGCTTCCAGAACGATCCAGCATTCAGCGCGCTTGGCTTTTTCACGGGACAGCTTGGTTTCACCGAAACCGTCTTCAACCGAGTCCAGAGCAACGTGAACTTCGTCACCGACGTTGATGTTCAGTTCGCCAGCGTCGTTGTAGAACTGCTCCAGCGGGATCAGTGCTTCGGACTTCAGGCCAGCGTGAACGGTTACCCAGCGAGCTTGGTAATCGATATCAACGATAACACCGGTGATGATGGAGCCTGCCTGAAGGTTCAGGGTCTTTAGGCTTTCTTCAAAGAGTTCCGCAAAGCTTTCGCTCATTTTAATTCCTGTTGATAAGGGCGAAGAATACGCCCATCTCCACATCCCAGACGATGCGGGTCAGTTTCGATTAAAGGAAGCCACCGCAGGACTATGACTGGTCCCCTGCGGCCTTCCTGGTCACCCGGCGATATCGCGGATGGCGATCTCGCTCATGATGCGTTCCAGCACCTGATCGATGGACAATTCCGTGGAATCCAGCTGTATGGCGTCAGCCGCCGGTTTAAGCGGGGCTACCGCTCGCTGGGTGTCACGCTCATCGCGCGCACGTATCTCATCTAGCAGACTCGACAGACTAACACCATCGACTTTGCCCTTCAACTGCAAGTAACGACGGCGCGCACGCTCCTCGGCACTGGCAGTGAGGAAAATCTTCAGCGGCGCGTCCGGAAAAACCACCGTGCCCATGTCGCGACCATCGGCCACCAGGCCCGGCGTTTCCTGAAACGCACGCTGGCGTTGCAGCAGCGCCTCGCGCACAGCCGGCAGCGCAGCCACCTTGGAGGCACCGGCACCGACGCTTTCCGTACGGATCACGTCGCTGACTTCGTCACCTTCCAGGATGATGCGCTGCAACTGACCGTCGGTCGCCGCAATGAATTGCACATCCAGATGAGCGGCCAGTTTTTTCAGCAGCTCTTCATTGGTCAGGTCGACGCCGTGATTGTGTGCGGCGAACGCCAGCAAACGGTACAGCGCACCGGAGTCCAACAGATTCCAGCCAAGACGCTTGGCCAGAATCCCGGCTACAGTGCCTTTGCCCGAGCCGCTTGGCCCATCAATAGTGATGACCGGCGCGATGTTGTTCACGACTGAGCCTCTTGTGCCACGCGAATACCGGTTTGTGCACACAGCGCGAGGAAGTTGGGGAACGACGTCGCGACGTTGGCGCAATCATGGATGCGGATCGGCGCAGTGGCGCGCAGCGAAGCCACACTGAATGCCATGGCAATCCGGTGATCACCGTGACCGTGCACTTCGCCGCCACCGATCTGACCACCGTCGATGATGATGCCATCCGGGGTCGGCTGGCATTTGACGCCCAGCGCCAGCAGGCCATCGGCCATGACCTGGATACGGTCCGACTCCTTGACCCGCAGCTCTTCAGCGCCGGTCAGCACGGTACGCCCTTCAGCGCAAGCAGCCGCCACGAACAGCACCGGGAATTCGTCGATGGCCAATGGCACCAACTCTTCGGGAATCTCGATACCTTTGAGTTTAGCTGCACGCACGCGCAGGTCAGCCACCGGCTCACCGCCTACTTCACGCTGGTTTTCCAGGGTGATATCAGCGCCCATCAGGCGCAGGATGTCGATCACCCCGGTACGGGTCGGGTTGATACCCACGTGTTCGAGCACCAGCTCCGAACCCTCGGCAATCGACGCCGCCACCAGGAAGAACGCCGACGACGAGATATCGCCCGGCACTTCGATGTGGGTTGCGGTCAGCTTGCTGCCGGACTCGACCGATGCGGTAGCACCGTTAACAGTCACCGGGTAGCCGAAACCACGCAGCATGCGCTCGGTATGGTCACGGGTCGGCGCAGGCTCGGTCACCGTTGTCTTGCCATCGGCGTACAGACCTGCCAGCAGCAGGCAGGACTTAACCTGGGCACTGGCCATTGGCATGGTGTAGGTCAGGCCTTTGAGCTTGTTGCCGCCACGAATGGTCATCGGCGGACGACCTTCGGCAGCGGTCTCGATCACGGCGCCCATTTCACGCAGCGGATTGGCCACGCGATTCATCGGACGCTTGGACAGCGAAGCGTCGCCAGTCAAGGTGCTGTCGAAGTTCTGCGCAGCCAGGAGGCCCGACAGCAGGCGCATCGAAGTACCGGAGTTGCCCAGATAGATCGGGCCCGGCGCAGGTTTAAGGCCATGCAGGCCTACGCCGTGAATGGTCACGCGACCATGGTGCGGACCTTCGATCACGACACCCATGTCACGGAAAGCCTGAAGCGTCGCCAGGGCATCTTCGCCCTCGAGGAAGCCTTCCACCTCGGTGACGCCTTCGGCCAGGGAGCCGAGCATGATCGAACGGTGGGAAATCGATTTGTCACCTGGTACGCGAATCCGACCGGACAGGCGGCCACCAGGTTGAGCCAGGAAAATCAGATCGTTGGAATTCATAGCGTCCACATAGGCCCTGCGGGCCAGGATTTTACTGAAATGCTCGCGGGCAACCCGGGCGCGAGTGAAAACGCCCAACAATTGGTGCCCATCCCCTGCATCGACCGCGTCGCGCAAGGCGTCGAGGTCACTGCGAAATGTGTCGAGTGTGCGCAGGACGGCCTCGCGGTTAGCGAGGAAAATGTCGTGCCACATCACCGGGTCGCTTCCGGCGATTCTTGTGAAATCGCGGAAACCGCCCGCAGCGTAACGGAAGATCTCAAGGTTTTCATTGCGCTTGGCCAGTGAGTCGACCAAACCGAACGCCAGCAAGTGCGGCAAATGACTGGTCGCCGCCAGCACTTCATCGTGGCGCTGGACCTGCATATGTTCGACATCGGCGCCCAATTCGCGCCACAAGCGGTCGACAACCGCCAAGGCTGCCGGATCGGTCTGATCCAGCGGTGTCAAAATCACTTTATGGCGGCGGAACAGCTCGGCATTGGAGGCTTCCACCCCGCTCTGCTCGGAGCCGGCAATCGGATGGCCCGGCACGAAACGCGACGGCATACCGCCAAACGCCTCGGTGGCCGCGCGCACGACATTACCCTTGGCACTGCCGACGTCGGTCAGAATCGCCTCACCCAGATCCATGACTGCCAGTCGAGCAAGCAGTTTTTCCATGGCCAGGATCGGCACCGCCAACTGGATAACGTCGGCACCCTGGCAAGCCAGCGCCAGGTCTTCCTCACAGCGATCCACCACGCCCAACTCAACCGCCAGTTTGCGCGACTGCGGATCAAGATCGACCCCGACCACTTCGCGACACACGCCACTTTCGCGCAAACCCTTGGCAAACGAACCGCCGATCAACCCAAGACCGACCACCACCAGGCGCCCGATCATAGGTTCAGCAGATTGCAGTGCAGTGACATCAACCACGAGCCAGAACCTTGGCCAGCGCCTCGAGGAAGCGACTGTTTTCAGCCGGCAGACCGATGGTAATGCGCAAGTGGTTCGGCATGCCGTAGTTGGCCACCGGGCGCACGATGACGCCTTCGCGCAGCAGGCCCTGGAACACAGGAGCCGCTACTCGCCCGACATCAACGCAGATGAAGTTGCCCTTGGATGGAATCCAGCTCAGCCCCAGCTCACGGAAGCCTGCCTCCAGTTGCTGCATGCCGGCTTCGTTCAGGCGACGGCTTTCAGCCAGGTACTCTTCGTCCTTCAGCGCCGCGCAAGCTGCGGCCAGGGCGAGACTGTTGACGTTGAACGGCTGACGCACGCGGTTCAGTACATCGGCGACCACCGCGGTGGACAGTCCGTAGCCTACGCGCAACGACGCCAGGCCATAGGCTTTGGAGAACGTGCGCGAAACCAGCAGGTTCGGGTAGGCCGCGAGGAAGTCCAGACCGTCTGGCAGATCGCTGCCTTCGGCGTACTCGATATAGGCCTCGTCCAGCACGACCAGGACGTGTTCCGGCACGTCCTGCAGGAATTCGTCCAGCGCCTCGGCGTCAAACCAGGTCCCGGTCGGGTTGTTCGGGTTGGCGATGAAGACTACACGGGTGTTAGCGTCAATGGCCGCCAGCATGGCCGGAAGGTCGTGCCCCCAGTCCTTGGCAGGAACAACCTTGGCCTGGGCGCCAACCGCCTGAGTCGCGATCGGATAGACCGCAAACGCATGCTCGCTGAACACCGCATTCAGACCCGGGGCCAGATAGGCGCGCGCGACCAGCTCCAGAATGTCATTGGAACCGTTGCCCAATGTCACCTGATTCAGCTCGACGCGGCACTGTTCGGCCAGCAGGGTTTTGAGGGCAAAACCGTTGCCGTCCGGATAGCGGGTCAACTCGGCCAGCGCATCACGGATGGCGGCCAACGCCTTTGGACTGGCGCCCAACGGGTTTTCGTTACTGGCCAGTTTGACGATGCTGGCCGGATCGAGGTCCAGTTCGCGAGCCAGTTCGTCCACGGGCTTGCCCGGAACGTAAGGCGAAAGTTGTTGCACGCCCGGCTGTGCCAGAGCGAGGAAATTACCACTCATTTGCTACCGCCTTTAGAGAACTGCTTTCGGGTAGGAACCCAGCACTTTGAGTGCCACTGCTTCCTGACTGATCTTTTCAAGCACACCTTTTACCAGCGGATCGCGGTGGTGGCCGACAAAATCGATGAAGAACACGTAGGTCCATTTACCGCTGCGCGACGGACGGGTTTCGATTCGCGTCAAGTCGATGCCGTTGTCATGGAATGGCACCAGCAACTCGTGAAGCGCGCCTGGTTTGTTGCTCATGGAGACAATGATCGAAGTCTTGTCGTCACCGGTCGGCGGCACTTCCTGATTGCCGATCATGAGGAAACGCGTGGAGTTGTCCGGGCGGTCCTCGATCTTCTCGGCCAGACGGGTCAACCCGTACAGGCCGGCCGCCATATCGCCGGCGATCGCCGCCGAGTTCCACTCGCCCTTGACCCGCTTGGCCGCTTCGGCATTGCTGGAAACCGCCACGCGCTCGACATTCGGATAATGAGCGTCCAGCCACTTACGGCACTGGGCCAGGGACTGGGCGTGGGAGTAGATGCGGCTGATGCTGTCGGTCTTGGTATTTTCACCAACAAGCAGGTGGTGGTGAATTCGCAACTCGACTTCGCCACAGATCACCATGTCGTGTTCGAGGAAGCTATCGAGGGTGTGGTTGACCGCGCCTTCGGTGGAGTTTTCCACCGGCACCACGCCAAAATTCACCGCACCGGCCGCCACTTCGCGGAACACTTCATCGATCGCCGCCATCGGCTTGCTGATCACGGCGTGGCCAAAGTGCTTCAAGGCCGCAGCCTGGGTAAAGGTGCCTTCAGGGCCGAGATAAGCCACTTTCAGCGGCTGCTCGAGGGCCAGGCAGGAAGACATGATTTCGCGAAACAGCCGCGCCATCTCTTCGTTGCCCAGCGGCCCCTGGTTGCGCTCCATGACACGCTTGAGCACCTGAGCTTCGCGCTCAGGACGATAGAACACCGGCACTTCGCCTTCGGCCAGCGAGGCCATCTTTACTCGCGCGACTTCCTGGGCGCAGCGCGCACGCTCACTGATCAGCTCCAGGACTTTCTCGTCCAGGGCGTCAATGCGCAGGCGCAGTGCCTTGAGTTCTTGCTCAGACATTAGCCGTGTTCCTTCTCGAACTCTGCCATGTACGCCACCAGCGCGTTGATCGCATTGATGTCGACGGCGTTATAGATGGAGGCGCGCATGCCGCCCACGGAACGGTGTCCCTTGAGGTTCAACAGGCCACGCTCGTCGGCGCCAGCCAGGAACGGCTTGTCCAGACGGTCATCCGCCAGGCGGAAAGGTACGTTCATCCACGAGCGGTCCGACTGGTTGATCGGGTTGCTGTAGAGGCCGCTGGCATCGATGAAGTCATACAGCGTGCGCTGTTTCACTTCATTGAGCTTGCCGATGGCCTCAACGCCACCCTGCTCTTTCAGCCACTCGAACACAAGGCCGGACAGGTACCAGGCCAGGGTTGGCGGGGTGTTGTACATCGAGCCGTTATCGGCCGCGACCTTGTAGTTGAGCATGGTCGGGCAGAACGAACGGGCGCGACCCAGCAGGTCTTCGCGAATGATGTTCACCACGATGCCGCTCGGGCCGATGTTTTTCTGGGCGCCGGCGTAGATCATGCCAAAACGCGAAACATCGATCGGACGCGAGAGGATGTCCGAGGACATGTCGGCCACCAGCGGCACGTCACCGGTTTCCGGCACCCATTGGAATTCCAGGCCGCCGATGGTTTCGTTCGGCGCGTAGTGAACATAGGCCGCGTCCTTGGACAGTTGCCACTCGTTCTGGCCGGGAATGGCGAAATAGTCGTAAGGCTTGGCGGTGGCGGCAACGTTGACGTGGCCGTAGCGCGAAGCTTCTTCAATGGCTTTCTGCGACCAGATACCGGTGTCGATATAGTCGGCCGAACCGTTTTCCGGCAACAGGTTCAGAGGAATCTGAGCAAATTGCTGGCTGGCGCCGCCTTGCAGAAACAGCACTTTATAGTTCGAAGGGATATTCAGCAGATCACGCAGATCCTGCTCGGCCTTGGTGGCAATGGACACGAACTCATCGCTGCGATGGCTCATTTCCATGACCGACAGGCCCTTGCCGTGCCAATCAAGGAGTTCACCCTGGGCGCGCTGCAGGACAGCTTCGGGAAGCGCCGCAGGACCGGCGCAGAAGTTATAGGCTCTCTTGCTCACATCCAATCTCGCTCTGATTTGGTAGTAACACGCGATAAATCAAACACTGTGGGAGCGAGCCTGCTCGCGAAAAACACGAGAGCGCAAGGTTGCACCAGACGCACCGCGTTATCGTTGACGACCATCGCGAGCAAGCTCGCTCCTACAGGGGATTTCAGTATTTCAAAAGGGACAAACAACAAGGGGGCGAATTTTCATCCGCCCCCTCATGTCCACTTACTCTTGTGGCTCTTCGTCAGCGGCGGCGTCGAGTTGCTGGTCTTCTACTGCGTCGTCGATCGCGACTTCGCCTTCGAATACCGCACCTTCTTCACCCTCGAAGTCTTCACCCTCGACTTCCGACGGCTCCTGAACCCGCTCAAGGCCAACCAGGGTTTCATCCTTGGCCAGTTTGATCAGGGTCACACCCTGGGTGTTACGACCCAGACTGGAAACTTCGTCGACCCGGGTACGCACCAGGGTGCCCTGGTCGGAAATCAGCATGATTTCCTCGCCATCGAGCACCTGGACCGCACCGACCAGACGGCCGTTACGCTCGTTGCTGACCATGGCGATTACGCCCTGGCCACCACGCTTGTACTCAGGGAACTCGGTGATCGCCGTACGCTTGCCGAAGCCACGCTCGGAAGCGGTGAGGATCTGGCTGCCTTCTTCCGGTATCAGCATGGAAATCAGCTTCTGGCCTTCCGGCAGGCGCATGCCGCGAACACCGCGGGCGGTACGGCCCATGGCGCGAACGTCGGATTCCTTGAAGCGCGTGACCTTGCCGCCATCGGAGAACAGCATGACTTCACGCTCGCCATCGGTGATGGCAGCCGAGATCAGCACGTCGCCTTCATCCAGTTCCAGCGCGATCAGACCAACGCTGCGCTGACGGCTGAAGGATTCCAGCGGGGTTTTCTTCACGGTGCCGTTGGCGGTAGCCATGAAGATGTAGTGACCTTCGGTGTATTCCTCGACCGGCAGCATGGTGGTGATGTATTCACCGTCATCCAGCGGCAGCAGGTTGACCAGCGGACGACCACGGGCAGCACGGGATGCTTCAGGAATCTCATAGGTTTTCAGCCAGTACACCTTGCCCTTGCTGGAAAACAGCAGCAGCGTGGTGTGGCTGTTGGCGACCAACAGGTGAGCGATGTAGTCCTCATCCTTGACGCCGGTTGCCGACTTGCCTTTACCACCACGACGCTGGGCCTGGTACGCAGCCAATGGCTGAGTCTTGGCATAGCCACCGTGGGAAATGGTCACGACGCGGTCTTCTTCCGGGATCATGTCACCCAGGGTCAGGTCGAGACGGGCATCGAGGATTTCGGTACGGCGCTCGTCGCCGTATTCGGCACGGATCACTTCCAGCTCTTCGCGGATCACTTCCATCAGGCGCGTGGCGCTGTTGAGGATGCGGATCAGCTCGCCGATCTGGTTGAGGATCTCTTGATACTCGGCCAGCAGTTTTTCGTGTTCCAGACCGGTCAGGCGGTGCAGACGCAGCTCAAGAATGGCTTGCGCCTGCTCTGGCGACAGGAAGTACTTGCCGTCGCGCAGGCCGTATTGCGGATCGAGGTTTTCCGGACGGCACGAATCGGCACCGGCGCGCTCGACCATCGCAACCACGGCGGAGGATTCCCAAGGGGTGCTGACCAGCGCTTCCTTGGCTTCCGACGGCGTTGGCGAGGCCTTGATCAGGGCGATGACCGGGTCGATGTTCGACAGGGCAACCGCTTGTCCTTCCAGAATGTGACCGCGCTCGCGCGCCTTGCGCAGTTCGAACACAGTACGACGGGTCACGACTTCGCGACGGTGACGGACGAAGGCTTCCAGCAGGTCCTTGAGGTTCAGGATCCGCGGACGACCGTCGATCAGCGCAACGATGTTGATGCCGAACACGCTTTGCAGCTGGGTCTGGGCGTAGAGGTTGTTGAGGATGACCTCAGGCACTTCGCCGCGACGCAGTTCGATCACGACGCGCATCCCGTCCTTGTCGGACTCGTCGCGCAGTTCGGTGATGCCTTCGAGCTTCTTCTCTTTCACCAGCTCGGCGATCTTCTCGATCAGACGGGCCTTGTTGAGCTGGTAAGGGAGTTCGGTGATGACGATCTGCTGACGGCCACCGACCTTGTCGATGTCTTCGATGATCGAGCGGGCACGCATGTAAATGCGGCCGCGACCGGTGCGATAGGCTTCGATGATGCCGGCGCGACCGTTGATGATCGCGGCGGTCGGGAAGTCCGGACCGGGAATGTATTGCATCAGCTCGTCGACGGTCAGCTCGGGGTTGTCGATGAGCGCCAGGCAACCGTCGATGACTTCACCGAGGTTGTGCGGCGGAATGTTGGTCGCCATGCCCACGGCGATACCGCTGGAGCCGTTGACCAGCAGGTTCGGGATCTTGGTTGGCATGACCGCCGGGATCATCTCGGTGCCGTCGTAGTTCGGCACCCAATCCACGGTTTCCTTGTGCAGGTCGGCCAGCAGCTCGTGCGCCAGCTTGGTCATGCGCACTTCGGTGTATCGCATGGCCGCGGCGTTGTCGCCGTCCACCGAACCGAAGTTGCCCTGACCGTCGACCAGCAGGTAGCGCAGCGAGAACGGTTGCGCCATCCGAACGATGGTGTCGTACACCGCGGTATCACCGTGCGGGTGATACTTACCGATCACGTCACCGACAACACGGGCAGATTTCTTGTACGGCTTGTTGAAGTCGTTACCCAGCTCGCTCATCGCGAACAGCACGCGCCGGTGCACGGGCTTCAAGCCATCGCGCGCATCCGGCAGTGCCCGCCCGACAATTACGCTCATTGCGTAGTCGAGGTAGGACTGCTTCAGCTCGTCTTCGATATTGACCGGGAGGATTTCTTTGGCCAGTTCGCCCATGAGAAGCCTGATTCCTTTTTCTGGTGAAACTCCGTCACATCCATATGGGACGAACGAAGCTCGCCGCTGCAGGCTGAGTGCCATGCACCGACTTACGACAAATCAACGAGTTATGCCATGGATCTGCGCAGTAAAGGTCGCCATATCGGGCAACCCTGGAAACCGCCGGATGTTATCACAAGAGCCGCCACGCACCTATCCCCCAGATGCGCATGGAGTGTAGTTAGTTGACTGGTGGCAGGCTTGAGGGGGATCAGAGGGGCTTAGAGAGAAGTCAGCTGACGATTCGATGGCAGATTCAAGCTGGTTCAGTGACTTTTCCGGCCTCTTCGCGAGCAGGCTCGCTCCCACAAGGGATCTTCATTGTGCCGAAAATTTCGGTCACACCTAGATTACTGTGGGAGCGAGCCTGCTCGCGAAGACGATTTTTCAGACGCTAAATACCGTCAATGCAGACGCTTGCGGCACATCAACTGCGCCATCTTCGCCGTATCCGGGCGCTCGACGATGCCTTTTTCGGTGACGATGGCGTCGATCAGATCCGCTGGCGTCACGTCGAACACCGGATTGAACGCATCGATTTGCGCCCCGACCTGCTTGCCGCCGACCTCCAGCAACTCACGCCCTTCGCGCTCTTCAATCGGGATGTCGTCGCCACTGGCCAGGTGCATGTCGATGGTCGAACTCGGTGCCACCACCATGAAGCGCACACCGTGGTGCATGGCATTGACCGCCAATTGATAGGTACCGATCTTGTTCGCCACGTCGCCATTGGCGGTGATCCGGTCCGCACCCACAATTACCCAGGTAATGCCCTTGGTTTTCATGATGTGAGCAGCCGCGGAGTCGGCATTGAGGGTCACCGGGATGCCTTCGTTGGCCAGCTCCCAGGCCGTCAGCCGCGAGCCCTGCAGCCATGGACGGGTTTCGTCGGCGTAGACACGCTCGACCATACCTTCGATGAACGCCCCGCGAATCACTCCCAACGCCGTGCCAAAACCGCCGGTGGCCAGCGCGCCAGTGTTGCAATGGGTGAGGATCGCCTGGGCATTGCCTTGATGCTTGCGGATCAGGTCCACCCCCAACTGCGCCATGGTGAGGTTGGCTTCGCGATCACTTTCATGAATGGCGATTGCCTCAGCCTCCAACGCTTCCAGCGGGTCGGCATTGTCTTTCAGACGATCCAGCCGGTCGTGCATCCGCCCCAGCGCCCAGAACAGATTAACCGCCGTAGGACGGGAATCGGCCAGCAGCGCGAAATCCTCTTCCAGCGCTGCATACCAGTCGCCGCCTTCAGCCATCCGGGCACGAACGGCCAGCACGATGCCATAAGCGGCACTGATACCAATCGCCGGCGCACCGCGCACCACCATCGAGCGAATGGCCTCCGCCACGCCAGCGGCGCTGGTGTAGGCAATCCAGGTTTCCTCGAACGGCAGGACACGCTGATCCAGCAGGTACAGGGCACCATCACGCCAATCGATGGCCTTCACCTTCTCCGCTGCCAACAGTCGATCGCGCATCCCACACCCCGCACTCATGAACAAAAGCCGCCGATTATAGCGATCCCTCCGCGAAGACGCTCGGGTATACTTCGCCATCCTTTACAAAAGCACTGGAACCGACTCGCGATGCCGAACACTGCCGCTGCGCTCGACCTGTTATTGCTGCCGACCTGGCTGGTACCCGTCGAACCCGCTGGCGTTGTCCTCAAGGACCATGGCCTGGGCATCCGCGACGGACGCATCGTCTTCATCGGCCCACGTTCCGCTGCACTGAAGCTTAACGCAACCGAAATCCGCGATCTGCCGGACATGTTGCTAAGTCCCGGCTTGATCAATGCCCACGGGCACGCGGCAATGACCCTGTTCCGTGGCCTGGCCGATGACTTGCCCCTGATGACCTGGCTGGAAAACCATATCTGGCCCGCCGAGGCCAAATGGGTCGATGAGGCTTTTGTCCGTGACGGCACAGACCTTGCCATCGCCGAGCAACTCAAAGGAGGCATCACTTGCTTCTCTGACATGTACTTCTTCCCGAAGGTTGCCAGCGAGCGAGTACACAACAGCGGCATTCGCGCGCAAATCGCGATTCCGATCCTCGACTTCCCGATCCCCGGCGCCGCCACGGCGGACGAAGCCATTCGTCAGGGCATCGAGTTGTTTGGCGACCTGAAGCACCACGAACGCATCAAAATCACCTTTGGCCCACATGCACCCTACACCGTGGGCGATGAAAACCTGGAAAAAATCCGGGTGATCGCCGAAGAACTGGACGCCTCGATCCACATGCACGTGCATGAGACGGCCTTCGAAGTGCATCAATCCGTCGAACAGCGCGGGGAACGCCCACTGGCGCGGCTGGCTCGCCTGGGCATGCTGGGGCCACGCTTCCAGGCGGTTCATATGACCCAGATCAGCGATGACGACCTGGCACTGCTGGTAGAAAGCAACGCCAGCGTCATTCATTGCCCGGAGTCGAACCTGAAGCTGGCCAGCGGTTTCTGTCCGGTGGAGCGTTTGTGGCAAGCCGGGGTCAATGTGGCGGTGGGCACCGATGGCGCCGCCAGCAACAATGATCTGGACCTGCTCGGTGAAACCCGCACCGCCGCCTTGCTGGCCAAAGCCGTGGCAGGCTCGGCCACCGCACTGGATGCCCATCGCGCCCTGCGCATGGCCACCCTCAACGGCGCTCGCGCACTGGGCATCGACGCCGAAGTCGGCTCACTGGAAGTCGGCAAAGCCGCCGACATTGTGGCTTTCGACCTGTCTGGCCTGGCACAGCAACCGGTCTACGACCCTGTTTCGCAACTTATATATGCCACGGGCCGGGACTGCGTGAAGCATGTCTGGGTCGCTGGCAAGCAACTGCTCGACGACCGTCGCCTGACGCGCCTGGATGAAGAACAGCTTGGTGCTTTAGCGAAGGCCTGGGGCCAGCGCATCAGCGGCCATACCGAATAAAACGCACCGCGCCCACGATGCCGGCGCAACAGGATTTTTCAAGTTTTAGAGGACATAAACCATGAGCAACGTCGACTACGCCGAAATCGCCAAATTCGAGGCCCTGGCCCATCGCTGGTGGGACCGCGAAAGCGAGTTCAAACCGCTGCACGATATCAACCCGTTGCGGGTCAACTGGATTGACGAGCGCGTCAACCTGGCCGGCAAAAAAGTCCTCGACGTCGGTTGCGGCGGCGGCATCCTCAGCGAAGCCATGGCCCAGCGTGGCGCCACCGTGACAGGCATCGACATGGGCGAAGCACCACTGGCAGTCGCACAACTGCATCAACTGGAATCCGGCGTGAACGTCGAATACCGGCAGATCACCGCCGAAGCCCTGGCCGAAGAAATGCCGGAGCAGTTCGACGTCGTTACCTGCCTGGAAATGCTTGAACACGTGCCGGACCCGTCTTCGGTGATCCGCGCCTGCTTCCGCATGGTCAAGCCCGGCGGCCAGGTGTTCTTCTCCACCATTAACCGCAATCCGAAGGCGTACCTGTTCGCCATCGTCGGCGCCGAATACATCATGAAGCTGTTGCCTCGCGGCACCCACGACTTCAAGAAGTTCATCCGCCCTTCCGAACTCGGCGCCTGGAGCCGCATGGCTGGCCTGACCGTCAAGGACATCATCGGCCTGACCTACAACCCGTTGACCAAGCACTACAAGCTGGCGGCCGACGTGGACGTCAACTACATGATCCAGACCCTGCGCGAGGAGTAAGCCGATGCCAATCAGAGCAGTTCTTTTCGACATGGACGGCACTCTGCTCGACACCGCGCCGGACTTCATCGCGATCTGTCAGGCGATGCGTGCCGACCGTGGCTTGCCGCCGATGAATGACAAGCATATCCGCGATGAAATCTCCGGCGGCGCCAAAGCAATGGTCGCCGTGACCTTCGCCATGGATCCGGAGTCGCCAGGGTTCGAGGAACTGCGTCTTGAGTTTCTGGAGCGCTACCTGGTCGGTTGCGCGGTCCACAGTAAATTGTTCGACGGCATGGGCGAACTGCTGGCCGACATCGAAAAGGCCAACCTGGTCTGGGGCGTGGTCACCAATAAACCGTTGCGCTTCGCCGAGCCGATCATGCAGCAACTCGGTCTGGCCGAGCGTTCGGCACTGCTGATCTGCCCTGACCACGTGAAGAACAGCAAACCGGATCCCGAGCCGCTGATCCTTGCCTGCAAGATGCTCGACCTGGACCCCGCCAGCGTGCTGTTCGTGGGTGATGACCTGCGCGATATCGAATCGGGCCGCGATGCCGGCACCCGGACTGCAGCCGTGACCTTCGGCTATATCCACCCGGATGATAATCCGCGGCATTGGGGGGCGGACGTGGTGGTCGATCATCCGCTGGAGTTGCGCAAGGTGCTTGATAGCGCCCTCTGTGGTTGCTGAGTTTTTACTGAGACAGACCTTTGTGGGAGCGAGCCTGCTCGCGAAAAACCTGAGAGCGCCACGGGCCTCCGGGCTTATCGCGTAATCGTTGACGACCATCGCGAGCAAGCTCGCTCCTACAGGGATTGCGCCTGCCCTGAAGAATTTTGCCGAGGTTTTTTATGTTTGATTATTCCGCCCGTCCCGACCTGCTCAAGGATCGGGTCATTCTGGTCACCGGCGCCGGTCGTGGTATCGGCGCTGCCGCCGCAAAAACCTACGCTGCCCATGGTGCGACCGTACTGCTTCTGGGCAAGACCGAAGCCAACCTGACCCAGGTCTACGACGAAATCGAAGCCGCCGGGCACCCTCAACCGGTTGTGATCCCGTTCAACCTGGAGACCGCCCTGCCTCATCAATACGATGAATTGGCGGCGATGATCGAAAACGAATTCGGCCACCTCGACGGCTTGCTGCATAACGCTTCGATCATTGGCCCACGGACACCGATCGAGCAGCTGTCCGGTGAGAACTTCATGCGCGTGATGCACGTCAACGTCAACGCCATGTTCATGCTCACCAGCACCCTGTTACCGCTGCTCAAGCTGTCCCAGGACGCCTCGGTGGTGTTCACCTCCAGCAGTGTCGGACGCAAGGGCCGTGCGTACTGGGGTGCCTACGGCGTCTCCAAGTTCGCCACCGAAGGCCTGATGCAGACCCTGGCCGACGAAGTCGACACTGTGGCACCAGTACGCTCCAACAGCATCAATCCGGGTGCCACCCGGACCAGCATGCGTGCCCAGGCCTATCCGGGGGAAAACCCGCTGAATAATCCGACGCCCGAAGAAATCATGCCGGTCTACCTGTACCTGATGGGGCCGGACAGTACCGGCATCAACGGCCAGGCATTCAACGCCCAGTAATGCCGTACGTCGCTTTTGTGCCGCGTCGACTTCCCGCCGCGGCATAAGAGCATCCTTTTCTTGTACAAAGCAGACTAAACTTGTACGAAATGTCCTACGGGACTGACGGACCAGTACGACGCGCAGCCCTAAGCCGCTCTCACCCAGCTTGTAAGACAGCCTTACTGCTCAAGGGCGCACGCCATATGAAATCACCGTCCCAGACCAACGCAATTGACTTCGATAGCGCCAAATTGCAACGCCTGGGCTTTGGTCAGCAGCAACCCACTCTGGAAAGGCCGGTCAGCCTTGCCAAGCTGCGCCAGCAACTGAGCATGCAGCTGCAAACCAGTCTTGAGCCCCAACGTATTCTCGGGTTGTTTTTCCACGAGATTCAACGCCTCATTCCCCTTGATGCCTTGAGCTATGAGCACAAGAGCAGCGACCTGCGCCTGGAGTTCGGCCAACGCGGCCATCACTCGATCAGCTACAGCCTCAGTCATGAGGGCGAGCATCTGGGGGAGCTGGTGTTTCGCCGTAACCAGCGTTTCAGCGAGCAGGAACAGGGTAACCTCGAATCACTGCTGGCCGTGCTGCTCTACCCGATGCGCAACACCCTGCTCTATCGCGCCGCGACCCAAAGTGCCTTGCGTGATCCACTGACGGATACCGGCAACCGTATCGCCATGGATCAGACACTGTTGCGGGAAATTGAAATCTCACGGCGTCACCAGCACCCCTTGTCGGTTCTGATGCTGGACATAGACCACTTCAAACAAATCAACGACACCCATGGGCACAGTGTCGGCGATGACGTGCTCAAAGCCGTTGCCGCCTCGATCAAGAGCCAATTGCGCAATGTGGACATGGTGTTTCGCTACGGGGGCGAAGAGTTCCTGGTATTGCTGTCCAGCACCAGCCGGGAAGCAGCGGCGATGGTGGGCGAGCGGTTGCGATTTACGGTGCAGGCGCATGAATATCTGGCCGAAGGGCGCCTGATCGAGCTGACCATCAGCCTGGGATGCTCAACCTTGTTGCCCGGTGAATCTGCCGAAAGCCTGTTGCGACGGGCCGACAATGCGCTGTATGTCGCCAAGCGCGAGGGGCGTAACCGGTTGACGATGGCGGGTTGAATTCGCGCTGACACCACAAAACCAATGTGGGAGCGAGCCTGCTCGCGAATGCATTCTTACATTCAACGATGAAGTTGATTGAAAGTCCGCTTTCGCGAGCAGGCTCGCTCCCACAGTTTTTATTGCGTTCTACCTGGAATCAGCTCTCGGCCAACGCCAGTCGCTCACGGGATAGCAGCGCTCTTTCCGAGTGCTCCAACTGCATGCAGCGTTCCAGGAACAGATACATGTAGTCGTAGCTTTTGCACACTGCCTGACGCAGTTCCATCTGCAGGGCCTTGGTCGGGTTCATGCCTGCCAGCGTGCAAATGATCTCGAGCGCTTCCCATGGGTGGGCATCGTCGTACTGCGCATGCATCTTCAGCCATTTCATCGCCCGTTTGCGGTCTTCCTCGGGGAACGATGCGGCATACACACCGTTGGAACAGACCAGCGCCGACCACTCGCCGGTCGCCCCTTCAATGGCGTAGTTGGTGGCGGCGATGGCGACGATCAGCGAATCTGCCGAACTTGTGTGCCAGCACCAGTGGCTCAAGGCATGAAGCTCAGGGGGCACCTGTTGCGCCTGCAGATCTTCCAGGCTGACACCGTGAGCACGGCTCCAATTCAGCCAGTAATCCGCATGGTTCAATTCCACGCGAATATTACGCATAAGCCAGCGACGCGCCATGTCTTCGCCAGGATGACGGGCAAAGCGGGTCTTGGTCAGGTTTTGTGCCATGTATAACGCGAACTGTTCGACCACTGGCCAGCCACCGATCAGGTACTGACGCATGGTCTTTGCGCTGAGCTTGTTGTCACGCATGCGCTGATACAGTTCGTGTTCGACAACCCGGCGCTTGCTCTCGCTGCAATCCTGGATCAGGCGCTGGGCCCAGGCCGGATAACTGGCAGCTTCCATGAGGGGTCCGGTTCGATTGAATGTGTCGATCACTGTCGAGCTCCTTTTGATTGTGATTGTTTTGACCGGCAAGAGACTTCAACGGAACGTGCCAGGTGCCTTGAACAACAAAGGCTGTGGCCTGGCAGGACGACTTTGCAAACTATCGCAGGTAAACAAATGCGGGCGTTCAATGACATACCCTTGAGCGTAATCCACCCCGATCTCCAGCAATGCCTGCTCGATCTGGGGTGTCTCGACAAACTCGGCAATCGTGCGTTTACCCATGACATGACCGATGTGATTGATCACTTCGACCATGGCGCGGTTAATCGGGTCGTCCAGCATATCCTTTACGAAACTCCCGTCGATCTTCAAGAAGTCTACAGGCAAATGTTTCAAGTAAGCGAATGAAGACATACCGGCGCAAAAGTCGTCCAGCGAAAAATGACAACCCAAGCCTTTGAGTTCATTGATAAAACGGATTGCGCTGCCAAGATTGGAAATTGCGCTGGTTTCAGTGATTTCAAAACAAATCATTTCAGGCGGGACTGAATAAGTAACGAACTGTTCCCGCAAGAAGTCCAGAAACGCCTCATCTCCGATAGTCGTGCCTGACAGATTTATCGCACACATTGCCAAAGGCCCCTGACGTTTTTCGGCCATGCATTGGGCAATGATCTTGAATACATTCTGAACAACCCAGCGGTCGAGGGACGTCATCAAACCGTAACGTTCGGCGGCCGGGATGAAACTGTCGGGCAAAATCATGCGCCCGGCTTCATCATGCAAACGCAACAAAATCTCGATATGCCCACCAACGCGTTCGGTATGGCCCAGAGACGCTATTTCCTGGGAATACAGGCAAAAGCGATCCTCCTCCAGTGCCATGTGCAAGCGCTGCACCCAGGCCATTTCGCCGAAACGCAGGGACAATTCCGAGTCGTCGGGATGATAGACCTGAACCCGGTTGCGCCCCTTTTCCTTGGCCATGTAGCAGGCCATGTCAGCCGCGCGCAACGAAGCTTCAAGGGTCGTCGGATTTTGCGCGACATGGACCAGGCCGATGCTCACGGTAGTGACGAATGGCCGGCCCTTCCAGACAAAGTGCAAATTCTGCACAGTCTGGCGCAAGCCTTCAGCAATTTTTTCAGCGGCCTCTGGTGCGCAGTTCTCCAGCAAAATACCGAACTCATCGCCGCCGAGACGGGCCAGGGTATCGCCTTCGCGCAACCCCGATTGCAACAGCGCACAGATATGCCTGAGCAACTCGTCACCCGCCGCATGGCCGCAGGTATCGTTGACCAGCTTGAACTGGTCGAGATCGAGGAACATCAGGGCATGGCGCCCCGAGTACCGGGTCAGGTTGTGCAGCGCCTGTTCCAGTCGATACTCGAACTCGCGGCGGTTAGCCAGACCGGTCAAGGCGTCGTGGGTGGCCTGCCAGGACAGGTTGGCAATGTATTGCCGCTCCTGGGTCATGTCGTGCAGCACCAGCACCGTGCCGCTGACTTTGCCGGCATTGCGGATCGGCGCTCCCACCAGCGTGACCGATACCGTGCTGCCGTCCAGGCGTTGAATCAATTTCGAATGCTCGCTGCCGCCACTGAGCTGACCACTCAGGATGTGCTCGATCAGCGTAAAGCCATCGGCCTGAGCATTCTCATCCAGCAGGTTGAACAGCGCCGCTAGCGGTAACCCCGTGGCCTGCTCGGCTTTCCAATGGGTCAATACCTCGGCGGCCGGGTTCATGTAGGCAATGGCGCCAGTCACATCCGTGGTGATCACCGCATCGCCAATCGACTGCAAGGTGATCTGCGCCCGGTCTTTTTCCAACTGCAGGGCGTCGGCGAAGGCATGACGCTGCTTGAGCAGTTTATGGGTACGCATCAACGCCAATGCAATCAAGCCCAGGGCAGTCGCGAGGTTGATCACCAGCAACAGTCGCAGAATGACCCGCGAGCCCTCACCCAAGGCATCACTGAAGGCTTTCGCCGCCGGGGTCACTTCATCGTTGATGGCAAAAATCTGTGCTTTCCAGCGCTTGATGTCCGCGTCGGAGGCGGGACCAGTCGTGATGTGCTGGTGCATGTCGCGGGCAACGTCATCAAGCTTGACCAGGTATTCGTCGCCCACGGTCCAGCGGTCGATGGCTTTTTCCAGGTAGCTGAAATGCCGGAAATTGAGGTACAGCCAGATCAGGCTGGAAACATCATCCGGATGGTTGCCACCCTTGAGGATCGCTGCACGCGCCGCCTCGATGTTCGGCGGCTGGAGGTCCAGCGCCACACGCAACTCGTGTCCGCCCTGGGGCACGGCAATGGCGTTCTGGTATTTATGAAAAATCGCTTCGTCGCCGCTATCGGCATAAAGATTAAGGTAGTAGATCGCGTCTTTCTGGCCCTTGGACCATAGGCTTTCACCGGCGACGTAGCCGCGAACAGCCGACAGCACATAAAGGCTGACGCCGCCCAACAAGGCTTGAAACAACACAACCGCGATAAATGGCCAGACGATGCCCAGCAATCGGGGCGTTCCGAGAGTCCGCGTTTGATTCATGAGTTCCCTTGCATTAGCACTGCTTGATCGTCTTCCGGACGAATTCGCTACCGCTAGACTAGGTGGCGATTCCATTCCCGGCAAGCGGCACGCTATGACCGAAAGGGCCTGCACCGTTACTGTCCCGGGCGGCGATGTTGTTATTGTTGACCTTCAAACAGTATTCGTTCTACTCGACGCAATGTCGCTACAACTGCTGCAAATGTCCGTACAGCTTGGCATACAGGCCCCCATCGGCAATCAGTTGCAGATGGTCGCCATCCTCGGCAATTCGTCCACCATCGAACACCAGCACCCGATCCGCCTGCTTCACGGCCGACAACCGGTGCGCAATGATCAGCGTCGTACGGTTGCTCAGGAATCTCGCCAAAGCCTGATGCAGGTTGTATTCAGTAGCGGCGTCCAACGCGGAAGTAGCCTCGTCGAGGATCACCACTTTCGGATCGGCCAACACCATCCGTGCAATGGCCAGGCGTTGACGCTGACCACCGGACAAACGCACGCCGGAGCGCCCGACGATACTGTCCAGGCCATTGGGCAGTTCGCGAATCGTGGCGTGCAGTTGTGCGATTTCCAGAGCCTGCCAGCACGCCTCATCGCTGCGGTCGCGGCCCATGGTCAGGTTGGCACGTACGGTGTCGTTGAACAGGGCCGGATGTTGCAGCACCACGGCGACGTTCTCCCGCACGGTTTCCAGGCCGATTTCCTGCTGGGTCGAGCCGCCGAAGCGGATGGTCCCGGCCAAGGGCGTATAGAGCCCCAGCAACAACTGCACCAGTGTGCTTTTGCCGCCGCCACTGGCACCGACAATAGCGACCTTTTCACCGGGGGCGATGGACAGGTTCATTTGGTTCAACACCAACTCGTCACCGTAGCCGAAGCTCAACCCCTGGACCTCGATACCCACGGTTTCGCGGCCCGTGAACGGATCAACTCCGTTCGGGTACGCCGGTTCATCGGCGCGAGACAGCAGTTCGTTGATCCGCGACAGCGCACCGCCGGCGGCGTAGTAGGCATATTGCAGGTTCAGCAGTTGCTCCACGGGACCAATCATGAACCACAGATAGCTGAATACCGCGAGCATCTGGCCGATGGACAGGTCGGAAAACAGCACGGTGAGCATGGCCGCGGCGCGAAAAATATCGATGCCGAACTGGAACAGTAAACCGCTGGCACGGTTCGAAGCGTCGGTTTTCCACTGGGAACTGACCGCGTAATCGCGAACCTCCCTGGCGCGTAGCCCCAATCGGCCAAGGAAAAAGCCCTGGCGATTACCGGCGCGAACCTCCTGGATAGCGTCCAGGGTTTCGGTCAGCGCCTGAGTGAAGCGCGAGGTGCTGTCGTTCTCGAGTTTCTTGAGGTGCTTGACCCGTTTACCCAGCTGCACCGTGGCGTAGATCACCAGCGGGTTGAACAACAGGATCAGCAGTGCGAGCTTCCAGTGCATCCATATCAGAATCCCGGCGGTGCCAACCAGCGTCAACATGGCCACGAGGAAACGACTGAGGGTTTCGCCGACGAATTTGTCCAGGGTATCGAGGTCAGTCACCAGGTGCGTAGTCACCGTACCGCTGCCCAGGCTTTCGTACTCCCCCAGCGAGATGCGCTTGAGGCGCTCGATCAAGCGGATACGAATGCGGTACACGATGTCCTTGGCCAACGAAGCAAACAGCCGTGCCTGCACCACGTTGAACAGTAACGCCGCGCAACGCAGGGCCAGGGTCACCAATAGCATCAGGCCGATGTAGCCCGCGGCTTTTTGCCAAAACTCGGGCAGTGCGAGGTTCATGATTTTCAGCGCGGCATCACCGTGCCCCAGCAACACCTCGTCCACCAGCAGCGGCAGGAGCAACGGGATCGGTACGCTGCACAGGGTCGCCAGCACGGCCACGCCGTTGGCGATCCACAGGGATTTTTTGTGATGAAGGGCCAGTCGGCGGATTTCCGCCCAGCTCAGCCGGTCGACGCGTTTAACGGTAGCGGTATCGTCAGGCAGGTCATGCACAGGCAGCGCGCTCCAGCCAGCGGCCGAGCAGCGGAGACAGCGCACTGAGCGGCTGATAGCCATTGGTCAGCAAGGCCAATTGACCATTGCGCTCAGCCAGCAAGGTCGGGAAGCCGGCGATGCCCAGATCCTGGACCCAGGTGAAATCGGCCGCGGTTGCGGCGTGCATATCGGCACGGTCGAACGCGGCGGCGAATTCGATGCGCGGCAGCCCCGCCTGTTCAGCCAGTTCCACCAGCACGCTGGCGTGAGTGACATCCCGACCTTCGGCGTAGAACGCGTGTTGAATCAGCCCGAGCAGTTTCCATGCGCAATCCGGCGCCAGGCTGCGTGCCGTCACCAGCGCCCGACAGGCCGGTTCGGTGTCGTAGACGAACCCTTCAGGCAAGGCACCATCCAGTTTGAACGGCTGGCCGGTGGCCTCGGTGACCGCCTGCCAATGCTCGAGGATGTAGCGTCGGGTCGTCGGTTCCAGCGCCGCGCCACTGCCGGTGCGAAGACCGCCCACCACCAGATGCACGTCCACCCCCGCGGCCGCCGCCTGCTCGACCAATGCGTTTGCAACCGGGGCAAAGCCCCAGCACCAGGAACACATCGGGTCCATCACATACAGCAGGCGGCATGCAGACATGGTTCAGGCCTCGGTGGATGCTTGCTTGTAGTTGTAGCCGATCGGGTGCGGCATATTGCGAGCCTTGGCCAATTCGATCTGCTTTTGCCGATCGATGGCACTGCGGCGGGTTTTCTCGCTCAGCGTGTCCCAGCAATGCGGGCAACTGATGCCGGCTACGTAATGCTCGGAAGCGCGATCTTCGACGCTGACCGGCGTACGGCAGGCGTGACATTGATCGTAGTCGCCCTCGCTCAGGTCGTGACGAACCGTGACGCGGTTATCGAACACGAAGCAGTCGCCCTGCCACTTGGTCTCTTCCTGAGGCACCTCTTCGAGGTACTTCAGAATGCCGCCCTTGAGGTGGTAAACCTCATCGAAGCCTTCGCTGAGCATGTAGCTCGACGCTTTTTCGCAACGAATGCCGCCGGTGCAGAACATCGCGACCTTCTTGTGCACGGCCGGGTCGAAGTTGGCTTTGATGTAGTCGGGAAATTCGCGAAAGCTGGTGGTTTTCGGATCGATCGCGCCTTCGAAGGTGCCGATCGACACTTCGTAATCGTTGCGGGTATCGATCAACAGCACTTCCGGATCGCTGATCAGCGCGTTCCAGTCTTGCGGATCAACGTAGGTGCCGACCTTTTTGTTCGGGTCCACGCCTTCGACGCCCAGGGTCACGATCTCTTTCTTGAGCTTGACCTTGGTGCGGTAGAACGGCTGCTCGTCGCAGTACGACTCTTTGTGATCGATGTCGACCATGCGAGGGTCTTTCTTCAACCAGGCCAACAGCCCGTCGATGCCTTCGCGGCTGCCGGACACGGTACCGTTGATGCCTTCTTCGGCAATCAGCAGCGTGCCTTTGATGCCGTTGTCGACCATCGCTTGCAGCAATGGCTCGCGCAAATCGACGTAATTTTCCAGGGTGACGAACTTATACAGTGCCGCCACGACAATCTGTTGTGTCATGGGTCAATCTCCAGGTGGCTACCCTCGTAAGGGGTGAACCGGATGCGAAAAAAAACGCGCCGGGTTAGCGGCGCGTTTCGCATTCTACCAAAAACCCGAAGGTTAGAGGACAGGCAGATGCCTCTGTGGCGAGGGGATTTATCCCCGTTCGGCTGCGAAGCAGTCGCAAGATCACTGCACGCGACCTACCTGAACTATTGTGGCTACCGGTTTCAGGGCTGCTGCGCAGCCCAACGGGGATAAATCCCCTCGCCACGGGCTCTTTAAGCTAGTGTTTGCTGCCACCGGCACAGGTCGGCGAGGCCGGAGCCGCGTCGATCTGCGCCCATTCCTGCGGCGTGTAGGTGTGCAGCGCCAACGCATGGAACTCGCCCATCAGCTCGCCAAGCGTGCCGTAGACTTTCTGGTGACGCTTGACGCGATTGAGCCCTTCGAACTGCTGGCTGACCACCACGGCCTTGAAATGGGTTTCCAAACCACGGCTGTGCATATGGCTTTCGTCCAGCACTTGCAGATGCTCAGGCTGTAACAGGCCCAGCGTCGATTCGATGCGTTGTTGCATGGTCATACCGAACTCCGCTTATGGCTTTTTCTTGGCTGGCGCTGCTGCGTCTTTCGGCGTCAGCTCAGCCGTCATGTCAGCCAGCAGCTTGTTGACCACCGGCACTGCGCTTTCGAGCTTGGCCTGGGTCATCTGGGCGGATTGCTGAGTCAGCTGCGGCATTTTTTGCAGGACTTTCTTGCCCAATGGCGACTGGTAGAACGCAACCAGGTCCTTAAGCTCGGATTCGGTGAAGTTGGAGGTGTAGAGCTTGACCATGTCCGGCTTCAGCTTGTTCCAGCCAATGGCCTGGTCCAGCGCAGCGTTGGCCTTGGCCTGGTAGGTTTCCAGGACGGCTTTTTTCGATTCCGGGGCTTTGGTTTGCTGGAAGCGCTGGGCGAACATTTGCTGTACTTGCATGTACACCGGAGTGCCCAGTTTGTCGGCATGCGCCAGGGTCAGGAAAGCCTCGGCACTGGCGTTGTGGCTGGCGGTGTCGGCAAGAACCTGGCCGCTGGCACAAACCAATGCAACCGCGGTACAGATGGCGCGAAGACGAGTCATCGAGTTTCCTTTTCTAGCAGGCGAGGTAAAACCCCAAGGACGACCATTCTGCGCCTGAAAAAGTGTTTCGCTCAACCCCAAGCCTTGTCGCGCCTGATTTAGAGGGGTTCAATGGACACAATCAAGACTGATGGAACCCCGGCCGTCGATCACGGCCTAAACTGCGCAATCAGACCTACAGGAGTGTGACCGATGAGCCGTATCGAAACCGACAGCCTTGGCCAGGTTGAAGTCCCGGAAGAAGCCTACTGGGGCGCTCAGACGCAACGCTCGCTGGTCAACTTTGCCATCGGCAACGAGCGTATGCCGCTAGCGGTATTGCACGGCTTGGCGCTGATCAAGAAGGCGGCGGCACGGGTCAACGACCGCAATGGTGATCTGCCCGCCGATATCGCCCGGCTGATCGAACAAGCGGCGGATGAAGTGCTTGAAGGCGATCATGACGATCAATTCCCGCTGGTGGTCTGGCAGACCGGCAGCGGCACCCAGAGCAACATGAACGTCAACGAAGTGATCGCCGGACGCGCCAACGAACTGGCCGGTAACCCGCGCGGCGGCAAGTCCCCGGTACACCCCAACGATCACGTCAATCGCTCCCAAAGCTCCAACGACTGTTTCCCCACGGCCATGCACATCGCTGCGGCCCAAGCCGTGCAACAGCACTTGCTACCATCCATCGCCGAGCTGTCCGGCGGCCTCGCCGAGCTGTCGGCTCGGCACATGAAGCTGGTGAAAACCGGACGCACCCACATGATGGATGCGACGCCTATCACCTTCGGCCAGGAGCTGTCCGGGTTCATCGCGCAACTGGACTACGCCGAGCGGGCTATCCGCAGCACCCTGCCGGCCATCTGCGAACTGGCCCAGGGCGGCACCGCCGTGGGCACCGGGCTTAACTCGCCGCACGGCTTTGGTGAAGCGATCGCCGCAGAGCTGGCGGCACTCTCCGGCCTGCCCTTCGTCACCGCACCGAACAAGTTTGCGGCGCTGGCCGGGCATGAGCCGTTGACGGCCTTGTCGGGCGCGCTGAAGACCCTCGCCGTGGCCCTGATGAAAATCGCCAATGACTTGCGCTTGCTGGGGTCCGGACCGCGTGCCGGTTTTGCCGAAGTGAAGCTGCCAGCGAACGAACCGGGCAGTTCGATCATGCCGGGCAAGGTCAACCCGACCCAGTGCGAAGCGCTGTCGATGCTGGCCTGTCAGGTCCTGGGGAACGACGTCACCATCGGTTTCGCCGCAAGCCAGGGGCATTTGCAATTGAACGTGTTCAAACCGGTAATCATCCACAACCTGCTGCAATCGATCCGCCTGCTGGGCGATGGCTGCAGCAACTTCCAGCAGCATTGCATCGCCGGCCTGGAACCGGACGCCGGGCAAATGGCCGAGCATCTGGAACGCGGTTTGATGCTGGTGACGGCGCTCAATCCGCATATTGGCTATGACAAGTCGGCGGAGATTGCCAAGAAGGCCTACAGCGAAGGGCTGACCTTGCGCGAGGCAGCGCTGGAACTGGGGTATCTGACCGATGAAGAGTTTGATGCGTGGGTAAGGCCGGAGAATATGCTGGAGGCCGGGGCCAAGGGCTGAGATTTGTAGCGCCTGTCAGTCCGTCTTCGCGAGCAGGCTCGCTCCCACAGAGGAATTGTGATCGACGCACAATTACTGTGGGAGCGAGCCTGCTCGCGAAGAACGATAACGCGGTCTAACTGGCTGCCATCCGCACTTTCCGCGCCTTGAGCCCGGCAATCAACGACGGCCCCAACGCCACCAGCGCCGAGCCCAACACCACCAGCACCGCCCCGCCATACCCCAGGCCATTGATCGTCTCGGCATGCACATACTCCGGCCACCACCACGCGGCCAGTGCCACGGCGCCAAAGGTCACCAGCGGCGTGATCGCCAGCGTCGCGCTGACCCGCGAGGCTTCCCAATGGGCCAGGGCTTCGGCAAATGCGCCATAAGCGATCAGGGTGTTCATGCAGCACGCCAGCAGCAACCAACCTTGCAGCGGGTTCAGTTGCAGCGCTTCCAGCGGATGCACCCACGGCGTCAGCAACAGCCCACAGAACAGGTAGATCACCATCATCACCTGCAACGAATTCCACACGGTCAGCAATTGCTTCTGCCCCAGGGCATAAAAGGTCCAGACGGTGGACGCCAACAGCACCAGCAACACACCAGCGGTGTAGTCGGTCAACGAGGTGAGCAACTCACTCAGGCGTTGATTGAAGAACAGGGCGAAACCGACCAGCAGCACCAGCAAACCAATGCCCTGCCCCAAGCTGAAACGCTCCTTGAACACAAACACACTGGCGATCAACAGCATGATCGGGCCCATCTGCACCACCAGTTGCGCGGTGCCGGGGCTGAGCAGGTTCAAGCCCATCAAATACAGCACGTAGTTGCCCACCAGGCCGAGCACCGCCATCAACACCAGCCAGCCTCCGCGCGGACCGAGCACTTTGCGGCTCGGCAGGCGTTTGGTCGCGGCCAGATAAACGAACAGGCAGCCACCGGACACCATCAGGCGAAACCAGGTCACCGTGACCGGGTCCATCACCATTAAGACTTGTTTGAGCTTGATCGGCAGGATTCCCCACAGCAACGCAGTCAGCAAGGCCAGGAACAGACCGTAAACCCAGCGACCGGATGAAATGTGCATGCGAACCCCAAAGCCCAGTGTCAAGAATCGTCATTCTAGGCGCACCGGCGCGTGGTACACAGGGACAGTTTGCACTTCGCCGCGAATGAAACTGTGCAGGTCGCAACATTAAATGGGCGATCGGCCGTCGATCCGATAACCGGGCACCGCAAAGGCTTCGTGCATAAGCTGATTGGATCCGTATCCCGCAGGAGATCTGCCATGTATGGCATGCGCGCCCAGGACAACGCCCCCGCCACGCACTTTCGCAGTGACCGGTTGTGTCGGGTGAATGGGGAGTTGTATTTCAGTACGCGGGAAAACACGCTGGAGGGGCCGTTTGCCAGCGCCGAAGTGGCTGCACGGGAGATTCAGGCTTATATCGAGCGGATGCGACATTCGAGTTTGAACCGGTAAACCGAGGCGTCTGTATTCGCGAGCAGGCTCGCTCCCACAAGGATCCGATGTGTGTGGGAGCGAGCCTGCTCGCGAAAGCTATCTATCAGTCAATGCAAAAAACCAAGGTACTCAACACACCGCTTCAAACAACCCGGTAGCCCCCATCCCACCGCCCACGCACATGGTCACGATGCCGTAGCGCAGGTTGCGCCGCTGCAACTCGCGAACGAGGTGCCCGACCTGACGCGAACCGGTCATGCCGAATGGGTGACCAATGGAAATCGACCCGCCATTGACGTTGTACTTGTCGTTATCGATTTCCAGTCGATTGCGCGCGTACAGGCATTGCGAAGCAAACGCTTCGTTGAGCTCCCACAGATCGATGTCATCGATCCGCAAGCCCTTGGCCTTGAGCAGCTTCGGCACGGAAAAAACCGGGCCGATGCCCATCTCGTCCGGCTCGCAACCGGCCACCGTGAAGCCACGGAAAAACGCCTTGGGCTTGAGCCCGAGCGCCAGCGCCTTTTCCAGGCTCATCACCAGCGTCATCGAGGCACCATCGGACAGTTGCGACGAGTTGCCCGCCGTCACCGATCCGTCCTCGGCAAACACCGGCTTCAACCCGGCCAGGCTTTCCAGCGTGGTGTCCGGACGGTTGCAGTCATCGCGATCAACCCTGCCATCGAGGATCTGCACCTGACCGGTGGCCTTGTCTTCCACGCGGTACTTCACCGCCATCGGCACGATTTCATCGTCGAACAAACCGGCCGCTTGCGCCTGGGCGGTACGCTGCTGGCTTTGCAGGGCGTACCGGTCCTGTTCTTCGCGACTGACGTTGTAGCGGCGAGCGACGATTTCAGCCGTCTGGCCCATCGGGAAGTAGATGCCCGGGACCTGCTCCTTGAGCAACGGGTTGATCAGGTTGTCGGTGTTGACGCTTTTCATGGTCAGGCTGATCGACTCAACGCCACCGGCGACGATGATGTCGCTGCATCCCGAGGCAATCTGGTTGGCGGCAATGGCAATCGCCTGCAAGCCTGACGAGCAGAAACGGTTGAGGGTCATGCCGGCGGTGCCGATACCCAGGCGCGACAGCACCGCCACATTGCGACCGATGTTGTAGCCCTGGGCGCCTTCGTTGGAACCGGCGCCGACGATGCAGTCCTCGACGCTGGCCGGGTCGATGCCGGTACGTGCCAGCAGTGCGTTGACGCAGTGCGCGGCCATGTCGTCCGGGCGGGTCTGGTTGAATTTGCCGCGAAAGGATTTGGCCAGGCCTGTCCGTACGCTGTCGACGATCACCACTTCACGCATGGCATACCTCATTGTTGTTGTCGGTTGAGAGTGGATCGAGCATAAGCGCACCCAATTACCGACTGCGACAATCATTCACCCCGCGTATGCGTAACCATCGGTTCACTGCTTGTCTTTTTTCTCTTTGCGCTCATGTTTGTCGGATCGTTCGAACGCTTCTTCCAACGCCCGGTTGATCGTGCGCAAGACCTTGACCCGTGCCCAGCGTTTGTCATTGGCCTCCACCAGCGTCCATGGCGAGATCTCGGTACTGGTACGGTCGACCATGTCGCCGACGGCGGCGCGATAGTCATCCCATTTGTCACGGTTGCGCCAGTCATCCTCGGTGATCTTGAAGCGTTTGAAGGGAATCTCTTCGCGCTCCTGGAAGCGTTCCAGTTGCGTCTGCTTGTCGATGGCCAGCCAGAACTTCACCAGGATGATCCCGGCGTCGGCGATCTGTTCCTCGAAATCGTTGATTTCACTGTAAGCACGCAGCCAATCCGCCGGGCTGCAGAACCCTTCGATGCGTTCCACCAATACCCGGCCATACCAGGAGCGATCGAACACGGTGAATTTGCCACGTGCTGGAATATGCCGCCAGAAACGCCAGAGGTACGGCTGGGCCCGTTCCTCTTCGGTCGGCGCGGCAACCGGTACGATGTTGTACTGGCGCGGGTCCAGTGCCGCCGCCACCCGACGAATCGCGCCGCCCTTGCCCGCCGCGTCATTGCCTTCGAACACCGCCACCAACGCGTGGCGGCGCATGCGTTTGTCGCGCATCAACCCGGAGAAACGCGCCTGCTCGGAGATCAACTGTTCTTCATAATCGTCCTTGGACAGACGCCGGCTCAGATCAAGGCTATCGAGCAGGTTCACTTGATCGACACTGGGGAGCACGGGGGCGGCGCTGACTTTGTCCGGGTGAATGTCCGGACGCTGCAACGCACTTTGCATACCTTCGAGCAAAATCTTGCCCACCACCAAACTGCGATAGTTCGAATCCGCCCCGGCAATCACATGCCACGGTGCGTAGTCGCGGCTGGTACGACGCAGTACCCGTTCGCCGAACTTCACAAACCGGTCGTAGGTTTGCGATTGCTGCCAGTCAAGCGGACTGATCCGCCAACTGTGCAGCGGGTCGTCGGCCAGTGCCTTGAGGCGCGCTTTCATTTGCTTCTTGGACAGGTGGAACCAGAACTTGAAGATCAACGCACCTTCATCGCACAGCATCTTTTCCAGGCGCTCGGCACCGTTAATGGCCTGATCGAGCCGGGGGTCCTTGATCAACCCATGGACCCGGCCCTGCAACATCTGGCTGTACCAGTTGCCGAAAAAAATACCCATGCGCCCCTTGGCCGGAAGCATCCGCCAATAACGCCACGCCGGTGGCCGGGCCAGTTCTTCGTCGGTCTGCTGATCGAAGGTACGGACCTCGATCAATCGCGGGTCCATCCATTCATTGAGCAACTTGACTGTCTCGCCCTTGCCGGCACCTTCGATGCCATTGATCAGTATGATCACCGGGAAGCGTTGTTGCTGCTGAAGTTCGAACTGTGCTTCAAGCAGGGCTTCGCGCAGCGCTGGCACTTCAGCGTCGTAGGTTTCATTGTCGATGGCGTGATCGATTTCGGCGGATTCGAACATGGACGGCTCCCTTCCAGATCTGAGCAAGACTAGCGGATTGACCTCTCCTGTGTGGGAGAAATCCCATTTTCATTGGCCGGGTCGTAGCACAGCTTGCCATGGATCAAGCACCCGGCCCACGATCGGCTAGAATGGCCGCCTTGCCGTTGCCGAGCCTGCCATGAAACCTGTCATACCCCACGCCCAACTCGACTGGGACGACCAAGGGCTCCCGCGTTCGCGGGTGTTCGATGATGTGTATTTCTCCGACCTGTCCGGGCTGGACGAAACCCGCTATGTCTTCCTCGAGCAGAACCGTTTGGCCGAGCGTTTTGCCGCGTTGCCGGCGGGGGGACGGCTGGTGATTGGCGAGACCGGTTTTGGTACCGGGTTGAACTTCCTCTGCGCCTGGCAGTTGTTCGAGCAGCACGCGGTGGCCGGTGCGCGACTGCATTTTGTCAGCGTCGAGAAGTACCCGTTGAGTCCGCCGGACCTGCAGCGGGCACTGGCTTTGTGGCCGCAGCTCAAGGTGTTTGCCGAGCAACTGCTGGCGCAGTACGTGGCCATCCATCAGGGCTTTCAGCGTCTGGTGCTGGATGGAGGTCGCATCACCCTTACCCTGCTGATCGGCGATGCCCTGGAACAGTTGCCACAACTGGACGCGCAAATCGATGCCTGGTTTCTCGACGGTTTCGCCCCGGCGAAAAACCCGGACATGTGGACCGCCGAGCTGTTTGCCGAGCTGGCACGCCTGGCCGCTCCCGACTCAACCATCAGCACCTTCACCAGCACCGGTTGGGTGAGACGCTTGCTCAACGCCGCCGGCTTCAAGATGAAACGCACGCCAGGCATTGGTCATAAATGGGAAATCCTGCGCGGCGCCTTCATCGGCTGGCCTGAAGAAGCGCCGAAGCCTGCCATGGCCAAACCGTGGTTTGCACGCCCGGCACCACTGACCGACGAACGCCGCGCACTGGTGATCGGTGCCGGTCTGGCCGGTTGCGCGACGGCCGCCAGCCTCGCTGCGCGCGGTTGGCAGGTCAGCCTTTTGGAACGACACGCCGCGGTGGCCCAGGAAGCCTCGGGTAATCCCCAAGGCGTGCTGTATCTGAAGTTGTCCGCCCACGGAACGGCATTGTCGCAATTGATCGTCAGTGGATTCGGCTACACCCGTCGCCTGTTGGAGTCCCTGCAACGCGGCGTCGACTGGGATAATTGTGGCGTGCTGCAACTGGCCTTCAACGCCAAGGAAGCCGAACGCCAGACGCAATTGGCCGCGGCCTTTCCGGAGGACTTACTGCACTCACTCGATCAAGCGCACGCCGAAGCTCGCGCCGGAATCGCGCTGCCATCGGGTGGCCTGTTTTACCCCGAAGGCGGTTGGGTGCATCCGCCTGCCCTGTGCCAATGGCAGGCCGCGCAATCGAACATTCAACTGCTGACACATCAGGATGTGCTGGAACTGCGCCGTGTGGACGGACGGTGGCAAGCGTGGGAGGCCGACAGGTTGCTGGCCGATGCACCGGTGGTGGTTCTGGCCGGCGCAGCCGAGATCAAGCGTTTCCCGTACAGCAGCGAGTTGCCGCTCAAACGCATCCGCGGGCAGATCACCCGCCTGCCCCGGACGGCCGCCAGTCAGTGCCTGGGCACGGTGGTCTGTGCCGAGGGTTATGTCGCACCGGCCCGGCTGGGCGAACACACCCTGGGCGCCAGTTTTGATTTCAACAACGACGACCTGACGCCCACTGCTGCCGAGCATGCGGGCAACCTGAAGATGCTTGAGGAAATCTCACCGGACCTGGTCCAGAGACTGGGTGCCGACAGGCTGCCACCTGAAGTGCTGGAAGGCCGCGCAGCTTTTCGCTGTACCAGTCCCGACTACCTGCCGATCATCGGCCCGCTGGCCGACGGTGAGGCATTTGTCGACGCTTATAGCGCCTTGAGCAAGGATGCCCGGCAAACCCCGGACATCCCTTGCCCCTGGCTGGAAGGCCTGTACGTCAACAGCGGCCACGGCTCAAGAGGGTTGATTACCGCACCCGTGTCTGGCGAACTGCTGGCAGCCTGGCTGGATATCGAGCCCTTGCCACTGCCCAGAGCCGTCGCAGAGGCCTGTCACCCGAACCGCTTTGTCTTGCGCCGGCTGATACGGGGCAAACCCTGAAACGCTCAATCGAGGGCGTAGCAGGAGCTCGACGCTTCGGCCGCCATGGCGGCCTGTGTCAGACGCTCCAGCAAACCAGTTTCAGCCCGTTGCATCTCTTCCATGATGCCGTCGACCTGCTGGCGATACGTATCGCCAAGCTTTGCCTGGTTTTCGAAGGCTGTCTCCATGCGCTGGTGAAAGGGTTGGGCAAGGTCGGCGAACTGTTGACCATGGTGCTCACGCAAAAAATCCACCCAAAACGTGCGCCCGCTCAAATACTTCAAGAGTTCGGGTGAGAGCTGCGCGCGCAGGACCCGGTTATACGCCGCGTCGAGGTCAGTGGGCTTAACCCCGCTCAGCGATGCATAGCGCATATGCCGAGGCTGGCCGATCAGATCGAGGCGTTCGGCCAACCCGGTGCGATAGGCCAGTTCCACCTCTACCGGATCGAGCTGAGGTTTGTCCTTGATATGTTCCTGGGCGACCCTGGCCAGGTAGTCCAGCTTAAACAGGCTGCGCCCCAGTTTCAGCAATCGTTCGGCCCGGTCGTGAGCATTGACCGAGTGATGAACCACCTTGTCGATTTCGACGGCCACCTCAAGATTGCTGAAGATCGTTGCCGCAGAATCGGCGCAATTGGATTTCACTGCCATCGACAGCAGCTGATCACGCAATGCCGGATCACCTTCAGCCGCCTCGATGACACGCCAAACCCGACGGGTCATGTCTTCACGCACATAGCGACTATCGGCCGTGCTTCCCGTCTCTGCCAGTAATCTGAAGAATCCATCGGACGCTGGTTCGTTCTTCAACGCGATCCATGCGCGGTTACGACTGGCATAGCCCTGCTCACGCGAGTCCGGCATCCACAAGTCCCTGGCCGCCTGCTCATTGATCACCGCCGTGTCATCTTCGTGATACCCCATCCCCAGGCCTGTCGAGTCACGATAGGCCTTCAGTTTCGTCGCGCTCTGCGCGGACAATGGGTTATGCCGCAGATTGATCGTTTCGGAAAATCGTCGTGGCATCTCGAACAGCCAATCGGGCAAGTTCGCAATATCGTTGCCTCGCAGATCGACCATGTCCAGATTCGGCAAGCGACTGAGCCCCACTGGCAACTCGGTAGCATGTGTATCCCTCAGGAACAGTCCATTCAGGTCGAACATTTTGCGCACATCAAGCGTGGCCCCCAGCCGATTGCCGCTCAGCGACAGCGTTCGCAGTTCACGCATGTCCGCCAGTTTGCGCAACGTGTACTCGGTCAGTACCACCTGATTGTCGTTGAGGCTCAAGTGTTGAAGGTTGGGCATGTGCGAGAGTGCTTCGGGCAATCGCGTGAGTTTGTTCCCGTCCAGTTCCAGACGGATCAGGCGCTTGAAAGGCCTGAGGAAGTACGCCAGCTCATCACCCGCGTCCATGTCCTTTATGGAGAGGCTACGGACATGCGCAACATCCTGTTCGGTCAGCGTTGGCAACGTGCCCACGGGATTACGTTCCAGCTTGAGCGTGGTGAATGGATGATCTTCCGGTCGCCGCGTCGGCTCGACCCGACGCCAACTATTTTCGATGGCATTGGCCACCTGACGACGGTTGATACGGATATCGTTCAGCCGTCCCGGTAACGCCTTCATTTGCGCTTCATCGGCACACCAGGTTTGCAACACCCGGCGCAAAGTCTTCAGCTGCTGCTCCAGCACCGTGATTCGATTCACCCGCAGCATCTGGGTACTGCCGGCGTTGTCGAGAAACGACGAAGCCTGGGCGTCAGTGAACAGTGGATAGAGTTTTCTGACTTTGCGAATCAGGCCTCGTGCATAGGAGCCTGTCGCGGGAGGGTCTGCCTGGACACAGGCTAAAAGATGCTTCGGTGTTTCACTGCGTTCGCCCCGCAGCACCTGCCCGGTGTGCACAGGATCGCCAGCGGCAGCCCTCGACAGGCGTAATCGTAGTGCCCGGCCATCCAGTGCATCGTCGCCGGTTAACCCCATGCGAGTGCGCTGGCTGGCAGGCAATGCATCCAGAATCGACTCAAGCAGTGTCTCGCTCGTCAGCGTGGAAGCCACATTGCCGTTGGTTCGGGTGACCTGATAGCCACTGGACGTCTTGACGATGACCCCGCGCGACGGCGCCTCGACTTCGCCCACGCTGTCGAGCAAGGTGCCGGTCGCCGATCCCTGCCGTACTTCCAGTCGATAAGCGTCATCCCAGCCTTGCACCCGATCCATCAGGCCGAGCGCCAGTTTGTCGGTGTCGGCATTGGCCTGGTGCGGGAGATGCAATCCCATGAGCGCGCGGTCCTGCCGTAACGTGGCCTGCGCAGCCTTGACCTGTCGGGTGAGGTCCATTCCGAGGATCTTGCGGTCATGCAAAAAACGGCGGTCCCTGCCAGAGGCTTTACTCAACAACTCATCACACACGCGGGTGGGCAGGTCAACGGCGTGTTCGCGCAGTGTTGCAAGGTCGCCGGTGGCAGTGCCGTCATGAATTTTAAAGAGCCATTCAAACAATGGCTGGCGATTGCTCTTGAGACTTGCCGCGATCTTCTTTGCCAACAGCTGCGATTTCGACTCAGTGCTCGTGCTGCCGATCATGCCCTCCACCTCTTTCGGTTTGAGGCCACTGAGGACAGTGTCGAGTAGTTGCCCTGCTTCAAGCTGTGCCTCGGAAACGTGCACACAGTTGACCTCGTCTTCGATCGGTGCCGTTTCAGGGAACAGTGAAACGATCTCCTCTTCCTGGTCGAGCACAGCGATAAAACGCTCCATGGGCCACCCCGGCAGTCCCGGCAGCGTATGCAGTTGCTCCTGTACGAAGTCCGTATTGGCAGACTCTCCCTGCTCCATTGCCGCGACCATCGCGGTGATGCGCCGGTCGATTTTGAAACGCTCGACACAATCGCTCAGCCGCTGCGGCAACCTGAGGTTGTATTCATGCAAATAGTGCAGCTTGTCAGGTGTCATGTCGGTGATTTCGGCAATCGCTTCCAGGTCAACTCCCGGATCGCTCAAGCTCGGACTTGTACGCTCCAATGCATATGCACCGTCGTGCCACTCGTGCACATGCTCATGGCCATGCCGCCAGCCACCTTCCACGTGTCGTTCGACAGCAGGCTGGAATGCGTCAATTCGGCCAGGATGCTTGATGGTCCATGCCGCACCCGCAACGTTTTGAGTGACTCGATAGGCCGCGCCATCCATAACGATCGACACCTGGCCGGCATGCCGATAAAGCCCTTGTGAATCAGGTTGCACATCGGCTGGCAGTGCCGTGCTCTGTTTATAGGGTTCCAGGTCGGGTTTCCAGAGTTTTGCCTTGCCATCGGTGCGAGTCACGGCTTCGAAACCTTCGAAGAACGCCTCCTGCTCCTTCACGCTTCTGCTGACAGCCGTCGAAATAACCTTCCCCCCCACCGCAAAGGCCGCCATTTGCGCGATGTTTTCAACAACATTCAACAAATGCGACAGCGCTTCTGTTCGTTCGTCGTGGGTCCAATCCTCCACGCCTTCGTACACTTCGCTGACGATGTCGACGACCGCCGCCACCAGCATCAGTTGGCCAATCACGGGTACAAAAAACGCAGCGGCGTTCAACAGCAACAGACCGCCATCGAGCAATAGCTGAAGGTTTTTTTCCCGTTGTTGCTCATCGACGTCTGCGGTGGGGACCGCAAGAATTCGCGCGTCTTGCTGGACAGTGCTGACAAATGCACTGAAGAGAAAATCGGCAACGCAGGTGTCCGCAGGAGAAGCCGTTAGTGTCCCCAGGGTCTTGCCCTTGTCAAACAGGGTAAAAAAATCGGTTTTATCGTGTCCGTGCAAGTACTGCTCGGTGAAAGACTTCCTGTACGCCTCGGTTTGCAACTTGAGGGTCAGGTAGAGTTTGAACTCGTCGAGCGAGGCGTATTCATACAGTGGCCGCCGCGGTTCGTTCGGCATGTAAACCACGCACCTGGCGTTCGGCTCGGCATCGATGGAAACCCTGGTAAACACCAGAGCGCCACAGATGCAGGCATCGTGAATCATCAAGCCTTGCCAAAGTACCGGCCCGCCATCGAACACTGCGTTCCGGGTCTGAGCCGCGGGTACATCCTGTTCGATCACACTCGCCAGCATCGTGTAAGCGGCCTGGGTAATGTCGTTTTTCAGGTAGGCCAAGTGCACAGCGATTTGCATGTCCAGCACCTTCAACCAGCGGATATCGGCGGGAGAGGGTCCAGTGGTGACCGGTACACCGTTCGCGGGCTTGGCCGGTAACGCCAAAACCTCGCTGATATGGCGCTGATAGCGGCCACCCAAATCGAGCTCACGGCAAAACGTTGCGAATTTTTCAGGAGTTAATTCAGTGCCTGACTGCGCTATCGCATCGATTCGTATCACCGATTCCGCCGGGATGCCGCCGCGTTTCGCCTCCTCCGCGGTGAAATTCTCCATCGCCGCATGGAGCAGGCTGCGTGATGCAGTGCTTTCTCCAGACTGGTAGCCGACCGGAGCTATTCCTATTGATGTATAGGTCTTTTTTGCGATGTCCAGTGTGTCCCGCTCGACGTCGAAATCGATGGTCCATTTGTCCTTGAGGTAGCTTGTGAGCTGCCCTTTGCAAAACTCGTCCAACGGCTCGAGTTTTTCGAGGGCCGTTGCCACCTTGCCTTGAGTAACAGACGACTGCTCGAACGCTGCCCTCAGCGCCTGAATCACTTTCAGATCCGCATCCGCCAACCAATCCGGGACAGACGTTTGCAGCACTTGAGCCTTGTCCAGATCACCGGTGTGTTCCAGCAAAGCTTCAAGACGTTGCGCGGGGGTCATCGACACGGCCGCAGCGGCGACCTTGGGTGTTGTGGGTTGCATGAGCAATATCCTTATTGCGTTATGAGGCGCTCAGTTTAAGAAGCACGACAGGCATTTGATAATTCGAATACCGGATCGGACCCAAGCGCTTCCAAGCAGCTATTCCCATGCATCACATCATTAATTACCACCACAGCCATGCGCACCTGTGCTGCGCATGCCCTTCGACCGGTGGCATCCGCTTATAACTCATCGATCTAAAACTCCCACTACCGAGGCAGGTCAGTTTCTGAGTACCCGCCGTTTTGGCGCGGTATCGATTGACCCTCCCCAACGGAAAAACCGGTAAGGAATTTATGTGCGGATTAGCTGGCGAGTTACGTTTTGACCATCAACCTGCAGACCTTGCAGCCATTGAGCGAATCACCCATCACCTGGCGCCACGCGGCCCTGACGCCTGGGGTTTTCACAGTCAGGGGCCGATTGCCCTGGGCCATCGACGCCTGAAAATCATGGACCTGTCGAACCGCTCGGCGCAGCCGATGATCGACCATCAACTGGGTCTTTCCCTGGCCTTCAACGGCGCGATCTACAACTTCCCCGAACTGCGTACCGAACTGGAAAGCCTGGGTTACGCCTTCTATTCCGGTGGCGACACCGAAGTGCTGCTCAAGGGCTTTCATGCCTGGGGTGAAGCGCTACTGCCCAAACTCAATGGCATGTTTGCGTTCGCCATCTGGGATCGCGATGCCCAACGCCTGTTCATCGCCCGCGACCGCCTCGGCGTGAAACCGCTGTACCTGTCGCGCACCGGCCAACGCCTGCGTTTCGCCTCTTCCTTGCCGGCCTTGCTACAGGGCGGTGATATCAACCCGATCCTCGATCCGGTCGCGCTCAACCACTACCTGAACTTTCACGCAGTGGTCCCGGCACCGCGCACCTTGTTGGCCGGCATCGAAAAGCTGCCGCCAGCCACCTGGATGCGCATCGAAGCGGATGGCACCACCGAGCAGAAAACCTGGTGGACCCTACCCTATGGCCCGCACGCCGATGAAACGAACCTGACCCTCGAAGACTGGCGCGACCGGGTGCTCGACAGCACCCGCGAGGCCGTAGCGATTCGTCAGCGCGCGGCAGTGGATGTCGGCGTGCTGCTGTCCGGCGGCGTCGATTCGAGCCTGCTCGTCGGTCTGTTGCGTGAAGTCGGCGTGGACAATCTCTCGACCTTTTCCATCGGTTTCCAGGATGCCGGCGGCGAGCGCGGCGACGAATTTCAATATTCGGACCTGATCGCTCAGCACTACGGCACGCAGCATCACCAACTGCGCATCGATGAGAAAGAGATCATCAAACAACTGCCCGCCGCGTTCCGCGCGATGAGCGAGCCGATGGTCAGCCATGACTGCATCGCCTTTTACCTGCTGTCCCGGGAAGTGGCCAAGCACTGCAAGGTGGTGCAAAGCGGCCAGGGTGCCGACGAGTTGTTCGCCGGTTACCACTGGTATCCACAGGTGGACGGCGCCAGCGATCCGTACGCGGCCTATCGCGAGGCGTTTTTCGATCGCAGCTACGAGGACTACGCCGCCACCGTGCAACCAAAATGGCTGACGGCGAATGACGCCGCGGGCGACTTCGTGAAAGAACATTTCGCACGACCTGGCGCCGATGCCGCCGTGGATAAAGCCTTGCGCTTGGACAGCACGGTGATGCTGGTGGACGACCCGGTCAAACGCGTCGACAACATGACCATGGCCTGGGGCCTGGAAGCCCGCACGCCGTTTCTCGATTACCGGCTGGTGGAGTTATCCGCCCGAGTGCCCGGCAAATTCAAACTGCCCGACGGTGGCAAACAGGTGCTCAAGGAAGCCGCACGGCAGGTGATCCCCAGCGAAGTGATCGACCGCAAGAAAGGCTACTTCCCGGTGCCGGGCCTCAAGCATTTGCACGGCGATACGCTGAACTGGGTGCGCGAACTGTTGCTCGATCCGAGTCAGGATCGCGGCCTGTTCAACCCGGCGATGCTCGATCGCCTATTGACCGACCCGCAAGGCCAGCTGACCCCGTTGCGCGGCTCGAAGCTGTGGCAACTGGCGGCCCTGAACCTGTGGCTCAGCGAACAAGGAATCTGATCGATGAAACCTCATGCTACGGCCATCAGCCAGCGTTTACTGCGAGGTCAGTCGCCCTCCTACGAACGCTTGCAGGCACGTTTGGCCGAAGACGGCAGCGAACTCGGTGCCGCGCCAATCGCGGTGCATTGCGGCTGGGGCCGGTTGCTGATCGGCCACACCTTTGCCGATGCGACCCGTCTCGCCCGGGAGTTGCTCAACGAGCAGCCCGGCGAGCGCGACATTGCGCTGTACGTCGCCGCGCCCCAGCAAGTGCTGGGACTGGAGCCGACCCAGTTGTTCCTCGACCCGTCCGACACCTTGCGCCTGTGGTTCAGCGATTACCGTCAGGCCACCCGGGTGTTTCGTGGCTTTCGTATTCGCCGCGTGCAAAGCGAGGCGGATTGGCAAGCGATCAACCAGTTGTATCAAGCCCGCGGCATGCTTCCCATCGATGCCACCTTACTGACCCCGCATCACTTGGGTGGCCCGGTGTACTGGCTGGCCGAAGACGAGGACAGCGGCGCGGTGATTGGCAGCGTCATGGGTCTCAATCATCGCAAGGCCTTCAACGATCCGGAAAACGGCAGCAGCCTGTGGTGCCTGGCCGTCGATCCGCATTGTTCACGACCGGGTGTTGGCGAGGTGCTGGTGCGGCATTTGATTGAGCATTTCATGAGCCGTGGGTTGAGTTACCTCGATTTGTCGGTACTGCACGACAACCGTCAGGCGAAAAATCTTTACACCAAGCTCGGTTTTCGCAACCTCTCGACCTTTGCCATCAAGCGCAAGAACGGTATCAATCAGCCGCTGTTTCTCGGCCCTGGTCCTGAAGCCGAGTTCAATCCCTACGCGCGGATCATCGTCGAGGAAGCACACCGGCGCGGCATCGATGTGCAAGTGGATGATGCCGATGCCGGGATGTTCACCCTCAGCCATGGCGGACGCCGGGTGCGCTGTCGCGAGTCCCTCAGCGACCTGACCAGCGCTGTCAGCATGACGCTGTGCCAGGACAAAAGCCTGACCCATAAAGTACTCAAGGCTGCCGGCCTGAACCTGCCCGCGCAGCAACTGGCAGGTAACGCCGATGACAACCTGGCGTTTCTCGACGAACACCGCAGGCTGGTGGTCAAGCCGTTGGACGGCGAGCAGGGTCAAGGCGTGGCCGTGGACCTGCAAACCATCGAGGACGTTCAGCAAGCCATCGAAGCCGCTCGCCAATTCGACAGTCGCGTGTTGCTGGAAAGCTTCCACGAAGGCCTGGACCTGCGGGTTCTGGTGATCGGTTTTGAGGTGGTCGCCGCCGCGATTCGTCGGCCGGCCGAAGTGGTGGGCGATGGTCAGCATTCCATCGGCGCGCTGATCGAAGCCCAGAGCCGACGACGCCAGGCGGCCACCGGTGGTGAAAGCAAAATCCCGCTGGACCAGGAAACCCGGCGCACCTTGCAGGCGGCCGGTTATGACGAGTGCAGCATTTTGCCGGCGGGCGAACATCTGTTCGTGCGACGTACGGCGAATCTTCATACGGGCGGGGTACTTGAGGACGTCACCGCGATCCTGCACCCGACCCTGGTGGACGCAGCGGTACGCGCCGCGCGGGCACTGGACATTCCCATGGTCGGCCTCGACCTGATGGTATCCGCCGCCGATCAACCGGAGTACGTGTTTATCGAAGCCAACGAACGCGCCGGGCTGGCCAATCATGAGCCGCAACCGACGGCTGAGCGTTTTGTGGATTTATTGTTTCCACACAGTCAGTCAGTGGCCTGCAAGTAATTTGGTGCCTGTACTGGCCCTTTCGCGAGCAGGCTCGCTCCCACAGGGGTACGCGGTTAACTGTGGGAGTGAGCCTGCTCGCGAAGGCGGCCTGCCAGGCACCCAAAACCTCATCGAAACCATCGATGCGCTCAACCCATCAGGAGTTTCCATGACCATTAAATCTCCCGAACCAGACCTCACCTACCTGCAAAAAGTCCTGCTGGAAATGCTCGCCATTCCCAGCCCCACCGGGTTCACCGATACCATCGTGCGCTATGTCGCCGAGCGTCTTGAAGAGCTGGGCATTCCGTTCGAGATGACCCGCCGTGGCACGATCCGCGCCACCCTCAAGGGCAAGAAGAACAGCCCCGACCGCGCCGTGTCGGCTCATCTGGACACCATCGGCGCGGCCGTGCGGGCGGTCAAGGACAACGGCCGCCTGACCCTGGCCCCGGTCGGTTGCTGGTCCAGCCGTTTCGCCGAGGGCAGTCGAGTGAGTCTGTTCACCGACAACGGCGTGATCCGTGGCAGCGTCTTGCCGTTGATGGCGTCCGGACACGCCTTCAACACCGCCGTGGATGAAATGCCCATCAGTTGGGATCACGTTGAATTGCGCCTGGACGCCTACTGCGCGACCCGTGCCGATTGCGACTCCCTGGGGATCAGCGTCGGTGATTTCGTCGCCTTCGACCCTCTGCCGGAATTCACCGAAAGCGGCCACATCAGCGCCCGCCACCTCGACGACAAGGCCGGTGTCGCCGCGTTGCTGGCGGCGTTGAAAGCGATCGTCGACAGCGGTGAAGAATTGTTGATCGACTGCCACCCGCTGTTCACCATCACCGAGGAAACCGGCAGCGGCGCAGCGGCGGCACTGCCCTGGGACGTGAGTGAGTTCGTCGGCATCGACATCGCTCCGGTCGCGCCGGGCCAACATTCCAGCGAACACGCCGTGAGCATCGCGATGCAGGACTCAGGCGGCCCCTATGACTATCACTTGTCGCGGCACCTGCTGCGCCTGGCCAGCGACAACGAGTTACCGGTACGCCGCGACCTGTTTCGTTACTACTTCAGCGATGCCCACTCGGCGGTGACCGCCGGCCATGACATCCGCACCGCCCTGCTCGCCTTCGGCTGCGACGCAACCCACGGCTATGAACGCACCCACATCGACAGCCTGGCCGCCCTCAGCCGCTTGCTCGGTGCCTATATCCTCAGCCCACCGGTGTTCGCCAGCGATGCGCAACCGGCCACGGGTTCGCTGGACCGCTTCAGTCATCAGCTAGAACATGACACGCAAATGGAGAGCGATACGCGGGTGCCGTCGGTGGACAGTCTGGTGGGGCAGCGCTCGGATACCTGAGCGATATGTGTATTGCCTGAAAAATTGCTTTCGCGAGCAGGCTCGCTCCCACAGGAGTACGCGGTCAAACTGTGGGAGCGAGCCTGCTCGCGAAGCGGCAGATCAAGCAACACATCAGGTCGAGGCTAGCCCCAATCCCTCATTCGCCGTAGCATCGCGCCATTGATGACCCGAGGTGCCTATGCTGATTCCCCACGACCAACTTGAAGTCGACACCCTGACCCGCCTGATCGAGGATTTCGTGACCCGTGACGGCACCGATAACGGCGATGATACGCCACTGCAAACCCGCGTATTACGGGTGCGCCAGGCACTGATCAAAGGACAGGCATTGATCGTTTTCGACCCCGAAAGCGAGCAATGCCAATTGATGCTCAAGCACGATGTGCCCAAGCACTTATTCGACTGATTTTTTCTGACGGGCCAGTTTGCGCTGGATACGCTCGTAGATTTCGGACCGGTGAACGTTGACGTTTTTGGGCGCTTCGACGCCGAAACGCACACTGTTTCCATCGACTGCAACGACGCGTATGGAAATGGTGTCACCGATGGAAATCAATTCGCCCACAACGCGACTGAGTACTAGCATGACCTTTGTCCTTCAGGGTAACCGGCCCCTGAAGATGCCCGGCGCGTGGCGTGCCTTCAAGGCAACGGCGGTAATCCAGACCGAACTGACAGCCAACGACCATCCCTCCTGACGGAAACGTCTGACAAGTCGTTGAAATGTACGAACGATCCTTCAGGAAGCGGAAAAACGTGGGCCGAACAGGATCACGCTTGCGCCGATCACGCACAGCGCCACGCCAATCCAGTCAGAACCCAATGGACGAATCCGCTCGACCACCGCCAGCCAGCCAATGGATGCAATGATGTAGATGCCGCCATAAGCGGCATAAGCGCGCCCGGCGTAGGCGGCCTCAATGCGGGTCAGCAGCAGCGCGAACAGAGTCAGGCTGAGCAGCGCCGGCAAAACCCACCAGATGCTTTTACCCTGGCGCAGCCACATCCAGAAGGCGAAGCAGCCGGCGATTTCAAACAGCGCGGCAAGAAAAAACCACAAGTAATTGAGCATGCGAGCGTCTCGATAGGATGGCCGATGGCGGCCACCCTAACGATGCCGTTGATGGCGGGCAAGTTCAGCCCGCGTTTTGTTTGGCCTTCGCTCGCATCTTGTCGGCCATGACGGTCATTTCGTTGTAAAGCAACTGCGGGTTCTTCTGCTTGAGGGCCCAGGCCATGCGGCCCTGTTCGTGGGGCAGAATCATGAACTCGCCGGCGGCGACTTGCTGGTAGATGTAGTCGGCAATGTCGGCAGCAGTGATCGGCGAGCTTTCCAACAGCTTGCCAACCTGTGCCTTCATGGCCGGGGTCGGTCCCCGGAAGGAGTCCAGCAGATTGGTCTGGAAGAACGACGGGCACACCACATGCACACCGATTTCCTGGTGTGCCAGTTCGATCAGCAGGCTTTCGGACAATGCCACTACGCCTGCCTTGGCCACGTTGTAGTTGCTCATGGCCGGGCCTTGCATCAGCGCCGCCATCGACGCGATGTTGATGATCTTGCCTTTGCTCTTTTCCAGCAGCGGCAGGAACGCCTTGCAGCCTTTGACGACGCCCATCAGGTTGATCGCGATCTGCCAGTCCCAGTCTTCCAGGGACAGTTCGCTGAAGAACCCGCCAGAGGCCACGCCCGCGTTGTTGACGATGATGTCCACACCGCCAAGCTTCTCTTCGCAGGCCTGGGCAAAAGCCGTCAACTGGCTGTAGTCGCGAACGTCGCAGCGCTGAATGAATCCATCACCGCCAGCTTGGCGTACGAGTTTGAGGGTTTCCTGCAAGCCAGGCTCGCTGACGTCGGACAAGGCCAGTTGCCAACCTTCACGCGCCCAGCGCAGCGCGATTTCGCGACCCAGGCCAGAGCCCGCACCAGTGATCATCATGCGATTTTGCATAGCAAACAGCCTTGTTGTTCCGGGAAAGATGGGTCGAGTGTAGCGAAGGAAATAACCCGACCCACGCTCCATCAGATTGCTGAATGGTCCGAGCAAACCCCGGGAGCGTCGCCAATATCCGATGCCAAGGGAACTGAAAAAGCGCTTGCACAAAAAACATCGAAAAAACTTGGAATTTTCTTCGACTCACACCAGTCGGATTTTTTAAGCAGCTCGAATTAATCGCATTCTTGCTGATCATTCAAAACTAGGTCATTCCTGAACGCTTACAGCAAGGAAATAGACATGGGCACAATTCTACTCATCATTCTGATCCTGCTACTGATCGGTGGTTTACCCGTCTTCCCGCACTCCAGAAGTTGGGGTTATGGCCCGTCCGGTATCATCGGCGTGGTGTTGGTGGTGATACTGATCCTGTTGTTGCTCGGCAAGATATGAAGTTCTAACAGGCAAAAAAAAGAGAGACCCTTGAAGGGCCTCTCTTTTTTTGGCGCTGCTTTTAGTCGAGCGTTGTCAGTCCGGCTTGCCGTCGACGACACCGGCGGTGTTATCGATCAGGCTCTTGGTCGCCGTTTGCAGGAACGCTTCGAGTTTGGTTTTCATCTCGGCGGTACGCGGTGCATCCGGCACCACTTCGGCGTGAGGCTTGGCACCCAACTCGTACCGATACATCTTCGGCGCCATGTCCTTGTCCTTGGGCAGTACCAGAATCTCGTCAGCCGTGACGATGGCCGTGGTTTGCTCGCTGCCCGATGGCTTGATCACGCCAAAACCGGTGTCGCCTTCCGGTAGGTTGAGCAGGTCGCGCCCCCAGCATTGATGGCGCACTTCCCCACCGATACGACCCATGATGGTCGGCACGATGTCGACTTGAGTGCCGACCGTGTGGTCAAGCTTGCCGAACTTTTCCTGGATGCCCGGTGCAATCATCAGCATCGGCACGTTGAAACGACCCAGGTCCATTTCGGTGATCTGACGCTCGTTGCCGAAACCGTGGTCGCCGACGACCACAAACAGGGTTTCCTTGAAGTACGGCTCCTTGCGGGCTTTCTCGAAGAACTGGCCCAGTGCCCAGTCCGCGTAACGCATCGCCGTCAAATGCTCGTTCAGGCTGCCGCGATCGGTCACCGGCTCGACCGGCAATGGCGTCGGCAAGGCATACGGCGTGTGGTTCGACAGGGTTTGCAACAAGGCATAGAACGGTTTCTTGTCCTTGCCGTCGCGGGCCTTCAACTCTTCCAGGCCACGGTTGAACATGTCCTGGTCGGACACGCCCCAGGTCGGATCGGAGAACACCGGGTTGACGAAGTCGTTACGCCCGATGAAGTTGGTCATGCCCTGGTTGCTGAAGAAACCGGACTGGTTGTCCCAGGCGAAGTCACCGTTGTAGACGTACACGTCGTCGTAGTCACGGGCGCTGAGCAGTTGCGGCAAGCCTGACAACTTGTGGCTGCCTTCCGGCGTCTGCATCAGGTATTCGAAACCTGGAAGGTTCGGGAAGCACGCCATGGTGGCGAACATGCCCTGGTGGGTGTGGGTACCGTTGGAGAAGAAACGGTCAAACAGCAGGCCTTCCTGCGACAGTTTGTCGAGGTATGGCGTGATGTTGCCCGGTGCGCCCAGTGCACCTACCGAATGACCGGCCATGCTCTCCATCAGGATCACAACGACGTTCTTGATCGGCAGGGTCTTGTCGGCCGGTGGCATGTAGTCGCGACGCACCGCGGCGGTCTCGCTGTCCACCAGTTTGTCGTCCTTCATCACCAGCATGTCGCGCACGGTCTGCTGGGCCATCGGTTGCGGCAACGTGGCTTTCCAGATGTTGTCGCGATCTTCGGACATCCGGCTCTTCGCCGCCGCCACCAGGGACAACGTACCGTTCAGGCCCAGTTGGTTGGCGAAGTTGGAATCGGTGGTGTAGACGTCACCCCAACGCATGGGCGGGCCCTGACGCAGGGTGCCACGGGCCGCGACCACGCAGATCAGCAGGCAAACCACGAACACCATGGCGCGTGCATACCAAGGGGCCACCTGGCGGGTGCTGATGCTGCCACCGCTGAAGGGGCCACGCGGACGCGTAGCCCGGTCGGCGCCCTTGAACGCCATGCTGAGGATCCAGGTGCCTACCGCCCAGGCCAGCAGGTAGCGAACCACCGGGAAACCGTACCAGAGCATGCTCATCACGGTTTTCGGGTCTTCCTTCACATACTGGAAGACCAGGCCGTTCAAGCGCTGGTGGAATTCACGGTAGAAGTCCATCTCCATCAGGCCGAGGAACAGCGCGATGCTGGAAGCCATCGTCAGCCAAAAGCGGAAGAACCCACGCGCCGCCATGGCCCGGGCACTGAACAACGCCAGCAGCAATGGAATACTGAGGTACACCACCAGACGCAAGTCGAAACGCAGGCCGTTGGCGAACGCCTCAAGGAAGGTCGAGGCCGGTGTATCGAGGATCATTTCGCGGTTGTAGACCAGCAGCGCAAGGCGCAGCGCGGAAAACATCACCATCATGACCAGTGCACACAGCAGCGTGTAGGCCAAATGCGATTTGACGGTCGGTTGCAGCAGGCGAGTTGAAGCTCGCTGCTGACTCAGGGCGTCCGGGATTGCCATGTCGTTTTAGGACCCATTGGAAGTTGAAGTTTCAAAATACAGTTGCGCCCTGCCCTCTATCGGCCAGTACTCGGCCCCGGGGTTTGCGCGGTGCGCAAATGTTGCCCGATCATCCGCAGCATTACCATTTATTACTGGCTGGCCTGTGAATACGGGGGGCGAATTGTCTTGGACACATTGTGAAAATATTGTGGAACGTGCATTTGGAAACAAATTAAAGACTTTGCTTGAGTGCTGCGGACACTTCATTACTGTGGGAGCGAGCCTGCTCGCGAAGGCGGTGGCTCTGGCACATTAATGCTACATGTGCCGACGTCTTCGCG
>NZ_JBPKAM010000129.1:0-14793 GCF_051216495.1 Pseudomonas baetica | reverse complement strand
CATGGGCGCCGCGTTCATCCAATGACAACGCGTCATCGTTGACGTCCATCGCGAGCGAGCTCGCTCCTACAGAAGAGCGTGCCATTTCGGCGGTGGCATCGGTGAGTTCGCGGATGCTCAGGCTGCGGCTGCCGTCACTGCGAATCAAGCCCATGGCCGACGGGTCAAGACTCCCTTCGAGCAAACCGTGCAAGGCCCGAACCCGGTCCGGGCGCGGGCTGACTTCCTGGCCTGCGGCCAGTTCGTCGAGCATGTTGATCAGCGCTTCGTGGGCACTTTGCGCCTCGTGGAAAAACGTCTCGCTGACCGCCAGGCTGCTTTCTTCCACGGCACCGTAGAGGTCGAGCAAGGCCTCGCACAGTTCATCCATCGGATGCAGATCGGCCAGGTGCGCGCCCTCGCCAAGGGTGGTCAATTCGTCCAGCAGCGCACTGAGCTCCTGACGCTCGCCAGGGTGTTGCTGCCAGCGCTGCAACAAGCTTTCGGCGTCCAGCAGGATGTCCATGCCCTGAGCCAGGAAGTTGTTGATCAATTGCGGGTCACGCTTGATCCGGTGGCCGCTGCTCGGTGCGTCCAAAATGCTTTGCAGGCGCTCGGTCAGCAACGCCCGGGCTCGCTCGACCAGTGAGCGGGCACGGGGGATTTCGGCCAGCGGATCCGTCTTCGTTTGACGCAAGCCGAGGCGGAACAAGCCTTCAGCCTCCAACAGCAACTCGACCTCGTCCAGGTCCAGGGCGATCTGGTGAGCCTTGTACTCCCGGGCCAGCTGATCCAGCGGCGCGGCCAATTCAACAATCGGCAGAACCCCGGCCATCGATGCACTGCCCTTCAGGGTGTGCAAGGCGCGCAGCAACTCGTCACTGGCCTGCAACGGCACGTGTTCGGCGGCCTGTTCGAGGAAGCGGTTGAGGCTATCCAGATGGGTTTGCGCTTCTTTACGGAAGATCTCCAGCAACAGGGGATCGAGTGCCGCAACGTCTCGAGTGTCCTCGTCAGATAACGGCTCATCACCCTTGGCCAAGGCATGGGCCCGGGCGGCCAACAGATCGACATCGTTGCGCTGGCGCTGGGCGTTGGCGGCGTATTCAGCCACCAGTTCCGGCAGCAAATGCAGGACATCGCCGATCAGTTGTTGCACCGTCGCGCCCGGTTCCACGCTGTTTTCCAGAACACGGTTGAGCAGGTTTTCCACCGCCCAGGCCAATTCGCCCAGGACCAGCGCACGCACCATCCGGCCACTCCCCTTGAGGGTATGGAAGGCACGGCGCAGTTCACTCAGCGCGGACCGATTGTCAGGATTGATCGACCAGCGCGGCAAGTATTCGCGGAGGATCTCCAACACCTCATCGGCCTCTTCGAGGAACACTCCACGCAGCTCATCGTCCACCGGCTCTTCCCCGGGAGGCGGCGGCATCAGGCTACCCGGTGTGGTCAGGGCGGGCGGGTTGACAGAGGATACGGGGCTTGCCAGCACATCGGCCAATGTCTGGACGACGGTCTGTGCATCCAGCTCCTGGAGTTGTTGCAGGGTCTGCGCTTCGCTGGGACTCAGTACATCCTCAAGCACCGGCACATGCTGTTCAGAGGGGAAAAAGCCGAGCGAAGCCAGACTCTTTTCCGCGATGTCGAGCAATTGCTCACCGGGCGCTTCCGGATCATCGTTGAGGCGTTCCAGGTAATACTCGAGGCTGGCGATGACATCGGCCAGGCTGTCCAGCTCCTGCCAGCCGGGCTGGCCCGGCTCGAGCATCAAGTGTTCACGAATGAAGTGATTGCAGGTTTCGATCAGGCCCGCCGCACGGTTCAACGGAATCATCGACAACGCACCACGCACCTGGGTCAGCAAAGCCGGCAGCGGCTGCAAATGCTGGCGGTCCCAGTCGGCGTCGATGTAGTCGACGATCATGTCTTTGGCCTGTTGCAGGCAAATGCGCGCTTCCTTGATCACGATCTGATGGATCTGCGTCAGATCGGTGGTCGGCAGTTGGCTGTCTTCCTGGCTCTCGGGTTCGACGGTGCCCACCATGCCGGCCAGGGTCGCCTCGACATAAAGCAAGGCTCCGGCGACGTCCATGAGGGTCGCGTCATCGGGCACGCGATGGCCCTGGGCGAGACTGAGCACCACCGCCAATTGATCGATGATGACTTTACGCGGCTGACCAAACCCCAGCACCGCCAGGGTGTCGGCGATCTGCCGCAGCGGCGCCAGCAGGCTATCGAGATCCGACACATGTTGCCGGTCGCTGCGCACGAACAGATCCAGACGCTCCTTGACCCGCACCAGCTCTTCGCACAGCGCCGCCAGCACCGAGCGCATGGCGTCGCGGTCAGGGCCGGCCAGGCGTGCGCGTTCTTCATCGACCATCGCGCTGTCGGGCAGCGCGTCATCCAGTCCGTAGCGATCTTTCATGGTCAGCATCTGCCCGGTGGGGTGTTCGGCTTTGGCTATGTAGAACAGCAAACTCTTGAGCAGCTCCGGCGGTGCCGGTTGATTGATGGCGCCGATGCCCTGTTCGAGCAAGCGCTTGAGTTCCTTGTCGGCGTCCTTGAACAGGCTGCGCAAGGCCGGACTGTTGGCGATCGCACCACCGCGCATGCCTTCGACCAGCGCCGAAGCGACCTGCCACAACGGGCTCAGGGGTGCGGTGTCACATAGGCTTTCGAGACGGGAAAAAACTTTGGCCAAGTAGCCGAGATGGGTGTCGTCATCCTGCTCGCGCAGCAAACCTACCAGGGCCATCTGCAGCATCTGCCGGCACTTGCGCAGCACATTCGACAGATCCGCCGGCGCGAGCAACGCCAGGGAATCCGGGTCCAGAGGCGGCAGGTCAGGCAATTGCGGGCTGAACAGGCTGGTTTCCGACAACAGGCTTTCACCACGGGCACTGCGCAAGTCGTTGATCAACGGCAGCACCACCAGTGGCAAGTCGCGACGGGCGCTTTGCACCCGGTCCAGGTAGGTGGGCAATTGCCCCAGGGCTTGCAGCATCAGGTGCAGGGCTTCGTCACGATGGCTGACGCGGTTGTCCTGCAAGGCGGCGGCCAGTTGCTCCATCTCTTCGGCGAGCAGCGCCGCGCCGTAGAACTCGACCATCTGCAGACTGCCGTGTACCTGGTGGATGCACGCCAGGCAATCGCTCAGGGCGTGCGTCGCCTGCGGATCATCAAGCTGGGTTTCGATCGCGTGATGAGCCTGCTTCAGCGTTTCGGCAATCTCGCCTTTGACCCATTCGAGGGCCACATAGTCGTGCCGATCACCCATAACCACTCCAGTTTTCGCTTCAGTCACGTTGCATCAGTCAAATGGCATGCGCCCGTGGGCGATTCACGCGTTGTCCGTCGCCTGGGCCTTGGTGGCCGGCAAGGTGAACCCGGACACCGACCGCCGCAGCTGGCTGGCCATTTTCGCCAGGTTGCCGATGCTCTCGGCGGTGGCGGTGGAGCCGGACGAGGTCTGCGTGGTGATCTGCTGGATCACGTTCATCGTCAGGGAAATCTGACCGGCAGACGACGTCTGTTGTTGCGCGGCGTTGGAAATACTCTGGATCAGCGCCGCGAGGGTTTTGGATACGCCTTCGATTTCTTCCAGGGCCACACCGGCATCCTGCGCCAGACGCGCGCCGCGCACCACTTCGGTGGTGGTCTGCTCCATGGAAATCACCGCTTCGTTGGTGTCGGTCTGGATCGCCCGCACCAGCGTTTCGATCTGTCGCGTAGCGGCCGAAGAACGCTCCGCCAGCCGTTGCACCTCGTCGGCCACCACCGCGAAACCGCGCCCCGCATCGCCGGCCATGGAGGCCTGGATCGCCGCGTTAAGGGCGAGAATATTGGTCTGATCGGCAATGTCATCGATCAGGCTGACAATGTCGCCGATTTCCTGTGAAGACTCGCCAAGCCGCTTGATCCGTTTGGCAGTGTCCTGAATCTGTTCGCGAATATTGTCCATGCCGTGGATGGTGTTGTGCACCACCTCGTTGCCCTTGTTGGCGATCTCCACCGAGCGCTCCGCCACCGCGGAGGATTCGGCGGCGTTGGCCGACACCTGATCGATGGATTCGGCCATGTCGTTGATCGCGGTGGAGGCTTCGGAAATCTGCTGCGCCTGATGTTCCGAGGCCTGCGCCAGGTGCATGGCGGTGGCCTGGGTTTCCTGTACGGCGGCGGCGACCTGTCCGGCGGTCAGGTTGATGGTCGCCACGAGGTCACGCAGCTGGTCCACTGAATAGTTGATCGAGTCGGCGATGGTGCCAGTGAAGTCTTCGGTCACCGAGGCGGTCACGGTCAGGTCGCCGTCGGCCAGGTCTTCGATTTCATCGAGCAGCCGCATGATCGCGTTCTGGTTACGTTCGTTCTTCTCGGCGGTTTCGCGCAACTGGCGATTGGTTTCGCGCACCATCACCAGACCGATGAGGATGATCGACATCAGCGCCGCCAGGCCCAGCACATAACCGCCGATGGTGTCGGTCTTGCGTCCGCCGGCGAGGTTTTCGAAACCGCTGGCCAGGTGCGAGGCTTCGTCGAGCAAGGTTTGCGACAGACTGAAAATGTTGGTGGCCGATTCCCTGACCTTGAACAGTTCCGGCGAAGTTTCGAGAATTTCGTCGACGGATCCGGAGACAAACTCGAACAACTCGGAAATTTCCATCAAGCGTGCCCGCGCATCGCGGTCCTCGACCTGGCTGACCCGCAGCGCCACATTGCCCTGGAGCATGCCGTTAAGCACCTGGCCGAAGCGCGCGGCGTCGCGCCCGAAGGCGTCGGCCGCCTGTTGCGAACTTTCGTCGCCGGACAACACCGTGTTCACCGCACCGAGAATGCGCTCGGCCAGCAGCGATTGTCGCTGGGCCATGGCCACCTGGGCAGCGGGAGCACCGCGTTGCAGAAGGATCTCAACCACTTTCTCGTATTCGATCTGCAACTGCGGCACCGTTTCGGCCAGGGTCGCGGCGACCTGATGCAGCGACAACACTGTCTGCTCGCTGGAGAGAATCGCATCGGTGTTCTTCAGCAGGCGTTCCCAATCGAGCTGTACGGCGCGCATTTCCGGACGCACATCGGACGGTGCCGGCGGCAGTCCGGTCGAAGGATCACCCTTTTTCAGATAGCTCCAGCGCTGGGCAAAGTCGTTGCGCGCATCACTGAGCAACTTGAACGCAGCGGCTTTGCCGGCTGCGGCTTCGGTGGCGTTTTTGGCTATGCGCTGCGACAGCACGCGCAGTTCGCCGGCGTGGCCGATGTACTGCTTGTCGTAAGTGGACTGGGTATTGAGGTATGCGAAGTTGGCGAACAACAGCATGATGAAGACGATCAACGCAATGAACAGCGCGATGATCTGCGAACGACTGCGCGACCCTTCCATTGGCTTGCCTGTTTTTGCTTTTATCATCGGTCTTCGCCTGTTAACCACACCCTTCAACTTTGTCGAAAAAACACTGTAGGAGCGAGCTTGCTCGCGATGGTGTATCAGGCGCAGTTGTGTCGACTGACACTCCATCGCGAGCAGGCTCGCTCCTACAAAAAGCCCAGTTACACCGCGATGTTCATGAAGCCTTGTGATTGCGCCAGCGCAAACAGGCTAAATACCTGCCAACGCTGCTCGCGCTCAAACCGACCTTGAATGAACGGCGCCATCGGGCCATCCAACGAGTTGATCGGCTCCAGACTGTCCCGGGCAAAATGTTGGAGGCCAAATACCTCGTCGACCAACAGTCCGGCAAACACTTCTTGATGCTCCACCACCAACACCCGCCGCTGCCTGCGCGCTGTCGACGGCTCATGCCCCAGGAAACCACCAAGATCCATGATCGGCAGCAAGCGCCCCCGCAGATTGGCCACGCCCTTGACCCAGGCTTTCACCCCCGGGACCTGGGTAAAGCGTGGCTCATGCAGCACTTCACTGACTTCGCCCATCGGCGCAACATACCAGTGCTCGCCCAGGCGAAAACCGATGCCGCTCCAGTTGTCCTGGCGGATCGGCTGTGACGGCAAGTCCGCCGCCAGCAGGCGACAGCGTTGGTCGATCTGCAGCAGCAATTCGAAAGCCGTCAGCGACTCGGTCATGGCCGGACGATCAACCGTTGAGCACGTTGTTCAGGGTTTTGAGCAGGGTTTCTTCGTCGACCGGCTTGGTCAGGTAATCCTTGGCCCCCTGGCGCGTGCCCCAGACCTTGTCGGTTTCCTGATCCTTGGTGGTGATGATGATCACCGGGATGTGCCCGGTCTCCGGGTCCTTGGTCAACTGGCGAGTCGCCTGGAACCCGTTGAGGCCAGGCATGACGATGTCCATCAGCACCGCGTCGGGTTTTTCAAGGCGGGCCAGCGCCACGCCGTCGGCGCCGTTTTCGGCTTTCAACACTTCATGACCATGCTTTTCCAGCATGCCGGTCAATTTGTACATTTCAGTCGGCGAATCATCGACGATCAGAATACGTGCCATGGTCTTCCCCATTCTTGTCGACGCAAGGCCCGCTGGCCGAGCGTCACTTTAGGTGTCTTACTGCGGCAAAACGGCGGCGAAGCCCGGAACATGGGCCTGGATCGCGTTCAGCAGTTCTTCCTTGCTGAAAGGCTTGGTCAAAAACTGGTCGGAGCCGACGATGCGCCCCTTGGCCTTGTCGAACAACCCGTCCTTGGACGACAGCATAATCACTGGCGTGGACTTGAACGCACTGTTGTTCTTGATTAAAGCGCAGGTCTGATAGCCATCCAGACGCGGCATCATGATGTCGACGAAGATGATGCCGGGGTGATTGTCGGCAATCTTGGCCAGGGCATCGAAACCGTCGATGGCCGTGATGACTTCACAACCCACATTCTTGAGCAGCGTTTCGGCGGTGCGGCGAATCGTCTTCGAATCGTCGATCACCATGACCTTCAAGGCGTTGGAATGCTGTTCCATAAATGCTCTGCCGTCGCCTTTGCGAATCAAATTGTCCAATTCCGGTAACCGGAAGGCTCGAAACCCTTGTTGCTCAAGGGCCAGCACGATTTGGCAGTCTTTTTAGCACAGTCTCCACATCCAATCTATCGACCGGCCACGACGTTGGTTTTTCCTTGACCGGGAAGACACTCGGCGCCACTCTGACGCCACTTTTATACGCTGATCCCTTGTAGGAGCGAGCTCGCTCGCGATGGTCGTAAACGATAACGCTGGGCTCCTGACATCCAGCGGTGTTCTCGGGCTCATCGCGAGCAGAGCTCGCTCCTACAGGGATCGACATAGCCCCCAATTTCGAGGAAAGACCCATGAGCGTTCGCGTCGGGATTGTCATGGACCCTATCGCCAGCATCTCCTATAAAAAGGATAGTTCGCTGGCCATGCTGCTGGCCGCGCAAAAACGTGGCTGGGAACTGTTCTATATGGAACAGCGTGACCTGTACCAGGGCGAAGGCCAGGCCCGGGCGCGGATGCGTCCGCTGAAAGTCTTCGCCAACCCGGAGAAATGGTTCGAGCTGGACGCCGAGCAAGACAATCTGCTCAGCGATCTGGACGTGATCCTGATGCGCAAGGATCCGCCGTTCGACATGGAATTCGTCTATTCGACCTATTTGCTGGAACAAGCAGAAAGCGCCGGCGTGTTGGTGGTCAACAAGCCGCAGAGCCTGCGTGATTGCAACGAAAAGCTGTTCGCCACGCTTTTCCCGCAATGCACGCCGCCGACCATCGTCAGCCGCCGCCCGGACGTGCTGCGCGAATTCGCCGATCATCACGGCGATGTGATCCTCAAGCCGCTGGACGGCATGGGCGGCTCCTCGATTTTCCGCCACACCGCAGGCCATCCGAACCTGTCGGTGATTCTCGAGACCCTGACCCTGCATGGTCAGCAACAAATCATGATTCAGGGTTACCTGCCGGCCATCGTCGATGGCGACAAGCGCATCCTGATGATCGATGGCGAACCTGTGGATTACTGCCTGGCACGCATTCCAGCCAAAGGTGAAACCCGTGGCAACCTCGCCGCCGGTGGCCGCGGCGAAGCCCGTCCGCTGACCGAGAAGGACCGCTGGATCGCGGCGCAAGTCGGCCCGACCCTGCGTGAAAAAGGCCTGTTGTTCGTCGGCCTCGATGTGATCGGCGAGCACCTGACGGAAATCAACGTCACCAGCCCGACCTGCATCCGCGAAATCGACAATGCCTTTGGCACTGACATTGGCGGCCTGTTGATGGATGCCATAGAGAAGCAGCTGCAAGCTTCAAGCCGCAAGCTACAAGTCTGAAGCGGTTCCTTTACAGCTTGTCGCTTGCAGCTTGAAGCTTGAAGCTAAAAACCAACATTGCGTTATCATGCCGAGCCCTTAAAAACGCGATGTTGGTTTTTCTGCCATGACCCTCCCGTCCGATCTGCCTCCCGAACTCGCCCATAGTGGCGTGCGCCCGGCCGATCGCCTCGGCTTTACCCTGTTCCTGGCGGCGCTGGTGCACCTGGCGCTGCTGTTGGGCGTCGGCTTCACGATGGTCGAGCCCAAGCAGATCAGCAAAACCCTGGAAATCACCCTCGCTACCTTCAAAAGCGAAAAGAAGCCGGAAAAAGCCGATTTCCTCGCTCAGGAGAATCAGCAAGGCAGCGGCACCCTGGATAAAAAGGCCATCCCCAAGACCACCGAGGTCGCGCCCTTCCAGGACAACAAGGTGCAGAAAGTCACGCCACCGCCAGCCGCCAAGCCTGAAGTACAGGAAACGGCGCCCAAGGCGGCCGTGACCGCCGTCGCGCCGAAACCGAAAAAAGCCGCGGCCAAAACCGAAGAGCCCAAGCCCGTCACCAAACCTGCGGTGGCCGCGCCGACGTTCGACGCCGAACAGCTGTCCAGCGACATCGCCAGCCTGGAAGCGGAACTGGCCAACGAACAACAGTTGTACGCCAAACGCCCGCGCATCCACCGTCTGAGCGCCGCCTCGACCATGCGCGACAAGGGCGCCTGGTACAAAGATGAATGGCGCAAGAAAGTCGAGCGCATCGGCAACCTCAACTACCCCGAGGAAGCCCGACGCAAGCAGATTTACGGCAACTTGCGCCTGATGGTGTCGATCAACCGCGATGGTTCGCTGTATGAGGTGCTGGTGCTGGAGTCCTCCGGGCAACCACTGCTGGATCAGGCAGCCCAACGCATCGTGCGCCTGGCGGCACCGTTTGCGCCGTTTACCGGGGATTTGTCGGATATCGACCGGTTGGAAATCATCCGCACCTGGAAATTTGCCCGTGGGGATCGGTTGTCCAGCAATTGACACCCGGCAATTTTCCCTTGTGGGAGCGAGCCAGCTCGCGAATGCGGTGTGTCAGGCAACATTAATGCAACTGACACTCCCTCTTCGCGAGCAGGCTCGCTCCCACAATGATCAGACTCGTTATCAGGGAATTTACAGTATTTCCTGCGCATCCCCAGCTTGTCAGTTTGCCCCTCGAACGCCACACTAGCGCTCATGAAAAACGTCATCCCCAGTTACCTCAAGCATCACTTCCTGATCGCCATGCCACACATGGTCGACCCGAACTTTGCGCACACCTTGACCTACATCGTCGAGCACACGGCCAATGGTGCCATGGGACTGGTGATCAACCGTCCGCAGGACCTGAACCTGGCCGAGATCCTTGAGCAATTGCGCCCGGATATCGAACCGCCTGCTCTCTGCCAGCATGTGCCGATCTTCATCGGCGGGCCGGTCCAGACCGATCGCGGCTTTGTCCTGCACCCGTCGGGCAAGACCTTTCAGGCGACCGTTGATCTGGAAGGCGACTTGTCCCTGTCGACCTCGCAGGATGTACTGTTTGCCATCGCCGACGGCCTCGGCCCGGCGAAAAGCCTGATCGCCTTGGGTTACGCCGGTTGGGAAGCCGGACAGCTGGAAGCCGAACTGGCGCAGAACGCCTGGCTGACCTGCCCATACGACGCCGACATCCTGTTCAACACCAGCAGTGAACTACGCCTGGAAGCCGCGGCCAGGCATCTTGGCGTCAACCTCAGCCTGCTCACCAGCCAGGCGGGGCACGCCTGATGGCTCTGCGGCTGATTCTGGGTTTTGATTACGGCACCAAATCGATCGGCGTTGCGGTCGGCCAGGTGATTACCGGCCAGGCCCGCGAGCTGTGCACCCTGAAAGCGCAAAACGGCATTCCTGACTGGGACAAGGTCGATGCGCTGATCAAGGAATGGAAGCCCGACGCCGTGGTGGTTGGCCTGCCGTTGAACATGGACGGTACGCCCAGCGACATGTGCGCCCGCGCGGAAAAATTCGCGCGCCGTCTCAATGGCCGCTTCAACCTGCCCTTCTATACCCACGATGAACGCCTGACCACGTTCGAAGCCAAGGGCGAACGCATGGCTCGTGGCGGGCAAAAAGGCAGCTACCGCGACAACCCGGTCGACGCCATCGCCGCCGCCCTGCTGCTGCAAGGCTGGCTCGACGAAAACACTGCACTGTTTGAATCCTGAAAAGCGCTACGGCGCTTCTCTTTTAAGCGACACCCCGAGTCCGACACCGGTGCCCTCCCCGGAAAACAGTATCGGGCCCAAGAAGGAGCAACCATGAGCCTGCCCAATCCCGCCGAACTGATCAGCCAGATGGCGATCCGTCTCAAGGCACACCTGGAACACCGTGGCATCAGCGAACCGCGCTACATCGGTATCCGTACCGGCGGCGTCTGGGTCGCTCAAGCCTTGCTCAAGGAACTGGGCAGCGATGCCCCGCTGGGCACTCTGGACGTGTCCTTCTACCGCGACGACTTCAGCCAGAACGGCCTGCACCCGCAAGTGCGCCCTTCAGCCCTGCCGTTCGAAATCGAAGGCCAGCATCTGGTACTGATCGATGACGTGCTGATGAGCGGCCGGACCATCCGTGCCGCCATGAACGAGCTCTTCGACTACGGCCGCCCGGCCAGCGTAACCCTGGTATGCCTGCTCGACCTGGACGCCGGCGAACTGCCGATTCGCCCTAACGTACTGGGCGCGACCTTGTCGCTGGCAGCCCACGAACGGGTGAAGCTGTCTGGTCCTGAGCTTGAACTCGAAGTGCAAGACCTCGCCCTTTAATTCGCCCTATTGAGAGTCCCATTGCGATGACGCCTCCAGAAACCAAGCGCCCGCTGCAGCTCAATGACCAGGGCCAGCTGCGCCACTTCCTCTCGCTCGACGGTTTGCGCCGCGAGTTGCTGACGGAAATCCTCGACACCGCCGACTCCTTCCTCGAAGTTGGTGCCCGGGCAGTGAAGAAGGTCCCGTTGTTGCGCGGTAAAACCGTGTGCAACGTGTTCTTCGAGAACTCCACCCGCACCCGCACCACCTTCGAACTGGCGGCCCAGCGCCTGTCGGCGGACGTGATCACCCTGAACGTGTCGACATCGTCGGCAAGCAAGGGGGAAACCCTGCTCGATACGCTGCGCAACCTGGAAGCCATGGCCGCCGACATGTTCGTCGTGCGCCACGGCGACTCCGGCGCGGCGCACTTCATTGCCGAGCATGTGTGTCCGCAGGTGGCGATCATCAACGGCGGCGACGGGCGTCACGCCCACCCGACCCAGGGCATGCTCGACATGCTCACCATCCGCCGGCACAAGGGCGGTTTCGAAAACCTCTCGGTGGCCATCGTCGGCGACATCCTGCACTCTCGGGTGGCGCGCTCGAACATGCTGGCGCTCAAAACCCTGGGTTGCCCGGACATCCGCGTGATTGCGCCGAAAACCCTGTTGCCGATCGGCATCGAGCAATACGGCGTGAAGGTCTACACCGACATGACCGAAGGCCTGAAAGACGTGGACGTGGTGATCATGCTGCGACTGCAACGTGAACGCATGACCGGCGGCCTGCTACCGAGCGAAGGCGAGTTCTACCGCCTGTTCGGCCTGACCACCGCGCGCCTGGCCGGCGCCAAACCCGATGCCATCGTCATGCACCCGGGGCCGATCAACCGTGGCGTAGAGATCGAGTCGGCGGTGGCCGACGGTCCGCACTCGGTAATCCTCAATCAAGTGACCTACGGCATCGCGATTCGCATGGCCGTTTTGTCCATGGCCATGAGCGGACAGACTGCACAGCGCCAATTCGAGCAGGAGAACGTTCAGTGAAGCTCAGCATTCTCGGCGCACGCGTCATCGATCCGGCCAGCGGCCTGGATCAAGTCACCGACATCCACATTGAAGCCTGCAAGATCGTCGCCATTGGCGCCGCGCCGGCCGGTTTTGTCGCCGTCGACACCATTGATGCCAAAGGCCTGGTGGCTGCCCCTGGCCTGGTGGACCTCAACGTCGCCCTGCGCGAACCGGGCTACAGCCGCAAGGGTTCGATTGTCAGCGAAACCCGTGCCGCCGCTGCCGGTGGCGTAACCAGCCTGTGCTGCCCACCGAAAACCAAGCCAGTGCTGGACACCTCGGCGGTGGCCGAACTGATCCTCGACCGCGCCCGCGAGGCCGGCAACACCAAGGTTTTCCCGATCGGCGCACTGAGCAAAGGCCTGGACGGCGAACAGCTGGCCGAACTGGTTGCCCTGCGCGATGCCGGTTGCGTGGCCTTCGGCAACGGTCTGGAGAGCTTCCGCAACACCCGCACCCTGTGCCGGGCGCTGGATTACGCGGCGACCTTCGACCTGACGGTGATTTTCAACTCCCAGGATCACGACCTCGCCGATGGCGGGCTGGCCCATGAAGGCCCGACCGCGAGCTTCCTCGGCTTGCCAGGCATTCCGGAAACCGCTGAAACCGTGGCCCTGGCCCGGGATCTGCTGCTGGTCGAACAAACCGGCGTGCGTGCGCACTTCAGCCAGCTCACCAGCGCACGTGGCGTGGCCCTGATCGCTCAGGCCCAGGCCCGCGGCTTGAAAGTCACGGCGGATGTCGCCCTGTACCAGTTGATCCTGACCGACGAAGCGCTGATCGACTTCAGCAGCCTTTATCACGTCCAACCGCCGCTACGCACCCGCGCCGACCGCGATGGCCTGCGTGAAGCGGTGAAATCCGGGGTGGTCTCGGCCATTTCCAGCCATCACCAACCCCATGAGCGGGATGCCAAACTGGCGCCGTTCGGCGCCACGGAGCCGGGTATCAGCAGTGTTGAGCTGTTGCTGCCATTGGCGATGACCCTGGTGGAAGACGGCTTGCTGGATTTGCCGACACTGTTGGCGCGTCTCAGCGCCGGCCCTGCGGAGGCATTGCGCCTGCCGGCCGGCAAACTGGCGGTGGGAGGCGCGGCGGACATCGTACTGTTCGACCCTTCGGCCTCGACCGTGGCCGGAGAGACCTGGCTGTCCAAGGGCGAGAACTGCCCGTTCATTGGCCACAGCCTGCCGGGCGTGGTGCGTTATACCCTGGTGGATGGACGCATTAGCCACCAGGCTTAAGATCGCGTAGCCCCAATCGCCAGCAGGGCTAGCTCCCACACAGGATCCGTGAACGACACAAATCCTGTGGGAGCTAGCCTGCTGGCGATGCTTTTATCGACGCTGGGCGTTACGCAGCGAAACCTGGTCATTCAACGTCCAGAAGTCATACAACACCCCCACGAAGAACAACCCGCCCGTCAGCAGGTAGATCAAGCCACTGATCCACTTGCCCTGATACATGCGGTGCACGCCGAATATCCCGAGGAACGTCAGCAGGATCCACGCCACGTTGTATTCGATCGGCCCGGCAGTGAACCGCAGGTCCGCTTCGCGGTCCATGGACGGGATCAGGAACAGATCGATCAGCCAGCCAATCCCGAGCAAACCGAAGGTGAAGAACCAGATCGTCCCGGTCACCGGCTTACCGTAATAGAAGCGATGGGCGCCGGTGAAACCGAAAATCCACAGCAAATAACCGATCACTTTACTGTGGGTATCTTGATGCGGGACGGGGGGTTGATAGGTGTTCATGGATGACCTCGATTCACACGATAGATAAATATTCTTTAAATCTTTGTGACTTTTTTACGAGTGCCCGACGGATGGCAAGTGCTACCTTGTGTCCGGTCAAAGCCTTGTGGCGCCTGACTTCTGTCCGACAATCGCGTCAATTTACGGCTCGATTGGGTTCCCTTAGACCCCATTGGAATCGACCAACGGCCTCGGAATGCCAAAAAAAGCTGTTATAAAGTTTCGCGCTAATTCATACGAGCCCTGCCTAATGCGTCCATTTTTCAAGACATGGCTAACCATTTGCCTATTATTGCCACTGGCCGCCCACGCCACCAATCGTGAGCAACGTCTTCCGAACGTTAATGGTTACACCCCAAAATCCCATGCTTCTGCTCCGTCGAGCAAAAGCAAGAAATCGTTCAAAACGGCTCCTGAGCTGAGCAGCAAGAGCAGCCTGGTTCCGCCTATGGCGTCCAAGGAAAGCAGTAACGTGCTGAGCCGCGCCGTTAACGTCCTCGGTACACCGTACCGCTGGGGCGGCAGCAGCCCGAGCAAGGGCTTCGACTGCAGCGGCCTGGTGAAATACGCGTTCAACGACGCCACCTTTGACCTGCCACGGACTTCCAATGCCATGGCCAGTGGTCATGGCGAGAAAGTGGATCGCGCCGACCTCAAGCCGGGTGACCTGATTTTCTTCAACATCAAGAGCCGTCGAGTCAACCACGTTGCCATCTACCTGGGCAACGACCGATTCATCCACGCGCCTCGCCGTGGCAAGTCGGTGACCATCGACACCTTGAAGAAACCGTATTGGGAAAAGAACTACGTGGTTGCCAAACGGGTTCTGCCGAAAGAACAGAAAGCATTGCAGGTTGTTCAGCGCTGATCCCGGCGCATTAAATCTGAATCGGACATAACACCTTCTTCGCGAGCAGGCTCGCTCCCACATTGGAATGCATTCCCCTGTGGGAGCG
>NZ_JBPKAM010000128.1:0-14818 GCF_051216495.1 Pseudomonas baetica | reverse complement strand
CGACGTGCGTTCGCTCCCACAATGGTGTGGCGCGCACCGATCTCCTGTGGGAGCGAGCCTGCTCGCGAAGTGGTCGGCACATACAACGAATTCCTCGAGCCAGGTGAGCAATATTCCGCTCACGACCAGCCTTCAATAAGCGGATTTCCGCTCATCAAATCACCATACCCCCTCTAAACCGGCCCTCTCCTGCTTGGCACAGCTCCTGCTATAGCCCCCGCAGGCTGCGTTTAACCGCGCTCCACAAAAACAATTAAATGAAGGATCCTTCAATGGATAACTCCAACGCCCTGCCCCTTGGGTCGGCTGCCGTGACAGCCAAACCCAAAAGCACTGCCAGCCGCATCAAATCGATTTTCAGCGGCTCTGTCGGCAACATGGTCGAGTGGTATGACTGGTACGTCTATGCCGCCTTCTCCCTGTACTTCGCCAAGACCTTCTTCCCGGCCGGCTCCTCCACCGCGCAATTGATGAATACCGCTGCGATTTTCGCCGTGGGCTTTTTGATGCGTCCGATCGGTGGCTGGCTGATGGGCTTGTACGCCGATAAAGTCGGCCGCAAAAAGGCCCTGATGGCCTCGGTGTACCTGATGTGCTTCGGCTCGCTGCTGATCGCCCTGAGCCCCAACTATGAAACCATCGGCATTGGCGCACCGATCCTTCTGGTGTTTGCCCGCCTGCTGCAGGGCCTGTCGGTCGGCGGCGAATACGGTACCTCCGCCACCTACCTCTCGGAGATGGCGACCAAGGAACGTCGCGGTTTCTTCTCCAGCTTCCAGTACGTGACACTGATCTCCGGCCAGCTCATCGCGCTGGGCGTATTGATCGTGCTGCAACAGACGCTGACCACTGAGCAGCTGTATGCGTGGGGCTGGCGTATTCCGTTCGCCATCGGCGCGCTGTGTGCAATCGTTGCGCTGTACCTGCGTCGCGGCATGGAAGAAACCGAGTCGTTCACCAAGAAGGAAAAGGCCAAGGAAAGCGCGATGCGCACCTTGCTGCGTCACCCGAAGGAATTGTTGACCGTGGTCGGCCTGACCATGGGCGGCACCCTGGCGTTCTACACCTATACCACTTACATGCAGAAATACCTGGTGAACACCGTCGGCATGAGCATTTCCGACTCCACCACCATTTCCGCCGCCACGCTGTTCCTGTTCATGTGCCTGCAACCGATCATCGGCGGCCTGTCGGACAAGATCGGCCGTCGTCCGATCCTGATCGCCTTCGGCGTGCTGGGTACGATTTTCACCGTGCCGATCCTGATGACCCTGCACACTATCCAGACCTGGTGGGGCGCGTTCTTCCTGATCATGGCAGCACTGATCATCGTCAGCGGTTACACCTCGATCAACGCCGTGGTCAAGGCTGAGCTGTTCCCGACCGAGATCCGCGCCCTGGGTGTGGGCCTGCCATACGCACTGACCGTATCGATCTTCGGCGGCACCGCTGAATACATCGCCCTGTGGTTCAAGAGCATCGGCATGGAAACCGGCTACTACTGGTATGTCACCGCGTGCATTGCCGTGTCGTTGCTGGTGTACATCACCATGAAGGACACCCAGAAGCATTCGCGGATTGTGACTGACTGACAGCTATATCGAGGCCGGTCATATCGGTCTCTTCGCGAGCAGGCTCGCTCCCACAAGGACTGAGGTTCATTGTGGGAGCGAGCCTGCTCGCGAAGGGCTCAACTCGGTATCAAGTCAACTCGGCAACCGGTTGTTTCCCGAAGCGCTTCTGCGCCATCGACGCCCCCACGATCATCACCAGCAGAATCCCCGCCAATACCGCCGACGAACCAATGGTGCCGAAATCCAGTCCACCTTTTTCATGGGGTTTGGTCAGAAAATCGCCCAGGGTAGCGCCGAAAGGTCGAGTCAACACGAAGGCCACCCAGAACAGCACCACTGTCGAAATCTTCGTAAAGTATTTCAGTAGCACCACCACGGCGATGGTCGAGCCGATCAACAGCGCGCCACCGGCAAAGCCAAGCCCCGAATCATCGGCCAGGTAATCGCCGAGTGCCGTGCCCAGGGTGTTGGAAAACAAAATCGCCATCCAGTAGAACATCTCGCCACGGAACGTCTGGACCTTGGTCACGTTCAGCGAATCGCCGCTGAGGCGCCAGGCCGCGAAGATGCCCAACAGAATCGCAATCAGGATCAGCGACCCCGTGGCATAGCCCAGTTCGAGCGTGCGGTCCATGAAGTCGGACATGGTGGTACCGGCCGTGCTGGTCGACAGAATCACCAGCCAATAAAGCACTGGTTTGTAGGTTTTCGACAGCAACTGCGTCATCAGTGTTAGCACAAACACACTGATCAATATCAGCGAGCTGATCGCATAACCCACATTGAGGGTCATCGATAGCAAATCGCCTGCGGTTTCCCCTAGGGTCGTCGCACAGATTTTCATCACCCAGAACGCCAGGGTGATTTGAGGAAGTTTATTCATCGAGGATAGAGCTCCAGTATTCAAGCCGACCGTTTCTTCGGGTTATGTCGCGCTGCGCAGACTGGAGATGGGGCGGTGAAAAATGGGTAAGCGCTTTATGAAAAATCTGTCACTCGTGCAAAAGAGCGGATTAATCGCGCTATCCGGGCTGTCACAAAACCTGTGGCGACTCCTGCAGGGGAACATTGTTGGCTGGAAAAATGTTGTCGGTCCTTGCACCATGACTGTTTCCCGCAAGCGCTCAGGAACCTGCTTCATGTCCGACGACATCCACTATTACGAACCCGCCAACGGCCACGGCCTGCCCCACGACCCGTTCAACGCGATCGTCGGCCCGCGTCCCATCGGCTGGATTTCTTCGCAGGATGCCAGCGGCTGCCTTAACCTGGCGCCATACAGCTTCTTCAACGCCTTCAACTACATTCCACCGATCATTGGTTTTTCCAGCGTCGGGCGTAAGGACAGCCTGAACAACATCGAGAAAACCGGCGAGTTCGCCTGGAACCTGGCCACCCGCCCCTTGGCCGAGCAGATGAATCAGAGCTGCGCCATGGTCGGACCGGAGGTGAATGAATTCGAGTTGTCAGGGCTTACCCCCGTGGCTTCGAAAATCATTTCGGTGCCACGGGTCGCCGAAAGCCCGGTGTCCTTCGAGTGCAAGGTCACGCAGATCATTCAATTGCAGAGGGCAGACGGCAATGTGGTGCCGAGCTGGCTGATTCTCGGCGAAGTGGTCGCCGTGCATATCGCCAAATGGCTGTTGAAGGATGGGATCTACGACACCGCCGCGGCAGAACCGATTCTGCGCGGCGGCGGGCCGGCGGATTACTTCCAGTTGGGACCTGAGGCGTTGTTCAAGATGTACCGCCCGGGGGCGGCAAAGTAACTACCAGATCAGATCGCCGTCTTCACTGACACCCTTGAGGTGAGTCAGCTGCAAGGCGGCCGCTTCGTCCGCTTCTTTGGCGGTCTTGAACGTCTGTTCTTCCAACAGTTTGTTGAAGCGGGGCGCACCCGAGCCGCCGATGGCTTTGGTGGCGATTGCCGCGTAATACCCACCTTCACGGGGGACTACGGCCGATACTGCTTCGAAGGTTTCAAAGGCTTTGCGTGCCATGTCGCGCATCCTGGCTGGTTGAGAATGCTGCCATTAAACCCTCAACCGGCCAGTTTGTGTACCGCAGCCCCGGACTGGCTGAGGGCCTGCGCCGCCGACACATCCTTGAAGGTGTGGAAATCCAGGCTGTTGACCACCAGTTCCTGCACCAATTCGGCAAAAATCTCCATGGCCGGGGTACTGAAGTAGGCAGTCATGGCCTGCTGGTTGATCCAGAAACCGGATACCAGCCACAACTGCGGATCGCATTGCGAGTGCTGCAAGGCGAAATTCAGGCAACCAGGCGCGGCGCGGGACGGCTCGATCAGCGCACTCAGGCGTACACCCAATTCCTGTGAGCGCCCGGCGCGCGCCCGGACAAAGGCCATATGACTGACGGGGATCTGCTTTGACATGTTCAACCCTCCCGGGGAGTCGCGTGGCAGCCTGGGACGGGCTGCGACAGGATCAAAGGTTAATGGCCGATGCGCCTGCGTCGTTAGTCGATTCCTGCCGGCGCGTTGCACAATCCTGCGAGACTGTGTGGGCAGCCTGTAACAATGTGTAAAACGTTGTCACGGTTCTGCCATACGCGTTTCGAGCAAGTTTTCCCGCCTGCGTCCTGCCTTGTCAGGGTAGACATGCGACTGTGTGCAGAATCAGGCAAGCATCAGGCAGGATGTGTCTACCGCTGGTGCTTGCACAAACTTAAGCTCGGCTCATTACCCATGCGTTAACGAGGATGCCTTGCATGTCGTCGCTCGATCAGTTTTCACACCAGCACCCAGACCCGCTGGATGCCGAGATGGAAAAGCAGCGCGCGGAACTGGCGTCGATCATTCGCCGCAATACCGGCGAAGATGGCAGCTATGCCACCGCCGTCGGTTCACTGTTCATGTCACGCCACAGCGAGAGTCACGACTTCGCCCCGGTGCTCGCACAACCGGCGCTGTGCATCATGGCTCAGGGGCGCAAGGAAGTTCGTCTGGCGGACGAGTACTTCAATTACGACCCGCTGAATTACCTGGTGGTCTCGGTCTCGATGCCGCTCAGCGGCCGGGTAGTCAATGTCTCGGTCGAGGAACCGATCCTCGCCGTGCGGCTGGACATCGACCCAGCGGAAATCAGCGCGTTGATCGCGGACGCCGGTCCCATTGGCGTGCCTGCCCGGCCGACCGGACGCGGGCTGTATGTGGAACGCCTCGACGCCGCCATGCTTGATGCCGTGCTGCGCCTGGCGCGATTGCTCGAAACACCAAAAGACATCGCCATGCTCGCGCCGCTGATCCGACGGGAAATTCTCTATCGCTTGCTGCGCAGTCCACAGGGCCATCGATTGTATGAAATCGCCATTGCCAACAGTCAAAGCCACCGCGTCAGCCAGGCAATCAAATGGCTCAACGGCAACTTTGAGCAACCGTTGCGCATCGATGATCTGGCGAAGGAAGTGAACCTGAGCGTGTCGACGCTGCATCACCGTTTCAAGGCGATGACGGCGATGAGTCCGTTGCAATACCAGAAGCAACTGCGCCTGCAGGAAGCGCGGCGCTTGATGCTGGCCGAAGGGCTGGAGGCTTCGGCGGCGGGTTACCGGGTCGGGTATGAAAGCCCTTCGCAATTCAGCCGGGAGTACAGCCGGTTGTTCGGGGCGCCGCCGCTTCGGGATTTGGCGCGGTTGCGGTTGTCAATCTGATCTGATTTCTGCGGCGTTTTTGCCGACTCCATCGCGAGCAGGCTCGCTCCCACATTGGGAAGGTGTACACCGATCCACTGTGGGAGCTGGCCTGCCGGCGATGAGGCCAGTCAGGGCAACATCAAATCCGGATCAGGCCCCCAGAACGCGGCAAGCCTCCGCCGGCAAAGTCACTGACACCGGATGCCCAACGCTCAGACCCACATCTTGATTCGGCGTGCTCAGCGCCGTAAACGACACCCCGGAACACTCCACTGTCGTTTCAATCGTCGCGCCGATATCCCGCACGAACGTCACCTTGCCCAGCAAGCGGTTACCCGCCGTCGCCTGCGGTGCCGAGAGTTGCAGGTCTTCAGGGCGAATCAGCATCTTCACCTTCTCCCCCACCACAATGCTGCTGCAGATCGGCACTTGCAGCGAATCACCACCCGGCAGACTGACCTTGCCATTACCCAATGCCGTAGCCGGGAAGATGTTGCCGGAGCCTATGAAGTCCGCGACAAACTCGTTGGCGGGATGGCGGTAGATCTCGATCGGCGTGCCCACCTGCTGCACCCGGTGCTCACCCAGCACCACGACAATATCGGCCATGGTCATGGCTTCACGCTGATCGTGGGTCACCATGATCGTGGTGATGTTCAGGCGTTGTTGCAGCTGGCGGATTTCCACCTGCATCGATTCGCGCAGCTTGGCATCCAGCGCCGACAACGGCTCATCCAGCAGGAGGATTTTCGGGTGCGAGGCAATCGCCCGGGCAATCGCCACGCGCTGGCGCTGGCCGCCGGACAGTTTGGCCACCGGGCGATCGATCATCGGTTGCAGTTGAATCATTTCCAGCAGTTCCACCACCCGCGCCTGCTGGTCCGCCTTGCTGACCCCGCGCAGCTTCAGTGGATAGGCGATGTTCTCGCCGACGGTCATGTGCGGGAACAGCGCCAGGGACTGGAACACCATGCCGAAATTGCGCAGGTGCGCCGGGGTGCGGCCAATGTCCTCGCCGTCCAGGCGAATCTCGCCGCCGGTCAGGGTTTCAAGGCCGGCGATCATCCGCAGCAAAGTGGTTTTGCCGCAGCCCGAAGGACCGAGGAAACACACCAGTTTGCCCTCGGGCAAATGCAGGTTCACATCCTTTACCGCGCAGGCCGAGCCGTAGTGTTTCTCGACGTTTTCCAGAATCAGACCAGACATAAATCACCTCAAGAAATCAGAACGAAACGCCGCCTTCACCGACCAACTTTTCCAGCGCCCAGATGAGCACGAAGTCGATCAGCACGATCAGCACGGCAAACGAAAATACGGTGGGATCAAGCGAGGACACAGTGCGGCTGTACATCCAGATCGGCACGGTCATCACGTCGATGGTGTAGAGGAAATAGGTCACGGTGAACTCGTTGAACGAGACAATGAACGCCAGCAGCATGCCCGCCAGGATCCCCGACTTCATCAACGGCACCACCACATCGACAATTGCCCGCAACGGTGAAGCACCGAGCATTTGCGCGGCCTCTTCGACTTCGCTGCCGATGGAGAGCATGGCCGCCGTGCAGTTCTTCACCACGAAGGGCAACGCCAGAATCACATGGGCGATCACCAACCGCGAAGTAGTCATGTGGAACGGCAGGCTGTCGAACACCAGCAGCAACGCCAGGCCCAGCACCACCATCGGGAACACCAGCGGTAGCGACATCAGTTGCAGCGCCACGGCCTTGCCACGGAACTCGCAACGGGTCAGCGCGTAGGCTGCCGGCACCGCGATCAGCGTGGCGAAGATCATGGTCAGGCACGACACCAGCAGGCTGGTGGCCATGGCCTGGCCGAGGCTCAGCACGTCGCTGGCATCGGGCGACACGAAGGTGTGCCAGGCCGCCTTGTACCATTGCAGGCTGTAGCTGCTGGGCGGGAAGTCGAGGTTCGAGGCGCCGCTGAATGACATGACGATCATGGTCAGGATCGGTAGCACCGCCAGCAGCAGGATGAAGCCCGAGAGAATGCCGGCGAACTTGCCGGTATCGCCTGGCAACAGCGATTGGCGCCTTTTGATCAACGTACTCATTGCGAAGCCTCCAGCATGCGCCGACGACGGCCCGTGATGTATTCGGACAAGGTCATGATCGCCAGCGTGGTCACGATCAACACCACTCCGGCGGCGGATGCGGCGGGCCAGTTCATCAGCGGGGCGATCTGGTCATGCACCATCACCGCCAGCATCGGCACGCGACGGCCACCCAGCAGCAACGGCACCACGAAACTGCTGGCGTTGTAGGCGAACACCAGGGTCGCACCGGTGATGATGCCCGGCAGGCTCATCGGCAATACCACTTGGCGGAACACCTGCAAGCGACTGGCTCCCAGGGTCGCGGCGGCTTCTTCGTAACTGCGGGCGACGCCGCGCATGGCGCTGGCAATCGGCAGTACGGCCAGCGGGAAGGCGGTTTGCACCAGGCCCATCAACACGCCGTTCTGGTTGTACAGCAGCATGATCGGACGCTTGATCAGGCCCAGGCCCATCAGCGTCTGGTTGAGCATCCCGCCAGGTCCCAGAATCACCAGCCAGCCATAGCTTTGCAGCAGCAGGTTGACCAGCAACGGCAGCAGCACGGCGGCGAGGAAGATCCGACGCACGAACGGCGATGTCAGGCGCGACATGGTGTAGGCCACCGGGATCGCCAGCACCACGGCAATCACCGCACTGATCAGCGCCAGGCGCAGGGTCAGCATCAGGGATTTGAGGTAATAGGGTTCCAGCAATTGGGCATAGCTGGCCAGGCTGAACCCGGACCATTCCGCGCCCTTGGTGCCCACGCTCATGCGCAGCACCAGGAGGCTGGCGGCAATCAGCACGCCCAAAAACAACATCGACGGCGTGAGGAAAAACCAGGCGCGCGTCGTCGGCGAAACACCCCGATCGGCGCGCACGGGGGCGGCACTCACCGGATGGGTCAGAGGTTGGTGTTCCATAGCAAGGGTCTCGTCAATGGAAAGCAGCTGACAAACACAGAACTCGAAACCACCGCGAACCCTGTGGGAGCTGGCTTGCCAGCGATGGCGATCTGTCAGTCACATCATTGTCGACAGGAAGGCCGTCATCGCGGGCAAGCCCGCTCCCACAGGAATTTGCAGTGCCTGGAAGTCCGATATCAGGAAGAAAAGATTTCCGTGTAACGACGAATCCATTGGTCATGCACGGTGGCCAGGAAGGCGTTGTCGTGCATGATCGCCTTCTCGGAGATCTGCTCCGGCGTGAGGATGTACGGGCTCTTGCGCGCTTCGGCGGAGATGATCGCCTTGGCGTTGACCGGACCGTTATAGATGTCCTCGGCCATCTTGCCCTGCACCAGCGGGTCCAGGGAGTGGTTGATGAAGGCGTAGGCCAGGTCGGTGTCACCCGGACGATTCTTTGGCATTACCGAGAGCATCAGGTCGGTGTAGAAACCTTCCTTCATGCCGAAGGTGGCGCCCAAGCCATAGTTCGGATCGCGGATTTGTTTCGGGAAGAAGGCCGGTGCGTAAAGACCGCCCATGTCCAGGGAACCGGTGCGGAACAGCTCGGCGATCTGGTTGGGGTTTTCTCCCAGGGTCACCACGCGATCCTTGAGTTCGGCGAGTTTCTTGAAGCCCGGCTCGATGTTGTGCTCGTCACCACCGGCCAGTTTGGCGGCGATGATGATCAGGTCCATGGCCTCGGTCCAGTTAGGCGGCGGCAGGAAGATGTTCGGCGACAGATCGGCGTCCCACAGGGCCGCGTAGCTGTTCGGCGCTTCCTTGATGGTGCGGGTGCTGTAGACCAGGCTGTTGCACCAGAGCAGGTAACCGATACCGTGGCCATTGGCGCCGGTGCGGTATTTCTCCGGTACGTCGACCAGGTTGGGAATGCGGTTGAGGTCGGGTTTTTCCAGCAGGTTGGCAGCGGCCAGACTTTCGGCGCCGACGCCTGCCAGGGTGATGATGTCGTACTGTGGACGATCACCGCCGGCCTTGAGTTTGGCGACCATTTCCGAGGTACTGCCGGTGCGGTCGGCGATGACCTTGCAGCCGTACTTGTCTTCGAAGGTCGCAGCAATGTTGCGCAATGCAGCCAGCCCCGTGTCATCGGACCAGGTCAGCAGGCGCAGGGTCTTGCCGGCAAAGCGGGTATCGCTGGCGTTGGCCTTGACGAACGGCAGGCTCATGGCCGCCGCTGCAACCGAGGCGACGCCCACGGTTTTGATGAATTGACGTCTGTTCAGATCGTGCTCGCCCATTACGGACTCCCTTTGTTTTTGTAGGTATGAGGCAGGTCGAAACTGTTGCATCCGCGCGGTCGGATCAGCGCTGGCTCCCGTATTTTCGGGGGCTTGGTTGAACCGGTGAGTTCATCCTGAGGTCGTGCAAAACAACTGACTATCGATAAAAAATCATTGAAGCCATGACATCAATGCATGCCTCTGTGTAGGAGCGAGCATGCTCGCGATGGAGGCATGGACAACGCAGGCTGTCTGATGCCCCGCGTTATCGTTGACGTCCATCGCGAGCATGCTCGCTCCTACAGGAGAGGCATCAGACAGCCCGAATCACGTGCTTGATTTCCTGGAAAGCCTGCAGGCCCCACGGCCCCAATTCACGGCCGATGCTGCTCTGCTTGTAGCCGCCCCAGGCGGTCTGCGGGAAGATCACCTGCGGCGCATTGATCCAAACAAGCCCCGCCTGCAAAGCATTAGCGACGCGATCCGCCGTTTCGGCATTGCGTGTGACGACACTGGCGACCAGACCGAACTGACTGTCGTTGGCCAGGGCAATCGCTTCGGCTTCCGAGGCAAAACGACGTACGCAGATCACCGGACCGAAAATCTCTTCACACCACAGCGCACTGTCGAGGGGTACGTCGGTGAAGACTGTCGGCTGCAAAAAATATCCGCGCGGCAGATCCGCCGGACGATTACCGCCGCAAACCAGTTTGGCGCCAGCACTCAAACCACGGTCGATGTGGCCGAGCACGCGCTGGTATTGCGCCTGATTGACCAGCGCGCCCATTTCCACGTTCGGGTCGAACGGGTCAGCCACGCGAATCGCTTCGGCGCGAGCCTTCAAGCGCGTGATGAACTCATCGAACAACTCATCGGCGACCAGCACTCGGCTGGTGGCGGAACACATTTGCCCGGCGTTGAAGAATCCTCCACCGCAAGCCACATCCACCGCCAGGTCGATATCGGCATCGGCCAGCACCAACAGCGAAGATTTGCCGCCCAGTTCCAGACTCACGCCTTTGACGGTTTCAGCCGCGCGTTGCATGACCTGCACGCCCACCGCGTTGCTGCCGGTGAAGGAAATCTTGGCAATTCGCGGGTCTGCCGACAGCGGTGCGCCAACGGCCAGGCCGGTACCGCACACCACGTTGAACACGCCGGCCGGCAAACCGGCTTCAGCGATGATCGCCGCCAATTCCAGTTCCGGCAGCGGCGTCACTTCCGAAGGTTTGAGCACCACGCAGCAACCGGCGGCCAGGGCCGGGGCGAGTTTCCAGGCGGTGGTAACCATCGGGAAGTTCCACGGCACGATCAGGCCGACCACACCGCACGGCTCGCGGCGCAGGCGAGCGCTGAAATCATCGCTCGGTAACTCGACGGTGCTGTCCTGCTTCGCGTCCAGCCCTTCGGCCAGACCTGCGTAGTATTCGAAGGTAGCGATCACGTCATCGACGTCGATGGCCGCTTCGAACTGTGGCTTGCCGTTGTTGCTCGATTGCAAGTACATCAGTTGGTCACGACCGGCCTGCACGCCCGCGGCGATTTTGCGCAGGATCGCGCCGCGCTCGGCGCCGGTGGTTTTCGACCAGTCGGCGAACGCCCGGGTCGCTGCGCTGACCGCTTGGTCGACCGCGTGCTCATCACCGCCCACGACGGTGGTCAGGAGCGCTTCGGTCGCCGGGTTGATCACGCGCAGGTGTTCGTTGCCCGCCGACCATTTGCCGTCGATGAACAGGCCATCCAAAGTGGTTGGAAAAGTCATTTCGACACCGCCTGTGTCCAAGCAGTCTGATCGATTTCAATCAGGGTCGGGCCTTGGCGATCCGTAGCGATACGCAAGGCGCTGCGCAGTTGCTCGGCATCACTGACCGCTTCGGCGGCGCAGCCCAGGGCCTTGGCCACACCGATGAAATCAGGGGTGTAGATATCGACGCCAACCGGCTCGATAGCGCGGTTGACCATGTACTTCTTGATCTCTTCGTAGCCCTGGTTATTCCACAGCAGCACGATCACCGGGGTGCGCGCTTCCACGGCACTGGCCAATTCCGGCAAGGTGAATTGCAGGCCGCCGTCGCCGATCAGGCACACCACTGGCGGACGCGCACCGTTTTCAATGCTGCCGCCGAGCCAGGCGCCAATCGCTGCCGGCAAGGCGTAACCGAGGGTGCCGTAGCCGGTGGACGAGTTGAACCAACGGCGCGGGCGCTCCGGATTGAAGGTCAGGTTGCCGGTGTACACCGGTTGGGTCGAGTCGCCGACAAATACTGCATCCGGCAATTCGTGCAGGACGGTTTCCAGGAAACGGGTCTGGGCCAGGGTCGGCGCATCCCAGTCGGCAGCCAGTTCGTCACGCAAGCGGGCAGCGCGCACCTGTCCCCAATCGTTGCGGCGCTCGGCCAGGGATTTGTGCGACAAGGCGCTGAGCAACGCCTGGGCGGCGTTGCGCGAGTCAGCCACCAGTGCGACGTGCGGCGGGTAATTGCGCACGGTCTGGTCCGGGTCGATGTCGACGCGCAGCAGCTTGCCGGGAATCTCGAAACCACCTTTGAAGGTGACGTCGTAATCGGTCTCGGCCAGTTCGGTGCCGATGGCCAACACCACGTCGGCCTCGGCTACCAGTGCGCGGGTCGCGACCAGGCTCTGGGTCGATCCGATCAGCAGCGGGTGAGCGGATTCGAGCATGCCTTTGGCGTTGATGGTCAGCGCCACCGGTGCGTCCAGCAGTTCGGCCAGTTCGGTCAGTTCGGCGGCGGCATCGATGGCACCACCACCGGCCAGTATCAGCGGACGCTGCGCGCCGGCCAGCAGTTCGGTCATGCGGCTCACGGCACTCGGTGCGGCACCGGCGCGGTCGATATTCACCGGCACGCTGGCGAGCAGGTCATCGGCCTCTTCAACCAACACATCCAACGGAATTTCGATATGCACCGGACGCGGGCGACCGGCCTGGAACAGCGCGAAGGCACGGGCCAGCACGCCCGGTAATTCGGACGCCGACATCAGGGTGTGGGAGAACGCCGCGACGCCAGCACACAGCGCGCTCTGGTTCGGCAGCTCATGTAACTTTCCGCGACCGCCGCCCAACTGGCTGCGCGATTGCACGCTGGAGATCACCAGCATCGGGATCGAATCGGCGTAGGCTTGCCCCATCGCGGTGGTGATGTTGGTCATGCCAGGGCCGGTGATGATGAAGCACACACCCGGTTTGCCGCTGGTACGGGCATAACCGTCGGCCATGAAGCCGGCGCCCTGCTCGTGACGCGGGGTGACGTGGTTGATGCTCGAACGGGCCAGCCCGCGATACAGCTCCACGGTATGAACCCCGGGAATGCCGAACACCTGCTCGACCCCGTAATCTTCGAGTAACTTGACCAATACTTCGCCACACGTCGCCATGTCATTGCCCTTCTTGTTCGTTTGAGACGCCGGGCCTGCGCAGTGTTTATGATGAATGGGCAGGTCCAGGGATGGCCTCATTGGAACGGGCGACACGTAGCCGCAACAATGGATAAAAAGTCATACTAGCCATGTCCTCACGTCATACCTTGGATCCCAATGAAACGACTGCCTCCCCTGCCGGCGCTGCACACCTTTCTAATTACCGCGCAGTGCTGCAACTTCACCCGGGCCGCCGAACAACTGCACATCACCCAAGGCGCGGTGAGTCGACAGATCGCCGGACTGGAAGATCATCTGGGTTATGAATTGTTCATCCGCCAGGCCCGAGGCCTGGACCTGACCGCCGAAGGACGGGAGTGGTTGCCGCGGGTCCAGCAGATTTTCGGGTTGATCGACGAGGCGGTGGAGCAGATCGGCGAGAAGCGCGAGACCCTCCAACTCAAAGCACCGACCTGTGTGATGCGCTGGTTGCTGCCGCGACTTCTGCAATGGCAAAAAGAACGGCCTGACGTGCCGGTGGAGCTGACCACCACGGTCAAGCACGGCGTGGACTTCCACCGCGAGCAATTCGATGCGGCAGTGATGTACGGTGCGCCACCGGACAGTGCACTGGAATCTCGACTTCTGTTCGATGAGCAACTGACGCCCGTGTGTTCCCGGCCCATGCTGGAAGGGACGCTGCCCTTGCAAACACCGACCGATCTGCAACAGCACTTGCTACTGCACCCCACCCGCGATGAGCGGGACTGGAAGGCCTGGTTGAAAGCAGCGGATGTGCATTTGACCAATGTCGGCAAGGGCCAGCACTTCGAAACCCTGGACCTGGCGATGTCGATGGCGTCCCAGGGCACCGGGGTGGCGATCGGCGACTGGTCGCTGATTGGCGATGACCTGGACGCTGGACGTCTGGTCATGCCCTTCGAATTGAAGGTAAAAACCGGCCTGGCGTATTACCTGGTTTTCCCGGAAAAACCCACGCCTTCGCCGAAGTTGCGCGAGTTGATGGGGTGGTTGGTGGAGCAGGCGCAGTCGCGCTGACCCCGAAACACTGGCGCATAACCCTGTGGGAGCGAGCCTGCTCGCGAAGGCGGCCTGAGGGTCGACATCTCTGCTGAATGTCATTCCCCATTCGCGAGCAGGCTCGCTCCCACAGGTGATCGGTGTACTCAGTAGCCGACAGTAAACCGCTGACTGGCGTGTTTTGGGCTCTCTACTTCATCCAGCATCGCAATCGCATAATCGGCGAACGTGATCCAGCTACGTCCTTCACCACTCACCAGCAAATCATCCTTGCCGACCCGGAATGTCCCGGTGCGCTCACCCTCGACAAACTCAGCCGACGGCGACAAAAAGGTCCAGTCCAGATCCTTTTCCTGACGCAGGTTTTCCAGGAACAAGGCACCTGCACCGGCCTCTGCCTTGTACTCCGCCGGGAAACCTGCGCTGTCGATCACCCGGGTACCGTCCGGCAACAGCAGTGAACCGGCACCGCCCACCACCAGCAGGCGTTTGACCCCGGCCTGCTTCACCGGCCCGATCACCGCGTTGGCAGGCAGCGTCGCAAAATGCGCCGCGCTGATCACCACGTCATGACCGGCGATTGCCGCTTGCAGTGCGGCTGCATCCAGCGCATCGACAGCCTTGCTGACCACACCTTCGCGCGGGTCGATTTTCGATGTGTTGCGAGCGATGGCAGTGACGCTGTGACCGCGACGCAGGGCCTCTTCCAGCAGTTGGCTACCGGCACGGCCGGTGGCACCGATGATTGCGATTTTGCTCATAGCGTTCTCCAGTGGGCTGTATTCAGTTCGACTTGTACACACAGATCATTGTGGCGGGGGGGACAACTCCCTCCCCCCCAAAGACGCCGACTGAAACAGGGTGCCACCTCCTCCCCCCCTTGGCTAACCTTGTACTCCACTCCCACAAGACTTCCTCTGCCCATGTCGG
>NZ_JBPKAM010000127.1:0-15201 GCF_051216495.1 Pseudomonas baetica | reverse complement strand
ACGAGGAGCAGGGAGCGGACAGTGAAATGGTGGTCGGCGGTGAGTTGCTGCCGTTGTGGGAAGAAGTCCAGGACGCAGAAGCTGCCTCCCCCCCCCCCCCCCCCTTCCCCTCCCCCCCCCCCCCCCCCCCCCCCCCCCCCCCCACAGGGGAATGTGCTTCTTCAGGCAAGTTCTGGGGTGTAGGCCTGTTCAAGCAACACCGTGAACCGGTTGAACGCATCAATGGCGCCTTTATCCAGCTCGGCTTCTTCCTCTGCACTGAGTTCCAGCTCATCCAGGGTTTTGACGAAGTTTTTCCAGCCTTGCGCACGGCCACCGGCGGGTTCGCCCAGGTGGCGGGCGCCGAAGGTTTCGCTCAAGCCCAGACCCACGGCGCGCTTGATCAGGAACGCCGCGCCAAGTTTCGAGCCTTCGGAGACGAATAACCAGCCCAGGGCTTGCGCCTTGCTCGGATTATTCACGGCACCGGCGACGGGTGCCGGTACTTCGGTGTCCAGGTCCGCCAGATCCGCCTTGGCAGCCTCGGCACGGCAGCGAGCCGGCAGGTCGGGAACGATGGCGGTCAGGTCTGCATCGTTGTACAGCGCCACCAGTTCCGATTGGAACAGGTACTGCGCCACCACGAAACGAGCGAAGTTGGCCTGGGTTTCAAACGGAGCGTGGGCTTTGACCAGCGCGTCGAGTTTGCTGTGAGGTTCGTGGGTGATCTGGTTCAGGCGTTGCGAGCGCAAGGCCGGGCGTTGAGTGGTGTCCTGAGTCATGGGAGATCCTTGAGAAAAAGAAGTGCCTGGTAACGAGACGAATGAGCTGACGCATGACAGTAAAAAATCCTCGCTGCGGGGCTTGAATCAAGTCGCGCAGCGAGGTGGTCGAGGTCAGATATCCCACACCAGATTGATCGCGAAGTTACGCCCTGGTTGAGTCAAGCGATCGAGGTTGGCGGGTTGGGTCACCGAGGCTTCGCCGACGCTGTCGTAACCGCGCACGTCATCCCACTCCCAGTACTTCTTGTTGGTCAGGTTGTACAGGCCGGCGTTGACGGTCACGTCGTCGGTGACTTTGTAGAAGCCCGCCAGGTCCAGCACCCCATAACCCGGCGTCTTGAATTGGGTGCTGGTGCCGTCCGGGGTGTTGAAGCTGGTGCTGTCGACCCGGGTCTTGCGCTTGACCAGGGTCCAGTTCAGCAATGCGCCGTATTTGTCCTGGTCGTAGCCAAGGCCAAATACACCGGTCAGCGGGTTGATGCTGTTGAGCGGCTCTCCGCTGTCATCGTTGCGACCGTACAGGTAGGCCACCGAACCTTGGGTGTAGAGGCCGCTTGGCGCACCGAAGGTGTCCAGGTTCAAGCGACCCTTGAGCTCCATGCCCTTGATGGTGGCGTGCTTGATGTTGTTGCTCTGGAACGTGGTCTCGGTGTAGCCGGGCGTGATGGCGTTCTCGTCGATGAAGTCGCGATATTTGTTGTAGAACACCGCGACATCGAAGGTGCCAGCGTCGAACTGGCCGCGCAGACCGGTTTCATAACTCTTGCTCTTCTCCGGTTCGAGGTCCGGGTTCGGTGCGACCTGATAGCCGCCCGCCAGGTTTTCGAAACGACCATACAGGGCCTTGGCGGTTGGCGTGCGGAAGCCTTCGGCGTACTGGCCGTACCAGGTGTAATGGTCATCGAAGCGGTAAGTCGTGCCGAATTTCGGCGAGAGGCGATGCCAGGTCTTTTCGTCGTCGTTCACTTCGCCATTGCCGCTTTGGTCGGCAGTGGCCAGGAACTCTTTGGTCAGGTGCGGCTTGAGCTGGGTGTAGTCGTAGCGCAGCCCGGGTACGAAGGTCCAGTTGTTCCAGGCGATCTGGTCCTGGGCGAACAGGCTGTAAGTGTCGATGGTCGGGTCCGGGAAGTCGCTGGCCGGGGTCAAGCTATCGGCGGCGCTCACGGCACCAATGACGCGGCACGTGCCAGCTACGGTCAGGCAAGTGCCGGTGCCCGTGCGCAGGCCGGTGACTTTGTCCTGCTTGATGGTGGTGCCATAGGTGACGACATGGTCGGTGTCGGCGATGGCAAACGCCTTGTCAGCCTGGGCGTCGAACACCCATTGGCGATCCTTGTAGGTGGTATCGCGGTTACGCAGCACGGTGCGCGACGGCGCGTAGATTTCTTCGGTACTTTGGTCGGTCTTGGCGATCTGGTAGTTCAGCGTCCACTTGATGTTGTCGGCCAGCAGGCTGTCCAGCGCGAAGCTATGATCCAGGCCGAAACGTTCGCGGGTGATGGTGTCGTTGCCGGTGCGGGATTTGTAGAAACCGAAACCGCGTCCTGCGTTGAACGGCCCACCGACGGCACTCAACTGATTGGTGTCGCGATCGTCCTTGTAGTGCTCGTAAGTCAGGCCGAAGCGCGCATCATCGGCGTAGTTCCAACCCAGCTTGGCCAGGATATTGGTGGTGCGTACGTCTTCGGGGTTGGCCTCGGTGCGGTTGAGGCCGGTGCCGCCGGTCTCGCCGTAGGATTCGGTTTCATGACCGTTGCGCTGGCTCAGGTGCAGCAAGCCGTCGAATTCGCCGGTGCGACCGGCCACGGTGCCGGAAGTCAACCAGCTGTCATCGGCCGAGCTGTAGCCGGTCTTGAGGCGTGCGCCGACGTCCTGGCCAGGTTTGATGATGTCGTCTGGATCGAGCGTGTAGTAACTGACTGCGCCACCGATGGCGTTGCTGCCGTACAGCACCGACGCCGGGCCGCGCAGGATCTCCACGCGCTTGACGATTTCCGGGTCGACATAATTGCGGTTCGTCTGGGCATACGGGCCGTTGAAGAAACCGTCAGGCACCTGCACGCCGTCAACCTGGGTCAACACGCGATCACCGTCGATACCGCGGATGTTGTAGCCGGAAAGGCCTGCGCGGGTGCCGGTGCCGCCTACCGAAACGCCCGGTTCGTAGCGAACCAGATCCTTGATGTTATTGACGTTGTTGCGGTCGAGATCTTCGCGAGTCTGGACCGTGACGGTGCTGGGCACGCTGTTGATGTCCTGTTCCTGGCGAGTGGCGCTGATGGTCACCTGTTGCAGATTCAGGGTGCCGGCGCTGGTGGGGCGTTCGAGCACGATGTTGTTGTTGCCCAGTTTGCGGTAGTTCAGGTGGGTCCCCACCAACAGCCGCTCCAGGGCTTTTTCCGGTGGCAACGACCCGCGTACACCCGGCGAAACCACGCCTTCAGCCAGTTCCGCCGGCAAGCCGACCTGCCAGCCTGTCACGGCGGTGAAGTCATTGAGTGCCGAAACCAGCGGCTGCGGCGCGATGGCGAACGAGTAGTCGCCCATGTTGCGGCTCGGCTGTTCGGCAGTGGCGGCCATGACCGGCGCGGTGCCGGCTATCAAAATGGCGGCGGTCAGCAGCGACAGCACGCGGGAAGGGGAAGAGGACTGGCGGGTGAGGCGAGAGGACATCGATAGCGCTCCGTGTCGCACGAATCTTTATAGGTGCTGATTGGCATTTAGAGATGCGAATCAATTGCATTGGCTATAACGAGACGTACGAGCGTTTGCTATCGAGTAAAAATAATTCTCATTTAGTTCAAGATGACCAGCGCCGGGTATTCCTTGAGCCGTGCCGAGGTGATGTGTGCCAGCGAGCGAACCACGTCCAGCGGCTGGTCGAGACGGTAATTTCCGGTCACGGCAACATCGGCCAGTTGCTCGTTGGTGTTGATGATCCAGCCCGGATAGTAACGGCGCAGTTCCGCCAGCACTTGATTCAGCGGGCAGTTCTCGAACACCAGGCGTCCCTGGACCCAGGCCAGGTCGGTAGCGGCATCGAGCTTGGCCGGGCGGTCGAAACCGTTGGGGCCGATGCGGATGCTTTCCCCGGCTGTAAGGCGAACTCGCGCATCGTCGCCGGTGGCACGCAGATCGACATCACCGCGCTGCACGCGAACCTGGGTCACGCCATCGAGGTAACGCACGGCGAATGCCGTGTCGCGAACGCTGGCGGTGACCGGGCCGGCGTCGATCTCCAGCGGTTGGCCGCGATGGGGCTGCACCTCGAAAAACGCCTCGCCCTGATACAGGCGCGCCACGCGCTGCTGGTCGTTGATGGTGCTGGAAAACGCCGAGTTGGTGTTGAGCAGGACTTTCGAGCCGTCCTCCAGTTGCAGACGCTGGCGTTCCCCCACCACGGTCAGATGATCGGCCTGCAGTCGCAGCGGCAGGCTGCTGAAACTGAATAGGCCGAGGATCAACACGGCCGCGGTGGCCAAGGGTTTCCAGTGCGGACGCAGGCGCGACAGCACGGTGATTTTGGCCGGGCGCGACGCCAGGCTTTGCGCGCATTGCGTGACTTGCGCACCGTTCCAGATCGCCTGGGCCCTGGCGAACGCCTCGGCATGCGCAGGTTCAGCGGCGAGCCATCGGTGGAACTGGCGGGTCTGCTCTTCGCTCGGGCTGTCCAGCACGATCAGCCAGTCCATAGCCTGGTCCATCGCGTCTGCAGTGACCTGCGCCGGAGAAGGCGAAGGGGAGCGGTGGGTGTCCGTCACGGTGTTTCCTCGGGCTTTTGCAAAGCAGTTTCAAGCTTCAAGCTGCAAGCTGCAAGTTTGGTCAGGCGTTCGGTTCGCCGCTTTTCGCTTGTGGCTTGCAGCTTGAAGCTTGCAACTGCCTCTCAGCTACTCCGATGCAGATCGTCATGATCAGTTTCAGCTCCTTTTGCACGGTACTGAGCGACACGCCGAGTTTTTCGGCGATCTCCAGATAGCTGTGTCCGTGCAGGCGGCTGAGGATGAAGATCTGTTGCTGGCGGGGGCTGAGTTGACCGAGGCGCACGTTCAAGCGTTCCAGCAGTTGTTCGGCATGGGCAGCATCCTCGGCGCTGCTGGCCGGGGCGGCGACGCTTTCCACCACGTCCAGCGGCACGTCATCGACCATGGTCCGCGAATGGATGCGCCGGGCGCGCAAGTGGTCCAACGCCAGGTTGCGGGCGGTCTGGAAAACGAAGGGTTCCAGATGATCGATGGCCCGCTCGCTGAGCGCCCGGGTCACGCGCAGGTAGGTTTCCTGCAGCAGGTCTTCGGCGGTGCTGTGATTGTTGACCATCCGCTCCAGCGTGCGCAGCAGGGACAGTCGCTGGGTGATGAAGACGTCGTTGAAGCGCGATTGACTCACGGGAGGACCTGATCCATTTCGATCAAATGATAATGCTTATCATCTACTCGAGTGGTCAAGCATTGATTTGTGAAGCGTCAGGTACGACCCTGCAAATACGTCGCGTAATCCGGAATCCGATGCGCATGCGCCTGATCCATCAACGGGCTGCTGAGCAGGTAATCGGCGCTGCATTCATTGCATGCCACCGGAATGTTCCAGACCGCCGCGACCCGCAGTAATGCCTTGATGTCCGGATCGTGTGGCTGTGGTTCGAACGGGTCCCAGAAGAACACCAACAGGTCCACCCGTTGCTCGGCGATTTGCGCGCCGAGCTGTTGATCGCCGCCCAACGGGCCACTGATCATGCTTTCCACGGGCAGGTCGAGGCGTTGTTGCAATAACAAACCCGTGGTGCCAGTGGCGACCAGTTGGTGCCGGGCGAGCCGGTCTTTCTGGCGTGCGGCCCAGTCCAGCAAAAACACTTTGCAGTGATCATGGGCGACCAGGGCGATGCGCTTGCGTGCTGCCATGGTTTTTTGGGTGAAGGTAATGCCGATCATCGATTGCTGCTCCAGGGCTTGATACGTCCTCAGTAGGAGCGAGCATGCTCGCGATGAACGAGAGAACACCGCGGGGCATCAGGTTCCCCGCGTTTTCGTTCACGACCATCGCGACGGTGCGACGATTCGACATGCTCGCTCCTACAGGATGGAGGGCGGGTTATTCGGCGTTACACAACGCCAGGCAGTTATCGAGCATGCGGTTGGAGAAGCCCCATTCGTTGTCGTACCAGGCCAGCACCTTGAGCAGCTTGCCGTTGGCCTTGGTGTGATTGGCGTCGAAGATCGACGACAGCGGGTTGTGGTTGAAGTCGCTGGAAACCAGCGGCAGGGCGTTGTAGCCAAGAATCTTCGAGTGCTGGCTGGCCTGCTTGAGCAGCGCGTTGACTTCCTCGGCACTCGCTTCGCGTTTGAGCTGCACGGTCAGGTCCACCAGCGACACGTTGATCACCGGTACACGCACGGCCATGCCGGTCAGCTTGCCCGCCAGTTCCGGCAATACCAGGCCGACCGCTTCGGCGGCGCCGGTCTTGCTCGGGATCATGTTCTGGGTGGCGGAGCGGGCGCGATACGGGTCGGTGTGATAAACGTCGGTCAGGTTCTGATCGTTGGTGTAGGCGTGAATGGTGGTCATCAGGCCGCTTTCGATGCCCAGTTCGCGGTGCAGCACCTGGGCCACCGGGGCCAGGCAGTTGGTGGTGCACGACGCGTTGGAAATGATCTGGTGCGACTGGCGCAGGATGTCGTGGTTGACCCCATACACCACAGTGGCATCGGCGCCTTTGGCCGGTGCCGAGATAATCACTTTGCGGGCGCCGGCGGTGATATGCGCGGCGGCTTTGGCGCGGTCGGTGAACAGACCGGTGCATTCGAATACCACATCAATTTTTTCAGCGGCCCAGGGCAGGTCGGCGGGATTGCGAATGGCGCTGACCGAAATACGGTCACCATTGACGGTCAGGCTTTCCTGATCGTGCTGCACATCGGCGTCGAATGTGCCGTGAACCGTGTCGTACTTGAGCAGATGAGCGTTGATCGCGCTGTCGCCCAGGTCGTTGATGGCGACGATTTGCAGATCCTGACGGTAGCCCTGGGTATAGAGTGCGCGCAGGACGTTACGACCGATACGGCCAAAACCATTGATTGCGATTCGAAGAGTCATATATCAGCGCTACCGTCGTTTTGTTGTTGGAATAACAAGATTATTCGTAAAAAAATAGAAAACAAGCCTTTTTGATGGCAATATTTTATTCATTCTACAACGAGTGACCTGAACCAACTGGTCCAACCGATCAACAAAACCGTCCGTCATCCCAACGACATCGGCGTTTGATCAGCATAGACAATCAGGTCCGCCACATCCGTTAGCCTGGAGTTCTACACATGCATCCCCGCGTCCTTGAGGTCACCGAACGCCTTATCGCCCGTAGTCGCGCCACGCGTGAGGCTTACCTGGCACTGATCCGCGATGCCGCCAGCGACGGTCCGATGCGCGGCAAACTGCAATGCGCCAACTTCGCCCACGGCGTGGCCGGTTGCGGCAGCCACGACAAGAACAGCCTGCGGATGATGAACTCCGCGAACATCGCGATAGTTTCGTCATATAACGACATGCTCTCGGCGCACCAGCCGTACGAAGTCTTCCCGGAGCTGATCAAGAAGGCACTGCGCGAGATCGGTTCGGTCGGCCAGTTCGCCGGCGGCACCCCCGCCATGTGCGATGGTGTGACCCAGGGCGAGCCGGGCATGGAGCTGAGCCTGCCCAGCCGTGAAGTGATCGCGCTGTCCACCGCCGTGGCGCTGTCCCACAACATGTTCGATGGCGCGCTGATGCTCGGCATCTGCGACAAGATCGTCCCGGGCCTGATGATGGGTGCGTTGCGTTTCGGTCATCTGCCGATGATCTTCGTCCCGGGCGGGCCGATGGTCTCGGGCATTTCCAACAAGCAGAAAGCCGATGTGCGCCAGCGCTATGCCGAAGGCAAGGCCAGTCGCGAGGAACTGCTGGAATCGGAAATGAACTCCTACCACAGCCCCGGCACCTGCACCTTCTACGGCACCGCCAACACCAACCAGTTGCTGATGGAAGTCATGGGCCTGCACTTGCCAGGCGCGTCTTTCGTCAACCCGAACACCCCATTGCGCGACGCCTTGACCCGCGAAGCGGCGCATCAGGTGACGCGCCTGACCAAGCAGAACGGCAATTACATGCCGATCGGTGAGATCGTCGACGAGCGTTCGCTGGTCAACTCCATCGTCGCCTTGAACGCCACCGGCGGCTCGACCAACCACACCCTGCACATGCCGGCCATCGCCATGGCGGCGGGCATCCAGTTGACCTGGCAGGACATGGCCGACCTCTCCGAAGTCGTGCCGACCCTGAGTCACGTCTACCCGAACGGCAAGGCCGACATCAACCACTTCCAGGCAGCGGGCGGCATGTCGTTCCTGATCCGCGAACTGCTGGACGCCGGGTTGCTCCACGAAAACGTCAACACCGTGATGGGCCCGGGCCTGCGCCGCTACACCCAGGAGCCGTTCCTCGACAACGGCGAACTGGTCTGGCGCGAAGGCATCACCGACAGCATGGACGAAAGCATCCTGCGCCCGGTTGCTCGCGCGTTCTCGCCAGAGGGCGGCTTGCGGGTGATGGAAGGCAACCTCGGTCGCGGTGTCATGAAAGTTTCCGCCGTGGCGTTGGAAAACCAGATCGTCGAAGCCCCGGCCATGGTGTTCCAGGATCAGCAGGACCTGGCCGATGCGTTCAAGGCCGGTTTGCTGGAGAAGGATTTCGTCGCGGTGATGCGCTTCCAGGGCCCGCGTTCCAACGGCATGCCGGAGCTGCACAAGATGACGCCGTTCCTCGGCGTGCTGCAGGATCGCGGCTTCAAGGTGGCACTGGTGACCGACGGGCGCATGTCCGGCGCGTCGGGGAAAATCCCGGCGGCCATTCACGTCAGCCCCGAAGCCTATGTGGGTGGCGCTTTGGCGCGGGTGCAAGAGGGCGATATCATCCGCGTCGATGGCGTCAAAGGCACCCTGGAGCTTAAGGTGGACGCCGACGAATTCGCAGCGCGCACGCCGGCCAAGGGCTTGTTGGGTAACAACATCGGCACCGGTCGTGAGCTGTTCGGTTTCATGCGCATGGCCTTCAGCTCGGCGGAGCAGGGCGCCAGCGCCTTTACTTCTGCCCTGGAGACGCTTAATTGAAACTGGCTTTGGTCGGTGACATCGGTGGGACCAACGCACGGTTCGCGTTGTGGAAAAACCAGCAGCTGGAATCGGTCCAGGTGCTGGCGACAGCCGACTTTCCCAGCCCCGAGGAGGCGATTGCCCTCTACCTGAGCGGGTTGGGTCTGGAACCGGGGGCGATCGGTTCGGTGTGCCTGTCGGTGGCGGGTCCGGTCAGCGGTGACGAATTCAAATTCACCAACAACCATTGGCGCCTGAGCCGCAAAGGCTTTTGCCAGACCTTGCAGGTGGAGCAGTTGTTGCTGGTCAACGACTTCTCGGCCATGGCCTTGGGCATGACCCGTTTGCAGCCGGGCGAATTCCGCGTGGTCTGCGAAGGTACGCCTGAGCCGTTGCGCCCGGCGGTGGTGATCGGCCCGGGTACAGGTTTGGGTGTCGGCACCTTGCTCGATCTTGGCGAAGGGCGTTTCGCGGCGTTGCCGGGGGAGGGGGGCCACGTCGACCTGCCGCTGAGCAGTCCGCGGGAAACCCAGTTGTGGCAACACATCTTCAACGAGATCGGCCATGTCAGCGCGGAAACGGCGTTGAGCGGCGGCGGCTTGCCCCGTGTGTATCGGGCGATCTGTGCCGTGGATGGGCACGAACCGGTGCTCGAAACACCGGAAGCGATCACCGCCGCCGGTCTGGCGGGCGATCCGATTGCCCTGGAAGTGCTTGAGCAATTCTGCTGCTGGCTCGGCCGCGTGGCCGGCAACAACGTGCTGACCACCGGTGCGCGCGGTGGCGTGTACATCGTTGGTGGCGTGATTCCGCGCTTTGCCGATTTCTTCCTTGAAAGCGGTTTTGCCCGTTGCTTTGCCGACAAGGGCTGCATGAGCGATTACTTCAAGGGTATACCGGTGTGGCTGGTGACGGCGCCGTATTCCGGCCTCGTCGGAGCAGGAGTGGCGCTGGAGCAGGCATAAAACCGTGTCGCCCCCTTCGCGAGCAGGCTCGCTCCCACAAGGTTGTCGATCATCCTGTGGGAGCGAGCCTGCTCGCGAAGGGGCCTGCACAGACACCAAAGATTTACGCACGATCAGGCATAATCCGCCCCAATTCCAACAAAAAGGATGCCTTCGAAGTGAGCTCAGTCAACAAGTCGATTTTGTTGGTCGATGATGATCAAGAGATACGCGAGTTGCTGGACACCTACCTGACCCGCGCCGGTTTCCAGGTTCGTACCACGCCCGATGGCGCCGGTTTTCGCCAGGCATTGAACGAAGAACCGAGCGATTTGGTGATCCTCGACGTGATGCTGCCGGACGAAGACGGTTTCAGCCTGTGTCGCTGGATTCGCCAGCACCCGAAGCGGGCCCAGGTTCCCATCATCATGCTCACCGCCAGTTCCGACGAGGCCGATCGGGTCATCGGCCTGGAGCTGGGCGCCGACGACTATCTGGGCAAACCCTTCAGTCCCCGTGAATTGCAGGCGCGAATCAAGGCCCTGTTGCGCCGTGCCCAGTTCGGTCAGGAGCGTAACGGCGGTGAAGTGCTGGCCTTCGATGACTGGCGGCTGGACACGGTCAGCCATCGGCTGTTTCACATCGATGGCGAAGAAGTGATCCTGTCCGGCGCCGATTTCGCCTTGTTGAAACTGTTCCTCGATCACCCCCAGGAAATCCTCGACCGCGACACCATCGGCAACGCCACCCGTGGCCGTGAACTGATGCCACTCGATCGCATCGTCGACATGGCCGTCAGTCGCCTGCGCCAGCGCTTGCGCGACACGGAAAAACCGCCACGGCTGATTCGCACCGTGCGTGGCAGCGGTTACCAACTGGCAGCCAACGTGATTGCCAGCAATGGTCACTGAGTCCCTGCGCAAACTGGCCCGGCGGGTGCCGATGCCGCGCTCGCTGCTCGGGCGCATGTTGCTGCTGACCTTGTTGGCGGTGTTGTTCGCCCAGGCGCTGTCGAGCGTGATCTGGGTCTCGCAATTGCGCGCCACGCAGCTTGAAGGTTTGGTCACCAGCGCCCGCAGCCTGGCCCACTCGATGACCGCCAGTGTTAGTTATTTCCGTTCGTTGCCGGTGGCGTTTCGGCCGCTGGTGCTCGATCAGTTGCGCAGCATGGGCGGCACGCGGTTCGTGGTCACGCTCAACGACAAACCCCTGGGGATGGAAGTGCTGCCGATCACACCGCGCAAGGCGGCGGTGATCAAGGCGGTGGATGAAGTGTTGCGTCAGTCGTTGGGGCAGGACACTGATATCTCGGTTACCTTCGTCAGCCCCGAAGACCTGCGCATCTTCAATGGCGGCCTGAAACTCGATGAATTGCCACGTTCCTGGGCGCACTATGCGCTGACCCTGGAGCCGGTGAATCCGCCGGTGCTGGTGACGCAGATCCAGATGGCGCCCGGCGAATGGCTGTACATCGCCTCGCTGTTGCCCGAGCCCTATACCAGTCTTGAAGAGCAAGGCCTGCCGGCGCAGCAGGTGTGGTTCATCGTCCTCACCAGCGGTTTCCTGCTGTTGTTCATTGGCCTGTTGGTGCATTGGCAGAGCCGGCCGCTCAAGCGCCTGGCGCGGGCGGCACGGGATTTGTCCTTGGGCGCTGATGTGAAGCCGGTGGCCGAGGGCGGCGGCAGCGAAGTGGTCGAAGTCGGCCGGGCCTTCAACACCATGCGCGAGCGCATCAGTCGTTACCTGACCGAACGCAGCCAGTTGTTCAGCGCGATTTCCCATGACCTGCGCACGCCGATTACCCGGTTGAGACTGCGGGTCGAACTGCTTGAAGACGAGACGCTGCAAGCCAAGTTCGGACGCGATCTGGATGAGCTGGAACTGCTGGTCAAAGGTGCGCTGCAGTGCGTGAAAGACACCGACATCCATGAAAACATCGAACAGGTGGACCTTAACTACGTGCTTGACTGCCTGGTGGAACCTTATCTGGCGCCGAATGGCAACGGTCGCGTGACCCAACAGGGTCGGGCGCTGGCCACCTATCCGGGCAAACCGCTGGCGCTCAAGCGTTGCATCGGTAACCTGATCGACAACGCCCTGAAGTACGGGCAGAACGCACACCTGCACATCGATGACGACGACAGCGCGTTTGTGCTGCATGTCGACGACGAAGGACCGGGGGTTCCCGAGCAGCGGCTGGAACAGGTGTTCGAACCGCACTTTCGCCTGGCCGGGCAGCAGCAGGGTTATGGGTTGGGGTTGGGGATTGCCCGCAACATTGCCCATAGCCATGGGGGGGAAGTGAGTTTGCAGAATTTGCGTGAGGGTGGGTTAAGGGTGACGCTTCAATTGCCTCGCAGCGCTGATTAGGCATACCGCGTTATCGTTCTTCGCGAGCAGGCTCGCTCCCACAGTGAGCGGTGGTGACTTTGTGGGAGCGAGCCTGCTCGCGAAGGCGTCAGACCATTCAATATTTTCCTCAGTGAAATGTCACAGGTTGGTGACATAACTCGCCCCCTTCGTTACAAGCCCGCCCCGGCCCGTTGTTTAGACTGCCCCTTAAGTCATAACAACAAAAAAGGCCCCCCATGGATCACTTCCAACCTGACTTCAGCAGTTGGCTGAACGCACCTGTCCATCAGCAATGGCTCACCGCCGAAGGCCTGCGCCTGTTGGCGTTTGCCAAGGCTTCGAAGCTGCCAGAAGGCTTTGGCAATCTCGATGAAAAAGGTCACCTGCCGGCCGGCGCGCAAGCCGAAACCATGAACACTGCGCGCATGACCCACAGCTTTGCCATGGCCCACATTCAGGGTTTGCCGGGATTTTCGGAGCTGGTGGATCACGGCGTCCAGGCCTTGCACGGACCGTTGCGCGATGCCACGCATGGCGGCTGGTTCGCCGTGGCCGAGCACCGCGACGGCAACACCGGCAAGAACGCCTACCTGCATGCCTTCGTAGCGCTGGCCGCCAGCTCTGCGCTGGTCGCGCAACGGCCCGGGGCGCAGGCCTTGCTCGACGATGCCATCGACATCATCGACACGTATTTCTGGAGCGAGGAGGAGGGCGCCATGCGCGAATCCTTCAATCGTGACTGGAGTGAAGAGGAGGCCTATCGCGGCGCCAACAGCAACATGCACGCCACCGAAGCCTTCCTCGCCCTGGCCGATGTCACCGACGACAACCGCTGGTTGTGCCGTGCCCAGCGCATCGTCGAGCGGGTGATTCATGGTCACGCCGCTGCCAATGACTATCTGGTGATCGAGCATTTCGACCGCGACTGGCAACCCCTGCGCGAGTACAACCACGACAATCCGGCTGATGGCTTCCGTCCCTACGGCACCACACCGGGTCACGGTTTCGAGTGGGCGCGACTGGTGTTGCACCTCGAAGCGGCGCGGGTGCGGGCCGGTATGCTCACGCCGGGATGGCTGGCCACCGATGCGGAAAAACTCTTTGAGCAAAACTGTCGGCACGGCTGGGACATCGATGGTGCGCCAGGCATTGTCTATACCCTCGACTGGGACAATCGCGCGGTGGTTCGCCATCGCCTGCACTGGACTCATTGCGAAGCCAGTGCGGCTGCCAGTGCCCTGCTCAAACGTACCGGCGACGTGCGGTACGAGCACTGGTACCGGCTGTTCTGGGAATTTTGTGATAAGCATTTCATCGACCGCTGCGATGGCAGCTGGCACCACGAACTCGACCCGTTGAACCGTCCGAGCGCCGATATCTGGGCCGGCAAACCCGACCTCTATCACGCCTGGCAAGCGCTGCTGATTCCGCGCCTGCCCCTGGCGCCGAGCATGGCCACGGCGCTGGGGCAGCTGTCCCAGAGCGCTGCTGTGTAATCAGCTGTGTAACCATGTGGTGACATTCGCGCGTCCCTTCGTTACCTGCGAAGGGGTATCCCCTGTTTAGAATCCATGCAGCGCAAGCACCAGACTTGCAACGCATAACAACAAGAAAGGTACTACTAGATGAATGCGATTTCTCGCCTCGCTACTGTCATTTCTCTCGCCTCCCTGGTTCCATTTTCCGCGTTCCCGCTCAGTGCCCTTGCCGACGATGCCAAAGGTTCGGTGGAAGTCGTTCACTGGTGGACGTCCGGTGGTGAAAAGGCAGCGGTCGATGTCCTCAAGGCCCAGGTCGAAAAAGACGGCTTCACCTGGAAGGACGGCGCAGTCGCCGGTGGTGGCGGTTCCACGGCCATGACCGTTCTCAAGAGCCGCGCCGTCGCCGGTAACCCGCCGGGCGTTGCCCAGATCAAAGGCCCGGACATCCAGGAGTGGGGCAGCACTGGCCTGCTGAGCACCGACACCCTGGCACCTGTCGCCAAGGCGGAAAACTGGGACGGCCTGCTGTCGAAGAAAGTCTCCGACACCGTTAAATACGAAGGCGATTACGTCGCTGTGCCGGTGAATATCCATCGCGTCAACTGGCTGTGGATCAACCCGGACGTGTTCAAGAAAGCCGGGATCGACAAGGCCCCGACCACCCTCGAAGAATTCTACGCCGCCGGCGACAAGCTCAAGGCCGCCGGCTTCATCGCGCTCGCCCACGGTGGCCAGCCTTGGCAGGACAGCACCGTATTCGAAGACGTCGTGCTGTCGGTCATGGGCGCCGATGGTTACAAGAAAGCTTTGGTAGACCTCGATCAGAAGACCCTGTCGGGCGCTGATATGACCAAGGCTTTCACCGAGCTGAAAAAGCTCACCACCTACATGGACCCGAACCGTGCCGGTCGTGACTGGAACATTGCGGCCGCCGAAGTCATCAACGGCAAGGCTGGCATGCAGATGATGGGCGACTGGGCCAAGAGCGAGTGGACCGCGGCGAAGAAAGTCGCCGGCAAGGACTATCAGTGCGTGCCGTTCCCGGGCACCGACAAAGCCTTTACCTACAACATCGACTCGATGGCCGTGTTCAAGCTCAAGGCGGATCGCAAGGGTGACATCGCCGCGCAGCAAGACCTGGCCAAGGTCGCGCTCGGCACCGACTTCCAGAAAGTCTTCAGCATGAACAAGGGTTCAATCCCTGTACGTAACGACATGCTGAACGAAATGGACAAGCTCGGCTTCGACGAGTGTGCCCAGAAGTCGGCGAAGGACTTCATCGCGGACGACAAGACCGGCGGCCTGCAACCGAGCATGGCGCACAACATGGCCACTTCCCTGGCGGTGCAAGGCGCGATCTTTGACGTGGTCACCAACTTCATGAACGACAAGGACGCCGACCCCGCCAAGGCCAGCGCCCAGCTGGCGTCGGCGGTCAAAGCGGCGCAGTAATCCCCTGCACTGAGTAACCCCTGTGGGGGGGGGGGGGGGGGGGGGGGGGGGGGGGGGGGGGGGGGGGGGGGGGGGGGGGGGGGGGGGGGGG
>NZ_JBPKAM010000126.1:0-15287 GCF_051216495.1 Pseudomonas baetica | reverse complement strand
GGCTCGCTCCCACATTTGGAATGCATGCTCCTGTGGGAGCGAGCCTGCTCGCGAAAGCGGCCGAGTAAACGACTCAGGACTCACTGATGAAAGGTATACCGATCCTTCCCCGTATGTTTTGACTCATACAACGCCGCGTCGGCCTTCACCAAAGCCTGATTCAAGGTGTCGCTGTCGAGCACCCGGGCCAGGCCGATGCTGATGGTCACCGGGTGTTGGGTCGGCTGCTCGCGAACTACCCGGCACAGTTCCTCGGCCAATGCCTCGACATCTTCGCGGCGCACTCCGGCCAGGTAAATCGCAAATTCCTCGCCGCCCAATCGCGCGTATTCGTAGGGGCTCATCACCGCTTTGATGTCCGCCGCGATGCGCTTGAGCACTTCATCACCGATGTCGTGGCCATAGACGTCATTGACCTTTTTGAAGTTGTCGATATCGATCATGGCCAGGTAGTGATCGTGCTCCCGTGGCGTGGCGTGCAGTTGTTTGTCGGCGCGGGTCATGAACGAGCGGCGGTTGGGAATTTCCGTGAGCGTGTCGATATACGCCTGGTCCAGCAGCAACCTGGACATGATGAAGTTGTAGAGCTTGGCTTTGCGCAGCGCGAGAAAGCTGTAGATCGTCAGTGCACAGAGAAACACCGTGTAGGCGACGGTCATCACACCCTTAAGGTCGAGCAGAATCAACTCCGGGCTGTAGAACGGATTGAGCACCACCCAGGTAATGATCTGCGCGGTAAAAAATGACCAGCGGCTAAGGGGTAGCATCGAGGCGCTGTACAGCGTGGTCGATGCCGCCAGCAGCGACCAGGCAGCTTGATGATTGACAGACACACCTTCGATCAACAAGCGCGTGCCAACGGTAATCATCAGCACGAACAGTACATTGAGCCAGTGGAAGTGCCGCGCCTGGCGAGTGAACAGCAGGACGATGACAATGATCGCGAAGAGGCCGAGGAACACCAGCGAGCGCCAGGTGAAGCCTTGTGCGCCGATGAAACTGATGATCAAGTCGTAGAAAAACCAAACGGCGATGCTGGCCAGATAGATCAGCACGCAAAACGTGTGCAGGCGTTCGAATTCATGTTGGATGAACTCGGCTTTCAGTTCCCGGGGCGCGGTTTTTTTCAGCACTTCATCTTCAATGGTTTTGTACATCGCCGACCTTGTTCATGCGTTGGTTGTCGAGAATCACCTTGCCCCAGGGCCGGTAACGCAGGGAAAACACCGCTGATGGATGGCAACCGGACGCTGCGGCGTTCAAGGTTGCCGGTTCAGCGTGAAACGGTTTTCCCGTCTCGCTGAGCTGTCGAAAGGCTTCCTGTACGATGCCGACGGAGCAGGGCAGCGCACTGGCGTAACCCTTGCGGACCAAGGCTGGCAAACGTTCAGTACCGGCTCCGTCCTGCCACCAGACCTGAATGCCTTGGGACGCCAGATCTCCCAGCCATTGGGCGTGTATTTGTGGCGCGAGTTTGCCGGCGCTGAAGGCGCTGACGTGCAGCGGCGCATCGAGTTTGGCAGCCAGGTCCTTGAGTTGGCGTTGCAGCGTCTGCCGACGATCAGCCGCGAGGAAATGCAGGTCGTCCAGCTCCAAAGGCAAGTACCAGCCACTGACCTCAAGTTTCCAGTCCTTGCGCAGCTTCTGCTGTTGGGCGAGCGATTGCCCCAATTGCGCTTGCCAGTAAGTCGCCAGCCCGGCGCTGTCCAGCTCATCGATGCGCTGGTAATAGGCCGGGTCCATGCGCAACCCCAGCACCAGTTTCAGCCCTTGCGCCTGGGCCTGCTTCAGGCTGTCGGCCAACCAGCCGTTGGCGCCACCGAAGTCCGAATCGCCATAGGCGGTCCATTGCACGATCACGGTGTGGGCACCTTGTCTGGCGGTGTCCTGCCAGATCTGCCGCCATTGCGCCTGGCTGAGGCTGGCGTCGACGTTCAAGGGTTGATAGAAAATGCGCTCGTCCGCGCGGGCCGCTGCATGGCTCAATAACAGACACAGCACCAATAGAAATCGCGTCATCAGAAGTTCAGCTCCACGCCCAGCAGCACGCCGTTGCCGCCTTCATACAAATTGCCGCTCAAGGATTGCTGATACTCGGTGCGAACCGTCAGGTGCGCGCGGTAGGCGTTGTAGATGTCATCGTCGAACCACCATTGCCAGCGCAGACCGAGGCCGGTTCGCAAATCCTGTCGCCAGTCGTTGCTCGGATCCTGGCTGGAGAATTCGAGAAAGCCGTAGGGCATGAGGGTTTGCGCGCCGTTGAACGGCAGCTTCCAGGTGTGACCTTGCTGGAAGCGTGACAACCACTGATGGTCGCCGGCCTTGGTCCACCACGCGGCGTCCAGATAGAGGAAACGTTCTTCCCAGTCGCTTTCATCAACACGCCAGTCGTTGCGAAACCGGCCCTGATCAAGAAACGAGGCGGTGCTGCGCAGCAGGTAATCGGTGGTGGTGTGCCCGTCCTGGCGGTGATCGTCGACCTGGTCGGAGAGCTTTTCCGGAATCAGCATCTGGCCCAGGCTCAGCCCGTGATTGTCCTCGTCGTCGAACTGGCTCTGTTTGTAGATCTCGCCGTAGAAGTTGATGTTTGCCGTGCCCCAGGGCTTGTAACGCAGCCCCACGCCGGTGGCGATGGATTCGGCGTAGCTCGAACGGCTCTGGCCGCCGAGCAGGACGCGCCCATAAACCGACAGTGTGCTACCGGCGCGACTCGGTTCTTCGCCCAGCGCATGGTCCCACATCGCCAGTTGCACGTTTTGTGAGGTGGGGCGACGGCGGGTGCCGGAGGTGTCGTCGGGCCGCACGAAGTCGTTGGTCGACACACCGGCCGGCGACCAGGTGCTGGCGATGGTGCGCGAGTCGCGACGGGACAGGGTTTCATGGGCGCGACGTTGACGATAACGCCGAGCCTCCATGCTGCCGTCCTCGTCGTCGGCCGCCACCGGATTCTGTTCCAGATCGATGACCCGGCGCAGTTCTTTGCGTGCCGATGCACTGTCTTCCACTTCGTCGTAGCGCAATGCCAGGGTTTCGCCGAGGCGATAATCCTCGGGGAAACTGCGGGTGGCGCTTTGCAGATAAGGAATGGCTTTGGCGCGTTCCTCTTTGGTTTTGGCTCCAGCCAGTCGCATGCCGTAATCGGCGCGATAGCGTGGGTTGTCTGGATCGAGTCGCACGGCTTCGGCCAGCCACGCGTTGCTTTGCGCCGGTTCCCCAGCCTTTTGCGCGGTGACAGACGCAGCATAGAAGTGCCCGGCATCCGGCGACTGTTGCAAGGCTGAGCGTTGACGTTGCAAGGCCAATGCATGATCACCTCGCGCATCGGCAATCGCGGCACCCAGGGCCCATTCGTTGGCGCCACGGCTGCGGCTTTGTTGCCAGTAGCGTTCGGCGTTCGGCAGGTCGCCGGCATTCAGGGCACTGCGACTGGCGGTGAGGCGGGCGTTGTCGCTGAGTTGGGCATCGGGCAGGCTGCGCCAGATCGCCAGTGCCCCGGCCGAATCGCCGGCGGCTTCGAGGGCATAGGCGAGGGGCTGACGACTGCCTGGGTCACCGAGTTTAACGGCCTGTTGGTAATACACGACCGCTTCGCCGGGGCGATCGGGCATGGCGCAGCGGCCGAGGGCGCGGTAATCGCCGACGGCTCGGGGTTGTCCGCCGATAGCCTGCTGCACGGCGGCGCATTGGCCGTTCTCGGCCAATTGCGCCAACAGTTGGCCCCGTGTCGCCGGGTCGACGCGATTGAGCAGCAACACCATGCGTTGTTGCTGTGCCGGAGTTGGTGTCGACGCCTCATACAGGGTTGCCAATCGTTGCAGCAGGGCGTTGGGCAGCTTGCCGCCATGACGGTCGAAGGCATTCTCCAGTAATTGCTGCGCGTGTTCACGCTGGCCGGTTTTGAGAGCCAGATAAGTGGCCTGATCAAGCGAGCGAAGGTTGCCGGTCTGCTGGTAATGCCGCTCCCAGAGGGCCACGGCTTCGGCATCGCGCCCACGCGCCTGAACCAGTTCGGCCCGGCGCTTGATCACTTCAGCGGTCTGCGGTTGGCTGGCGAGCCAGGCCATGACTTTGTCGCTCCGACCTTCTTTCTGCCAGATGTCCAGCAGCTGTTGCTGGCGTCGGCTGTCCCAGGGCTCAGGCAAGCGCGTGGTTTGCAGGAGTTCGGTGGCGTGCAGGCGCTGGGCGAGGATCAGCCAGGTCTGTGGGTCATCTTCGGGTGGGCAGCTACGCAATTGCGTGAGCGCCGCATCGGGATCGCGACGGGACAGCCATTCGGCCGTTTCCAGGCATGGACGCTGCAGATCGCTGCTCAAACGCTGCACCGTCGCGCTGTCGCCGGTTTGCCGGGCCAATTCCCACAGACGCTGGCGCTGGGCAGGGTCGGCGAGATCGCCTGGCGGCAGCGATTGCATCCAGCGCTGGGCCTGTTCGGTGTGCCCCATGGCAATCGCGCGATCGACCATCGCCAGGCGAGCCTTGCGCGCAGCCTCCGGGTTGGGAGCCTGTTTCAGCAACTGCTCCAACGGTTTTTCGTCGAGACGTTGCACATAGGCATTGGCCAGCCGTTCCCAGCCTGCCGCGTCCAGTTGCTTGCGTTCTGCCAGGGGCGCCAGTTGGGCAATGGTGTCGTCCCAGTTGCGCAATTGCTCGGCCCAGTTGGAGCGAGCCAGATGCAGGATCCTGTAGTCACCCTTGGGAGCCAGTTGCGCCAGCCAGTCATGGGCACGGCCCGCGCCGCCGAATTTGGCCAGGCTCAGACTGTAGGCTTGCCACAGGCGTATACGCTGGTTGAGATCGCTGCTGGCGATCCATTGTTCGACCTGGGTGCTGCCCGGTGGGTCCTGTTCGATCCAGGTCAGACGCAGATTGAGCAAGGCCTCGCTGTTTTGCGGGTTATCCGGTAATGCTTGCACCGCGTCCTTGTAGCGACGTTGTTTGGCCAGCGCTTGCACCAGCAAGGCCCGGGCTTCATCGTTCTTCGGTACCAGGGTCAGCAGGTGACGCATCAGCCGTTCGACTTCGGCCCAGTTGCCTTTTTTCGCTTCGCGGTAGCTGCGATCCATGTAAGGGAAGCTGCGGAATTGTTCGAAGTCGGTCAAAGGTTCGGCGTGCACCCAGGAAGCCGCACTCAGGCTCAACAGCAGGCTGCCAACAAGCATGGCATGACGATTGAGACGCTTCATTCCACCTCCCGGGCGATGCGGTAGGCGGCTTGCTGTTCGCTGGCCTGTTCAACCAGCGCCTGTTCGAGAACCTCCTGGGTGATCATGCCGCGTGATATCAGGTGTTGGCCCAATGACATGTGCTCGGCATCAAAGTCGATCAACGCCTGATTGAACAGGCTCGGTGGCACCATGCCGCGCACTTGCAGCAGGTTGCCCAGCAACACCTGGTGATGACTGACACGCTCGAGCAGGGCTTCATCGTCCTGATGGCGTTCAAGCACCTGGAGCATGTGCTGGACGTCGGCATTTTGCCGGGGACTGGCGTACCAGTAGCGAATCCCCAGGGTGACCCGGCCCTGGGGCGCCAGGCGACAGCGCACCGGACGCTTCAATTGACGGCTGATCGCCCCCAGTGACACCTGGCTGACCGGGCCCTCGGAGGCCAGCACCAGCGTGTTGCCTTCCTCGGCCACCGGCAGCACACCGTAGTGAGAGGCGACTTTGCGCGGCACCACGTCGATCAGGCGTTTGTCGAGTTTGAAGGGGTTGAGCGGCGCCCACTCCATGTCCAGTTGCTCGGCCAGCGTTTGCACCAGTTGCGTGGTGTCGATATGTCCGCGCAGCAACAGCTCATGGCCCAGGCGCCGGCGTACCGGGTTAGTGATCGCCGCTTCCAACTGCTCTTCGCTGAGCAGGCCTTTTTCCACCAGACGATGCCCCAGTGGCGTGCGCTGGGCCTGGGTCAGGGCCGGGAATTCATGGGTGGTCTTGTCCCAGGCCACGCGCCGCGAATCGCCCATCTCCATGACCTGGCGCAGTGCCCGCACGTTAGCGAAGAAGTTGATGAAGTTGCTCCACATCATCCGCGGCGCCGACAGCAGGCCTTCGCCCAATCCGTAATAGCGGGTGACGAACCAGCCACGCTGGAACAACCGGTTAAGCAGCATCAGGCCGTTGAGCCAGAGCAGGGTGGTCAGCAATGGGCTGTCGGCGAGTATCGACGGATAGCGCCAGGCATTGGGTGCAATCACCGTCACCAGCCACATCGCCAGCAGCACCAGAAACAGCAGGTTGACGAGAAAGCTCAACAGATAAGCGATCATGCCGCGCCGGTCGCGCCACAGAAAATAGTTGAGTAACCCTTTTGGGCTCCAGCCGAGATTTTTGGTGCCCTGGAACACGATGCCGACGATCCAGCGGGATTTTTGCCGGATCGCGTGCGACCAGTCCCGAGGGAAATGCTCGCGCACGCAGATCACTTGGGAAAACGCACGGTTCATGCCGAACACCCAATGCCGTTCCAGCGCCAGTTTCGGGTCGCTCACCGAGTAGCGGGCGAAAATACACTTCATGCCTTTTTGCTTGAGCCGAAAGCCGATGTCGTAGTCTTCGGTCAGGCTCTGCACATCGAAGGCAATGCCATCGCCATCCTCGAGCAGGGCGCTGATCGCCTTGCGACTGAAGCAGGTGCCGACGCCGGCGCTGGGCACCTGGCCGGTCAAGGCCTCGCGAACGATGACGTCCTTGCCGTGGTTTTCGGCGAATTCGTCGACGTAGTGCCCGGCGGTGAAGCCTTTCCATTCCGGCGCATAGGGGTAGACCGGGATCTGGATCAAATCCTTGCTCGGCAGCAGGTAATTGAACAGGCGCAACTCCATCGGCGAAATCACGTCTTCGGCGTCGTGCAGGATGAACCCGGCGAACTGGATCTTCGCCTCGCTTTCAAAGCGCAGGATGGCGTCGATGATGTTGTTCAGGCAGTCGGCCTTGCTGGTGGGACCGGGGCGGGCGCACACCACTTTGTGCACATTGGGGTAGTGCTGGCAGACGGCATCGACGTCGGCCTGGGTCTCGGCGTCGTTGGGGTAGGTGCCGACGAAAATCTGATAGTTCTCGTAGTCGATGGTTGAGGCGGCCAGTCGCGCCATTTCACCGACCACGCCCACTTCGTTCCAGGCCGGCACCATGATCGCCAGGGGTTTTTCGCCGATGGTGTAGAGCCGTTCTTCATCGGCACGCTTGAATTTTTCATAGATGCGCCAGCGGCGGATCAGCTTGCGGGTCCAGTACACGATGTCAATGAACAGGTCATCGAGCCCGAGTACGAACATCAACAGGGCCAGGAAAATGGCGAGGTATTTGAGACCGAACAGCACATAGGCAAAAAAATCGACCAGGCCGAAACTCATACGGCTTTACCCTTTGCCGCACGTTGTTTGAGCCAGGTCGCCAGGCGATTGGCGATGCGCTCACTGGCATGGCCGTCGCCGTACGGGCAGTGCACGCGACTCATGCGCTGGAAGGTGGCGTCATCGTCAAGCAACAGGCTGGCTTCCTTGACGATGCGATCGGTATCGGTGCCCACCAGCAACACAGTCCCGCCTTCGAGCACCGATGGCCGCTCGGTGACGTCGCGCAGCACCAGCAGCGGTTTGCCAATGGCCGGGGCTTCCTCCTGGATGCCGCCTGAGTCGGTGACGATGAAATGCGCGCGCCCCATCAGCCAAACGAAATGCTGGTAGTCCTGGGGGGCGATCAGATAGATGTTGGGTTTGCCCGACAGCACGCTGTACACCGCCTGCTGCACCTGCGGATTGAGGTGCACCGGGTAGACGAATTGCACGTCGGGGTAACGCTCGGCGAGGGTGGCCATGGCCAGGCAGATGTTGCGAAAGCCGCCGCCGAAGTTTTCCCGGCGGTGTCCGGTGATCAGCACCATGCGGCGTTTGTCGTCGAGCACGGCCAGCGGCGAGTCGGCGGCGGGCTGCCAGCCGGTCGCCTGTTGGTGATTGCGCATCCAGACCAGCGCATCGATCACCGTGTTGCCGGTGACTTCGATATTGGCCTTGGGCACGCCCTCGTGCAGCAGATTGTCTTCGTTTTTACCGGTCGGGGCGAAATGCAGGTCGGCAATGACCCCGGTCAGATGGCGATTGGCTTCTTCCGGCCAGGGCGCGCGCAAGTTGCCGGTGCGCAATCCGGCTTCGACATGGCCAATGGGGACCTGGCGATTGAACGCGGCGAGGGCGGCGATGAAGCTGGTGGTGGTGTCGCCGTGGACCAGCACGATATCCGGCCGCACGCGTTCGTAGGTGGTGTCCAGGTGCTCCAGCAATTGTTCGGAAAGACCGTTGAGGGTCTGGCCTTGGGTCATCACTTGCAGGTCTTCGTCGACCGTCAGTTCAAAGGAGTCGAGCACCTGCTTGAGCATTTCCCGGTGCTGGCCGGTCGAGCAGATGTTCAGGTCGATACCTGGCCAATTGCGCAGGACCCGTGCAAGGGGCGCCATTTTGATGGCTTCGGGCCGTGTGCCGAACACCATCATCACTTTGAAGGACATGAACCCTCCTGGGACAACACACGCCAGGTGCGTCGCAACTGTTAAGAGTGCTTATCACTTGGGTAATGAATAAAGCAGTCGGATGGGGGGTTGTCCAACCTGGATATTTCCCACGGATTTTTAAGGTACGCCCCACTGGAACTCCGGAAATGTAGAAAACCAGGGCGTGATAATTTTTGTGCAATCGTTTTGATCTACCGCAGAGGGAGGTTCAGTCGTGTCGGACGCTAGGAATTTCATCCATGAGGATCGCACTCAGATGCGTTTTGGGGTGCTATTTTGAGTGTCTCTAAAAGCACCCCAAGGAATTGTTTCATGACACATATCGTGCTTTCGCAAGTCGTGGCGAGCATCTCGGAGTTGAAAAGAAACCCTATGGGCACGGTGGCTGCTGGTGGTGGTTCGTCTGTGGCAATCCTCAATCGTAACGAGCCTGCTTTTTATTGCGTCCCCGCCAAGGAATATGAAGCCATGATGAACCGGCTGGAGGACCTGGAGCTGATTGCGCTATGCAAGGAGCGAGAAAACGATCCGACGATAAAGGTTTCAATTGATGACCTATGAGCTGGAGTTTTCTGAAAAGGCCTGGAAGGAATGGAAAAAGCTTGGGGAGAACCTGAGGGAACAATTCAAAAAGAAGCTTCGGGAACGACTCGTAAATCCACATGTTCCTGCAGACCGGCTTAGTGGGCTAGGCAATGCCTACAAGATCAAGTTGAGGAGTGCCGGGTATCGCCTGGTTTATCGCGTCAGGGATGAGGTTTTGGTGGTTACAGTGATAGTCGTGGGGAAAAGAGAGCGAGGCGATGTTTATAAAGATGCGACCACCCGCTGAGTCGCTTTTCGAAAGATTGTTTTAGTAGCACGCGCGCACCCATTGTGAACCTGATTCCCGCCATCCGTAGCCAACGGTAGCGCTTCCGAGAGCTGTACCTTTTGTAACACTGCTTTGCGTTTTCACGCATCTATCTGATTCAAAACAATTTTCAATCCCGCTCACAAACCGTTCGCAACCTGTGGCACACTTTCTGCTGTCTATTCCGCTGTTACATAATTGGTTCCGGTATAGCGGAATAAACATCATCCTGGAGTGCTTGCCATGCATCGCCGACCTTCCTTGTTCAAAGCGTGTGTTTTTCTGTTCGCAGCCTCTGCTGCTGCCATGGGCGTGGCCCAGGCGGCGGACAGCAAGCTCGATAGCGTTCTGGCCCGCGGCAAACTGATCGTGGGTACGGGCAGCACCAATGCGCCGTGGCACTTTCAGGGTGCCGATGGCAAGTTGCAGGGCTTTGATATCGACATCGCGCGCATGGTGGCCAAGGGGCTGTTCAACGACCCGAGCAAGGTCGAGTTCGTGGTGCAGTCGTCCGATGCGCGGATTCCCAACCTGCTGACCGACAAGGTCGACATGAGTTGCCAGTTCATCACCGTGACCGCCAGCCGCGCGCAACAGGTGGCATTCACTTTGCCGTACTACCGCGAAGGTGTGGGCCTGCTGTTGCCGGCCAACAGCAAGTACAAGGAAATCGACGACATGCAGGCGGCCGGCGATGGCTTGACCGTGGCGGTGCTGCAAAACGTCTATGCCGAGGAACTGGTGCATCAGGCGCTGCCCAAGGCCAAGGTCGATCAGTACGACAGTGTCGACCTGATGTACCAGGCGGTGAACTCGGGACGCGCCGACGCTGCGGCGACCGATCAGTCATCGGTCAAATACCTGATGGTGCAGAACGCGGGCCGCTACCGTAGCCCGGCCTATGCCTGGAGCCCGCAAACCTATGCGTGTGCGGTCAAGCGCGGCGATCAGGACTGGTTGAACTTCGTCAACACCACCTTGCATGAAGCCATGACCGGCGTGGAGTTCCCGACCTACGCGGCGTCCTTCAAGCAATGGTTCGGCGTCGAACTGCCGACACCGAAAATCGGTTTCCCCGTCGAATTCCAATGATCCCGTGAGAGCGGGGCGGTCATGATCGCCCCGCTCAAGGTACTGCCGACCATGAACTATCAGTTGAACTTTGCCGCCGTGTGGCGCGATTTCGACACCTTGCTGGCGGGGCTCGGTCTGGGCCTGCAGTTGGCGCTGGTGTCGATCGCCATCGGCTGCGTGATCGGCCTGCTGATGGCGTTTGCCTTGCTGTCCAAGCATCGCCCGTTGCGGGTGCTGGCGTCGGTGTATGTCACGGTGATCCGTAACACGCCGATTCTGGTGTTGATTCTGTTGATCTATTTCGCCTTGCCGAGCCTGGGGATTCGTCTGGACAAGATTCCCTCGTTCATCATCACCCTGTCGCTGTATGCCGGGGCGTACCTGACCGAAGTGTTCCGTGGTGGCCTGCTGAGCATTCCCAAGGGCCAGCGCGAAGCCGGTCTGGCGATTGGCTTGGGTGAATGGCAGGTCAAGGCCTACGTCACCGTGCCGGTGATGTTGCGCAATGTGTTGCCGGCGTTGTCGAACAACTTCATTTCGCTGTTCAAGGACACCTCGCTGGCGGCCGCCATCGCCGTGCCGGAGCTGACCTATTACGCGCGCAAGATCAATGTCGAGAGCTACCGGGTGATTGAAACCTGGCTGGTGACCACCGCGCTTTATGTGGCGGCCTGTTACCTCATTGCCATGATGCTGCGTTACCTCGAACAGCGCCTGGCGATCCGCCGATAGGAGGCCCCATGTACGAATCCCCCAGTTGGATGCATGAGTTGTGGGTGGCGCGCGAACCTTTGTGGCAAGGCTTCCTGACCAGTGTGCAGGTGTCGGCGCTGGCGATTCTGCTCGGCACGCTTGTCGGGATGTTCGCCGGACTGGTGCTGACCTACGGCCGGTTCTGGATGCGCGCACCGTTTCGCTTTTATGTCGATGTGATCCGCGGCACACCGGTGTTTGTGCTGGTGCTGGCCTGCTTCTACATGGCGCCGGCGCTGGGTTGGCAGATCAGTGCATTTCAGGCCGGTGCCCTGGGCTTGACGCTGTTTTGCGGCTCCCACGTCGCCGAGATCGTGCGCGGAGCGTTGCAGGCGTTGCCCCGAGGGCAAATGGAAGCGAGCAAGGCCATCGGCCTGACCTTCTATCAGGCCCTGGGCTACGTGCTGTTGCCCCAGGCGCTGCGGCAAATCCTGCCGACCTGGGTCAACTCGTCCACCGAGATCGTCAAGGCCTCGACGCTGCTGTCGGTGATCGGCGTGGCCGAGTTGCTGCTCAGTTCCCAGCAGATCATCGCGCGGACCTTCATGACCCTGGAGTTTTACCTGTTCGCCGGATTTCTGTTTTTCGTCATCAACTACGGCATCGAGTTACTCGGCCGGCACATTGAAAAGCGGGTGGCCTTGCCATGACACAGACTCAAACCAACGCACAAAACGGCCAACCCTTGCTGGACATTCGCGGCCTGCACAAACGCTACGACCAGCTCGAAGTGCTCAAGGGCGTCGACTTGACCATGCAACGCGGCAACGTCGTGACGCTGATCGGTTCCAGCGGCTCGGGCAAGACCACGCTACTGCGTTGCGTGAACATGCTCGAGGAGTTCCAGGGCGGGCAGATCCTGCTCGATGGCGAATCCATCGGTTATGACGAGGTCAACGGCAAACGCATCCGTCACCCGGAAAAGGTCATCGCCCGCCATCGCGCCATGACCGGCATGGCCTTCCAGCAGTTCAACCTGTTTCCGCACCTCACCGCGTTGCAGAACGTCACCCTGGGTTTGCTCAAGGTGAAAAAGTTGCACAAGGACGAGGCCGTGGCCCTGGCGGAAAAATGGCTGGAGCGGGTCGGATTGCTGGAGCGGCGCGATCACTACCCGGGCCAGTTGTCCGGTGGCCAGCAGCAGCGCGTGGCCATTGCCCGGGCGATTGCGATGAACCCGAGCCTGATGCTGTTCGACGAAGTCACTTCGGCGCTGGACCCGGAGCTGGTCAGCGAAGTGCTCAACGTGATCAAGGGCCTGGCGGACGATGGCATGACCATGTTGCTGGTGACCCACGAGATGCGTTTTGCCTTCGAGGTCTCGGACAAGATCGTTTTCATGAACAAGGGGCGCATCGAAGAGCAGGGGCCTCCCAAGGAACTGTTCGAGCGCCCACAGTCGCCGCGTCTGGCTGAATTTCTCAAAAGCACGCGGTTTTAAACACTCGATTTTCAATCAGGAGAAACACTCATGAGCATTACTCGTTACGGCACCGGCAGTTCCGCCGCTGGCGGCACGCCGCGTCCCTTCGCCCGCGCCGTTGAAGCCGATGGCTGGCTGCACGTCTCTGGCCAGGTGCCGGCGAAGGATGGCGAGATCATTGTGGGTGGCATCGTCGAACAGACCCACCAGACCATGCAGAACCTGATCGCGATTCTCCAGGAGGCCGGTTATGGCCTGGAAGATGTGGTGCGTGCCGGCGTGTGGCTGGACGATCCGCGGGATTTCACCAGTTTCAACAAGGTCTTCGCCGAGTACTTCAAACCTGAACATGCGCCGGCCCGAGCCTGTGTGCAGGCGAGCATGATGGTCGACTGCAAGGTCGAGATCGATTGCATCGCGTACAAGAAAAAGGCCTGAACCGAGGTGGCTTCATCGCCAGCAGGCTGGCTCCCACAGGGGAACGTATTCCAAATGTGAGAGCCAGCCTGCTGGCGATGGCGGCCTGACAGTCACCGCAGCACTCTGGGGTAAACTCCCGGCACTTTGAAGGGGAACCACTGACATGACCGAAGACACCATCAAGCGCCGGGCACGCGGTCTGGACCGGGCGTTCGATATCCTCGACTTTCTCAAGGAGGTCGGCCAGCCCTTGCGTCCGAACGACATTGCCAACGGTATCGGCAGCCCCAAATCCACCGTTTATGAACTGGTGGCCTCGCTGCTGGAGCGACGGATCCTGGAGCCGGTGGGCAAGGACGGGCACGTGTACCTTGGTCGGCAGTTGTACTTCCTCGGCCAGGCCCACTTGCGCCATTTCGACCTGACCCGCGAGGCCGACCATGCCTTGCAGGACATCGTCAGCCAGACCCGCGAAACCGCGCAGATGTGCCTGCTCAACGGGCGCAAATACACCGTGGCGCTGATGAAGGAGGGGGAGCGGCATTTCCGCATTTCCTCGGACATCGGCGAGAACGCACCGATTCCCTGGACCGCGTCCGGGCGCCTGCTGCTGGCGCATTTGAGCGATCAGGAGATTGTCGACCTGATCGATCACGACGACTTCATCCTGCCCGATGGCGAACGCTTGCCGCTGGAGCAGTTCCTGAAGGAAATCCGTCAGGCTGGTATCGACGGCTTTTTCTCCTTCGATAGCGTCGCCGACACGTTTACCCATTGCTTTGCTGCCCCGGTCAAAGACCCAAGCGGCGTGGCCATTTGCACCCTGTGCATCGTCGCCCCGCGTGCCGATGCCAAAACCCATTACGACGACTACCGTCGGGTGCTGATCGACAGTGCGAACAGCCTGGCCCGTCGCATCAACGAATAACAGCGGCTGCGTGCAGCCGCGAATGTGAGGAGTTCAACCATGTCTTCTACCCCCCATACTGGCAATGTGGACAAGGGCGCTGCCCAGATCGGCGCCAGCCTGGTCCGTGACGTCAGCCTGCCGGCCCTGGTGCTGCATCGCGAGGCGCTGGAACACAACATTCGCTGGATGCAGGCTTTCGTCAGCAACAGCGGCGCGGAACTGGCGCCCCATGGCAAGACCAGCATGACCCCGGCGTTGTTCCGTCGCCAGCTGGACGCCGGCGCTTGGGGCATTACCCTGGCCAGTGCTACGCAAACCCGTGCGGCCTACGCCCATGGTGTGCGCCGGGTACTGATGGCCAACCAGTTGGTGGGCACGCCGAACATGGCGCTGATTGCCGATTTGCTGGCCGACTCGACCTTCGACTTCTATTGCATGGTCGATCACCCGGACAACGTGGCGGATCTGGGGGCTTATTTCGCCTCACGTGGCGTGCGCTTGAACGTGATGATCGAGTACGGCGTGGTCGGCGGGCGTTGCGGATGCCGCAGTGAACAGGAAATCCTCGACCTGGCCCAGGCCATCGCTGCGCAACCGGCGCTGGCCCTGACCGGTATTGAAGGCTACGAAGGGGTGATCCACGGTGATCACGCCGTCAGCGGTATTCGCGCGTTCGCCGGTTCCCTGGTGCGCCTGGCGGTGCAACTGCAGGACAGCGGTGCGTTCGCCATCGACAAACCGATCATCACCGCATCCGGTTCGGCCTGGTACGACTTGATTGCCGAGGAGTTCGAAGCGCAGAACGCTGCTGGGCGTTTCCTCAGCGTGTTGCGTCCGGGCAGCTATGTGGCCCACGACCATGGCATCTACAAAGAAGCGCAGTGCTGCGTACTCGACCGTCGCAGCGACTTGCACGAAGGCCTGCGTCCGGCGCTGGAAGTCTGGGCTCACGTGCAATCGCTGCCGGAACCGGGCTTCGCCGTAATTGCCCTGGGCAAGCGCGACGTGGCCTACGACGCCGGTTTGCCGGTGCCGTTGCTGCGTTACAAGGCTGGCGTGGTACCGGCCAAGGGTGACGATGTCGGCGGTTGCAAGGTGACGGCGGTGATGGACCAGCATGCCTTCATGACCGTGGCGCCAGGGATTGAACTGCGGGTGGGGGACATCATTTCGTTCGGTACCTCGCACCCATGCCTGACGTTCGACAAATGGCGCACGGGGTGTCTGGTGGATGAGCAGTTGAACGTCATTGAAAACATGGAAACCTGTTTCTAAGTCCGGAACCGAGGCGCGGCCTTCGCGAGCAGGCTCGCTCCCACAATGGAATGCTGCTTCCTGTGGGAGCG
>NZ_JBPKAM010000125.1:0-15308 GCF_051216495.1 Pseudomonas baetica | reverse complement strand
TTTCAACTTCCTTTCAGCTTCGATGACCTGAAGCAACCTACTGCCGAAAACTGCGTAACTCGTTGTTTACCAAGGAGTTTTCCGTTTCGACTGCGCCGGAAGTGGGGCGAATTATAGAGAACTAAAATTCGCCGTCAACACCTATTTTCATAAATCTGTCATACCGGTCAAAAAAACCCCGAAAACAGAAAGACCGACCCAATGGGTCGGCCTTCTACGTCCTTCTACTTACAAGCTAGGGAACGCGAACTGCGAAGCCTCGTGGCTCGCACGCTGCGGCCAGCGCTGGGTGATGGCCTTGCGGCGAGTGTAGAAACGCACGCCATCCGGACCATAGGCATGCAGGTCACCAAACAGCGAGCGCTTCCAACCGCCAAAGCTGTGGTACGCCACAGGCACTGGCAACGGCACGTTCACACCAACCATGCCGACTTCGATCTCATCGCAGAACAACCGCGCCGCTTCCCCGTCACGGGTGAAGATGCAGGTGCCATTGCCATACTCGTGATCGTTGATCAGTTGCATCGCCTCTTCCAGGCTGTTGACGCGAACGACGCACAGCACCGGCCCGAAGATCTCTTCTTTATAGATACGCATCTCCGGGGTGACGTTGTCGAACAGGCAGCCACCGAGGAAGAAGCCGTCTTCGTGACCCGGCACGCTCAGACCACGACCGTCTACGACCAGGGTCGCACCCGCCGCCACGCCGTCTTCGACATAACCGCTGACCTTGTCGCGCGCCTGACCGGTGACCAGAGGCCCCATGTCCAGACCACAGGTCGTGCCTGCACCGATTTTCAGTGCCTTGATCTGTGGCGTCAGTTTGGCCACCAGCGCATCGGCAACCTGATCACCCACGCAGACGGCCACCGAGATCGCCATGCAACGCTCACCGCAAGAACCGTAAGCAGCACCCATCAGTGCGCTGACAGCGTTATCCAGGTCCGCATCCGGCATCAGCACCGCATGGTTCTTCGCTCCGCCCAGTGCCTGGACGCGCTTGCCGCGCTTGGTGCCTTCGGCGTAGATGTACTCGGCAATCGGCGTCGAACCCACGAAGCTCAGCGCCTTGACTTCCGGTGCTTCGATCAGCGCGTCCACGGCAACCTTGTCACCGTGCACCACGCTCAGCACGCCCTTAGGCAAGCCAGCTTCCAGCAACAGTTGTGCGATCAGCAGCGTCGAGCTCGGGTCGCGCTCGGACGGTTTGAGGATGAAGCAGTTACCGCAGACGATCGCCAGTGGGTACATCCACAGTGGCACCATGGCCGGGAAGTTGAACGGTGTAATGCCGGCCACTACGCCCAGTGGCTGGAAGTCGGACCAGGCATCAATGTTCGGGCCCACGTTCCGGCTGTATTCGCCCTTGAGGATTTCCGGTGCCGCGCAGGCGAACTCGACGTTCTCGATGCCGCGCTTCAATTCACCGGCAGCGTCTTCCAGGGTCTTGCCGTGTTCTTCGCTGATCAACTGGGCAATACGCGCTTCGTTCTGCTCCAGCAGTTGCTTGAAGCGGAACATGACTTGGGCACGCTTGGCTGCAGGCGTGTTACGCCAGGCCGGGAACGCGGCTTTGGCTGCGTCGATGGCTTGTTGGATGGTTTCACGGCTGGCCAGAGGCAGTTTGTGGATAGCCTGACCGGTCGATGGGTTGAACACGTCGGTGCTGCGACCGGTTTCGGTAACCAGCTCACCATTGATCAAATGCGGAATAACGCTCATGGAAGCTCCTGAAAAGTTGTCCACAGGCACCCGTCATCGGGGCCGTTATATAGAAGGAGAAATCAGTCGATCTTGCTCAGCACTTCGCCAACCGCATCGAACAGGCGATCAAGGTCCTGCGGCTTGCTGTTGAAGGTTGGGCCAAACTGCAGGGTGTCGCCGCCGAAGCGCACGTAGAACCCGGCTTTCCACAGCGCCATGCCCGATTCGAATGGACGCACGATGGCGTCGCCGTCACGCGGTGCGATCTGGATCGCACCGGCCAGGCCGTAGTTGCGGATGTCGATGATGTTTTTGGTGCCCTTCAAGCCATGCAGCGCATTTTCGAAATGCGGCGCGACTTCGGCCACGCTCTGCACCAGGTTTTCCTTTTGCAGCAGGTCGAGTGCTGCCAGACCCGCGGCGCATGCCACCGGGTGGGCGGAATAGGTATAGCCGTGTGGGAATTCCACGGCGTATTCAGGCGTCGCCTGGTTCATGAAGGTCTGGTAGATCTCGGAGCTGGCAATCACCGCGCCCATCGGGATTGCACCGTTGGTGACTTGCTTGGCGATGCACATCAGGTCCGGGGTCACGCCGAAGGTTGTAGCACCAAACATCGTGCCGGTACGGCCGAAACCGGTGATCACTTCGTCGAACACCAGCAGGATGTTGTGCTGATCGCAGATCTCGCGCAGGCGCTTGAGGTAACCCTGTGGCGGAACCAGAACGCCAGCGGAACCGGCCAATGGCTCGACGAAAACGGCGGCAATGTTCGAGGCATCGTGCAATTCGATCAGCTTCAGCAGCTCATCAGCGAGGGCGATACCGCCCTGCTCCGGCATGCCACGGGAGAACGCATTGCTCGCCAGCAGAGTGTGCGGCAGGTGGTCGACATCCATCATCGCCTGGCCGAACAGTTTACGGTTGCCGTTAACGCCACCGAGGCTAGTGCCGGCAATGTTCACGCCGTGATAGCCACGGGCACGACCGATCATTTTGGTCTTGGTCGACTGACCTTTCAGACGCCAGTAGGCACGTACCATCTTCACGGCAGTGTCGGCGCACTCGGAGCCGGAGTCAGTGAAGAACACATGATTCAGGTTGCCCGGCGTCAGGTCGGTGATTTTTTCCGCCAGCTGGAACGACAGCGGATGGCCGTACTGGAAGCCTGGCGAGTAATCGAGGGTGCCCAGTTGCTTGGTCACTGCCTCTTGAATTTCCTTACGGGTGTGACCGGCACCGCACGTCCACAGACCCGACAGCGAGTCATAAACCTTACGGCCCTTGTCGTCGATCAGCCAGCTGCCTTCGGCGCCCACGATCAGGCGCGGATCACGCTGGAAGTTACGGTTGGCGGTGTAAGGCATCCAGTGCGCATCGAGCTTCAGTTGGCTGGCCAGAGAAGTCGGGGCGTTTTCAGGCAAATTCATGGGTGGAACCTCGCAAGGCAATAAGCGGAGCAGGGATTGAAAAGCGTTGTTGCAGCTAAGTTGCCACGGGGATAAAGTCGGTGAAATCCAACTTTTCTAACCTTTAGTCAGTCACTGACTAAACTAATGAGTAACCACCATGAGCAGCCGCCGCCCCGACCCACTGGCGCAAGTCAGTGACTTCGATATTCGCCTGTTACGGATCTTTCGCAGTGTGGTCGAATGCGGTGGTTTTTCGGCTGCCGAAAGCGTGCTCGGCATTGGCCGCTCGGCCATCAGCCAACAGATGAGTGACTTGGAACAGCGTCTCGGCTTGCGTCTGTGCCAGCGTGGTCGCGCCGGCTTTTCCCTGACCGAAGAAGGTCGCGAGGTGTATCAATCGGCACTGCAGTTGTTGAGTGCACTGGAAAGCTTCCGCACCGAGGTCAACGGGCTGCACCAGCACTTGCGTGGCGAACTGACCATCGGCTTGACGGATAACCTGGTCACCCTGCCCCACATGCGCATTACCCACGCGCTCGCGCAGTTGAAGGAGCGCGGACCCGACGTGCAGATCCAGATTCGCATGATCGCGCCCAACGAAGTGGAACAAGGCGTGCTCGACGGTCGCTTGCACGTTGGGGTGGTGCCCCAGGCCAGCGCACTGTCCGGGCTGGAATATCAACCGCTCTACAGCGAACGCTCACTGCTGTATTGCGCCGTGGGTCATCCGCTGTTTTATGTCGATGACAAGCAACTGGACGATGCTCGCCTCAACAATCAGGACGCCATTGCCCCGACCTTCCGTTTGCCGGCGGAAATCCAGGCCCATTATCAGGCGCTCAACTGCACCGCCAGCGCTTCTGACCGAGAAGGCATGGCATTCCTGATCCTGACCGGGCGCTACATCGGTTACTTGCCGGACCACTACGCCAGCCTCTGGGTACAGCAAGGTCGATTGCGCGCACTCAAGCCCAAGGCGCGCTTCTATGACCTGAGCCTGGCGTCGGTCACTCGCAAGGGTCGTCGACCTCACCTGGTGCTGGAAAGTTTTCTGGAAAGTCTAGCGGCGACACGATAAACCCAGCGCCAATGGTTTTATTGCGCAGGGACTTGTCTGAAGCCCGAGGGTGCGATATCAACGTAATGGCTCACCCTCACCCACTTGATCGGAAGCGTCCATGACCTTTGAAGTCCCCGCTCACGGCGGCAAACCTGCCAGCCGCATTCGTCAGAAGAACGAAGAGACCATCATCAAAGCCGCCGAAGATGAGTTCGCCCGTCACGGGTTCAAAGGCACCAGCATGAACACCATCGCTCTGAATGCCGGATTGCCAAAAGCCAACCTGCATTACTACTTCACCAACAAACTCGGTTTGTACGTGGCGGTGTTGAGCAATATCCTTCAGCTGTGGGACAGCACGTTCAATACGTTGACGGCCGAGGATGATCCAGCCGAAGCCTTGACCCGCTACATCCGCGCCAAAATGGAATTTTCCCGTCGCCAACCGCAAGCCTCGCGGATTTTTGCCATGGAGGTCATCAGTGGTGGCGAATGCCTGACCGAGTATTTCAATCAGGACTACCGCACGTGGTTCCAGGGCCGGGCTTCGGTGTTTCAAGCCTGGATCGATGCCGGCAAGATGGACCCGGTCGATCCGGTCAACCTGATCTTTCTGTTGTGGGGCAGCACGCAGCATTACGCCGACTTCGCCACCCAGATCTGTCGTGTCAGCGGACGCACCAAGTTGACCAAGCAGGATATGGATGACGCCGGCAACAATCTGATCCGTATCATTCTCAAGGGCTGCGGCCTGACACCAACTATTTAAGACTTTTATGCCCTTTACCCTCAGCGGCTTTTGCGAATACCGCGAAGAGATTCGCAAAAGCCGCTTCATCACCTTCGCCGCACCGATCACCAGTCCCGCTGAAGCCCAGGCATTCATCGAGCAGCACAGCGACCTGAACGCCACGCACAATTGCTGGGCCTGGAAGCTCGGCGCTCAATACCGCAGTACCGATGACGGCGAGCCCGGCGGTACCGCCGGCCGGCCGATTCTAGCGGCGATCGAGGCGCAGGATTGCGATCAGGTCGTGGTATTGGTGATTCGCTGGTATGGCGGCATTCAACTGGGCACCGGCGGACTCGCCCGGGCCTACGGCGGCGGCGCCAACAAATGCCTGCAAGCTGCGTCTAAGATCGAACTGATCAGCCGGGTGCCACTACGTTGCGCCTGCACGTTCAGTGAACTGGCCCTGGTGAAGTTGCGCGTCGCCGACATCGGCGGGCTGGTTGTGCAAGAAGATTTCACCGCCAATGGCGTTGAACTACAGCTGGCGGTGGGTGAGGCGCATATTGAAGCGCTGCAAAAACAGCTGGCCGATTTGAGCCGCGGGCGCATTCTGTTGCAGCGTTGAGGCTGCGACCTTTTAGGGCAACCCGGAATATCGATGCACCCGGCAGTTGCCCACATCCGCTGTGCACCTGGCTGTGGATAACCTGAGCACACTCCGCTGTAACCCTTCTGTCATGCGGCTTTGCGGGCTTTGTTCACTTTTCGTCCAAATCGCCATCAAAAACTTAAAATTCAAGATAAAACATATACTTAGAGTGGTTTATCACCTTTCGAAGATACCCGCACCGCGCTTATGCCCGACATTTGCGCTTGCGCACAAATACTGTGGAGCAATCTGTGGATAACCCGTTCATTCCTGCCTCGGCACCATGCCGGACATGGCCCGCGGTCGACTGCTCATTTTTTGACCAATGCCTGCACGTCAAAAGTGGTGCCTGATTATCGGCTTCGCCCTCACGTGGTGCCCACCCATTTTTTGAACCCGCAAACAATGGACTCGACGCCTAGCACCCAGCGTTGCAGCATAGGTCGGACCAAACCTGTTCATTGAGTCCGCGATCTTCACTCATCAAGGAAACCACACATGTCCAAGGCAAAAACCGCACTGATCATCGGCGCCTCCCGTGGGCTGGGCCTCGGCCTGGTGAAAACCCTGCTGGCCGATGGTTGGCAAGTGACCGCCACCGTGCGCAATCCACAGAACGCTCAAGCCTTGCAGGCGTTGGGCAAGGTGCGAATCGAAAAACTCGACATGGATGATCTGCCAGCGGTGATCGCCTTGAGCCAGCAACTCAAGGGTGAAGTGTTCGACCTGCTGTTCGTGAATGCCGGGGTCAAGGGGCCGGACGTGCAGACGCCAGGCGGCGCGACCCTGGCCGAGGTCGGGCAGCTGTTTTTCACCAACGCCGTAGCTCCCATCAATCTTGCTCAACAATTCGTTGGCCAGATTCGCCCGGAGACTGGGGTGCTGGCATTCATGAGTTCGGTACTGGGCAGCGTGACCATGCCCGACGCGCCGGAACTGGCGCTGTACAAGGCCAGCAAAGCCGCGCTCAACTCCATGACCAACAGCTTCGTCACACAACTGGGCGAGCAGAAACTCACTGTACTGTCACTGCATCCGGGCTGGGTGAAAACCGACATGGGCGGTGAAGGTGCCGATATCGATGTGGAAACGAGTACCCGCGGGCTGGTCGATCAGGTGAATGCGTATGTTGGCAAGGGTGGCCATCATTTTGTGAATTATCGGGGTGAGACCATTCCCTGGTAATCGCCACATTCCCTAGTAGGAGCAAGCCTGCTCGCGAATACGGAGTGTCATGTAGCATTGAAGGTGACTGACACACCGCCTTCGCGAGCAGGCTCGCTCCCACAAGGTTTCATTCCATACGGGATCTGAGTTGTTCTGTCAGGCTGCGCTTGCCCATCGCGTTTTTTTGATCGACACTGCGCACCTCGCCTCCCCGGCGACCCTGGATCAGCAGACAGGGCAACACTGAGCTGGCAACCCTGAACCCAACTTTCAGAGGAGCCGGCCAACATGCCTGCGACCCGTACCTGGTTAAAAAATCCCCTCGCCATTTTCACGGCCAACGGTCTCGATGCCCGTGGCGGCCTGGTGCTGCAAGACGGCGTGATCGTCGAAGTGCTCGGCGCAGGCCAGCAACCGTCCGCCCCCTGTGGACAAGTTTTCGACGCCCGCGAGCACGTGATCCTGCCGGGGTTGATCAACACCCATCACCACTTCTATCAAACCCTGACCCGCGCCTGGGCGCCAGTGGTCAACCAACCCTTGTTCCCGTGGCTGAAAACCCTGTACCCGGTGTGGGCGCGCCTCACGCCGGAAAAACTCGCCCTTGCCACGAAAGTCGCGTTGGCCGAATTGCTGTTGTCCGGTTGCACCACGGCGGCTGACCACCATTACCTGTTCCCGGATGGCCTGGAAAATGCCATCGACGTACAAGTCGAAAGCGTTCGCGAACTGGGCATGCGCGCGATGCTGACTCGCGGTTCGATGAGTCTGGGCGAAAAGGACGGCGGGCTGCCACCCCAGCAGACCGTGCAGGAAGGCCAGGTGATCCTCGACGACAGCCAGCGCTTGATCGCCGAATACCACGAACGCGGCGAAGGCGCGCAAATCCAGATCGCTCTGGCCCCTTGCTCGCCCTTCTCGGTGACGCCAGAAATCATGTCCGCCAGCGCCGAACTGGCGAACACACTCGATGTGCGTTTGCACACACACCTGGCGGAAACCCTCGACGAAGAAGACTTCTGCCTGCAACGCTTCGGTCTGCGCACGGTAGATTATCTGGACAGCGTCGGCTGGCTTGGCCCACGCACCTGGCTGGCCCACGGCATCCATTTCAATCCGGATGAAATCGCCCGCCTCGGCGCTGCCGGCACCGGGATTTGTCATTGCCCGAGCTCGAACATGCGCCTGGCTTCGGGCATCTGCCCGAGCATCGAACTGACCGACGCCGGCGCTCCACTGGGCCTGGGCGTGGACGGTTCGGCGTCCAACGACGCGTCGAACATGATCCTCGAAGCGCGTCAGGCCCTGTACATCCAACGCCTGCGCTACGGTGCAGAGAAGATCACTCCGGAACGGGTGCTGGGCTGGGCCACCAAAGGCTCGGCACAGCTGCTCGGTCGCAGCGACATCGGTGAACTGGCAGTGGGCAAGCAGGCTGACCTGGCGCTGTTCAAGCTCGATGAGCTGCGCTTCTCGGGCAGTCATGACCCGGTATCGGCGCTGCTGCTGTGCGGCGCGGATCGGGCAGACCGGGTGATGGTCGGCGGTAAATGGCGAGTGATCGATGGGCAGGTTGAAGGGCTGGACCTGAAGGGGTTGATTGCCGATCACAGCCAAGCGGCTCGGCAATTGATCGCGGGCGCCTGATACAACACTGATAAAAACTGTGGGAGCCGGCTCGCTCCCACAGGGTTTTGCGGTGTTTCACGGACCTCGCCATCGATGATGGTTGATTGGCACCCGTATCGAACAATACAGCCAGCCCGTTGCGATGAACCTTCCGGTCAGGTTTTGCCAATTGTTTCCACGGGGCGCTGTAGAATGCCCGTCATCTGCACCTGATGAGAAAAGAATATGTACGACTGGCTGAACGCCCTGCCCAAGGCAGAACTGCACTTGCACCTGGAGGGTTCGCTGGAGCCCGAGCTGCTGTTCGCCCTGGCCGAACGCAACAAGATCGCCCTGCCGTGGAGCGATGTTGACACCCTGCGCAAGGCTTACGCCTTCAATAACCTGCAAGAGTTCCTCGACCTGTATTACCAGGGCGCCGGCGTACTGCAAACGTCCCAGGACTTCTACGACCTGACCTGGGCGTATCTGCTGCGTTGCAAAGAACAGAATGTGATTCATACCGAACCGTTCTTCGACCCGCAGACCCATACCGACCGTGGCGTGCCGTTCGAAGTGGTGCTCAATGGCATCGCCGCCGCCCTCAAGGATGGCGAACAGCAACTGGGCATCACCAGTGGTTTGATCCTGAGCTTCCTGCGCCACCTGAGCGAAGAACAAGCCGAGAAAACCCTTGACCAGGCGTTGCCGTTCCGCGATGCGTTTGTCGCCGTCGGCTTGGACAGTTCCGAGATGGGCCATCCGCCGAGCAAGTTCCAGCGTGTGTTCGATCGTGCTCGTGGCGAGGGCTTCCTGACCGTCGCCCACGCCGGTGAAGAAGGTCCACCCGAGTACATCTGGGAAGCCCTAGACCTGCTGAAAATCCAGCGCATCGACCATGGCGTACGCGCCATTGAAGACGAGCGCTTGATGCAGCGCATCATCGATGAGCAGATCCCGCTGACCGTGTGCCCGTTGTCCAACACCAAGCTTTGCGTGTTCGATCACATGTCGCAGCACAACATCCTCGACATGCTCGAGCGTGGCGTGAAAGTGACCGTGAACTCGGATGACCCGGCGTACTTCGGCGGTTACGTCACCGAGAATTTCCATGCGCTGTATACGGATCTGGGGATGACCCAGGATCAGGCAAAACGCCTGGCGCAAAACAGCCTGGATGCGCGGTTGGTAAAACCGTAAGGCCCTGCGCAAATCCAATGTGGGAGCGAGCAGGCTCGCTCCCACAGGTTCTGTGCCTACAACGCCATTTCCAGCTCGGTTTCCTTGGCAAACCTGTGGATTTCACGCTGCCCGGCCGCGGTGACCTGCAAGGCCCGCGAGTCGTTGGGCAGGCTCAGCCAACCGGACTGCATGAATAGCTGCAACAGCGCCGCCCCCAATGACCCGCCCATGTGCGGGCGTCTTTCGCTCCAGTCCGGACATGCACACGCCGACTTGCCATTGCGATGGGCCAGCGCCTGGATGAAGACACCCCGCGCCGCCAACTCGGTGGAGCCCTTGAGGGTGATTGTGACCCGCTGATCGAACTGTTCGATCCAGCCCGCGTCCAGTAAACGCTGATACAGATCCGCAGCCAGAGTACCGCCCAGATGATCGTCGCATAGCCGGGCACGCAACAAGGACGAGGGCCTGACTGCAGGTTTGGCGAGGGGGGTAGTGTGTTTGAAAATATCCGGCGTTTCCCGGGGCGCGCTGGCCAGTGTTGCGCTTGCCAGTGCCTCGATCGCAGCACCGACTTCGGGAGCGGCCAGGCGGAAGAAGCGCTTACGCCCCCGGCTTTCGACTTTCAACAGACCACCAGTGGACAATCGTCCAAGGTGAGCGCTGGCCGAGGACGGTGACAGTCCGGCCAACAAGGCCAGCTCTTCGGCTTGGCGCGCCGTGCCGTCCATCAAGGCCCACATCATTGCGCTGCGCTTTGGGTCAGCCAGCAAGGTGGCTATCTGGCTGATGCAAGGTGCATGTTCCATTAATTCACTCCCTGTTGAATCGTTTGGTCTATTGCTCTGAGTCATCTTGACCAGTAATGCGTCGTCGGCCAAGACGTGAAAACTGCGGTTAACCAGACAAAGCCATCGACCACCCTCTGATAACGATGAAAAAGGTCTGGCGATAGGTATGAGGCAAGCCCGAATCCTGCGTGGTCTTGTCGTTGTGATTGACGGTGCGTACCTGAAGCGAGCGCTAGTATAGGCGGGTTGATCGCCGCTTCCTGCCCCTCACAAACCACTGGCGGTGATAGTTCCTGAAGGAAATTTCGCTTTTTTCCTGCGACTAATGACCGATTTCCGATAAGCCCGGAAAATGACTGCCCAACCGGGCGCATCGGCTGGCAAGCATTTCCCGCAACAGGTTCACTGGCTTACTCAATTGTGCGCGATGTGCGCACAACAAATTCAGCGGTGCGCGCTCGCAAAGCAGTTCCGGCATTAGCACCTTCAATCGACCGGCCAGCACATCGGCGGCCACATCCAGCCAGGACTTATAGGCGATCCCGGCACCCGCCACGGCCCACAGCCGCACGACATCGGCGTCATCACTGAAACGATCACCACTGACGGTCAGGCCAACTTCGCGCTTGCCATCGTGGAAACTCCAGTGGTCATGAACCCGACTGCCAAGCATGAACAGCAGGCAGTTGTGCTGGGCCAACTGCTCCAGTTGCCGCGGCTCGCCATGTCGGGCCAGGTAACCCGGCGCCGCACAGAGCACGCGCCGGTTCTGCGGGGCGATGGGCAATGCCACCAGACTGGAATCTTCCGGTTCGCCGTAGCGCAGGGCGATGTCCACCGGCTGGCGAAACAGGTCGGCGATGCGATCCCCCAGCAACAAGCGTACGGTGAGTTTCGGATGCTCGCGCTGAAACTCGTCCAGCCAGGGCAACAGCAAGTTGCGACCAAAGTCCGACGGCGCCGACAACTGCAACACGCCGCTGACCTGATCCTGGCCACTGGCCAATAACCTCCGGCCCTCGTCGAGGTTACTCAGGGCTGCCCGGGCATATTCAAGGAAACCTTCACCCTCTGCAGTCAGACGCAAGCTGCGGGTCGAGCGGGCGAGCAAGCGGGCACCGAGTTGCTGTTCGATGCGTTTCAACGCGGCACTGGCCACCGCCGCCGACATGTCCATGCCCCGCGCGGCCGCCGACAGACTCCCCAGATCTGCCGCCCGTACGAACAATTGCAAGTCATCGAAACGCAGCACCGGAAACTCCGATTATCAAAAAAATATTGAAAGAGACTGCTCTTTTAGCGGGTTTTATCTTCCCGGGAAATAGCCAATCATCTTCGTCATCGACATCTTTGGTTTATTACTGTCTGGAGCCCCCATGAAAGCCATTGCCTATTACGCGTCCCTGCCGATCAGCGACGAAAAATCCCTGCAAGACATCGAACTGCCGGAACCGGTTGCCGGGCCTCGCGATTTATTGGTGGAGGTCAAAGCGATTTCGGTCAACCCGGTGGATACCAAGGTCCGCCAAAACGTCCAGCCTGAAGGTGGCGCTGCAAAAGTGCTGGGTTGGGATGTGGCCGGCATTGTCAAGGCGGTGGGCAGCGAAGTGACGCTGTTCAAGGCCGGCGACAAGGTGTACTACGCCGGTTCCATCGCCCGCGCTGGCGGCAACAGCGAACTGCATGTGGTGGATGAGCGGATCGTCGGCCATATGCCCGACACCCTTGGCTTCGCCGAGGCCGCCGCCCTGCCGTTGACCGCCATCACCGCGTGGGAATTACTGTTCGAGCGCCTGCAAGTGCGCGAGGGCAAAACCGATGAAGGCCAAAGCCTGCTGATCGTCGGTGCCGCCGGCGGCGTCGGTTCCATCCTCACGCAATTGGCGAAACAGCTCACCGGGCTGAACGTCATCGGCACCGCTTCACGCCCACAGACCCAGAGCTGGGTGAAGGCGTTGGGCGCCAATACGGTGATCGATCATAGCCAGCCGCTGAGCGAGGCACTCAAACGCGCGGGTATCGATCAAGTGACCCACGTCGCCAGCCTGACCCAGACCGATCTTCACCTGGATCAACTGGTCGAGGCACTGGCGCCACAAGGCAAACTCGCCCTGATCGATGACCCGAAAACCCTGGACGTGACCAAACTCAAGCGCAAGAGCCTGTCGCTGCATTGGGAGTTCATGTACACCCGCTCGCTGTTCGAAACCGCCGACATGATCGAACAGCACAACCTGCTCAACCGCGTGGCGCGCCTGATCGATGCCGGAACCTTGAAAACCACGGTCGGCGAGCACTTCGGCACCATCAATGCGGCCAATCTGCGTCGTGCACACGCCTTGCTGGAGAGCGGTAAATCCAAGGGCAAGATTGTGCTGGAAGGGTTCTGACTCGACGATATCGGTGTCGCCCGACGATGGGCGACACCGTCAGTCCGAAGGTTGACCGCTGTCAATTTGGCGATCGTATTCAGGACTACAATCGAATTCTCGATGTGACAATCTTTTACTTGAGGAGGTCAGTAATGAAGATCCTGATAAAAGAATTGGCAAAATCCCAGTGGCAGGTCCGCTTGGACCAACATGCGGTGACTTTCCGCAGCGAAGCCGAAGCTCGCGCCTTCACCAATACCCTCGAAGCGCGCTTGCACGCGCCCCATCAGATTCCAGACCGTCAACCACACCGTGCGGTTGGCTGAGTCCGCCTTCAAACCTGGGCTTGCGCCAGAGTCCGGGCATTCTGCAAACGTCGGGTGAGCATCGCCGCGCTCACCACCAGAGTTCCGCACAGGCTGATGACCATAGCCATCGGCATGGCGCTGCCGTCGTGCAAAACGCCCACCAGTGCGGCGGCGCCAGCGGCCACGCTGAATTGCAGGCATCCGAGCATCGCCGAAGCACTACCGGCCCGTGCCCCCTGCCCGTTCATCGCACAGGCCGAAGCGTTGGGAATGATGCAGCCGAGGCTGGCAATGCAGACGAACAGCGGAATCAACAACGGCCACAATTGCGCGGAGTGCAATGCACTGACGGCCAGCAGGGTCAGGCCGGCGCCGAGGTAAACCCACACAGCGCGTGCGAGCAGGAACGCTGGCCCGCGCTTGGCCAACAGCCGCGCGTTGAGTTGCGCCACCAGAATGAAACCTGCGGCATTCGTGCCGAACAGCCAACCGAAGTGCTCGGCCGGCACGCCATAGAGTTTGATGAAGACGAACGGTGATCCGGCGATGTAGGCAAACATGCCGGCAATGGCGATGCCGCCGGTCAGGGCGTGACCGAGGAACACCGGGTCTGCCAACAGCCGACCGTACTGACGTAGCGCCCCGGACAAGGGTTGACGTGGAACATGAGCCGGCAGACTTTCCGGCAAACCGAGGGCAACGGCCAATCCCGCCAATGCACTGAAACCGGTCAACGCCAGGAAAATCGACTGCCAACCGGTGGTGTTAACCAGTAGGCCACCCAGCATCGGCGCGAGAATCGGCGCCAGCCCCATCACCAGCATCAGTTGCGAAAAGACCTTGGCCGACCCCACGGCATCGCATTTGTCGCTGACCACCGCCCGAGAGATCACCATCCCGGCACAGCCACCCAGGGCCTGGATGAAGCGGGCTGCGATCAGCCATTCCAGGCTCGGTGCATAGGCGCACGCCAACGAAGCCGCGGTAAACAGCCCGACACCGGTCAGTAGCGGAATGCGACGACCGAAACGATCCGCCACCGGACCGTAAGCCAGCTGACCAATGGACAGACCGAGGAAATAGGCGGCCAGCGTCAATTGAACGTGTTTTTCATCCGTGCCGAAGGCCAGCGCCATGGCCGGGAAGGCCGGCAAATAGAAATCGATCGCCAGCGGACCGAAAGCGCTCAAGGCGCCGAGAATCAGAATGGTACGGAAGTTCATCAGGCATCCAGTGGGGCAAAGTCGGCAGCCCGACAGTCTAGCCGCGCATGGACGCCTTGAACATTCCGATAGCTCGCTAACTATTAAAAACCATTGAATGAATGCAAAAAACACTGTGGGAGCGAGCCCGCTCGCGAAAGCGGTGGGTCAGCAAACATTGATGTTGAATGTGACGCCGCCTTCGCAAGCAGGCTCGCTCCCACATGGATTACGCCTGCCCTCAGGCGACTTTGATTTCGTAGCCTTCCTCGCTGATCGCCGCGATCACCTGGTCTGCGGTCAGAGCAGACTCCACGCCGACCTCCTTCGCCGCCAGATCGACACGTACGCTGGCCGCCGGGTCCTTGGCCTGTACGGCTTGAGTGATGGCCCTGACGCAATGACCGCAGGACATGCCTTCAACATTGAACACTTGCATGGGACGACTCCTTTAATGAGGCTTTTGAGTGAGGTTGCCACCAGTGTCGAGCTTGCCACCATGGCAAGGTCAAGTTCTGAAGTAATCTGCCGGGCTGGCAATCGGCGCCGCGCTCGGCCAAGCTGCGTCCATCAATGACTCGATCGGGAGATTCAGCCATGCGCTGGTCAGTTTTCAGCCTGTTTGGCTTTCTTAGCCTTTTCGCCGCCATGCCTTCGGCCCATGCCGCGGGGGAGGACTATGGCGTGCTGATCATTTCGCGTGAACGGCTGGAGGTGGCGACGAGCTGCGAGATCGGTGTTTACATTCACGATCAGTTGTCGGCGCGGCTGTTCCAGGAGCAAAGCACCTCATTCAACCTGCCGCCGGGCAATGTGTCCCTGCGCCTCAAACTGCTGCCGGGCCAGGTGCCGGGTTGCAATCCGGGCATGCTCGCGCCGGGTTCGCAAGAGATCACCCTGCGTGCGGGGGAAGTACAGAAGTATCGAATCGCGATGACGCAGGAAGGGATGTACCTCAAGCGCGCGGGTCTCGGGTACTGACACAAATCCATGTCCTGTGGGGGGGGGGGGGGGGGGGGGGGGGAGGGGGGGGGGGGGGGGGGGGGGGGGGGGGGGGGAGGGGTGGGGGGGGGGGGGGGGGGGGGGGGGGGGGGGGGGGGGGGGGGGGGGGGGGGGGGGG
>NZ_JBPKAM010000124.1:0-15337 GCF_051216495.1 Pseudomonas baetica | reverse complement strand
GATTTATCCCCGTTGGGCTGCGAAGCGGCCCCAAAAAATGGGACTGCTGCGCAGTCCAACGGGGATAAATCCCCTCGCCACAGGTAACCACTACAAACTTGTCAGGCCACCCTGGCCTTCAAGGCCCTGCGCAACGCCACCAGCAACTTTACGATGTCCTGCGGGTTCATCGGCTGGGGCACTTTCACGTCTGCCATTTTCTCTTCCTTGTGAGGTTCGGCCGGGGAGTCTGGCCAAAAGCTGTCCGTCCTTGGAGGGGCGATTTGAAAAAAAGATCCGTCCTACGGCGCAAGGGAAAATAGTCGTCTTCCATCGCCTCGGCAAATGCGAAGGGATAGTTTTTTGTGTGATATCAATATGCTTTAACGGTATTTAAATTCTAATTTTTATACCGATAAAGTTGGTGCTTGCCGGGCTGTCATCCATGGCCCGTGGACTGCACCACCGTCGCTTACCGAGCGGCGTCCAGGATGTTTAATGAACTTCGATTACGCATTTATCCTCAGCACCTTGCCGGCGTTTCTCAAGGCCGTGGGCGTGACCCTGCAGGTCGGTTTCATCGCCATCGGCACCTCGCTGCTGGTGGCACTTATCAACGCGACGATCCTGGTGTTTCGCACACCGTACTTGCAACGGCTAGTTGGGCTCTATGTTGAGCTGGCGCGCAATACGCCGCTGCTGATCCAGCTGTTCTTCGTCTACTTCGCCTTGCCGGCGCTGGGCATCAAGGTTTCGGGGTTTGCCGCGGCGATCATCACCATGACCTTTCTCGGCGGCGCCTACCTCACCGAAGTGCTGCGTGCCGGTGTGGACGCCGTACCCCAGGCGCAACTGGAGTCCGGTCGCTCCATCGGCCTTTCCCATGGGCAACTGCTGCGCTACGTGATCCTGCCGCAGGCCGGCATCCTCAGCCTGCCGTCGTTGTTCGCCAATTTCATTTTCCTGCTCAAGGAAACCACCGTGGTCTCGGCGGTGGCGGTGCCGGAGATTCTCTACACCACCAAGAGTTACATCGCGCTCTACTACAAAACCTACGAAATGCTCGCTGTGCTGACGTTGATCTGCGTGCTGCTGTTCTTGCCGCTGTCGCTGTTGCTCAGCTGTCTGGAAAGGAGGCTCCAGCATGGCCAGTTCGGGTCTTGAGTTGTTATGGGTGTCATTGCCGCAACTGGGCAAGGGCGCTGCGCAAACCCTGTCGATTTCTTTCCTGAGTATCGCCATCAGCACTGCGGGCGGTGTGATCTACGGCGTGCTGCGCACGCTGAACGTGAAGTGGTTGAACGCCATTCTGCGGGTTTATCTGGAACTGTTCCGGGCGATCCCGGTGCTGGTCTGGTTGTATTTGCTGTTCTTCGGCCTGCCGATCTTTTTTGGCCTGAGCATTCCGAGCTTCTGGTGCGCGGTACTGGTGTTGTCGCTGTGGGGCGCCAGCGAGGTCGGCGAAGTGGTGCGCGGCGCCTTGCATTCGTTGCCGCGCGGGCAGCGTGAAGCCGGGTTGTCGATTGGCCTGAGCGCCCCGCAACTCTATGGCTACGTGCTGCTGCCGCAAGCGCTGAAACGCATGACTCCGCCAACCATCAACGTCTACACACGGATCATCAAGACCAGCTCCCTGGCGGTGCTGATCGGCGTGGTGGACGTGATCAAGGTCGGCCAGCAGATCATCGAGCGCACCTACGAATCGGTGCTGATCTACGGCGCTCTATTCCTGTTTTTCTTCTTCATTTGCTACCCGTTGTCGGCCGCTTCGCGCGTGCTGGAGCGGCGCTGGACGCAAGCATGAGCGCATTGATCGAGTTTAAGGGATTCAACAAGTTTTTCGGCGAGCAGCAGGTGCTCGAGGGCATCGATCTGAGCGTGAAATCGGGCGAAGTCATCGTCATTCTCGGCCCCAGCGGCTGCGGCAAAAGTACCTTGCTGCGTTGCCTTAACGGCCTGGAAGTCGCCCATGGCGGCAGCCTGAAGTTTGCCGGCCGTGAACTGTTGGACACGTCCACCGACTGGCGCGAAGTACGACAGCAAATCGGCATGGTGTTCCAGAGTTATCACCTGTTCCCGCACATGAGCGTGATCGACAACCTGCTGCTCGGTCCGCTCAAGGTTCAAAAGCGCGACCGTGGTGAGGCCTGTGCCCAGGCCGAAACCCTGCTTGCGCGCGTGGGCCTTGCCGACAAACGCGATGCCTTCCCACGGCAGCTCTCCGGCGGCCAGCAACAACGCATCGCCATCGTCCGTTCGCTGTGCATGAACCCCAAGGTCATGCTCTTTGATGAAGTCACCGCCGCCCTCGATCCAGAAATGGTCAAGGAAGTGCTGGAGGTCATCCAGGGCCTGGCCCGCGAGGGCATGACCCTGTTGATCGTTACTCATGAAATGGCCTTCGCCCGCGCTGTGGCCGACCGCATCGTGTTCATGGATGCCGGGCGCATCCTTGAGCAAAACCCTCCCGAGATATTCTTTACGAACCCGCAAACCGCACGAGCGCAGCAGTTCCTGGAGAAATTCTCCTACGTCGCCGCACTACCCAAATCGACTCAAACAAAGGAACTGGAACTGTCATGAAAACTGCCAAGTCTTCACTCTTGCTTCTGCCACTGCTGGGCCTTGCGCTGCTGTCCGGCTGCAACAAAACCGAAGAACCCGCCAAGCCGAAAGTTGCCAGCGAAAGCACTGCGCCGAGCGGTTATCTGGAGAAAATCAAGGCACGGGACAAACTGATCGTGGGCGTCTTCACCGACAAACCGCCCTTCGGTTTCGTCAACGAGGCCGGTCGATATGTGGGCTTCGATACCGACATCGGCCGGCAATTCGCCAAGGATTTGCTGGGCGATGAAAACAAGGTCGAGTTCGTGGCCGTGGAGCCGGCCAGCCGGATTCCGTTTCTGCAAAGCGACAAGGTCGACCTGATACTGGCTAACATGACTGTCACCCCGGAACGCAAGGAAGCGGTGGAATTCACCAACCCCAACCTGAAGGTGGCGGTACAGGCACTGGTGCCTGCGGACAGCGCGGTGAAGAAACTCGATGACCTGGCGACCCGCACCACCATTGTCACCACCGGCACCACGGCCGACATCTGGCTGACCAAGAACCACCCGGACTGGAAACTGCTCAAGTTCGAGAAAAACTCCGAGTCCTTGCAGGCCCTGGCCAATGGCCGTGGCGATGCCTACGCGCAAGACAATCTGGTGCTGTTCAGCTGGGCCAAGCAGAACCCTGGCTACCGCGTGCTCGAGCAGAAACTCGGCGCCGAAGCACCGATTGCACCGGCGGTGAAGAAGGGCAACATCGAACTGCGTGACTGGGTCAATGCCGAGCTGGCGAAATTGGGTGAGGAGAAGTATTTGCTCAAACTGTACGACCAGTATGTGCGCAAGGAACTGAGCGATGACACCAAGCCTGAGAGCGTGATTGTCGAGGGTGGGAAGTGGCAAGGGTGATTCTTTAATTTCTGTAGCGACCTTGCCGCCGCATTCGCGAGCAGGCTCGCTCCCACATTGGATCTATGTCAGGGCGCCATTTTGTGTGCAATGCAGATCAACTGTGTGCGAGCCTACTCGCGATGGCGCCCGCTCAGGCGCTGATTAATCCCTAGCAGTTCTGCTAGGTGTGCGAACCCCGCGACAGGTGCAAGCTAGGTGCTGAGTCGAGATGGGTGACCTGAATGAGCGTGCTGGAAACCACAATTTACCGCTACGATGCGCTGGACCGGTTGACCGGGTTTGACCGAACCGGGCAGGAAAAGCTGCAACGGTTTTACCGTCTTAACCAACTGGTGACCGAGCTACAGGGCTCTTCAAGTCAAAGCGTTTTCCATTACGATTCAGAGTTGCTGGCACTGCAAGCACGCGAACTCGGTTCAATCAACGCTCAGTTGCTGAGCACCGACCACCAGCGATCGGTCTTGCAAGTCACAGGCGCAGGCGGATCGGTGCAGCAGGCCTACGCGCCTTTCGGTCACCGGCGGGTTGCAAGTGGACCGGGCAATCTGCTGGGGTTTACCGGTGAAGCGATTGACCCGGTGACAGGCCACTATTTACTGGGTAATGGCCATCGGGCATTCAACCCGGTGCTGATGCGCTTCAACAGTCCGGACAGGTTGAGTCCGTTTGGGCGGGGTGGGTTGAATGCGTATGGGTATTGTCTGGGGGATCCGGTGAATCTAAGTGATCGGTCGGGCCGGGCAGGCGAACCAGATTGGCAACCATGGCTGCTCGTTGCAATGTCGGCCCTGAGTCTTGTTTCGGCCGGGGTCGGGCTTTTCTCTGCAGGGCTCTCTATCAAAAACTCAAAAGTCAGTAGTAATCCGGCCTCTGCACCGCTTTCAAAAGTCGCCAGGCATGCAGGTGTGTTTGGGGCTGTTACGGGGGTAATTGGTACCGGGGCGGGGGTGGTGAGATCCACCATGAATGCCAAGGATCCGGATAATTCTGCTCAGGATCCTCTACTCATCGTAATGGCTGCTTTTAGCGCGCTGTCTTTTGCTGCCTCTGCGACTTCAGTGGTTTACAACTTTCGTGCTTACAAGTCGAATAAGGCTGGCGCAGTCGATTTTGCCTTCAGCGGAGTAAAAACAGGAATACATAAAAACCCCATGGCAAATCTGCCTTCGGCTCCGCCTCTAACGCCGGGCAGGCCGCCAACCCCAAGTACCCCTGTTCCTTCAGCGCCATTTCCGACACCCGGGCCTGTAGGATTTGAAGGGTTCAACTTTCCAGTACCTGGTCATCGAACGATTGATTTCTTAAACAGGCAGCTCAGCAGGCAGCCAGAGATTTTTAGGGATGCCAAGGCTATTCGCCGAAACTCTGTTTAGACCTGCGCACAACGTCGTTCAATCAATCCGGCCAATACCACGCCGGCTCATCCAGCACCCGCTGCCCGACAATTCCGGTCTGCCCAAGGTTTTTCTCCAGCACGATGCAATTGCATTCCGGGTCCTCCTGCAAGGCTGAAATCAATCGCCGCGCATGGGACACCACCCATACTTGACACTGCTGCGAAGCGCGAATAATCAAGCGCGCCAACGCCGGCAACAGGTCCGGATGCAGGCTGGTTTCCGGCTCGTTCAGCACCATCAGCGTCGGCGGCCGAGGCGTCAACAGCGCCGCTACCAGCAGCAAGTAACGCAAGGTTCCGTCCGACAACTCGGCCGCCGACAACGGCCGCAGCAAACCTTCCTGATAAAACTCGATAGCAAAGCGCCCGCCGGCCAGCGGCTGGATGTGCAGTCGTGCACCGGGAAAGGCATCGCTGATAGCGGCCTGCAATGCCTCTGGGTCGCCGATTTCGATGATGGTCTGCAACGCTGCCGCCAGGTCTCTGCCGTCGTGGTGCAGCACCGGTGTGCGGGTGCCCAGTTGAGGTTGACGCACCGGCGCGTCGGCATCGCTGCGAAAGTGATCGTAGAAGCGCCAGCGGCGGATGAATTCGCGCAACTCCAGCACTTCCGGCGAGGTACGCAGGCTGCCGACCTGATCGAACAGGCTGTCGAAATTCGGTGTGTGTTGCGCCAGCACTTCCCAGCCACGATTGGCCCGGGCGCGGATCATCGGGCCGTCGCGATCCACCAGCAGGCTGGCAGGACGATAGAGCGGCCCGGACCAGATGCATTCCTTCTTGATTTCCGGGTCGAGGGAGAACGCGGACCGACTCGGCTCGGGCAACCCCAGGGCAATCGAGTAGCTGAAGTCATCGCCGACGAACCCCAGGCGCAGGCGTTTGACCCCTTGTCGCACCGTGGCCTGAATCGGGACTTCACCTTTTTGCATGCGCCGCGTAATGGTTTCCGGGCCGGCCCAGAAGGTCGAGTCCAAGCCACCCTCGCGCGCCAGCGCATTGACCACGCCACCCTGAGCGGTTTCCGCCAGCAAGCGCAATGCACGGTAGAGATTGGATTTGCCGCTGCCATTGGGGCCGGTGATCAGGTTCAGTTGGCCCAGGGGAATGACCAGTTTGTTGATCGAGCGGTAATTGGCCACTGCCAGGGTATTGAGCATGAAAGACGTGCTCCGTGGCTCGGAAATGGCATCAAGATAACGATGTTCGAAAAATTACAATGTAGGATTCTTCGGTGATCGCTGTAGGGGAAATTCCTGAGGGCGCGGGCGAAGGCGGAACCGTGTTCTAAGCTCACAGTCGTATCGTCACTGGCACGCCCGTACAACGCAAAGGAGTCTGCATGGTTGTTCCCGGATTGAAAATGGCGCTTGGCCTGAGCCTGTTGGCTTTGCTGAGTGCTTGTGACAAAGAAAAACCGGTCGAGAAGGACCGGCCCCGGGTCTTCGTGCAAGAGGTCAAGCCGGCTGACTATGGTGCCAGCGTCACCCTGACCGGGGACGTTCAGGCGCGGGTGCAGACCGAACTGTCATTCCGCGTCGGCGGCAAGATCATCCAGCGCACGGTCGACGTCGGTGACCGGATTGCAGCGAAGCAAGTGCTCGCCCGGCTTGATCCCAAGGACCTGCAAACCAACGTCGATTCGGCTCAGGCGCAAGTCGCCGCCGAACAGGCCAAGGTCACGCAGAACACTGCGTCTTTCGTGCGTCAGCAAAAACTGCTGCCCAAGGGCTACACCAGCCAGAGCGAATACGATTCGGCGCAAGCGGCCTTGCGCAGCAGCCAGAGTTCTTTGGCGGCGGCCCAGGCGCAACTGGCCAATGCCAAGGAGCAGTTGAGCTACACCGCGTTGATTTCCGATGCGCCCGGCGTGATCACGGCGCGTCAGGCCGAAGTCGGCCAAGTGGTGCAGGCCACGGTGCCGGTTTTCAGCCTGGCCCAGGACGGTGATCGCGATGCGGTGTTCAACGTCTACGAATCGCTGCTGGCCGAGCCGCCGGATGACAAGCGAGTGGTGGTCAGCCTACTCGATAATCCGGCGATCAAAACCACCGGTACCGTTCGCGAAATCACCCCGGCGGTGTCCGAGCAGACCGGTACGGTACAGGTCAAGGTCACCCTCGACAGCTTGCCGCAAGGCATGCAGCTGGGTTCGGTGGTGAGTGCCACCGGTACCACCCGTGGCAAAGCCGCTGTGGAGTTGCCATGGTCGGCGCTGACCAAAAAAATCAGCGAGCCGGCCGTGTGGCTGGTGGACGAGGAGGGCAGGGCGCAGCTGCATTCGGTGACCGTGGGCCGCTACCTGACGGGCAAGGTCATCATCAGCGCCGGCCTGAACGGCGGCGAAAAAGTCGTCATCGCCGGCGGCCAGTTGCTGCATCCGGGGGTGGCGGTGGAAATCGCCGAAAACACCTACAAGGATTTGGCTACGGAGGCTAAGCCATGAAGCCTCTATTACTGGTGTTGGCGGGTGTGATGCTGACAGCCTGCTCGAAAAAGGAACCACCACCGGAGCCGGTTCGTCCGGTGTTGTCGATCAAGGTTCAGGCGCTGGGTGAAGAAAATCTCGGGCGTTTCGCCGGTAGCATCCAGGCCCGCTATGAAAGTAATGTCGGCTTCCGGGTCCCTGGACGCATTGCCAGTCGCGCTGTCGACGTCGGTGCTGAAGTTGAAAAAGGCGCCTTGCTTGCCTCGCTCGATCCCACCGACCAGCAGAACCAGTTGCGTTCGGCAGAGGGCAATCTGGCCAGTGTCCAGGCGCAATTCATCAATGCCCAGGCCAACGCCCGGCGGCAACAGGAACTGTTCGACCGTGGCGTGGGCTCCCAGGCGCAACTCGATGCCGCGCAGACCGATCTGAAAACCACCCAATCGTCCCTCGATCAAGCCAAGGCTGCGCTCAATCAGGCCAAGGATCAGCTCAACTATGTGGAATTGCGCACTGATCACAAGGCCGTGGTCACCGCCTGGAATGCCGAGGCTGGACAAACCGTCACCGCCGGCCAGCAAGTGGTGACCCTGGCGCAACCGGACATCAAGGAAGCAGTGATCGATCTGCCGGACACTTTGGTCGACCAGTTGCCCAAGGACGTGGTGTTTCAAGTCGCCTCGCAGCTCAACCCGGAAATCAACACCACGGCTACTGTACGGGAAATCGAACCCCAGGCCGAAAGCGCGACCCGCACCCGGCGTGCACGCCTGACGCTGACCGAGACACCGCCCGCGTTCCGCTTGGGGACGGCGATCAGCGTGACCTTGAGCTCGTCGGTCAAGCCGCGTATCGAATTGCCCCTGAACGCACTGCAGGAGGTCGAGGGCAAAACCCGGATCTGGGTCGTCGATACGCAGTCGCAAACCGTATCGCCTCGGGATGTGAGTGTCGTCAGCCGCACGGACAACAGCGTGGTGCTGGCCGGTGGAGTGAAGTCCGGTGAGCGTGTGGTCAGTGCCGGTGTGAACAGCCTCAAACCGGGGCAAAAAGTGAAAGTCGATGAGGACAGCCCACAATGAAAGGGAGTTTCAACTTATCCGAATGGGCGCTCAAGCATCAGTCGTTCGTCTGGTACCTGATGTTCGTCGGCCTGCTGATGGGCGTGTTCTCGTACATGAACCTGGGACGAGAGGAAGACCCTTCGTTCACCATCAAAACCATGGTGATCCAAAGCCGCTGGCCCGGTGCGACCCAGGAGGAAACCCTCAAGCAGATCACCGACCGCATCGAGAAAAAACTCGAAGAACTCGACTCGCTCGACTACGTGAAAAGCTATACACGCCCCGGCGAATCCACGGTTTATGTGAACTTGCGCGACACCACCAAGGCCAAGGACATTCCGGAAATCTGGTACCAGGTGCGCAAGAAAATCGGTGACATCAAGGGCCAGTTTCCCCAGGGCATCCAGGGACCTTCGTTCAACGATGAGTTCGGTGACGTGTTCGGCTCGGTCTACGCTTTCACCGCCGACGGCCTGTCGATGCGCCAGTTGCGTGACTATGTCGAACAGGCCCGCGCCGAGATCCGTGATGTGCCGGGGCTGGGCAAGATCGAGATGATCGGTCAGCAGGATGAAGTCCTCTACCTGAACTTCTCTACGCGCAAACTGGCGGCGCTGGGCATCGATGAGCGCCAGGTGTTGCAGAGCCTGCAAGGCCAGAACGCCGTGACCCCGGCCGGGGTGATTGAGGCCGGGCCCGAACGAATTTCCGTGCGCACCTCCGGGCAGTTCGCGTCTGAAAAGGATTTGGCCAACGTCAACCTGCGGCTCAATGATCGCTTCTATCGTCTGGCGGACGTCGCCGAGATCCGCCGTGGCTACGTCGACCCGATGTCCCCGGAGTTTCGTTACAACGGCCAGCAAGCCATTGGTCTGGCCATTGCCATGCAGAGCGGCGGCAACATCCAGGCTTTCGGCAAGGCGCTGCACCAGCGCATGATCGACCTGACTGCCGACTTGCCCGTGGGTGTCGGTGTGCACACGGTGTCCGACCAGGCGCAGGTCGTGGAGGAGGCGGTCGGCGGCTTCACCAGTGCGTTGTTCGAAGCGGTGGTGATCGTGCTGTTGGTCAGCTTCGTCAGCCTGGGCGTGCGTGCCGGGTTGGTGGTGGCGTGCTCTATCCCGCTGGTGCTGGCGATGGTGTTCGTGTTCATGGAATACAGCGGCATCACCATGCAGCGGATTTCCCTCGGTGCGCTGATCATCGCCCTCGGCCTGTTGGTGGACGATGCGATGATCACCGTCGAAATGATGGTCTCGCGCCTGGAGTTGGGCGACACCAAAGATCAGGCGGCGACGTTCGCTTACACCTCGACCGCGTTCCCAATGCTCACCGGCACGCTGGTGACCGTCACCGGTTTCGTGCCGATCGGCTTGAACGCCAGTTCGGCCGGCGAGTACACCTTCACCCTGTTCGCGGTGATCGCCGTGGCCATGATCGTCTCGTGGATTGTCGCGGTGTTGTTCGCCCCGGTGATCGGCGTGCACATCCTCACCACCAAAGTGAAACCGCATTCAGATGATCCGGGACGCCTTGGGCGGGCCTTCAATGCAGGGTTGCTGTGGAGCATGCGCAATCGTTGGTGGGCCATTGGCATCACCGTGCTGTTGTTCGTGCTGTCAGTGCTGGGCATGCGCTTTGTGCAGAACCAGTTCTTCCCGTCCTCGGACCGCCCGGAAATCCTGCTGGACCTGAACCTGCCGCAAAACGCCTCCATCGATGAAACCCGCAAGGCCGTGGACAAGCTCGAAGCGACGCTCAAGGGTGATCCGGACATCGTGCGTTGGAGCACTTACATCGGTCAGGGCGCGATCCGTTTCTACCTGCCCCTCGACCAGCAATTGCAGAACCCGTACTACGCGCAACTGGTGATCGTCAGCAAGAGTTTCGAGGCGCGTAAAGCGCTCAGCGATCGCTTGCGCGAACGTCTGCGCAAAGACTTCGTCGGCATCGGCAGCTATGTGCAGGCGTTGGAAATGGGCCCGCCGGTCGGGCGGCCGATCCAGTACCGGGTCAGCGGCAAGGACATCGATCAGGTGCGCAAACACGCCATTGACCTGGCCACCGAGCTGGACAAGAACCCGCACATCGGCGAGATCATTTACGACTGGAACGAGCCGGGCAAAGTCCTGCGCGTCGACATCGCCCAGGACAAGGCGCGCCAGCTCGGCCTGTCGTCCGAGGACGTGGCGAACCTGATGAACAGCATCGTCAGCGGCGCCACGGTGACTCAGGTCGACGATGACATCTACCTGATCAACGTGGTCGGTCGTGCGGTGGATACCGAGCGGGGTTCACCGGAAACCTTGCAGAACCTGCAAATTCTGACTCCGGGCGGCATTTCGATTCCGCTGTTGGCGTTCGCCACGGTGCGCTACGAACTGGAACAGCCGCTGGTGTGGCGCCGTGACCGCAAACCGACCATCACCATCAAGGCCACGCTGCTCGGCGACATTCAGCCCACCGACCTGGTCACGCTGCTTAAGCCGGACATCGACAAATTCGCCGCCGCGTTGCCCGTGGGCTACAAGGTCGCCACCGGCGGCACGGTGGAAGAAAGCGGCAAGGCCCAGGGGCCGATTGCCAAGGTGGTGCCGTTGATGCTGTTCCTGATGGCCACGTTCCTGATGATCCAATTGCACAGCGTGCAGAAGCTGTTTCTGGTGGCCAGCGTTGCGCCGCTGGGCTTGATTGGCGTGGTCCTGGCGCTGGTGCCAACCGGAACGCCCATGGGCTTTGTGGCGATTCTGGGGATCCTGGCGCTGATTGGCATCATCATCCGTAACTCGGTGATCCTGGTGACCCAGATCGACGCGTTCGTCAGCGAGGGTTACTCGCAGTGGGATGCGGTGGTGCAAGCCACCGAACATCGTCGGCGACCCATTTTGCTGACCGCTGCGGCGGCGAGCCTGGGCATGATCCCGATTGCCCGGGAAGTGTTCTGGGGGCCGATGGCTTACGCAATGATCGGTGGGATCATCATTGCCACGCTGCTGACCCTGCTGTTTTTGCCGGCGCTGTATGTGGCCTGGTACAAGATTCGCGAGCCGAAGAAAGAGGTGGCCTGAAGGCGAGCGCTTCGCGCTCATCGCGGGCAAGCCCGCTCCCACAGTGTTTTGCGTCGTTCACAATTTTTGTGTCCGACGCTATACCTGTGGGAGCTGGCTTGCCAGCGATAGCGTCCGAATGGGCTACGCCGATTTACGCCAGACACTCGCCAACCAAGGCTGCTGATCCCGTGGCAGCCCTGCCGGCCGGTAGTAATGCTCAAGCTCCACAAACCCCGCCTCGGTCAGCAACTGCTGCCACGCCGCGAGATCGTGATACGCCCCATAACGCGGCCCGTTCCAGCCCTCCTGGTTCTCGCCACGGGGATTGGAACTGAACAGCACACCACCGGGTTTCAAGGTCGCGCGCAGTTCCCTCAACACCCGAGGCAGCTCCTGGCGCGGGACATGAAACAACACCGCGTTGGCGAAAATCCCGTCGAAACGTTCACGTGGCAAATCAAGCTTCAGAAAGTCCTGCTGCCAGACCTCGCAACCACTGTCCTCACGGGCCATCTGCGCGAGTTTTTCCGAACCATCGAGGCCGACGGCCTTGTGGCCCAGGCGTGTGAAGGTCTGCAAATCACGACCCGGCCCGCAGCCAAAATCGAGAATGTCGAACGGCGCCTCGCCCTGGATATGCCGCAAAAGCGCATCGATGTTCTGGCTGACATCGTGATCCCGCGTCCCTTCGCGAAAACTTTCGGCCACCGAATTGTAATGGGCCAGGGTGGTAGCGGTGATCTGGTCGAGGTCAGTGGGGGGCTGTTTCATGGTGGGCTGTGTTGGCAGTGGGGATTTGCCGAATATACGCCTTTAAGGGTGGTGGATGCGCGCAGGTAGTAGGCCGGTCAATAGGAAAACCGGTGCATCCGAGGATGCCCCACGCACAGCCACCATAACGATCAGGCAAAAAATACCTGAAAGGAGGTGGCGCTATGCGCCTAGAGAGAAGCCGGGCGACTAAACCCGATCACTGATGAGCAGTGACGGACCGAGACTAGCCACCGGTTTTGGCAGGCGCAAGCGGGCGAAATGATCTAGGAAATGTCCTGCAAAGGAAAGGGATCTGGCCTTCGGAAAGGCTGAAATTCTTGTACGAAATATCACCTTTTAAAACTGGTGATTACTGATGGCGATGCGGCTTTTGTGGCGAGGGGATTTATCCCCGTTGGGCTGCGCAGCGGCCCCAAAAGCTGGGGAGCGCTGCGCACTCCAACGGGGATAAATCCCCTCGCCACAAAAAGCACCCCGATTCCCATTCTGCTCAGCGCTTATTCAGGCCTCGCGCCAACCGATCCCCACCCAACTGAATCACCGCCACCAACGCCACCAGCAGCACAATCACCGTCAACATGATCTGGCTGTCAAAGCGCTGATACCCATACCGATACGCAATGTCCCCCAACCCACCGGCACCAATCGCCCCGGCCATGGCCGAGGAGTTGATCATGGTCACCAGGGTGATGGTGAACCCGCCGACAATCCCCGGCAGCGCCTCGGGCAACAACACATGCCAAACGATGTGCTGACGCCGGCAACCCATGGCTTGCGCCGCTTCGATCAGGCCGTGATCCACCTCGCGCAGGCTCACTTCGGCAATCCGCGCAAAGAACGGTGTGGCGGCGATGGTTAGCGGTACCACGGCCGCCCACACGCCGTAGGTGGTGCCGACGATCAGGCGGGTGAACGGGATCAGCGCCACCATCAGGATCAGGAACGGAATCGAGCGGAACAGGTTCACGAACGCGCCCAGTGCACGGTTCACCGCGGGCGCTTCGTAGATGCCGCCCTTGGAACTGGTGACCAGGATCACCGCCAGTGGAATGCCCGCCAGCAGGGCGATCAGCGACGACACGCCGACCATCAGGAACGTGTCGATGAAGCCTTGCAGCAAGCGATCAAACCACATAACCCAACACCTCCACCTGCTGCGCCCATTGGTTGGCGCGCTGACGCAACTCCTCAGCGGCGAGAGGTGAACCGGTCACCGCCAACAGCAACTGCCCCAGCGCATGGCCCTGAATCCGTTCCACGCCACCTTGCAGCAGGCGCACGCGGCCGCCGAGGGCACTGAACAGGGCGGCGATGTCCGGTTCGTCCTGCGCCGTGCCGGTGAATTGCAGGCGCAGCACCACAGCGTCTTCCGGGGACTGTGGTTGCGTCTGCAGACGGCTTTGCAACTCCGCCGGCAGGGCATGCTGCAACGGCGCGAGCAAGGTCTTGCTGACCTCATGCTGCGGGTTGCCGAAGACTTCCCAGACCGGCCCTTTTTCGACCACACGCCCGCGTTCGAGGACCACCACGCGATCGCAGATCTCGCGAATCACCGCCATTTCGTGGGTGATCAAAATGATGGTCAGGCCCAGGCGCCGGTTGATCTCGCGCAGCAGGCCGAGGATTGATTGCGTGGTCTCCGGGTCCAGCGCCGACGTGGCTTCGTCGCACAGCAGGATCGCTGGGTCGTGAACCAGCGCACGGGCGATGCCGACACGCTGTTTCTGCCCGCCGGACAGCTGCGAAGGATAGGCCTTGTGTTTCGCTTCCAGACCCACAAGCTCGAGCAGTTCACGGACTTTCTGGTCGCGTTTTTCCTTCGGTACGCCAGCGACCTTCAGTGGCAATTCGACGTTCTGCCAAACGGTCTTGGCCGACATCAAATTGAAGTGCTGGAAGATCATGCCGATGCGCCGACGTAGCGCCACCAGTCGGTCCTCATCGAACTCGCCGATGTCCACCTGATCGATCAGCACCCGACCGCTGCTCGGCTGCTCCAGGCGGTTAATGGTGCGGATCAGCGACGACTTGCCGGCGCCGCTGCGGCCGATGATGCCGAACACTTCACCGCGCTGGATCGCCAGGTCAATGCCGTGCAGGGCAGCCACCGGGCCTTGTTGGCCGTCATAGGTTTTGCCCAGGTTGATGAAGCGTACGTGGGCGTGGTTCAGGTCCGGGTGCAGTTCAGTTTGTATCGCTTGCTTAGGCGCCGGAATGTCCAGTCGCAGTTGCGTGGCTGCAGTCATTTTCAGCTTTCCCAACCGGCTTGATAGAGCTTGCCGTGGGCTTTATCCAGGGCGGCGCGGACAGCGGGCGAATGCTGGTAGATGTCAACGAACTTGATCAGCCGCGGGTCGGTTTTGCTCTTGGGCTGGATCACGAACTGAATCACGTATTCCTTGTGATCCAGGCCGTCGAACAGCAGCGCGGAACCGGCATCGAAAGTCTTCGCCAGACGGATGTAGGCGGGGTAGCCCTGGACCAGATCGGCGTCGTCATAGGCACGTACCAACTGCACTGCTTCAACCTGAAGAATTTTTATTTTTTTCGGGTTGGCGACGATGTCGTCTTCGGTGGCTTTGTAACCGACGCCGGGCTTGAGGGTGATCAAACCGGCCTTGGCCAGTAGCTGCAAACCACGACCGCTGTTGATCGGATCGTTGGCGATGGCCACGCTGGCGCCTTCGGGCAACTCGTCGAAGCTTTTGTATTTTTTCGAATAGAGGCCGACGTTGTTGATGATCCCCGGCGCGAATGGCACCAGATCAAAACCGGAGGCGGCCTTGGCGTTTTCCAGGAACGGGATGTGCTGGAAGTAGTTCACGTCGATGTCGCCCGAGGCGAGGCTGACGTTGGGGGCGATCCAGTCGGTGAACTCCACCAGCTCGACCTTCAGGCCTTGTTTGCCAGCTTCTTCTACCGCCGCTTCCAGCGGGATGGCGAAGGCGGCGGTGGTGCCGATTTTCAGCGCCGGGTCGGCGGCGAAGGTGGCGGAGCTGAAGAGACCGAGGGCCAGGGCCAGTGCTTTGACTGGGTGGGAGAGGTAGTTTTTGGTCATGATCGGGTTTCCAGTCAGTGCATTAGTTTTTGGTTGTCTGTTAGGGCCTCTTCGCGGGGAAGGACAACTCCCCACATCCAAGGCCCCCCCCCCCCCGCGGAAAACCCCCCCCCCCACCCCCCCC
>NZ_JBPKAM010000123.1:0-15626 GCF_051216495.1 Pseudomonas baetica | reverse complement strand
CGGTTGGTCAGTCACCATCAATGTTGAATGTCAGACTGCATTCGCGAGCAGGCTCGCTCCCACAAGGGATCTGTGTTCATACACCATTACCCTTTGGCCGCAACCCACTGTCACTGATCCGCGGCCGATCCGCTTCCGCCTCGGTCAACGGTTCACACTCCTGCATCTGCGTCAGGCAACGCTTGGCCAACTCCTGATACTCACGGGTACCCGCCTGTTTCCACGCCACTTCCTGATCGCTGAGGGTGCGTTTGACGACGGCCGGCGCGCCCATGACCAGCGACTGCTCGGGGCATTCGAAACCCGCCTTGACGAACGCCGCCGCCGACACGAAGGACCGCGCTCCGATGCGCGCGTTGTCCATGACCACCGCATTCATGCCCACCAGCGCGTCTGCGCCGATGCGGCAACCGTGCAGCACTGCGCCATGGCCGATGTGGCCGTTGCGCTCGACCACGGTGTCGCTGTCCGGGAAGCCGTGCATCACACAGGTGTCCTGCAGGTTGGCGCCCTCCTCCAGCACGATCCGCCCGAAGTCACCGCGCAAGCTCGCCAACGGCCCGACGTAGCAATGCGGGCCGATGATGACGTCACCGATCAGGACCGCCGTCGGGTGCACATAAGCAGTGGGGTCGATCACCGGGGTCAAGCCATCGAGGCTGTAGCAAGTCATTGGCAGGTTCCTTCACAAAGCGATGCCGAATTTGACTCATTTTGTATCACATCGCTTTTACCAGCACAAAGACTAAAAAGCGTATCACTTGAAGAGTGCCAACTGACGGACTGTATTCCACACCAACAAATAGCGATAAAGACCAATAAAATCGGGCTCAACAGCTAAACAGCCGCCCCAATTCAGTCAGCTGTTTGAAATACAGAATCCGACAATAGGACACATTAAAACGTTTTATGAGTTGATTTTGCGTATCACATTGTAGGTATACTCCGGCAAAACCGGCCCCACGGCCGATCCAATAACAAGTCGCACCACCGCCGTGCATACACCGTGAGGGCAACCGCCGTGCCTCAAACCCTGACCGTCGAAACGCTCGAGACTGGCGTGCGCCTGATTACCCTGCAGCGCCCGCAAGCGCTGAATGCCCTGAACACCCAATTGCTGGGCGAACTGGCGGACGAACTCGCCGCCGCCCAAGCCGATCCCGACACCCGCGCCGTGGTCATCACCGGCAGCCGCAAGGCCTTCGCCGCCGGCGCCGACATCAAGGAAATGGCCGAGCGGGACCTGGTCGGCATCCTCGACGACCCGCGCCAGGCTTCGTGGCAGGCCATCACCCGCTTCAGCAAACCGCTGATCGCCGCCGTCAATGGCTTCGCCCTGGGCGGTGGCTGCGAACTGGCGATGCACGCCGACATCATCATTGCTGGTGAGGACGCCCGTTTCGGCCAGCCGGAAATCAACCTCGGCATCATGCCCGGCGCCGGTGGCACCCAACGCCTGCTGCGCGCCGTCGGCAAATCAATGGCCATGCAGATGGTGCTGACCGGCGAGCCGATCGATGCGCGCCAGGCCCAGCGCGCCGGCCTGGTCAGCGAAATCACGCAGCCGGAATTCACCGTCGAACGCGCCCTCGAGGTCGCCCGCCAGATCGCCGCCAAGGCACCGCTGGCGGTACGCCTGGCCAAGGAAGCCCTGCTCAAGGCCATGGACACGGACCTGGCCAGCGGCCTGCGTTTTGAGCGCCACGCCTTCACCGTGCTGGCCGGCACCCGCGACCGTAATGAAGGCATCGCGGCGTTCCAGGAAAAGCGCACGCCGACTTTCACCGGCCAGTAATCACCGAATTCGAACGATCTCTCAAAGAGCGCCAAGACCATGAACTTCGAACACATCCTGTTTTCCATCGACGCCGGCGTCGCCCTGCTGAGTCTCAATCGTCCGGACCAGCTCAACAGCTTCAACACCCAGATGCACGGCGAAGTGAAGGAAGCGCTCAAACAAGTGCGGCAGAACCCGGACGTGCGCGTCCTGCTGCTGACCGGTGAAGGCCGTGGCTTCTGCGCAGGCCAAGACCTGAGCGACCGCAACGTCGCGCCGGGCGCCGCCGTGCCGGACCTGGGCGAGTCCATCGAGAAGTTCTACAACCCGATGATCCGCCAACTGCGCGACCTGCCGATGCCGGTGATCTGCGCGGTCAACGGTGTGGCTGCCGGCGCTGGCGCCAATATTCCCCTGGCCTGCGACCTGGTGCTTGCCGCACGTTCGGCCAGCTTCATCCAGGCTTTCTGCAAAATCGGTCTGATCCCGGACTCTGGCGGTACCTGGACCCTGCCGCGCCTGGTGGGCATGGCCCGCGCCAAGGCCCTGGCCTTGCTCGGCAACCGCCTGACCGCCGAACAGGCCGAGCAATGGGGCCTGATCTACCGCTGCGTGGACGACGCCGATCTGCGCGACGAAGCGCTGAAACTGGCGCAACACCTGGCCACCCAGCCGACCTATGGCCTGGCCCTGATCAAGCGCAGCCTGAATGCGAGCATGAGCAACAGCTTCGACGAACAGCTGGAACTGGAGCGCGACCTGCAACGCCTGGCCGGGCGCAGCGAGGACTACCGCGAAGGCGTCAGCGCCTTCATGGAAAAACGCACCCCAAGCTTCAAGGGACGCTGAGTCATGAGCGCATTGAATAAAAACGAACGCGTCGCCGTGATTGGCGCCGGTGCCATGGGTGCCGGCATTGCCCAGGTCGCGGCACAGGCCGGCCATTCGGTGTTGCTGCTGGACAATCGTCCTGGCGCCGCCGCACAAGCCATCGAAGGCATTGATAAGCAACTGGGCAAGCGGGTCGAGAACGGCAAGCTGTCCGCCGAATCGCGCACCGCAACCATCGCTCGCCTGCAAGCGGTGGATGCGATCGAAGCCCTGGCCGATTGCGATCTGATCATCGAAGCCATCGTCGAGAACCTTGAGGTCAAGCGCGCGCTGTTCCGCCAGCTGGAAGACATCTGCGGCGATCACTGCATCCTCGCCAGCAACACCTCGTCGCTGTCGATCACCAGCATCGCCGCGCAATTGAAGCGCCCGCAGCGCCTGCTGGGCCTGCACTTCTTCAACCCGGCGCCGGTCATGGCGCTGGTGGAAATCGTCTCGGGCCTTGCCAGCGATCCGGCCCTCGCCGAGTGCCTGTACGACACCGCCAAGGCCTGGGGCAAGAAACCGGTGCACACCCGCTCCACCCCCGGCTTCATCGTCAACCGCGTGGCCCGGCCGTTCTACGCCGAAAGCTTGCGTCTGTTGCAGGAAGACGCCGCCGATTGCCCGACCCTGGATGCGTTGATGCGCGAGGCCGGTGGCTTCGCTATGGGTGCCTTCGAGCTGACTGACCTGATCGGTCATGACGTCAACTATGCCGTGACCTGCTCGGTGTTCGACGCCTATTACCAGGACACCCGCTTCCAGCCTTCGCTGATCCAGAAAGAACTGGTGGACGGCGGCCGTTTCGGTCGTAAGAGCGGACAGGGTTTCTACAGCTACGCCCAAGGCGCCGAACGCCCACAAGCGGCTGAAATCACCAGCAGCGCCAGCGTCGAGGCCTGCGTCGTTGAAGGCGACTTGGGTATTGCCCAAGGCTTGCTGCCACGCCTGCGCGAACAGGGCGTCAACGTCATCCAACGCGACGGCCGTGGCCTGTTGCGGGTCGGTGACGCGGTGCTGGCCCTGAGCGACGGCCGCATGGGCTGCCAGCGCGCCAGGGAAGACGGCCTGCGCAACCTGATCTTGCTGGATCTGGCAGGCGATTACGCCACTGCCAAACGCATCGCCATCAGTTACGCGGCGGGCATCGATCCGCTGGCCCTCGAACAAGGCGTTGCCCTGCTGCAACAGGCCGGCCTCAAGGTCAGCCTGCTCAATGACAGCCCGGCGCTCGCGGTACTGCGCACCGTGGCGATGCTCGCCAACGAAGCCGCCGACGCGCTGCTGCAAGGCGTGGCCTCGGCCGCCGATATCGATCTGGCGATGCGCGCCGGGGTCAACTACCCGCAAGGCCCGCTGGCCTGGGCCGACGCCGTTGGCCTGCCGCATGTGCTGGCCGTGCTGGACAACTTGCAAGCCGCTTACGGTGAAGAACGTTACCGGCCATCGCTGCTGCTGCGTCGCCGCGTCGCCGAAGGGAGAAACTTCCATGACTAACCATGAAGCGATGACCCTGGCCAGCGAGTGTGCGCAATCGCTGTTCCAGCGCGACGCCGCCAGCCAGGCCATGGGCATGCGCCTGCTGTCCGCCGGCCCAGGCACGGCTCGTGTGGGCATGACCGTGCGCGCCGACATGGTCCAGGGCCACGGTACCTGCCACGGCGGCTACCTGTTCGCCCTCGCCGATTCGGCGTTCGCTTTCGCCTGCAACAGCTACAACGAAGCCACCGTAGCCATCGGTTGCAGCATCGACTACGTCGCCCCGGCCCGCCTCGGCGACACCTTGAGTGCCGACTGCATCGAGCAAAGCCGCTCGGGCCGCACCGGCAACTACGACGTACGCATTGAAAACCAGCAGGGCCAGTTGATCGCCCTGTTCCACGGCAAATCCTACAAAGTGCGCGGCCCGGTGCTGGCGCAGGAGACCCCGAATGAATGACGCCCTGATTATCGACGCGGTACGCACGCCCATCGGCCGCTACGCCGGAGTCCTGAGCAGCGTGCGCGCCGACGACCTCGGCGCAGTGCCGCTGCGTGAACTGCAACGCCGCCACCCACAAGTGGACTGGAGCAGCGTCGACGACGTGATCTACGGCTGCGCCAACCAGGCCGGCGAAGACAACCGCAACGTGGCGCGCATGTCGGCGCTGTTGGCCGGCTTGCCGGTCAGCGTACCGGGCACCACCCTCAACCGCCTGTGCGGCTCCGGGCTGGATGCAGTCGGCACCGCCGCCCGTGCGATCCGCAGTGGCGAGGCCGGTTTGATGCTGGTGGGCGGCGTGGAATCCATGTCCCGCGCTCCGCTGGTAATGGGCAAGGCCGAGCAGGCGTTTTCCCGCCAGGCGGAAATCTTCGACACCACCATCGGCTGGCGCTTCGTCAATCCGCTGATGAAAAAAGGCTTCGGCATTGATTCGATGCCGGAAACCGCGGAAAACGTCGCCGAGCAGTTCAACATTTCCCGCGCAGACCAGGACGCCTTCGCCCTGCGCAGCCAGCAACGCGCTGCCGCCGCCCAGGCCAACGGACGCCTGGCCAAGGAAATCGTCGCGGTGGAAATCCCGCAGCGCAAAGGCCCGGCCAAGATCGTCGAGCACGATGAACACCCGCGCGGCGATACCACCCTTGAACAGCTTGCCAAGCTCGGCACACCGTTCCGCGAAGGCGGCAGCGTCACCGCCGGCAACGCCTCGGGCGTCAACGACGGTGCCTGCGCCCTGCTGCTGGCCAGCCCCGAAGTCGCCCAACGCCATGGCCTGACTGCCCGTGGCCGCGTGGTGGCGATGGCCACCGCCGGCGTTGAACCACGGATCATGGGCATCGGCCCGGTGCCGGCCACCCGCAAGGTGCTGGAACTGGCCAACCTGAGCCTGGCGGACATGGACGTGATCGAGCTCAACGAAGCCTTCGCCGCACAGGGTTTGGCGGTATTGCGCGAGTTGGGCTTGAGCGACACCGACCCGCGGGTCAACCCCAACGGCGGCGCCATCGCCCTTGGCCATCCGCTGGGCATGAGCGGCGCGCGTCTGGTGACCACCGCCCTGCACGAGCTGGAAGAACGTAATGGCCGCTACGCCCTGTGCACCATGTGCATCGGCGTCGGCCAAGGGATCGCGCTGGTCATCGAGCGTCTATCCCACTAAAGAACCGCGATTCCCAAGGAGACCAGAGGTATCCTTGGGTCATGCACTCAAAGCCCCCGCGTGCAGGGGCTTGAACACAAAAACAATTCGAGTGAAACCATGAACATGCCAATTTCCCAATCCACGCTTGGCCCTGCACTGGACCCGATGGAAACCGCCAGCATCGACGAACTGCGTCAACACCAGCTCGATCGCTTGCGTTGGAGCCTTAAACACGCCTACCAGAACGTGCCGGTGTACCGTCAGCGCTTCGATGAGCTGGGTGTACACCCGGACGACATCAAGTCGCTGGAAGACCTGGCGAAGTTCCCGTTCACCACCAAGGCCGACCTGCGCGACAACTACCCCTACGGCATGTTCGCCGTGCCGATGAGCGATGTGGTGCGCCTGCACGCCTCCAGCGGCACCACCGGCAAACCGACCGTGGTCGGCTACACCCAGAATGACATCGACACCTGGGCCAACGTCGTGGCCCGTTCGATTCGCGCAGCCGGCGGTCGTCGTGGCGACAAGGTGCACATTTCCTACGGCTACGGCCTGTTCACCGGCGGTTTGGGTGCGCACTATGGCGCCGAGCGCCTGGGCTGCACCGTGATCCCGATGTCCGGTGGCCAGACTGAAAAACAAGTGCAACTGATCAAGGATTTCCAGCCGGACATCATCATGGTCACGCCGTCCTACATGCTCAACATCGCCGATGAAATCGAGCGTCAGGGCATCGACCCGCACAAACTGGCCCTGCGCCTGGGCATCTTCGGCGCCGAGCCGTGGACCGCCGAACTGCGCAGCGCCATCGAGCAGCGCCTGGGCATCACTGCCCTGGACATCTATGGCCTCTCGGAAATCATGGGCCCGGGCGTGGCCATGGAATGCGCCGAAACCAAGGACGGCCCGACCATCTGGGAAGACCACTTCTACCCGGAAATCATCGACCCGGTGACTGGCGAAGTGCTGCCGGACGGCCAGATGGGTGAACTGGTGTTCACCTCCCTGAGCAAAGAAGCCCTGCCGATGATCCGCTACCGCACCCGCGACCTGACGCGCCTGCTGCCGGGCACCGCGCGCCCGATGCGCCGCATCGACAAAATCACCGGACGCAGCGACGACATGCTGATCATCCGTGGCGTTAACGTATTCCCGACGCAGATCGAAGAGCAGGTGCTGAAAGTCAAACAACTGGCCGAGTGCTACGAGATTCATCTGTATCGCAATGGCAACCTGGACAGCGTCGACGTGCATGTTGAGCTCAAGGCCGAGCACCAGCACCTGACCGACGACCAGCAAAAGGCGGTTTGCGGTGAGTTGAGCAAGCACATCAAGACCTACATCGGGATCAGCACGAAGATCGTCCTGCGGCCGTTCCATTCGATCAAACGTTCCGAGGGCAAGGCCAGCCACGTTGTGGACAACCGCCCTAAAGCATGACTGCTGCACCCCTTTGAGCCCCGCTGACGCGGGGCTTTTTTTTGCCTTTTCAACACCACTCTTGCGGGAACCGGCTTACCTGCGATGGGGGATGTACCCAATCCAATTGTGGGAGCGAGCCTGCTCGCGAATGCGGCGTGTCATTCAGTGCAAATGTCGGCCGACCAGGCCAGTTCGCGAGCAGGCTCGCTCCCACAGGGGAATCTTTGCCAGGCCTGCTCTGCTTTGGCCCGTCTCAAAGCCAACCATTCATCCAAAGCGATACAAAAATACATGCGACACGATATTTTCCGTTTGATATTAATTTCTGTATCGCTTATAAAGTTCTCCATGCCCGCGAAATGCCCCTGAACAAAAAGAGGCCGGAGACCCACATGTACGCACAGCTAGTAGAAACAGGCGTAAAGCGCATAAAAGACCTGTCGGAGATGTCCGGCGAGGAACGCGCTTTCCAGGAAAAAATCGATTCAGAAATCAAGATCGAAGCCAAGAATTGGATGCCAGATGCTTACCGGCAAACCCTGATCCGGCAGATTTCCCAGCACGCCCACTCCGAAATCGTCGGCATGCTGCCCGAAGGCAACTGGGTCACCCGCGCGCCAACGCTCAAACGCAAACTGCAATTGATGGCCAAGATCCAGGACGAAGCCGGTCATGGCCTGTACCTGTACAGCGCCATGGAAACCCTGGGCGCCGATCGCGATACAGAAATCGACAAGCTGCACAGCGGCAAGGCCAAGTACTCGAGCATCTTCAATTACCCGACGCTGAACTGGGCCGACATGGGCGCGGTGGGCTGGCTGGTAGACGGTGCGGCGATCGTTAACCAGGTGGTGCTGCAGCGCACCTCCTACGGCCCTTATTCGCGGGCAATGATCCGCATCTGCAAGGAAGAAAGCTTCCACCAGCGCCAGGGCTACGAAATCCTGCTGACCATGATGCGCCACGGTAACCAGGCCCAGAAGGACATGGTCCAGGACGCGATCAACCGCCTGTGGTGGCCAGCACTGATGATGTTCGGCCCGAGCGACGAACACTCGCCGAACAGCGCGCAATCCATGGCCTGGAAGATCAAGCGCCAGAGCAACGACGAACTGCGCCAGCGCTTCATCGACCAGACCATCCCGCAACTGGAGCTGTTGGGCTGCACCTGCCCTGACCCGGACCTGAAGTGGAACGCCGAACGCGGCCACTACGATTTCGGCGAGATCCAGTGGGACGAATTCTACGAAGTGCTCAAGGGCAACGGCCCGTGCAACCAGGAACGCGTCGCCACCCGCCGCAAGGCGATCGAAGACGGTGCCTGGGTCCGCGAAGCCGCTGTCGCCCACGCCCGCAAAAAACAAAACAAGAACGCCGCCTGATTCGGCGACCTGATGTGGAGTAATTGAAATGTCCCAGTGGACCCTCTTCGAAGTTTTCGTGCGCAGCAAGCACGGCCTGAACCACAAACACGTCGGCAGCGTGCATGCCGCCGACGCCACCATGGCCATCGAGAACGCGCGCGAGCTCTACACCCGTCGCAGCGAAGGCGTGAGCCTGTGGGTCGTGCCTTCGGCGTTGATCACCGCTTCGTCGCCGGATGAAAAAGACCCGCTGTTCGATCCGTCGGACGACAAGGTTTACCGCCACGCCAGCTTCTACGAGCTGCCGGCCGAAGTCGGGCACATGTGAGATCGACCATGACTAACAAGACCGATCTGATCGAATACCTGCTGCGCCTGGGCGACAGCGCCCTGATCCAGGGCCAGCGTCTGTGCCAGTGGTGCGGCAAGGCCCCGGCACTGGAAGAAGAACTGGCGTTGATGAACGTCGGCCTCGACCTCGTCGGCCAGGCCCGCAACTGGCTGGACTACGCCGCCGAGCTGCTGGACGACGGCCGTGACGCCGATGACCTGGCCTTCCGTCGCGATGAGCGCGCCTATCGCAACCTGCTGCTGGTGGAACAACCCAACGGCGACTTCGCGGTGACCATGCTCAAGCAGTTCCTGTACGACGCCTGGCACCTGCCAGTGTTGCAGGGCCTGAGCCAGTCCAGCGATGAGCGTATCGCCGGGATCGCCGCCAAGGCCGTGAAGGAAGTCACCTATCACCTGCGCCGCTCCGGCGAGTGGGTCGAGCGTCTGGGTGACGGCACCGAGGAAAGCCACAAGCGCATGCTCGCGGCCATTCCGGAAGTCTGGCGCTTCACCGTTGAACTGATCGCCGCCGATGACAGCGAACAACGCCTGTGCGAAGCCGGCATCACTCCGGACATCGCCGCTGTCACTCGCGCATGGCAAGCCAAGGTCGACGCGATTTTCGCCAGCGCCACCCTGCCGGTGCCGGCTGCCGCAAGCCACTTCTACCTGAACGCGCGCAAGGGACTGCACACTGAACACCTCGGCATCTTGCTGGCCGAGATGCAGTTCCTGCCACGAGCGTACCCCGATGCAACCTGGTGATCTGATTGTCAGCGACCTCGGCGCCCGGCCGGCACAACCGACCGACCTGGCTACCGCCTGGGCGGTCCTGGCTGAGGTAATGGATCCGGAAGTGCCGGTGGTCAGCGTGGTGGACCTGGGCATCGTCCGCGATCTGGACTGGCAGGCCGGTCACTTGCACGTGGTGGTCACGCCGACCTACTCCGGCTGCCCGGCCACCGAAGTGATCGAGGGCGATATTCGCGACGCACTGGAGCAGGCCGGTTTTCGCGCGCCGAACCTGGAGCGCCGCCTGACCCCGGCCTGGACCACCGACTGGATCAGCGACAGCGGCCGCGAGCGCCTGCGCGCTTACGGCATTGCACCTCCCGATGGCAGCACCAGTAAACGCAGCCTGCTCGGTGAAAGCCCGGTGATCGCCTGCCCGCAATGCGGCAGCGTCCACACCGAAGTCCTCAGCGAGTTCGGCTCCACCGCGTGCAAGGCGCTGTATCGCTGCGTCGATTGCCGGGAACCGTTCGACTATTTCAAGTGCATCTGAGCGGCGATCGCCGTCCAGCTGGAGAACAACAATGAGCAAATTTCACAGCCTGACCATCAAGGACGTGCGCACCGAGACCCGTGACGCGGTGTCCATCGCCTTCGAGATTCCGCAGGACCTGCAAGACAGCTTCCACTTTACCCAGGGCCAGCACCTGGTGATGCGCACCCAAATGGATGGCGAGGAAGTGCGTCGCTCCTACTCGATCTGCACCGGTGTCAACGACGGTGAACTACGCGTAGCCATCAAACGCGTGGCCGGTGGGCGTTTCTCCGCGTTCGCCAACGAACACCTCAAGGCTGGGCATGTTCTGGAAGTGATGCCGCCAGCCGGACACTTCAGCGTGGAACTCGACCCGGCTCGCCACGGCCAGTACCTGGCGGTGGCAGCCGGCAGCGGCATCACGCCGATCCTGTCGATCATCAAGACCACCCTGGAAACCGAGCCCCATAGCCGCGTCACCCTGCTGTACGGCAACCGCTCCAGCTCCGGCGCGTTGTTCCGCGAACAGCTGGAAGACCTGAAGAATCGCTACCTGCAACGCCTGAACCTGATCTTCGTGTTCAGCCGCGAGCAGCAGGACGTCGACCTGTACAACGGCCGCATCAACGCCGAGAAATGCGAGCAGCTGTTCAGCCGCTGGCTGGACGTGAAAGCCCTCGACGCCGCCTTCATCTGCGGCCCGCAGGAAATGACCGAAACCGTGCGCGACAGCCTCAAGGCCAAGGGCATGGCCCCTGAGCGCATTCACTTCGAACTGTTCGCCGCCGCCGGCAGCCAGCAGAAACGCGAAGCCCGCGAAGCCGCCCGGCAAGTGGATTCGGCGGTCAGCCACATCACCGTGATCAGCGACGGCCGCGCCCTGGCCTTCGACCTGCCGCGCAACAGCCAGAGCATCCTCGACGCCGGCAACGCCGTGGGCGCCGAACTGCCGTACTCGTGCAAGGCCGGCGTGTGCTCGACCTGCAAGTGCAAGGTCATCGAAGGCGAAGTGGATATGGACAGCAACCACGCCCTGGAAGACTACGAAGTCGCCGCCGGCTACGTCCTGTCGTGCCAAGCCTTCCCGGTCAGCGACAAGGTGGTGCTGGACTTCGATCAGCTCTGAAAACACCTGCACCATCCCTTGTAGGAGCGAGCATGCTCGCGATGAACCGGAGATCGCCGCGGGGTATCAGGCACCCCGCGTCATCGTTGACGACCATCGCGAGCATGCTCGCTCCTACAGGGGCCACAACAAAAACAACAAAGGACACCCCCATGACCCCCCAAGACATAGAACTGATCCGTCAGCACCCCGATTTCATCCAGCTGGTACGCCGCAAGCAGAAACTTTACTGGTCGCTGTCGCTGATCATGCTGGTGATCTATTTCGGCTTTGTCCTGTTGGTGGCGTTCTCCCCGGCAACCCTCGGCCAGTCCCTGAGCGGCGGCGTGACCACCGTGGGCATGCTGGTGGGTGTGGTGATGGTGGTACTGGCTTTTGCATTGACCGGTTTCTATGTCTATCGCGCCAACAACGTGATCGACCCGCTGAACGACAAACTCAAGCAGGAGTGCGCCCTATGAGTCGCCTGCTTGCGTTGTTTCTGTTGCCGCTGGCGGTGGTCACCGACCTTGCGGTGGCGGCCGACGGTGCGTCTCGACCACTGAACTGGAACGCCATCGGCATGTTCCTGGTGTTCGTGCTGTTCACCCTCGGCGTAACCCGCTGGGCTGCCCTGCGCACCCGCTCGGCCAGTGACTTCTACACCGCCGGCGGTGGCATGAGCGGTTTCCAGAACGGCTTGGCGATTGCCGGCGACATGATCTCGGCGGCGTCTTTCCTCGGCATTTCCGCGATGATGTTCCTCAATGGCTACGACGGATTGCTCTATGCCTTGGGCGTACTGGCCGGCTGGCCAATCATCCTGTTCCTGATCGCCGAGCGCCTGCGCAACCTGGGCAAATACACCTTCGCCGATGTGGTGTCCTATCGCCTGGAACAGACCCCGGTACGCCTGACCTCGGCCTTCGGCACCCTGACCGTGGCCCTGATGTACCTGGTGGCGCAGATGGTCGGTGCCGGCAAGCTGATCGAATTGCTGTTCGGCATCGACTATCTGTATGCGGTGATGCTGGTCGGTGTACTGATGGTGTTCTACGTGACCTTCGGCGGCATGCTCGCCACCACCTGGGTGCAGATCATCAAGGCGGTGATGCTGCTATTCGGTACCAGCTTCATGGCCTTCATGGTGCTCAAGTATTTCGGTTTCAGCACCGAGGCGATGTTCGCCGGCGCTACCGCCGTGCACGCCAAGGGCAGCGCGATCATGGCGCCGGGTGGCTTGCTGTCCAACCCGATCGACGCGATTTCCCTGGGGCTGGGCATGATGTTCGGCACCGCCGGCCTGCCGCACATCCTGATGCGCTTCTTCACCGTCAGCGACGCCAAGGAAGCGCGTAAAAGCGTGTTCTACGCCACCGGTTTCATCGGCTACTTCTACCTGCTGCTGATCATCGTCGGCTTCGGCGCCATCGTCATGGTCGGCACCGATCCGGCGTACCGTGACGCGGCGGGCGCGATCATCGGCGGCGGCAACATGGTCGCCGTTCACCTCGCCCAAGCGGTGGGTGGCAACCTGTTCCTCGGTTTCATTTCGGCGGTGGCCTTCGCCACCATTCTGGCAGTGGTGGCCGGGCTGGCGCTGTCCGGCGCCTCGGCGGTGTCCCACGACCTGTATGCCTGTGTGATCCGCAAGGGTCAGGCCAGCGAACAACAGGAGATGCGCGTGTCGCGGATCGCCACGCTGTGCATCGGCGTGCTGGCGATCATCCTCGGCCTGCTGTTCGAATCGCAGAACATTGCGTTCCTCTCGGGACTGGTGCTGGCCATCGCGGCGTCGGTGAATTTCCCGGTGCTGTTCCTTTCGATGTACTGGAAAGGCCTGACCACACGCGGCGCGGTGCTGGGCAGCCTGGCGGGACTGGTCTCGGCGATTGTCCTGCTGGTATTGAGCCCGGCGGTATGGGTCAACGTCATGCACCACGACAAGGCGCTGTTCCCGTATTCCAACCCGGCACTGTTTTCCATGAGCCTGGCCTTCTTCAGCGCCTGGCTGTTTTCCGTCACCGACCGTTCGCCACGCGCCGCCCTTGAGCGCGGCCGTTACCTGGCGCAGTTCATCCGTTCCATGACCGGCATCGGCGCCTCGGGCGCCAGCCAGCACTGATCAACCTATTGAACGGCGCGGCCATGGCCGCGCCTGACACTGACCAAACCCGGAGCAATCCTGATGTCTCATACACCTACCCTGCAAAGCTTCATCGCCGGCCGCTGGATCGGCCAACAAGGCGCGCAAATCCTGCGCAGCGCCATCGACGGCCATGAAATCGCCTGCACTCATGAAGAGCGTCCGGACTTCGCCGAAGCCATCGAACACGGTCGTCGCCAAGGCGTCAGCGGCTTGATGGCCCTAGACTTCCAGCAACGCGCCCAGCGCCTCAAAGCCCTGGCCCTGTACCTGGCCGAACGCAAGGAACAGCTCTACGCGATCTCCCACCACAGCGGCGCGACCCGTGCCGACAGCTGGATCGACATCGAAGGCGGCAACAGCACGCTGTTCACCTACGCCAGCCTCGGCTCGCGCGAGCTGCCATCGGGCAACGTGGTCCACGAAGGCCCGGCCATGCAGCTGAGCAAGATGGGCTCCTTCGCCGGTACCCACATCCTGGTGCCTCGCGGCGGCGTGGCCGTGCACATCAACGCCTTCAACTTCCCGATCTGGGGCATGCTGGAAAAATTCGCACCGAGCTTCCTCGCGGGCATGCCGTGCATCGTCAAGCCAGCCAGCGCCACCAGCTACCTGACCGAAGCCGTGGTGCGCCTGATGGACGAATCCGGCCTCCTGCCAGCGGGCAGCCTGCAGCTGATCATCGGCGGCACCGGCGACTTGCTGGACCGCCTGCAAGGCCAGGACGTGGTGACCTTCACCGGTTCCGCCGACACAGCCGCCAAGCTGCGGGTCAACCCGAACCTGATCCGCAACTCGGTGCCGTTCACCGCCGAAGCCGACTCGCTGAACTGCGCGATCCTCGCTCCGGACGTGACTCCGGACGACGAAGAATTCGACCTGTTCGTCAAGGAAGTCGCCAAGGAAATGACCACCAAGGCTGGGCAGAAATGCACCGCCATCCGTCGCGCCATCGTCCCGGCCAAACACATCGATGCTGTGGCCACGCGCCTGCGTGATCGCCTGGCCAAAGTCGTGGTCGGCGATCCATCGGTGGAAGGCGTGCGCATGGGCGCACTGGCGTCCCACGATCAACAGAAAGACGTGGCCGAGCGCCTGGAAATGCTGTTGCAGAGCAGCGACCTGCTGTTCGGTGCCCGTGATGGTTTCAACCCTCGCGGCGAAAACGTCGACAAGGGCGCGTTCTTCGCCCCGACCCTGTTGCAGGCTCGCGACCCGCACGCTGAAGGCGGTGCTCACGACATCGAAGCGTTCGGTCCGGTCAGCACCCTGATGGCCTATGACGACATCGACGAAGCCCTGGCCCTGGCCGCTCGCGGCAAAGGCAGCCTGGTGGCCAGCCTGGTGACCAAGGATCCGCAAATCGCCGCCAAAGTCGTTCCGGTCGCCGCTGCCCTGCACGGTCGCCTGCACATACTGGACCGCACCTGCGCCGGCGAATCCACCGGCCACGGCTCGCCGCTGCCGCAACTCAAGCACGGCGGTCCGGGTCGTGCCGGTGGCGGTGAAGAACTCGGTGGCCTGCGTGCGGTGAAACACTACCTGCAACGCGCCGCGGTACAAGGCTCGCCAACCATGCTGGCGGCAGTTACCGGCGAATACGTACGCGGCGCCAAGGTCATCGAAACCGAAGTGCACCCGTTCCGTCGCTACTTCCAGGACCTGCAGATCGGCGAGTCGCTGCTGACCCACCGTCGTACCGTCACCGAGGCTGACCTGGTGAACTTCGGTTGCCTGTCGGGCGACCACTTCTACATGCACTTCGACGACATCGCAGCCAAGGAATCGCAATTCGGCAAGCGCATCGCCCACGGTTACTTCGTACTATCGGCGGCGGCCGGCCTGTTCGTATCCCCTGGCGTGGGTCCGGTCCTGGCCAACTACGGCCTCGACACCCTGCGCTTCATCAACCCGGTGGGCATCGGCGACACCATCCAGGCCCGCCTGACCTGCAAACGCAAGATCGACCAGGGCAAGAAAAGCCCGCAGGGCGTTCCGCAAGGGGTGGTGGCATGGGACGTGGAAGTCACCAACCAGCTGGGCGAGCTGGTGGCCAGTTATGACATTCTGACGCTGGTGGTTAAACGCGAAGACTGATCCTCATCCGGCATCGCTGTCGGATGTAATGGCCCCATCGCGGGGGGGGGAAATCACCCAAGGGGTGTGTGTGACGCCACCAAACCCGTGGGGGGGGGTTTTTTTAGGCGGGGT
>NZ_JBPKAM010000122.1:0-15806 GCF_051216495.1 Pseudomonas baetica | reverse complement strand
CCCCACATCCCCAACCTTCAGGACCAACCCCGCTCACGACGACCCCACCACCCCCTGTTATCGCCGCCCCCCCCGCGTTATCGTTGGCGACCATCGCGAGCATGCTCGCTCCTACAGGTATTTCGGTGCCCCTGTTTCCGTGGTTCCACACCGTGGAACCAGATTCGATTGTCCTCGCCCGCGACTCGCGGTTATCTGGCGGTGAGCGCGACCTGCCTTGATGTGTCGCGAAATCGCCACGAACAAAAAGAACGGGAATACACCCGGCCTGAGGACAATCGTCATGACCCGACATCAGCACATCCTTGCCTGGCTCAACGACGTGGCCAGCGACCTGCACGCCACCCGCCAGGACATCCATGCCCACCCGGAACTCGGCTTCGAGGAAAACCGTACTTCGGCGCTTGTGGCCAAATCCCTTGAAGAATGGGGTTACGAGGTGCACACCGGCATCGGCAAAACCGGTGTGGTTGGCGTGCTGCGCAACGGCAACGGCTCGCGCAAGCTCGGGATACGCGCCGACATGGATGCGCTGCCGATCATCGAAAACACCGGCGCGGCCTACAGCAGCCGACATCAAGGCTGCATGCATGCCTGCGGCCATGACGGTCACACCACGATGTTGCTGGGGGCGGCGCGTTACCTGGCGGCGACTCGTCAGTTCGACGGCACCCTGACCCTGATTTTCCAGCCGGCCGAAGAAGGGCAAGGTGGCGCCGAAGCGATGCTCGCTGACGGCTTGCTCGAACGTTTCCCCTGCGATGCGCTGTTCGGCATGCACAACATGCCGGGCCTGCCCGCGGGGCATCTGGGCTTTCGCACGGGCCCGATGATGGCATCGCAGGATCTGCTCACCGTGACGATCGAAGGGGTTGGGGGGCATGGCTCGATGCCGCATCTGGCGGTGGATCCGTTGGTGGCGGCGGCCAGTGTGGTCATGGCCCTGCAAACCGTGGTCGCGCGCAATATCGATGCGCAGCAGGCGGCGGTGGTCACGGTGGGGGCGTTGCAAGCCGGGGAAGCGGCCAACGTCATTCCACAGCAGGCGATCCTGCGCTTAAGCCTGCGGGCGCTGAATGCCCAGGTGCGTGAACAGACTCTCGAGCGCGTGCGCGCGATCATCGAATCCCAGGCCCGCAGCTTCGGTTGCAGCTCGACCATCGAACACCGTCCGGCCTATCCGGTACTGGTCAATCACGCCGCCGAAACCGAGTTCGCCCGTCAGGTCGGTGTCGAACTGGTTGGCGAAGACGCAGTGGACGGCAACACCGCCAAACTCATGGGCAGCGAAGACTTCGCCTGGATGCTGCAACGCTGCCCCGGCGCCTACCTGTTCATCGGCAACGGCGTGTCGCGACCAATGGTGCACAACCCGGCCTACGACTTTAACGACGACATCCTACTGACCGGCGCGGCATTTTGGGGCGCGCTGGCCGAGAGCTGGCTCAAGCCGGCCTGACTTCTTCACTTTCTACTGCCGCTGGACCGGGCGCGTTAAGTCGCGCCCGTTAACACCCAACAGGTTTTTGGAGAGTTCCCCATGCACACTTCAAGCACAGGCGTTTCGCGTACCCGGCAGGTGGTCGCCGCCGTGATCGGCAATGCGCTGGAATGGTATGACTTCATCGTTTACGGCTTTCTGGCCAGCATCATCGCCCGGCAGTTTTTCCCTTCCGACGACGAATACGCTTCCTTGCTGATGGCCCTGGCCACCTTCGGCGTCGGTTTCTTCATGCGCCCGGTGGGTGGCATTTTGTTGGGCATGTATTCGGACCGCAAAGGTCGCAAGGCGGCAATGCAGATGATCATTCGCCTGATGACCGTGTCCATCGCACTGATCGCCTTTGCGCCGAACTACGCGGCCATCGGCATGGGCGCACCGTTGTTGATCGTGGTTGCACGGATGCTGCAAGGTTTCGCCACCGGCGGCGAGTACGCCAGCGCCACGGCGTTCCTGGTAGAGAGCGCACCGGCCCACCGCAAAGGCTTGTACGGTTCGTGGCAATTGGTCGGGCAATGCCTGGCAGTGTTTTCCGGGGCGGGAATGGTCGCGTTGTTCACGCATTTGCTGTCCCCCGAGGCGCTGGACAGCTGGGGTTGGCGAATTCCATTCGTGATCGGTCTGTTGATTGGCCCGGTGGGCTTGTGGATACGCAAGCACATGGAAGAGCCGGAGGAGTTCCTCGAAGCGCGCAAACAGGCCAAAGGCGCGAGCCCCGGTTTGCTGCAAGTAATCCGCGAGCATCGGCGGGCGATTCTGGTGTCCATGGGCCTGGCCTGTGGCGCGACCGTGTCGTTCTACGTGGTGTTGGTCAACATGCCGACCTTTGCCCACAAGAATCTGGGGCTGCCGCTGGATCAGGTGCTGCTGGTGCAGATGCTTGCGGTGGCCGTGATGACCGTGGTGATTCCGTTGTCCGGCGCGCTGTCGGACAGACTCGGCCGCCGTCCGGTATTGATGGCGTTCACCCTGGCATTTTTCCTAATGGTCTATCCGCTGTACGTGTGGGTCGCGGCAGCGCCTTCGGTGGAGCGTCTACTGGTGATGCAATTGCTGCTGTGCAGTGCGATCGGCGGCTTCTTCGGCCCGGCACCAACGGCGCTGGCCGAACAGTTTCCCGTCGAAGTGCGTTCCACCGGGGTCTCGGTGGCCTATAACGTCGCGGTCATGGTCTTCGGCGGTTTTGCCCCCTTGATCGTCACCTGGCTGAGCAAGGCACTGGCGACACCGGTGGCGCCATCCTTCTACGTGTTGTTCGCTTGCCTGCTGACGCTGTTGGGTACCTACTGCATGCAGGAGAAACCACATGCTGGCAAATCCCTCGAACTTGAACTGGGAGTGAAACCTTGAGCATCCATCCGATTGTTGAACTGGACGCCGATGCGTTGTCCCAAGCGATCCACGCGCGGGAGGTCTCCTGTCGCGAAGTGATGCAGGCATACCTGGCGCATATCGAGCACTTCAATCCGCAGGTCAATGCGCTGGTGTCCCTGCGTCCGGCTGAGGATCTGCTGGCAGAAGCCGAAGCCTGCGACCGACAACTGGATCAGGGCCAGTCCCGTGGCTGGATGCACGGCATGCCCCAGGCGATCAAGGATCTGGCGGCCACTGCCGGTTTACACACGACCATGGGCTCTCCGCTGTTCGCCGAGCAAGTGCCAACACAGGATGCTATCAGTGTGGCGCGTGTCCGCGAGAGCGGGGCGATCATCATCGGCAAGACCAATGTCCCTGAATTCGGCCTCGGCTCGCAGACCTACAACACGGTGTTTGGTACCACCACCAATGCCTACGATCACTCGTTGGTCGCTGGCGGCAGCAGCGGCGGGGCGGCGGTGGCGCTGGCCTTGCGCATGCTGCCGGTGGCCGACGGCAGCGACATGATGGGCTCGCTGCGCAACCCGGCGGCCTTCAACAACGTCTTCGGTTTTCGACCGTCCCTGGGCCGCGTGCCCCACGGCCCGGCGCTAGAGGTGTTCGTCCAGCAACTGGCTACCGAAGGGCCGATGGGCCGTACCGTCACCGATGTTGCCCGCCTGCTCGGGACCCAGGCTGGTTACGACGCCCGTGTGCCGTTGTCGCTGGCTCAGAGTCCGGAGGTGTTTCACCAACCGCTGGCCCAGGATTTCAAAGATGTACGGATCGGCTGGCTGGGCGACTACAACGGCTACCTGCCGATGGACCCCGGGGTGATGAGCCTGTGTGAGTCGGCGCTGCAGGACTTCGCGGCACTGGGCTGCAAGGTCGAAGCCTGCCAGCCGGATTTCTCCATGGAACGCCTGTGGCAGACCTGGCTGGTGCATCGCCACTGGCTGGTGCAGGGCAGTCTTGGCGGGTTGTACGCCGATCCGCAGAAGCGCGAACAACTCAAGCCTGAAGCCCGATGGGAAATCGAAGGCGGGTTGCGCCTGACGGCGGCGGATGTTTACCAGGCCTCGGTCAGTCGCAGTGAGTGGTACCGGGCGTTGAGCGAGTTGTTCGAACGTTACGACTTTTTGCTGTTGCCCACCGCCCAAGTGTTCCCTTTTGATGCACACACCCCTTGGCCGCGCGTCGTTGGCGGGCAGGCCATGGACACCTATCACCGCTGGATGGAGGTGGTAATAGGGCCGACCCTGGCCGGGTTGCCGAGCATGAACGTGCCGGTGGGTTTCAACCCGGCGGGGCTGCCGATGGGCCTGCAAATCATTGGCCCGGCCCAGGCCGACCTCGCCGTTCTGCAACTGGCTTATGCCCATGAACAGTTGACCCAATGGGTCAAGCGCCGGCCACCCGCTGGTCTGCAAAGCGTCTGAGCATTCCGCGCGGGCGCGTAATTTGCTGTAAAAACGATCATCCATTCCGGACATAGGGAGGTCGATCTCATGGACAGCAAGGCAGAAACCGGCAGCGTACGATCCGTGGAGCGCGCCTTGGCGATCGTCGAATTGCTGGGCGAGCATCAGGCATTGGGCCTGGAGGAGTTGCACTACCTGACGACTTTGCCCAAGGCCACGGTGTCGCGCATGTTGCTGACCTTGCAGGAACAGGGCTGGATCTATCGTGGCTTGAGCGACCGGCGTTATCGGTTATGCGCCAAGCGCCTGTTTGGCGACAGCCGGCAACGCTTCAAGCGGCGTCTGGTGGAGAATGCCGCGCCGCTGTTGCTGGAATTGAGCGAGCGCACCGGGCTGGTGGCGGATCTGTCGTGCTTCGACGGCGAGCGGGTGGAGGTTATGGAAAGCGCGATCCCCACGGTGTTGCGCAAACGCTATCCGAACAACTGCCAGATCGTCGGTCACAATGCCAGCCTGTTTCATTCCGCCATGGGCCGCGCTTGCCTGGGCGAGTTGCAAAGTCATGAAGTGGAACGCCTGGCTGCCCGTGAGCAAATCAGTGACGAATCCCTGTTGCGTGTCACCGACCAATCGCTGCATCAGGGTTTCGGCCAGCGCACCGAAGGCCACTGGGAATACCCGGTGCGCCTGCCATTTCTGATCCGCGCGGTGGCCTTGCCGATCCGTACCGATGGCCGCCTGGTCGGCAGCATGGCGCTGCATTGGCCGATGGACGAGGCGCCGGTGGAGCGGGTGCTGAGCCTGCACTTGAGTAGCTTGGCGGCGACCATTGGGGATGTGCAGCAAGCGATGAGGTAGTCGAGGGGGATTTTGTGGCGAGGGAGCTTGCTCCCGCTGGAGTGCGAAGCGCTCCCAAAACGAGCAACGAATTTCTTCAGACAGAAAACATACACAGGTTTTTGCGTCTGCTGCGCAGTCGAACGGGAGCAAGCTCCCTCGCCACAAAGGCAGGTTGGGAGGAACGGAAAGTTTGCAACTTGTGACAAGCCAGTTAAGGTTCAGCACAGGTTTATCTGCCCCCACGAGTCTCTATGTTCAAGCGGTCTGTTTCTCAAACCCTCGCCATCCTCCTGTTGGCCGGCGCGAGCCTGTCGGCCCGGGCCGATTGGTACCTGGACGGCGAATCCTCGCGGTTGTCGTTCGTCAGCACCAAAAACGCCAATGTTTCCGAAGTGCAGCGCTTTCTGGTGCTGCACGGCAAGGTCGATCCCAAGGGACTGGCACAGGTGGAAGTCGAGCTCGATTCGATCAACAGCGGCATTCCGTTGCGTGATGAACGCATGCGCAAGGAATTGTTCGAGATCGAGAAATTTCCAGAAGCCTTGATCACCACCCAAATCGATCTGCGCCCGATCAACGACCTCGCCTCCGGTGCGCAACTGGAGTTGCGCTTGCCGCTGACCGTCGACTTGCATGGCAAACAGCACAGCTACAACGCCCAATTGCTCGCCACGCGTCTGGATGACCGGCGCTTTCAGGTGGTGACCTTGGAGCCGCTGGTGATCAATGCCGAAGATTTCGACCTGGCCCCAGGCCTGGAAACGTTGCGCAAGGTCGCCGGTCTGTCGGCCATCAGCCTGTCGGTGCCGGTGGGTGCCGTGCTGATTTTCACGGCGCGCTGACATGGCCGGCCCGATCTTTCCCTGGCGTGAAGGCAATCACTTCGAACTGTTGATCGACGGCCCGCAGTTTTTCCCGCGCATGCTGGTGGCGATTGCCCGCGCTGAGGAGCAGGTCGAACTGGAGTTGTATCTGGTCGAGGCGGGGGCCTGCGCCGAGGCGATGGTGCAGGCGCTCGTCCAGGCCGCCGAGCGCGGTGTACGGGTGCGCTGCCTGTTCGATGACTACGGTAGTCTCGCCTTCACCCTGACCTTGCGCCAGCGCCTGATGGCCGCCGGGGTCGAGCTGCGTTTCTACAATCGCCTGAGCTGGCGGCGCTGGGTCGGCAACTTCTACCGTGATCACCGCAAGTTGTTGCTGGTGGATCAAACATTGGCCGTAGTCGGCGGCACCGGCGTGACCGATGAGTTCTGGACGCCGGGTGAAGACGTCAGCGAGTGGCATGAAGTGATGGTGGAAATCACCGGCCCGCTGGTGACCGACTGGCAATTGCTGTTCGACCGCCAGTGGATCGCCAACCGTCATCGTCGCGCCTGGAAACCCGCCTCGCATTTCGGCCTGCCGCGCCTGCCTCGCGTGCCGTCCACGGGCGAGGGCATGGGCCGGGTCGCCTACGCCGACGCCCGTCAGCACCGGGACATCCTGCAATCACTGATTCGCGCCTTGAACAGCGGCCAGCGGCGTATCTGGCTGGCCACGCCGTACTTTTTGCCGACCTGGAAGGTCCGTCGCTCACTGCGCCGCGCGGCGTCCCGAGGCGTCGATGTGCGTTTGCTGCTGACGGGGCCGCGCACCGATCACCCTTCGGTACGTTACGCCGGGCATCGCTACTATCCGCGGTTGCTCAAGGCTGGTGTGCAGATTTTCGAATACCAGCCCTGCTTTCTGCACCTGAAGATGGTGCTGATCGATGATTGGGTGAGCATCGGCTCGTGCAACTTCGATCACTGGAACCTGCGGTTCAATTTGGAGGCCAATCTCGAAGCACTGGACCCCGGACTGACCCGGGCGGTGGTGGCAAGTTTCGAAAGGGATTTCGCCCTGAGCCAGGAAGTCAGCCTGGAGGAATGGCAACGCCGGCCGCTGTGGCGGCGGGTCAAGCAGCGGGTGTGGGGATGGGTGGATCGGTTGGTGGTCAATCTGCTGGATAAGCGCGGATAGTCGCCTAACAAAAGACACTGTGGGAGCGGGGGGGGGGGGGGGGGGGGGGGGGGGGGGGGGGGGGGGGGGGGGGGGGGAACCCCCTTTCACCAACCTACCTCTCCCCCCCCCCCCCCCCCCCCCCCCCCCCCCCCCCCCCCCCCCCCCCCCCTCCCACAGGTTTACTGCATTGCCTTGGAATTACAGTAGCTCAAAGCTCTGCTGAGTCACGTCACTGGAATCCAGGCCGATCTGCACGTTGAACTTGCCCGGCTCCGCCGCGTACTTGAGCTGGGCGTTGTAGAACTTCAGGTCATCCTCGGTGATGGTGAAGTGCACGACTTTCTGTTCGCCGGCCTTGAGCAGCACTTTCTGGAAGTTCTTCAGTTCCTTGATCGGACGAATCATCGAGCCAGCCACGTCCTGGATGTACAACTGCACCACGGTTTCGCCATCACGCTTGCCGGTGTTCTTCACTGTAACGCTGGCATCGAGCTTGCCGGTCTTGTTCAGCGTGGTCGACGACAGGGCCATGTCGCTCAGGTTGAAATCGGTGTAGCTCAAGCCGTAGCCGAACGGAAACAGGGGACCGGTGGTGTCATCGAAGTATTGCGAGGTGTAGTTGCCCGGTTTGCCCGGGGTGAACGGCCGGCCAATGGTCAGGTGGTTGTAGTAGGTCGGGATCTGGCCCACCGAACGCGGGAAGCTGATCGGCAGCTTGCCCGACGGGTTGTAATCACCGAACAGCACGTCGGCGATGGCGTTGCCGCCCTCGGTGCCGGTGAACCAGGTTTCCAGGATCGCGTCGGCCTGTTCCTTTTCGTCGAGCAGCGTCAATGGACGGCCGTTCATCAGCACCAGCACCAGTGGTTTACCGGTGGCTTTCAGGGCGCGGATCAGCTCTCGCTGGTTTTCCGGAATGTTCAGGTCGGTGCGGCTCGACGATTCGTGGGACATGCCACGGGACTCGCCTACGGCGGCGACCACCACGTCAGCGTCCTTGGCTGCTTTCACCGCTTCATCGATCAGCACATTGGCCGGACGCGGATCATCGACCACTTCCGGCGCATCGAAGTTGAGGAAGTTCAGGTAACCGAGGATCTGTTTGTCGCTGGTGATATTGGCGCCACGGGCGTAGATCAGGTTCGACTTGTCACCGATCACATTGCTCATGCCATCGAACAGGGTTACCGATTGCGCCGGACGGCCGGCGGCGGCCCAACTGCCCATCATGTCGATCGGCGCCTTGGCCAGCGGGCCGACCAGGGCGATTTTCGCGGTTTTCATCAGCGGCAGGGTTTCGTTGCTGTTCTTCAGCAATACCTGGCTGCGACGCGCCACATCACGGGCCTCGGCGCGGTGCAGGCGGCTATCGGCGTAGGTGTCGACCGGATCATCCTCGGCCTTGCCAATGCGCAGGTACGGGTCCTTGAACAGGCCCATGTCGTATTTGGCGTCCAGCACGGCACGCACGGCATTGTCGATGTCGCTCTGCTGGATTTCGCCGGACTTCAACAGCCCCGGCAGTTCCTTGCCGTACAGGGTGTCGTTCATGCTCATGTGGATGCCGGCCTTGATCGCCAGTTTCGCCGCTTCGCGACCGTCAGCCGCGACGCCGTGCTTGATCAGCTCGAAGATCGCGCCGTGATCGCTGACGGCCAGGCCCTTGAAGCCCCATTCCTTGCGCAACAGGTCGTTCATCAGCCAGGTGTTGGCCGTGGCCGGCACGCCGTTGATCGAGTTCAGCGCGACCATGACCCCGCCGGCGCCGGCATCGATGGCGGCGCGGTACGGTGGCAGGTAGTCCTGGTACATCTTGACCGGGCTCATGTCGACCACGTTGTAGTCGCGACCGCCCTCGACTGCGCCGTACAAGGCGAAGTGCTTGACGCTGGCCATGATGCTGTCGGCGGCGTTGGCACCTACGCCCTGGAATGCCTTGACCATCACGCCGGCAATGCGCGACACCAGGTAGGTGTCTTCGCCGAAGCCTTCGGAGGTGCGGCCCCAGCGCGGATCGCGGGAGATGTCGACCATCGGCGCGAAGGTGATGTCGAGGCTGTCGGCGGCGGCTTCCTTGGCGGCGATGCGCCCGGACAGGCCGATGGCGTCCATGTCCCAGCTAGACGCCAGGGCCAGCGGGATCGGGAAAATGGTGCGGTGGCCATGGATCACGTCATAGGCGAAGAACATCGGGATCTTCAGCCGGCTGCGCATGGCCGCGTCCTGCATCGGACGGTTTTCGGGACGGGTGATCGAGTTGAACGTACCGCCGATGTTGCCGGCTGCGATTTCCTTGCGAATCAGCTCCCGGGGCATTTCCGGGCCGATGCTGATCAGGCGCAACTGGCCGATTTTCTCTTCGAGGGTCATTTGCTTCATCAGGTTGCTGATGAAGGCGTCCTTGTTTTCCAGCGGCGGGGGAGTCGTAGCGGCCAATACGTGGTGACTGGCCAGGCTGACGAGCAGGCCCAGCAAACACAGCTTCTTCATGAATAGTTTTCTCAAGGGCCCAAGCGGCGATGGTCACGCCGGCCAGCCAAAATTTAGGGAGCGACTATTGTTGTTCGGGGGCTGCTACGAAAAACGGCAGCCGAATGCCCGATGCGATTTTTTGCGCAGGGCATCTTTTAGCCCATTGCCCCGATGCAATCCAGTGGCGCGGCCGATTATGCCCCAAGAGCCGGCCGAGAGGGTCGCCGGTTGTTTTTTCCATGAAATGTGAAGGGAGCATCACTGTGATGAATGCACGACAGTCCTACCGGTCGCGGCTGCAAGTCGCCACGTTGCTGGTGATGGCCACGCTGCTGACCGCCTGCGGCATCAACAATATCCCAACCCTCGATGAGCAGGCCAAGGCCGCTTGGGGTCAGGTGCAGAATCAGTATCAGCGCCGCGCCGACCTGATTCCCAACCTGGTGGAGACCGTCAAGGGTTATGCCGCCCATGAAAAAGACACCCTGACTGCCGTCATCGAGGCGCGGGCCAAGGCCACGTCGATCCAGGTCGACGCCTCCACCCTGGACAACCCGGAGAAACTCAAGCAGTACCAGCAGGCCCAGGATCAGCTCAGTGGCGCCCTGAGTCGCTTGATGGTGGTGTCCGAACGCTACCCGGACCTCAAGGCCAATCAGAACTTCCTTGCCCTGCAATCCCAGCTCGAAGGCACCGAGAACCGGATCAGCGTGGCCCGGCGCGATTTCATCCTGGCGGTGCAGAAGTACAACACCGAAATCCGTACATTCCCCGGTCGCCTGTGGCACACGGTGATGTACAGCAACCTGCCGGTTCGCGAGACGTTCGAGGCCACGCCGGGTTCGGAGAAGCCGCCTGAGGTCAAATTCTGAGGTCGCCCATGCGCGTGTTGAAAACTGGCCTGGTGCTGTTGTTGTGGGTGTTTGCCCTGGCGGTCCAGGCTGAACTGAAGTTTCCGGCGTTGACCGGGCGGGTGGTGGATAACGCCCAAATGATCGAGCCATCGGTGCGCGAGCAGCTGACGCAACAGCTACAGGCCCATGAAAAAGCCACCGGCGAGCAGCTTGTGATAGTGACCTTGCCGGACCTGCAGGGCACCGACATCGCCGACTTCGGCTATCAGCTTGGCCGCTATTGGGGGATCGGCCAGAAAGACAAGAACAACGGCGCGTTGCTGATCGTCGCCCGCGATGAGCGCAAATTGCGCATTGAAGTCGGTTATGGCCTGGAGGATCGCCTGACTGACGCGCAGAGCTCGGTCATCATCAATCAAGTGATAACGCCGGCGTTCAAGGCCGGCAATTACGGCAAAGGCATCAGCGACGGTGTGGCGGCGATGCTGGTGGTGCTGGGCGGTAATCCCCTGGACGAGCCGTCGACGGTGTATGAGTCCAGCGGCGATCCCGGTGACGATTTCGTCTCGCGGCATCCGGGCTTGTTCGTGTTTTTGCTGTTGTTGTTCATCCTGACGGTGTTTGTCTGCCAGATGCTCGGTATTCTTCCCGCCGGTCGCGGCGGCTCGGGTGGCTCGGGCGGTTTCGGCGGTGGGGGCTTCGGCGGCGGAGGTTTTGGCGGCGGTGGCGGCGGAGGCTTCAGCGGCGGTGGGGGCAGTTTCGGGGGCGGCGGTTCGTCGGGCGGCTGGTGATAGAACAATAATGAATGAGTGTTTTAAGACATGGCATTACTGACTGAACACGAACAACGCAAGGTTGCCGAGGCGATTGCCCGGGTCGAGCGCGACACCGACGCGGAACTGGTGACGGTGCTTGCGGCCCGCGCCGACGACTATGCGTACATCCCGCTGCTCTGGGCCAGTCTATTGGCGCTGGTTGTACCGGGTATCGTGCACTACCTGACTGGTTGGTTGACCCTGCACAGCCTGTTGCTGGTGCAATGGATCAGCTTCATCGTACTGTGCCTGGTGTTCCGGCTGCCGAAAATCACCACCCACCTGGTCCCGCGTTCGGTGCGTCACTGGCGCGCCTCGAACCTGGCGCGCCGGCAATTCCTCGAGCAAAACCTGCACCACACCGTGGGCAGCACCGGCATCCTGATTTTCGTCTCCGAGGCCGAGCGTTACGTGGAGATCCTGGTGGACGAAGGCATCTCCAGCCGCCTCGACAACAAGAACTGGGACGCGATTGTCGCCGAGTTCACCCGGCAGGTACGGGAGGGGCAGACCTTGAAAGGCTTCGTCAGCTGCGTCGAGGCCTGTGGCGAGTTGCTCAAGGTGCATGTGCCGGTGACGCATGTTCGCAACGAGTTGCCGAACCGGTTGGTGGTACTCGGCTAAGCCTTGATCCAGAGCGTTTGTGTAGCCGTCCACGGTACAACGACCGCGTGTTGTTCAGGGGCCAGGTTGTCTTCAACATCCCTCTAACAGCGAACGCCTTGCGACAGGCGTTCTGACGTAGAGGGACTTTTTATGCCAACGCATCAATCGCTCGATTCCTTTTCCGCTTCAGCACTCGACGACGAGGGTAACCCGCCGCCGGCACGGCTGACTGCAAAGGAAACGCAAACCTTACTGTGGTGCCTGAAAGGCAAGACATCCTGGGAAATTGCCCGGATTCAGAATTGCTCGGAAGCCACGGTCAACTTTCATTTCTCCAATATCCGCCGCAAGTTCGCCGTCAGTTCCCGCAGTGCCGCGTTGCTCAAGGCCATTGAATCGGGCGTCATATCCCTTGGCGATACCGCTGTGCGGGGTGCCCATGAACCTGACTGATTCGGTATACAGCAGTATCAGCGGGCTTCTATTGGGATTGGGTCTCGCGACATTGCCTGCGATCGACGGTGAGGCGCTGTTCGGCGCATCGCTCGGCGCCTGGCTGGTTACCACCACCCGCAGCAACTTCAAAGCCTGGCAGCGAATCGGTTCCTGGCTACTGTCGGCGGGCGTCGGTTATCTCTTTACTCCTGTTGCGCTGCAACTCACACCCTTCCTGACTTCGGGCGTGACAGCGTTTCTCTGTGCGCTGATCGTTATTCCCATCAGCATCAAAATCATGCTGTGGATCGATGGCGCCGGTCTCGGTGAAATCATTCGGCATTTCAGGGGGCGAGGGTGATGGAGGATGAAAGGGTCGTTCTGATTCTTATAACAGGCATTGCTCACCTGCTGAGTGCGTTCAGGCTGGCCTGTTATCAGCGTGACGAAGAGCATCACTGTTGGCGCGACGGACTATTGACCAGCCTGTGTGGGGGAGTGTTTTGCGTCGCTGGCATGGATGTATTGCTGACATTTGCGCCGGTGAGTGTGTGGCATGCCGTCGTGAGTGTTTTGACGTGCGCAATGATTGTTCGCAGCGGTGGAAGCATCGTGGTGTTGTGGCGCGCCTTGAAGTCATGAACTTCGGACTATCCGCAACTTCAAGTTTCATTCGGGTGTTGAAGTGATGAAAGTATGGAAGCCATTTCCGACAGTTTGAGTTCCATGTCACGCAAGCGGCGTTTTTCCTCAAGGGCGTTTTGTATGGCGCAACGGTCATCTTCGTCGAGCAATCGCCACATCGCGAGAATGGTGTTTTCCCGTGTCGTACTTTCTTGAGTGCCCTCGAGCGGGTCGGTTGAAACCGTACGCAGGATCGGTCCCTCACCCAGTAGCAACCAGTCGAGAGAGATACCGCGAGTTTCAGCAATTTCTACGCATAATGAGTATGGCGTGCTGTCGCGGCCCTTCCAGCTGCTGAGTGTTTGCGGACTGATTTTCAGTGCGGAAGACAAGGATGCATCGGTTTTTGTGTCGGTAATTAGCTTGAGTCGAGACAAAACGTCTTGTGATTTTTTGCTACGCAATTTGAGCCTCTTCCTTTTGACATACTCTTTTTGAGTGCATAACTTATGCGTAATGAGTACTTTTTTTCTTGTAAGTAATCAATCATCAACTATGAGACAGAAGAATACGATGTCGAAACTTCCTAATGGTATCAGGGTGATTTCCTACGAGCTTGCCTCATACCTGTTACGTATCTGCCCGTTGCACTTCCTTTTATCTGGCAGGCATTTCCTGCAAGGCCGGAGCACCGCAATCAATGTTTCAAGCAGTATTGCGTTTGATCAAATCGATTACCACCAGATGACCAGCGGGAAACAATCATGAGTACTTACAAAATGGTGTGTCCGCATTGCTTGAGCCGGATGCGCATCCGAACCAGCGAGGGGCGGCATATTTTCCTGCGGGTGGCCTATCTGCAATGTACGTCGGAAGCCTGCGGCTGGTCGGTCCGGGCTGAATTTGAAATGACCCACGAACTTTCCCCCAGTGGAATGCCCAACCCAGCGGTGCATCTGCCCTGCGCCGGACCTGACTTGCGGCGCGCCGCAAAACCTGTTGCGCAGAGTGTTCCATCGACGGATGCACAACTGGAGTCATGAGCATGGCTGGATCTGCTGAAAACGGGGTGTTGGACGAGGAGCTGTTGGCAATCGCCCAGGCATTCCTGATCCGTCATGAAAGCAACGGATTGACTGACGATCAGGTGTTGTTTTGCCGCGCAGTGAAGCATTTGGAAAGCGTAGATGTGCCCATGCATCTGGCGGAAAAACTGGTCAGCCATGCCTATGGCAGGCTCAAATCCAGTAACGATCGCCGACGTCTGGATATCGCCGCGAGCTCTGAAACCGTCGCCGTTGTCACTGACCCGGCCAGCGGACTGACATGGGCCGTTCCTGTAGGGCTGATTGTCAAATATGTCATCAATTCACCAACCAATCGTAAACTCCGATTGGTGGAGTCCTGAGGTTACAACGGGTGTAACCAGGTCCTGGGCGGCGTGACCAGGACCTGCGACAAAAATAAGCCCGTGCCCAAAAGCCTCATCCCCCCTAAAATACTCGGCATTCTCTGATCCGCACCGCCCGAGGCCGTTTTTCCATGTCTGTCACCGCTCCTTCCGCCAGCCCCGCGCCGGATCATCACGCCCAGTTCATCGAATTGCTGCAAACCAGCCTCGATGAAAATGCCTTTATCAAATTGGTGCTGGCCAAGTACGTCGGCGATGAAACGGACCTGCAGCGGATCATCATTAAACCGGTGACGGTCAAGGCACAGTCTTGCCTGTCCTTCGTCTATCGCTACAAAACCCGCGACATCACTAAGAACCTGCCGCTTGTCGACGGTGTGGCGACCATTGCCGGGTTGTTGCCAGCGGCGTTCAAAAATGCCCATTTGTTGTCTGTAACCGATGAAGCCCAGCTCGAATACAGCAAAAAGGGCAAATCTTCACTGTTCAAGAGCAAGCCCCAGCAATTGCGTGAAGCGCCGTCCGCCGAGCACAACCGCGAGAAAAACCGTTACCTCGACTTGAGTCGGCCATTTCTCGCCGACCTTGGCGTGACCAACAAGCAGCATGAGCTGATCCCGGCGATGTCGCGCAAGTGGAAACAGATCAACAAGTTCATCGAGGTGTTCAGCCATGCGCTGACGTCATCGCCGCTGGTGCTGGACAAGCCGGTGCGGGTGGCGGACTTCGGATCGGGAAAGGGCTACCTGACCTTTGCCATCCATGACTACCTGCGCAACACCTTGAAGGCCGAAGGCGAAGTGACCGGTGTGGAGCTGCGCGAAGACATGGTCACCCTGTGCAACACCGCGGCGGGCAAGCTTGAGCATCCGGGGCTGGTGTTCAAGTGCGGTGACGTGCGCAGTGTGGCGCCAAGCGAACTGGAGGTGATGATTGCGCTGCACGCCTGTGACATCGCCACCGATTACGCGATTCACACCGGCATCCGTTCCGGGGCGTCGATCATCATGTGCTCGCCGTGCTGCCACAAACAGATCCGCCTGCAAATCCAGAGCCCGGCGCTGCTCAAGCCCATGCTGCAATATGGCTTGCACCTGGGCCAGCAGGCGGAGATGGTCACCGACAGTCTGCGCGCGCTGTTCCTCGAAGCCTGCGGTTATGAAACCAAGGTGTTCGAGTTCATCTCACTGGACCACACCAACAAGAACAAGATGATCCTGGCGGTCAAACGCGCCGAACCGGTGGATCCGACTCAGCTGCTGGCGAAGATCCAGGAGCTGAAGGATTTCTACCACATCACTGAACATTGCCTGGAAACCCTGTTGCGGGCAGATGGCTACCTATAACCCTGTGGGGGGGGGGGGGGGGGGGGGGGGGGGGGGGAGGGGGAGGGGGGGGGGGGGGGGGGGGAAAAGGGGTGCTGGTGACGCAGTGAGATTTCAATCTCCCGCAACAGTGTCTGATCCATGGCGATACGGTTGCCGGTAT
>NZ_JBPKAM010000121.1:0-16180 GCF_051216495.1 Pseudomonas baetica | reverse complement strand
CCAGCCCCCCCCCCCCCCCCCCCCCCCCCCCCCCCCCCCCCCCCCCCCCCCCCCCCCCCCCCCCCCCCACAGAGGGGCTCTCCAAATGATCAACCCTTGGACGCGGGCGCATCCGTAGGCGATTTTTTCAAGCGATAGGCCAGTGCGGGACGGGTCATGCCCAAAAGGCGCGCCGCTTCCGAGACGTTTTGCTGGGCGCGCTCCATGGCGGCGTGGATCAACGCATCCTCCACCGAATCCAGTGCGATGCCGCTGTCGATGATCCTGTTGATCCAGTCCTGGCCCGGCGCGGGCGTGGACTTCACCAATCGCCCGTCACTGGCCAGGCCTATGCTTTCGGCCTCCTGGGGCGCATGGGGGAAGAGGGCGTCGACGGTGATGCTCTGGTTGTCGTCGGTGATGATCACGCCGCGTTCCATCAGGTTTTCCAGCTCGCGGATGTTGCCCGGCCAATCGTAGTGCAGGCACATCTGCAAGGCGCGGTCAGACAGGCCGAGGGTCTTTTTCTTGTAGCTGGCGTGGAGTTTCTCCAGGAAGTGTTCGATCAGCAGCGGAATGTCTTCGCGGCGATCCCGCAGGGCCGGGATACGCACCGGGAATACGTTCAGGCGATAGAACAGGTCGGCGCGAAACCGGCCTTGCTTCACCGCGTTTTCCAGGTCTTCATGGGTCGCGGTAATGACACGCACATCGACTTTACGGGTTTGCGAATCTCCCACCCGTTCCAGCTCCTGCTCCTGCAACACCCGCAGCAGGGTGGCTTGGGCGCGGGGGCTCAGTTCGACGATTTCATCGAGAAACAGCGTGCCGCCATTGGCCCGTTCGAAGCGGCCCATGCGTGACTGCTGGGCACCGGTGTAGGCGCCTTTTTCCACGCCGAACAGTTCGGCCTCGATCAGGTCCGCCGGAATGGCGGCGCAGTTCAATGCAATGAAAGGTCCGCCGGCCCGCTCGCTGCGCAAATGCAGGCTGCGAGCGATGACTTCCTTGCCCACACCGGTCTCGCCCAGCAGCAACACCGAAGCCTTGCCCAGTGCGACCTTGTCGATCAGCGCGCAGGTGCGGCGGTAGATCGCCGACTGGCCGATGCCGTAGAACTTGCCGGCCTCGATCTGCAAGCGCTGGCGCATGTTGGCCACTTGCACCTGCAAGGCTTGCAGTTCGTCGATGATCGGATCGCTCTGGAAGTAGCGCATGATCTCGTCGGCATCGTCCCATTGCTCGGCCGGTTTGCCGATGATCCGGCAATGGGCATCGCCGCAACCGCGGCAGCTGACCTCCTTGTAGATGATCTGCCGACCGAGGAAAAACGAACTGTAGCTGATGGCATAACCGAGCAGCATCCAGCACACCGGTTGCTCGGAATGCAGGTTTTCGCTCTGGCAGTTTTCCACTTCGAACGAGTCCTGCCATTCGATGTCGGCGTAGAACTGACCGTTCGCAAGATCGATGTCGATTGCCTGTGGGCGCACGTTGACCATGCCCTTGAGCGAGTGCAACTGAGGACCGGTGAAGAACATTTCGACGTCGGTACCCTGGGGCCGCAGCTTGCGCGCCAGTTCCGCATCCTTGAGCCCGGACTGATAGCCCAGGCGCAGAAAAAATCCCTTGGCGCGCTCGACGCCAAGCATCTCGATCAGCTCGCGCCGAAAGGACGCCATCATCGATACCTGGATCAGCAACATGCGTTGCTCGTCCAGCCAGATTTTTCCTTCATGCCCGTGAAAGCGAACCTGATCGCTCAGGTCCTTGAGCGGCGGCGGAAGCTGGGAAGCCTTGTAGGTGGTGATCATTCACTGCGCCCCTGGGGTTGTAGTTATTGGGGTGGTGATGCGTTCCGCCCAGGCCATGGCGGTTTTTTTACGCATCGATAGCGACCGGTGTAAGCAGGCAGGCAAGGTCGTTTTCTCTTTTTCTAAGCGGCCTGAAAGCGAGCGAAAAGTCAATCGTCGCGTGATTGGTTCATTTGATCGAAGGGGCTCGGGACGTTTGAGCAAATGATCAATTTACCGGTTCGTGAAACGGCTTGTGGACCGGGATTGGATCGCTTGCTTTTTGCCGTATGTATTCTCAACTGATTGTTTTTAAACGAATAAAAAATCAGTTTCAGACGATTTTACGGCGCTGGCACCCTTGTTGCTCCGTACCCCGAACATAACAAGGGAGTACCCGAGCATGAGCCAACCCGCCCGCACGTTCGACCAGATGCCGCGCTACATCCGTGTACGCAGCGGACCTGATGACACCTTCGTCGAATTCGATTTCGCCATCGGCTTTCCCGACCTGTTCGTCGAGCTGGTACTGCCGCGCAAGGCGTTCGGCACGTTCTGCGAAGTCAACCAGGTGCAACACATGGACGCCCGGATGTGCGAGGCCCTCGAGGCCGATGCGCGCAAGTGGCGCTACGGCGAAACCGGCGACAACGATTGAGCCGCTCATTCCCAGGGCAATCCCCAACAGAACAATAACCACAGGAGTCCACTCCATGAGTGTCGAGATCAAGACGGCCACCGTCGAGACGATCCGCAACACCTTCAGCCACACCCGACGCCGGTTTGGCGACAAGGTCGCCAGCCGTTACCAGGAAGCCAGTTTCGACCTGGAATCAGCAACCAACTTTCACTACCGGCCGCTTTGGCAGCCGGACAAATTGCTCAATGATGCCACCCGCACCGCGGTGGTCATGGCCGACTGGTACGCGGTCAGCGACCCGCGCCAGTACTACTACGGCGCCTACGTCCAGGCGCGGGCAAAGATGCAGGAAAACGCCGAGCACGATTACGCCTTCTGCGAGAAGCGCGACATGCTCGCTAGCCTGTCCAGCGCCAATGTCCAGCTGATCTGCAAGTTGCTGCTGCCCCTGCGCCACGCCGAGATGGGCGCCAACATGAACAACAGCAACATCGCCGCCGATGGTTTCGGCACCAGCGTCACGCAGATGCACATGTTCCAGGCCATGGACCGCCTGGGCATCGCCCAGTACCTGTCGCGGATCGGCCTGATGCTCGATGACGGCGACGTGTTGCTGCTGGCACAGGCCAAGCAGCAATGGCTCAACGATCCTGCGTGGCAGGGCATGCGCCGCTACGTCGAGGACACCCTGGTGGTGCGCGACTGGTTCGAGTTGACCGTGGCGCAGAACCTGGTCAGCGACGGCCTGGTGTACCCGCTGCTGTTCCACAAGCTTGACGAGCAACTGACGGCCAACGGCGCCGGCCAGGTCGGCATGCTCACCGAGTTCATGCGCCTGTGGTTTGCCGAAAGCCAGCGCTGGGTCGATGGCCTGCTCAAAACCGTGATCAACGAAAGCGCGGCCAACAAGGCGCTGGTGCAGGGCTGGGTCGATCACTGGAACCAGCGTTCGGTCGAGGCCCTGCAACCGCTGGTAGGCCTGGGTCTCGAAGCCTCGGCGCTCGATGCGGTGTGCAGCGAATTCAGCGCCCGCCTGAAGAAAATCGGCCTCACAGGAGCCCAGTCATGACTTCCCTCGTTTACATGAACCTGCAAGACACCGATTACGCCCGTTCGATCGTCGACGCCATCGTGCAGGACAACCCCCATGCCGAGATCCAGCACCAGCCTTCAATGATCCGCATCGAGGCCGAGGGCCGCCTGGACATTCGTCGCGACACGGTCGAGCAGTTCACCGGCAGCTCTTGGGATATCCAGGAAATGCTGATGTACGTGATCACCCTGGGCGGCAACGTCGTGGAAGAGGACGACAGCTTTTCCCTGTACTGGAACAGCTGATCGAGCCTGTCGCCAACGATCCATAACAAGAATTCGGGAGCGCCATCATGGCCGTGAAAAAACGCCTCAATGCCAAAGCCCTTTCTTCCAAAGAGAAGTATCGCTGCATGACCCGGGACCTGGACTGGGAGCCGAGCTACCAGACCCATGAAGCCATCTATCCCCACGAACGCTTCGAGGGGATCAAGATCACCGACTGGGACAAGTGGGAAGACCCATTCCGCCTGACCATGGATACCTATTGGAAATACCAGGCCGAGAAAGAGAAAAAGCTCTACGCGATCTTCGACGCGTTCGCGCAAAACAACAGCCACACCACGCTGTCAGACGCCCGTTATGTCAACGCGCTGAAGCTGTTTCTGTCCGGTGTGACGCCGCTGGAATACCAGGCCTATCAAGGCTTCGCCAGGGTCGGCCGGCAGTTCAGCGGCGCCGGTGCGCGCATCGCCTGCCAGATGCAGGCCATCGACGAGCTGCGCCACGTGCAGACCCAGATCCACGCCATGAGTCACTACAACAAGCACTTCAACGGTCTGCATGATTTCGCCCATATGCACGACCGGGTGTGGTTCCTCTCGGTACCGAAATCCTTCTTCGAGGATGCGCGCACCGCTGGCCCGTTCGAGTTCCTGACGGCGATCTCGTTCTCCTTCGAATACGTGCTGACCAACCTGTTGTTCGTGCCGTTCATGTCCGGTGCTGCGTTCAACGGCGACATGGCCACGGTGACCTTCGGTTTCTCGGCGCAGTCCGACGAGGCCCGGCACATGACCCTGGGCCTTGAGGTGATCAAGTTCCTGCTGGAGCAGCACGAAGACAACGTACCGATCATCCAGCGCTGGATCGACAAGTGGTTTTGGCGCGGCTACCGCCTGCTGACGCTGGTGGGAATGATGATGGACTACATGCTGCCCAACAAAGTCATGTCCTGGTCCGAAGCCTGGGGCGTGTATTTCGAAGAGGCGGGCGGGGCGCTGTTCAAGGACCTGGAGCGCTACGGCATTCGTCCGCCCAAGCACGTCGAAGAGGCCAACATCGGCAAGGATCATGTCAGCCACCAGGCCTGGTCGATCTTTTATCAATACAGCCAGGCGACCAATTTCCACACCTGGATACCCACCGACGAAGAACTGGACTGGCTGTCGTCCAAGTACCCGGACACCTTCGACAAGATCTATCGCCCACGCTACGAACACTGGCGTGCGCTGCAAGAGAAGGGCGAGCGTTTCTATAACCCGACCCTGCCGATGCTGTGCCAGATCTGCCAGATCCCGCTGTCCTTCGGCGAACCGGATGACCCGACCACCCTCAGCCATCGTAGCGCCGTGCACGAGGGCGAGCGCTATCACTTCTGCTCCCAGGGCTGCTGCGACATCTTCGAGTACGAGCCGACCAAGTACATCCAGGCCTGGCTGCCGGTGCACCAGATCCTGCAGGGCAACTGCGGTGGCGGCGATGTCGAGTCGGTGGTGCGCGACTACTACAACATCAACCCCGGCCAGGACAACTTCGAATACCTGGGCTCCACCGAGCATCGACGCTGGCAGGACTGGCACCCGGCCAAGGCCGGCTGACACAACCAAGAACCACTGTAGGAGCGAGCATGCTCGCGAGAAACGTCTGGGCAACGCATGTATTCAGATGCCCCGCGTGATCGTTGACGACCATCGCGAGCATGCTCGCTCCTACATTTCATCCGAACAATAAGAAGGAAAACGACCATGCCCGTGACTTCCATCGGCGCCTACGACGCCCAACCCCTGGACCGCCAGGACAATTTCCACGGCCTGCAACTGGTGTACCTGTGCTGGGAAAAGCACCTGATGTTCTGTGCCCCGTTCACCTTCCCACTGCCACCGGCGATGCCGTTCGCGGACTTCATCGAACAGGTGGTCAAACCCTCGATTGCCCAACACCCGGACGCGGCGCGGGTCGATTTCAGCCAGGCGCAATGGCGCCTCAACGACCAACCGTTCACCCCGGACAACGCAGCGAGCCTGATCGCCAACGGCATCGATCACAAGAGCCTGCTGCACCTGAACACCCCAGGCTTGAACGGCATTGCCGACAGCTTCAACTGAGGACAGGGTCATGAGTTACCAAGTCACCATCGAACCCACTGGCGAACAGATCGAAGTGGAAGAGGGGCAGACCATCCTTCAGGCGGCGTTGCGCCAAGGCGTCTGGTTGCCATTTGCCTGCGGCCATGGCACCTGCGCCACCTGCAAGGTCCAGGTTCTGGAGGGCGAAGCAGACCTCGGTGCCGCGTCGTCCTTTGCACTGATGGACATGGAGCGCGATGAAGGCAAGGTGTTGGCGTGCTGTGCGATCCCGCAGAGCGACATGGTGATCGAGGCCGACATCGATGCCGATCCGGATTTCCTAGGCCATCCCGTCGAGGATTATCGCGCGGTGGTCAGTGCACTGGTGGATCTGTCGCCGACCATCAAGGGCGTGCACCTTAAGCTCGACCGGCCTATGGCCTTCCAGGCCGGGCAATACATCAACCTGCAATTGCCCGGCGTCGAAGGCACGCGAGCCTTCTCGCTGGCCAATCCGCCGAGCCGCTCCGATGAAGTCGAACTGCATGTGCGGCGGGTCGACGGCGGGCTGGCCACCGGCATGATTCATGACGAGTTGAAGGTCGGCGACACGGTGGATCTCTCGGGACCCTACGGGCAGTTCTTCGTCCGTGGCTCGCAAAGCGGCGACCTGATTTTCATCGCCGGCGGCTCGGGATTGTCGAGCCCGCAGTCGATGATTCTCGACCTGCTGGAAGCGGGCGATACCCGGCAGATCGTGCTGTTCCAGGGCGCGCGTAACCGTGCGGAGCTGTACAACCGCGAACTGTTCGAAGGGCTGGCCCGGGATCACGCCAACTTCACCTACGTGCCGGCCTTGAGCCAGGCGGTCGAGGATCCCGAATGGACGGGGTTCAAGGGCTACGTGCATGACGCCGCCCGCCACCACTTCGACGGCCGCTTCAGCAGCCGCAAGGCCTACCTGTGCGGGCCGCCGGTCATGATCGACTCGGCGATCACGTGCCTGATGCAGGGGCGATTGTTCGAGCGAGACATCTTCATGGAACGCTTCTACAGCGCCGCTGACGGAGGCGAGTCGACCCAGCGTTCGGCGTTGTTCAAACGCATCTGAGTACATACAAACCTGAGACCACCACAGATCCACTGTGGGAGCGAGCAGGCTCGCTCCCACAGGTATTGGGTGTGCCCGACCGATAACAACAATAAAGGTTGAAATGCATGACTCGCATAACAAAAAAAATGATCGTGACCGCTGCACTGACCGTCTTGCCTGTCGCCGTTCACGCCACCGAAGGCGGTGGCACTTCCTATCCTTTAGGTGCGGAAAACTACATGTCCGGCGCGATGCCGCCACCGGGCTTCTACGGACAACTGTTCGTTAATCACTATGAGGCCGACAACCTGCGCGGCAACGATGGTAAGAAACTCCCGGTGGATTTTCGCGTACGGGCCAACGCCATCACCCCACGGCTGATCTGGGTCAGCGACTACACGGTGTTCGGCGCGAGCGTGGCGCTGCATGCAATCGTGCCGCTGGTGGATTTGAAGGTTGAATTGAACGGGCAGTCGCAAAGCAAGCAAGGCTTGGGCGACATCATCTTCGGGCCAGCGCTGGGCTTTCATCACAGCGAGAAATTCCACAGCATCCTCGCCCTGGACATGATCGCCCCGAGCGGTCGTTATGATCGTGGCGACCTGGCCAATACGGGGCGCAATTACTGGGTGATCGAGCCGGTCTACGCCATGTCCTACGTCGACCCGGACGGCCTGAACCTCGATGCCAAGATCATGTATGACTTCAACCGCGAAAACCCGGCGACCGACTACCGTTCGGGCCAGGAATTTCACGTCGACTATGCCGTCGGCTGGGGACTGGGCAATGGTTGGGTGCTGGGCGTTGGCGGTTACTACTACCGCCAGACCACCGACGACCGCCAGAACGGCGAGACCATCGAAGACAACAAGGGGCGGTCGCTGGCTATCGGGCCTTCGGTCAAATACACCAGCAAGGACGGGTGGTTTTTAACGGGCAAATGGGAGCAGGAAACCGGCGTGCGCAACCGGGCGCAGGGCAATGCGTACTGGATGAAACTGACCGTGCCGTTTTGACCGAGCGGGGTGGTGGACACAACATTTGTGAACACCACTGATCCCTGTGGGAGCGGGCTTGCCCGCGATGGTATCGACGCGGTTCCGGATCAGCCCTCGGGACTCAAAATCAACACCGCCAACGGCGGCAAATTCAATACCAATGACAGTGCCTGCCCATGGCTCGGCGTTTCCTCGGCAGATGCCCCGCCGCTGTTGCCATAGTTGGAACCGGCATAGATTGACGAATCGCTGTTGAATCGCTCGGCCCAGTGCCCGGCGAAAGGCACACCGACACGGTAAGCCTCGCGCGGCACCGGGGTGAAGTTGGCCACCACCAGCACTGGCTTACCCTCCTTGCTCCAGCGCAGCCAGGCGTAAACGCTGTTGATCGCATCATCGCCAATCATCCACTGGAAGCCCTGTGGCACGTCGTCCTGCTCGTGCAGCGCCGGCTCCTCGCGATACAACCGATTGAGGTCGCCGACCAGTTTTTGCACACCCTTGTGCTCCGAGTATTGCAGCAGGTACCAGTCCAGTTGCTGATCGTGGTTCCATTCGCGCCACTGGCCGAACTCGCAGCCCATGAACAACAGTTTCTTGCCCGGATGCGTCCACATGAAGCTCAGATAGGCCCGCAGGTTGGCAAACTTCTGCCAACGGTCGCCGGGCATCTTGTCGATCAGCGAATGTTTGCCGTGCACCACTTCGTCATGGGAAATCGGCAGGATGAAACGCTCAGACCAGGCGTACACCAGGCCGAAACTCAGTTCGTTGTGGTGATGGGCGCGGTACACCGGGTCCTGCTGGATGTAATGCAACGAATCGTGCATCCAGCCCATGTTCCATTTGTAAGCGAAGCCCAGGCCGCCCTGTTGCGTGCTCTGGCTGACACCCGGCCAGGCCGTGGACTCCTCGGCAATCACCAAGGCACCGGGTGCTTCCAGCGCAACCACGTCGTTCAGATGGCGCAGGAAGTCGATGGCTTCAAGATTCTCCCGTCCCCCATGACGGTTCGGCACCCACTCACCGGCCTTGCGTGAGTAATCGCGGTAGAGCATCGACGCTACGGCATCGACCCGCAGGCCGTCGACGTGGAAATGCTTGAGCCAGTGCAGCGCCGAGGCCAGCATGTAGCCGTGCACCTCGGTGCGCCCCAGGTTATAGATCAGCGTGTCCCAATCCTGATGAAAGCCTTCCTGGGGGTTGCCGTATTCGTACAGCGCGGTGCCGTCGAAATTCGCCAGGCCATGGGTGTCGGTAGGAAAATGCGCGGGCACCCAGTCGAGGATCACGCCGATTCCGGCCAGGTGGCAGGCGTTGACGAAGGCCGCGAACTCATCCCCGGTGCCGTATCGCGCGCTGGTGGCGAACTGCGAAAGTAATTGATACCCCCAAGAGCCGCCAAACGGGTGTTCCATGATCGGCATCAGTTCGATGTGGGTGAAGCCGAGTTCCTTGACATAGGGAATCAGCCGCTCGGCCAGTTCGGGCCAGGTGTACTGACGGGCCACTTCGCCCAGATCGTCCAGCTCGCACTGCCAGGATCCGGCATGCAGTTCGTAGATCGACAGGGGGGCGGTGGGACGCTGGCGCTCGCCACGGGACTGCATCCAATCCTGGTCCCGCCACTCGATTTTCAAGGGTGAGGCGACTTTCGAAGCGGTGTCCGGCGGCAGGCTGGTGGCCAGCGCCATGGGGTCGGCTTTGAGCGGCAGAATCCCCTGCTTGCCGAGAATTTCGTACTTGTAGGCCTCCCCCGCCTGAAGGCGCGGGATAAACACTTCCCATACGCCGGTGGGATGGCGCGAGCGCATCGGGTGACGGCGCCCGTCCCAGGCATTGAAATCGCCGACCACCGATACGCGCCGGGCATTCGGTGCCCAAACGGCAAAGCGCACGCCATCGACCCCATCCACGGACGTCAACTGCGCACCGAGACAACTGCTCAGATCCCGGTGATTGCCCTCGGCGAACAAGTACAAATCCATGTCACCCAGCAAGGGGCCAAAGCTGTATGGATCTTCGGCGGTTTGTTCGCCACCGGCCCAGCGGGTGCGTAACAGATAGGGTTGCGCCCGGTCGAAGTGCCCGACGAACAGCCCCGGGGTCTCGGTCGTTTCAAGGTTGCCGAGTTCTTCCCCGGAGTCCCTCGCCAGCACCTGCACGCTCAAGGCGCCCGGCAGATACGCCCGGATGAATTGCCCGCCGACGCCATCGCCGTGGGGGCCGAGAATTGCAAAAGGGTCGTGATGCTCGGCGCGCACGAGCGCGTCGATGTCCCGTGCTTTGGGCAGCAGGCCTTCTTTGTAATGACCCTGTTCCTTGTTCGAGAAACTCATGACTACTCTCCACCAAGATCGGAAAAGGGTTTGAGCCCACTCAATAACCCGTACAAACCGTGCAAGGGCACGGGCAGCCAACCGGGGCGATTCTCCGCCTCATAGGCCACTTCATACGCTGCCTTCTCCAGGCCGAACAACGCCAAGGCGGCGTCCTCGCCTTCCGGATCTTGCCATGCATGGCCAAGCGTAGCTGCCGATTGCCGATAAGCGACCACAAATGCATGTTTTGCTTCACTTAAATAACGATCCGCGACCCGTTGCCGTGCGGTTCGCGCCGCCTCGCTGTTGTCGACGTTCTGCACATTGATCGCCATGGCCGCTGCATAGTCGAAGGAGCGCAGCACACCGCTGACATCCTTGTACGGACTGTGCTTGCCCCGACGTTCATGCAAGGGCCGCGCCGGCTCACCCTCGAAGTCGATCAGATAGGCATCGCCCTTGATCACCAACACTTGGCCCAGATGCAGATCGCCGTGCACGCGAATGCGCAAGCCACCCGCCGTTTGTTTGGCCAACGCCTGGACGTGGCCGAGGATGGCTTTCTGGTTGCCCAGCAAACGGCTGACCAGGTTGCTGTCCGCCGGGTTCAGTTCGCCTTGATGCTGCTTAAGCAACCTCAACGCCTGCTCGACTTGCTTCGCCACATCCTTCGCCGATGCCAGCGCGTCCTTTTGCGTGGTGACGTGCGGATTGAAGTCCGGATTGCTGCTCGACGCGGCGAGCACTAGATGCATTTCCCCCAGCCGTTGGCCAAGCATGGCAGCGAAATCTTTCAATTCGCCAAGGGCGTTGTAGTGCTGCTCCTGCTCGGACATGGCGTCCGCCAGCTCGTCGCGCAGCGCCCGCTCAAGGTTGTTCTGCGTCCATTCCCAAGCGTCACCCTGATTGCTCAAGTAGCCCTGGGCGATCATCAGCAGGTTGTCTTCGCCTTTGACGTCCCGGCGAACCACGGAACCGAGTAGCGGTGAGATATGGCGGAAACCGGCGCGGGTCAGGTAGGCGCTCATTTCCAGTTCCGGGTGCACACCGGGCGCAATCTTGCGGATCAGCTTCAGCACCAGGCTGTTGCCGACCACCACCGAGCTGTTGGATTGCTCGGCGGACAGATAGCGCACCTCGGATTCAGCCGTCAGCCCCAGTTTTGCCAACTCGGCGGTGGGTTCGAAGCGGATCTCGCCATCGACGGAAGGCAGCACCGTGTTGTTCTGTATGGCCAGCAATACGGTGCGCACATAGCTTTCCAGGCTGAACGCATCGGTGATCAACCCGACCTGAGGCCCGCGGCGTACCCTTGAAAGAGCAAGCTGTTGCGGCAACGCGGTACCCACCTGCTCTTCGGCAATGAAACCGAATGGCAGTTGATAGCGGCTGGTCTGGCCGGCGCTGGTCACTTCGATTTCACTGAACAACACCGGATGCTGCGCATCCCCGAACCGCACCCCGTAAGCCAGGCGGACCTGTTCGATGGCTGCGTCCTTACCGGCGAACCAGCGGCGGTTCTGCAACCAATTGGGCAGGATCTCTTTCTCGAGCGTGCCCCGCGAGGGTGCTTCAAGCAGTTCCTCCATGCGCTTTTTCAGCACCAGCGTGGTGAAATCCGGCAGGCTCTGTGCCGGCTCCACGTGCCAGCTCGGCATCTGGTTCTCGGCAGCGAGGCCGAACCAATAGAAACCGTAAGGCGCCAGGGTCAGCAGGAAATTCAACTGGCCGATGGGTGGAAACGCGTTTCCGCCCAGCATCTCCACGGGCACCATGCCAACGTACGCCGCCAGGTCGAGCTCCACCGCTTGGGCGCTGCGCGACACGTTGGCCACACACAAAATGATTTCGTGCTTGCCGTCAGGCCCGGTGTATTCACGGGTGTATGCCAATACCCGGCGATTGGTTGGCGAGAGCATTTTCAGCGTGCCACGACCGAACGCCCTGGATTGCTTGCGCACCGCGAGCATGCGCCGGGTCCAGTTGAGCAGCGAATGCGGGTCGCCGGCCTGGGTCTCGACATTGACCGACAGGTAGCCGTACTGCGGGTCCATGATCGGCGGCAGCACCAGGCTGGCCGGATCGGCACGGGAGAATCCGCCGTTGCGGTCGATCGACCATTGCATCGGCGTGCGCACGCCGTCGCGGTCGCCGAGGTAGATGTTGTCGCCCATGCCGATTTCATCGCCGTAATACAGGGTCGGCGTGCCGGGCATCGACAGCAGCAAACTGTTGAGCAATTCAACACGGCGGCGGTCGCGCTCCATCAACGGCGCCAGCCGTCGGCGAATGCCGAGGTTGATCCGCGCCCTCCGGTCGGCGGCGTAGTAATTCCACAGGTAATCGCGCTCCTTGTCGGTGACCATTTCCAGGGTCAGTTCATCGTGGTTGCGCAGGAAAATCGCCCATTGGCAATTGGCCGGGATCTCCGGGGTCTGGCGCAAAATGTCGGTGATCGGAAAGCGGTCCTCCTGGGCCAGCGCCATGTACATGCGCGGCATCAGCGGGAAGTGAAACGCCATGTGGCATTCGTCGCCGTTCAGGCCTTTTTTGTCGGTGTCACCAAAATACAACTGCGTGTCTTCCGGCCATTGATTGGCCTCGGCCAACAACATGCGGTCCGGGTAATTGGCATCGATTTCGGCGCGGATCTGCTTAAGGACGTCGTGGGTCTCCGGCAGGTTTTCGTTGTTGGTACCGTCGCGCTCGATCAGATACGGAATCGCGTCCAGGCGCAGGCCATCGATACCCATGTCGAGCCAGTAGCGCATCACCGACAGCACGGCTTTCATGACTTGCGGGTTATCGAAATTCAGGTCCGGTTGGTGTGAATAGAAACGGTGCCAGAAGTACTGGCCGGCCACCGGGTCCCAGGTCCAGTTGGACTTTTCGGTGTCGAGAAAAATGATGCGGGTGCCGTCGTACTTTTGATCGTCATCGGACCACACATAGAAATCCCGCGCCGCCGAACCTTTCTTCGCCTTGCGCGCACGCTGGAACCACGGGTGCTGGTCGGAGGTGTGGTTGATGACCAATTCGGTAATCACCCGCAAGCCGCGCTTGTGCGCCTCGGCGATGAAGCGTTTGGCGTCGGCCATCGTGCCGTAGTCGCTGTGCACGCCCCGGTATTCGGCAATGTCGTAGCCATCATCACGGCGTGGCGAGGGGTAGAACGGCAGAAGCCAGATAGTGTTGACACCCAGCTCGGCGATGTAATCAAGTTTGGCGATCAGGCCAGGAAAGTCGCCAATTCCGTCGTTATTGGAGTCGAAATAGGATTTGACGTGAACCTGATAGATCACCGCATCCTTGTACCAGAGCGGGTCCTTGATGAACGTGGCTGCCTTGGGTTTCTTCGCCATGTGAAACTCCTGTTGAATCGGTAATGCCGCTGTGCTGATCACCCCTGTGGGAGCGAGCCTGCTCGCGAAGAGGGAGTGTCAGTCACCACTGATGCTGACTGTTCCGCCGCCTTCGCGAGCAGGCTCGCTCCCACAGGTTTTTGCGTTTATGCATTACGTGGTTATTCGCCAAATCCCGAACGGCTGATACGCCGGGTCGATGCGCATGAACTGGTGCTTGCCGTGCCACGTCCAGCGGTGGCCGTTCATCAAGTCCTCGCCCTGGGTGTTGGCATCATCGGGCAGGCCCATTTCCCACAACGGCAATTCGAAATTCGCCTCCTGCACGTGATGCGGGTCGAGGCTGACCGCCACCAGAATGAAATTGCTGCCGTCGGCGCTGCGCTTGCCGAAGTAGAGGATGTTGTCGTTCCAGGCGTTGTAGATTTTCAGGCCCAGGTGCGTGTGCAGCGCCGGGTTCTGCCGGCGGATGCGGTTGAGCTGGGCAATTTCGGCAATGATGTTGCCCGGAGCGTTGAAGTCCCGTGGACGGATCTCGTACTTCTCGGAATCGAGGTATTCCTCCTTGCCCGGAATCGGTGCCGACTCGCACAGTTCAAAGCCGGAATACATACCCCACAACCCCGATCCCATGGTCGCCAGCGCCGCGCGAATCAGAAAGCCGGGGCGACCGGACTCATGCAGGAAGGCCGGGTTGATGTCCGGCGTATTGACGAAGAAATTCGGCCTGTAACACTCGCGCCACGGTGATTCGTTGAGCTCGGTGAAATAGCTGGCCAGTTCCTGCTTGGTGTTGCGCCAGGTGAAGTAGGTGTAACTCTGGGAGTAACCGACCTTGCCCAGCCGCGCCATCATGGCCGGTGTGGTGAAGGCCTCGGCGAGGAAGATCACGTCCGGGTACAACGCCCTCACATCGGCGATCAGCCATTGCCAGAATGGCAACGGCTTGGTGTGCGGGTTGTCGACGCGGAACAGCTTCACGCCCTCCAGCACCCAACCGACGACAATGTCGCGCAACTCGACCCACAGACTGGGAATCGCCTCAACCGCATAAAAGTCGACGTTGACGATGTCCTGGTACTTCTTCGGCGGGTTTTCCGCGTATTTGATCGTGCCGTCCGGACGCCAGTTGAACCAGCCGGGATGTTGCTGCAACCACGGGTGATCCTGGGAACACTGGATGGCGAAATCGAGGGCGATTTCCAGGCCATGGGCCGCCGCCGCCGCCACCAGCCGACGGAAATCTTCGCGTGTACCCAGCTCTGAATGAATCGCTTCGTGCCCGCCTTCGGGACTGCCAATGGCATACGGGCTGCCCGGATCGTCGGGACCGGCGGTGAGGGAATTGTTCGGGCCTTTGCGATAGCTGCGACCGATCGGGTGAATCGGCGGGAAGTACAGGACGTCGAAGCCCATGTCCTGAATCATCGCCAGCCGCGAATGCACATCGTTGAACGTGCCGTGGCGCGCCGGATCATCGGTGATCGAACGCGGGAACAGCTCATACCAACTGGCGAACTGCGCAAGCTCACGCTCGACATCCACTGGGAATTCGGGACTGAGGCTCAGGAAAGCACGGTGATTGGCCTGGGCCATCAGTTCGGCGCTACGTTGGTGCAAAAACAGCGCGACCTGCTCGGTTTCCAGCAGCCCTGACAACTCATGGTGCAATGCCGCAAGCTGTTCGCTCAGGAGGCCCTCCGTACGTTCAGCGGCCTGCTGCACGTGAAGACGGCCCTCCTGCAGCTCCAGGCTGACAGGGACGCCCGCCGCGTGTTTTTTTTCCAGCTCATAACGAAAGCTGGCGAACTGGTCGATCCAGGCTTCAATACAAAACACATAGCGGCCTTGTTCCTGCACATGGAACGAACCTTGCCAACCATTATTGCCCCGGTCGACCATGACCTCGCTGCCCCAAACCTCCTCGCCCTCGGCCTGCCAACGTATGCGCACGGCGAGTTTGTCATGACCGTCGGCAAACACCTTGCCGGTCACCACCACGTCCTGCCCCACCACGGCCTTGACGGCAAACTGTCCGCCATCGAGGGTGGGCATGACGTTATCGATCACGATGCGCGGCAACAGCAGCGCCTGTGACAGTGGAATGTGCGGGTTGTAGCTCAGTTCTCCTGGTTTTTCAGTCGTCATCGAGCATCGCTCCTGTACGCCCCAAGGACGCTCACGTGTCGGGTTGTCATTCACGTCAGTCGGCGCCTCAGCGAATGAGCTCACTTAGGTTCCGAGCGACGGTGGCCCCCAAAGTTCACCTCAAATGGTCTGGAATCAAATCCCTCGCACGGCGGTCAACCAACTTAAGCACGACTCACGCCATGTGCCACTGGAGGCTTGAACAATGACCAATCCATTCCCGGCCAAAACCCCCGATCCGAACATCGACCAACCCGTGATCCCGCCCACCGACCCGCAACCGGTGCCCGAGCAGGAGCCACCCGGCACCACCCCACCGCCACGGGAAGAACCGCCGACGACCATGCCGCCGGTGATCGTTAATCCATAACACAATTCAATGTAGGAGCGGGGGGGGGGGGGGGGGGGGGGGGGGGTGGGTGTGGGGGGGGGGGGGGGGGGGGGGGGGGGGGAGGGGAGAAGGGGA
>NZ_JBPKAM010000120.1:0-16198 GCF_051216495.1 Pseudomonas baetica | reverse complement strand
ATAGGTCGGGTGTGTAAGCGCTGTGAGGCGTTGAGCTAACCGATACTAATTGCCCGTGAGGCTTGACCATATAACACCCAAGCAATTTGTGAACTCGACAGAGGCCAGATTGCGGTGTGTGAAGACGCAAGAACCGAAAGTTCGCACAACACACAAAGCTGTCACATACCCAATTTGCTGGAACGTCGCAAGACGCGTCAGCTCAAGAATTTCTTGACGACCATAGAGCATTGGAACCACCTGATCCCATCCCGAACTCAGAAGTGAAACGATGCATCGCCGATGGTAGTGTGGGGTTTCCCCATGTGAGAGTAGGTCATCGTCAAGATTAAATTCCGAAACCCCAATTGCGAAAGCAGTTGGGGTTTTGTTTTGCCCGCAGGAAAGTGACATGCCGTAAGGGACGGTCCGATGACTGTTCCTACGCGACACCATCATCAGAGAAACCTCGGCAGTCCGTGTACTCCACCGCCAAGATGAAAAACTCTTCACCCTCCATGACCGCCGTTGGAGGAAATCCCCCTCAATTGACTGGTCGGTTTTTGATAGGGTGCAACTCCTTTTCTAAGGACTGATTTGCGGCCCATGGATTGGCACCGTCTTTTCAACGAGTTGCCGAAGAAATGCCCGAACCGATTCCGATCAAGGACCACGAAACAGAAAGGCGCCTGGTAAACAAACGGCTGATGGCCTGCGCCTTGTTCGTCGTCGCCATTACCTGCGCGCTGGTGGTGCGCATGTACATCCTCCAGGTTGTCGAGTTTGACTACCACTCAACGATCTCAGAAAACAACCGGGTCCACGTCTTGCCGATCACGCCAACCCGGGGCTTGATCTATGACCGCAATGGCGTGGTTCTCGCGGACAACCGGCCCAGTTACAACCTGACCATCACCCGCGAACGCGCCACGGATGTCAAAGAGGAACTGGACGAAGTGGTCAACCTGTTGCACCTGCCGGCTGAAGATCGCACGCTGTTCGACAGGGCCATGAAACAGGCACGGCACCCGTTCGTGCCTGTGACGTTGTTCTACGAATTAACTGAAGAACAGATCGCGGTGCTCGCGGTTAATGAATTCCGATTGCCGGGTATCGATGTCGAGCCGCAATTCGTGCGTCATTACCCACTGGGCGAACACTTCGCTCATTCGGTCGGCTATGTCGGGCGCATCAACGAGAAAGAATCCAAGGCCTTGGATTCGGTGGAGTACCGAGGCACCCAATCCATCGGCAAGACCGGCATCGAGAAGTTCTACGAGTCGGAGCTGCACGGCCATGTCGGATACGAAGAGGTCGAAACCAATGCCCAGGGCCGTGTGCTGCGAGTGCTCAAGCACACCGACCCGGTTCCCGGCAAAAACATCGTACTGAGCCTCGACGTCAAACTTCAGGAGGCCGCCGAGCAAGCCTTGGGTGACCGTCGTGGTTCGGTGGTCGCACTCGACCCGTCGACCGGTGAAGTGCTGGCCATGGTCAGCAACCCGAGTTTCGACCCGAACCTGTTCGTCACCGGTATCAGTTCCAAGGAATACTCCACGCTGCGCGACTCCATCGACCGGCCGCTGTTCAACCGTGTACTGCGCGGTCTCTACGCGCCGGGCTCGACCATCAAACCGGAAGTGGCGATTGCCGGTCTCGACGCCGGCGTCGTCACACCCCAGACACGAGTATTCGATCCGGGGTACTACCAGCTCCCGGATTTCGATCACAAGTACCGCAACTGGAACCACAGCGGCGACGGCTGGGTGGATATGGACGCGGCGATCATGCGTTCCAACGACACCTACTTCTACGATTTGGCTCACAAACTGGGGATCGATCGCCTGCACGATTACATGGCGATGTTTGGGCTGGGTGAGAAGGTCTCCCTGGACATGTATGAAGAATCGCCAGGTCTGATGCCATCCCAGGCCTGGAAACGTGCCACACGCCGTCAGGCGTGGTTTCCGGGCGAGACCGTCATTCTGGGTATCGGCCAGGGCTACATGCAGGTCACGCCGCTACAGCTGGCCCAGGCCACAGCACTGATTGCCAACAAGGGTGTGTGGAACCGTCCGCATCTGGCGCAGACCGTGGATGGCGTCGCGCCGGTGGACGAGCATCCGATGCCGAACATTCTCCTCAAGGACCCGCGTGACTGGGAGCAGGTCAACCACGGCATGCAGATGGTGATGCACGATGCCCGCGGTATTGCCCGCGCGGCAGCGGCGGGGGCGCAGTACCGTATCGCTGGCAAGAGCGGCACTGCACAGGTGGTGGCGATCAAGCAGGGTGAGCGTTACAACCGGGAGAAAACCCGTGAGCGCAATCGCGACAATGCCTTGTTCGTGGGGTTCGCTCCGGCCGAGCATCCCAAGATTGTGATTTCAGTGATGATCGAAAACGGCGAGGCCGGCGGGCGCGTCGCCGGACCCGTGGTACGGCAGATCATGGACGCCTGGCTACTCGATCAGGACGGCCACCTGAAGCCGCAATACGCGACGCCAAGCAAGGCGCCGGGAAATCCCCACGTCTGAATCATCGAGGCTTCACAGCACAGGCTCACGAATGCTGAGCATGTGCTGGAAGCTCTCCAGGAACACCGTTTCGGCCTGGCTCATTTTCTGTTCGCGATTCCACAACAGCTGGATATCGAAATCCACCACCCCATCTTCCGGCGGCAAGCGCCAGAGCACACCTTGCTCGACATCTCGGCGCACCAGATGTGTCGGTAGGGCGCCAATCCCGTAACCTGCGCAGATCAGACGGTAAATCTCCTCGAAACTGGTGGAAGACGCGACGATCTTGCCAGTGAAACCTTGCTGGTCGCGAAACAGGGTCAAAGGGGACAGATTGCCACCCAACTGATCGCTGGTGAAGCTGACAAAGTTTTCAGCGGCCAACTGTTCCAGCGTCAGATTTTCCTGCCCGAATAACCGATGACGCTGTCCGCAAAAGTAGGCATAGGTCTCGCGAAACAACACCCGCTGTTCCAGTCGCGGCTGGGGTAAGCGGCACAGGCCGACGCCGATGGTCGCGGTCTTTTGCAGCAACGAACTGATGATGTTCGAGCTGCCCATCACTTCGACTTCCAACTCGATTTTCGGATGGGTTTCATGGAAGTCGGCGAGAAAATCATCGTAATGCCGTGCCTGGACGCCGCTGACGGTGAGGATGCGGATCTTGCCCACTACGTCATCGTGGCGACTCTCCACCACAGTGCCCAAACGCGAAATATCCCCGTAGATATCCGCCGCAATACGCAGGACTTCTTCCCCGGTTTCCGTCAGATCGAAGCGCCGACCGCTGCGGGCAATCAACACGCACTCCAACTGCTCTTCAAGACGTTTCAGCGCCTGGCTAACCGCCGACTGCGTGATGTGCAGGCGGGCAGCCGCGCGGCTCATGCTGCCTTCCTGGCCGATGACCAGATAGGTGCGGAGCAGGTTCCAGTCAAGGCGATCATTCAGAAAGCGCCGACCCACCCACGGGTTCGTTGTGGAGGACATAAAAATCCATGTAGTAGCAGGGCTAATAGTAAAGATAAGGATTTGAAAATTGACTAATCCTGGCACGGAAGCGATAAAGCCCACAAGCGCCACAGAGCGCAACCGTCAATGCCTTAACACCTGCCCAAAACTATAAGTACACAGGGTCCTTGCATGCACACCACCCCCCAACCGCGCCGAGCCGCGGCCGCCGCCTTCATTGGCACGACCATCGAGTTCTACGATTTCTACATCTACGCCACCGCGGCGGCGCTGGTACTTGGGCAAGTGTTCTTTCCCAGCAGCGATCCGGTGATGAGCACCCTGGCCGCCTTCGGCAGTTTCGCCGTTGGCTTCATTGCCCGTCCGATGGCCGGGATGGTGTTCGGTCATTTGGGTGATCGTCTCGGTCGCAAGAAGATGTTGCTGGTGACCATGGCCCTGATGGGGATCGCGACGGCAGGCATTGGCCTGTTGCCCAGCTACGCCAGTGCCGGCATCTGGGCACCGATCGGCTTGATCGTGTTGCGTCTGATCCAGGGCATTTCCGTCGGCGGCGAGTGGGGCGGCGCAGTGCTGATGGCCAGCGAGCACGCGCCAGCCAAACGCAAGACCTTCTACGCATCGTTCGCCCAACTGGGCAGTCCCGCCGGTTTGCTGTTGGCATTGATCGCCTTTCGCCTGGTCACCTCTCTTGAACCGGATGATTTCCTCGCCTGGGGCTGGCGTCTGCCGTTCCTCTTCAGCGGCGTGCTGATGATGGTGGGTTTGTTGATCCGTTCCGGCGTACATGAGTCACCCGAGTTCGCCAAGGCTCAGGACAACAACGAAACCGCGAAATACCCGGTGATGGACGTGATCCGCACCTGCTGGCGGCAGATCCTGTTCGCCGCCGCTGCCGTGACCATTGGCTCGGCGGGCTTCTTCTTCACCAACACCTTCATGATCACTTATGTGACCCAGTACCAGGGCATCGCACGCTCGACGATTCTCGATTGTCTGTTCCTGGTGACCATCATTCAGTTGCTCTCCCAACCGGTCTCGGCGCTGCTGGCCGAACGCATCGGCGAAGACCGTTTCCTCAAGTTGGTCGCGCTGTTGTGCATGGTTACGCCTTACCCGATGTTCCTGCTGGTGGGCACGCAAAACATTCTGTTGATGACCCTCGGCATCGCTATGGCCGTGGTGATTCTTTCGGCGCTGTATGCGGTGATTGCCGGGTACATGACCCAAGCTTTCCCGGTACATCTGCGCTACTCGGGGATCTCCATCGCTTACCAACTGGCCTGCGCCGTGGCCGGCGGCACTACGCCGCTGATCGGTACGCTGCTGGCCAGCAAGTTTTCCGGACAATGGTTACCGCTGGCGGTGTTCTTCACCTTGCTCTCGGCCCTGTCCCTGATCGGTGTTTGCGGTCTGGCTCGCCTGCGCGCCAACCCGGTCGTCACCCACGCTGCTAAAGAGGTGTATTCGTGAGTAAACCCGCACACATGGACCCGGTTGAATGGCAAGCCCGCTGCGAACTGGCTGCGTTATATCGACTGGTCGCGCACTTTCGCATGACCGATCTGATCGACACCCACATCACCCTGCGCATACCGGGGCCTGAGCATCACTTTTTGATCAACCGCTATGGCGTGATCTTCGACCGCATGCGCGCCTCCGATCTGGTGCGCATCGATCAGGAAGGGCGGGTGGTCGATCCGGCCTATGAGGGGCATCGGGTCAACGCTGCCGGCTTCGTCATTCACTCGGCGATCCACATGGCGCGCCCGGACCTGAACTGCGTGATTCACACCCACACGGCGGCCGGCATGGCGGTCGCGGCGCAGAAACAAGGCTTGCTGCCTATCACTCAGCATGCGCTGAAGTTCTACGGCAAGCTGGCCTATCACACCTATGAAGGCATCGCATTGTCGCTGGATGAGCGAGAGCGCCTGATCGCCGACCTTGGCCCGCACCGGGCAATGATCCTGCGCAATCATGGCCTGCTGGTCGGTGGCTCGGGTGTGGCCCAGGCGTTCCAGGAGATCCACTTTCTCGAGCGTGCCTGCCAGGCTCAAGTCCAGGCGCTGGCCGGTGGTTCGGCCTTGCATTATCCGTCGCCGGAAGTTTGCGCGCACACCGCTGAACAGTTCGACCGTGATGAGCAAGACAACATCATCGACCTGGCCTGGGAGGCCGCTCTGACCCTGATCGAGTCCCAGCGCGAGTCCTATTTGTCATGAGCGCAGTCATCAACACCGTGGTCCTGCTGTCACGCGATAACTTGCTGCTCAAACAACTGCAGGCCGCATTCGCCCGCAGTGCGCCGCAACTGACGACGGTGCTGGCCGATGATCCGCAGGCAGTCGATGCACAAATGGCAGCGTGCTGGTTTCCGTTGCCCGGCAGTCTTGCTGCGTTGCCGAATCTGCAGGTTATTCACTCGGTGGCCGCCGGTATTGATCATCTGGAACACGACCCGTCGTGCCCGGACTTGCCGATCTGCCGCGTGGTCGATCCGGGCCACCGACAAGGCATGACCGAGTACGTGCGCTGGGCGGTGATTCACTATCACCGTGGCTTCGATCAGGTGTTGTCGCAACAACGGCAACATCATTGGGAGCGGCCACTGCAACGGGCGGCGGGGCAATTCAAGGTCGGCGTGATGGGGCTCGGTTCTCTGGGCAGCGCCATTGCCCTGGATCTGGCTGCTGCAGGTTACGACGTGCGTGGCTGGGCGCGGCGCGACAAGGATTTGCCCGGTGTGCACACTTTTGCCGGAGCACAAAATCTGAACCCGTTTCTCGATGGCGTGGAGTTGCTGATCAACCTGCTGCCGCTGACCAGCGAAACCCGCGGCATCCTCGGCAGCGCCACGTTCGAGCGATTGGCCAACGGTGCTGCACTGGTCAATTGCGGACGGGGTGGGCATCTGAATATCGACGACCTCGAACAAGCGCTCAAGCGAGGGCAACTGCGCGGTGCCTTGCTGGATGTCTTCGAGCAGGAGCCACTGCCGATCGACCACCGACTCTGGACGATGCCCGGTGTGACCATCACCCCGCACATGGCTTCGGCGGCGTCCCATGACTGCATTGCCGAGCAAGTGGCGGAAAATTTCCGTCGCCTGAATGCCGGCAAGCCGTTACTCAACTGTGCCGATCGACTATTGGGATATTGAACCAACACACCATCCCCCCTGTAGAAGTGAGCATGCTCGCGATGAACCCAAGAACACCGCGTTTAACAAGTAAACACGCGTAATCGTTAACGACCATCGCGAGCCTGCTCGCTCCTACAGGGGGATTGCATAACCGATAAGAACTAGCTTCCCCCACCAGCCATAACAACAACCTTCGCCTCAACCGTTTTACTGCCAGTTCAAAACAATTAAATAAATTCCTGGAGTCAGTGATGAGCGATCTATCGTCCGCAGAAAAGTCCGGTGCACCACCGGAAGTTGCAATCAGCATGAAAAAAGTTGCGGTGGCCAGTGTGATCGGCACCACCGTGGAGTGGTACGACTTGTTTGTGTTCGCCACAGCGTCGGCGCTGGTGTTCAATAAAGTGTTCTTTCCAGATTTCGTTCCGTTGATCGGGACGTTGCTGGCCTTCGGCACTTTTGCTTCGGCGTACCTGGCGCGGATTGTCGGCGCGGCGTTGTTCGGGCATTTCGGTGATCGGCTGGGACGCAAGTCGATGCTGTTGATTTCGCTGCTGACCATGGGCGCGGCAACCTTCGCCATCGGCCTGTTACCGGACTTCGCCACCATCGGCATCTGGGCGCCGATCCTGTTGTTGCTATTGCGGGTAGTCCAGGGCCTGGCGCTCGGCGGTGAGTGGGGCGGGGCGGTGTTGATGGCGGTGGAACATGCGCCGGCCAACAAGCGTGGCCTCTATGGTTCGTTGGTGCAGATCGGCGTGCCGGCGGGGACCTTGATCGCCAACCTGGCGTTCCTGGTGATCGCTGCCTGCATGTCCCCTGAAGACTTGTTGGCCTGGGGCTGGCGCATCCCGTTTCTTGCCAGCGTGCTGTTGATCGCCGTCGGTTTGTACATCCGCCTGAACATCTCGGAAACCCCGGCTTTCAACAAGGTCAAGGAAGCCGAAGTGCAGGTGAAAATGCCCCTGGCCGAAGTGTTCCGCAAGTATTGGAAGCAAGTGGTGCTGGGCGGCATTGCCACCATGTCTACCGGCGCATCGTTCAACATCATCGTCGCCTTTGGCCTGACCTATGGCACGCAGAATCTCGGCTTCAGCCGCAGCGTGATGCTCGGTGTGGTGCTGCTGTCGTGCGCCTGGTGCATCGTCATGTTGCCGGTGTTCGGTGCGCTGTCGGATCGTTTCGGACGCAAGCCGATCATTGTCGGCGGCATCATTGCCGAAGCGCTGGTGGCGTTTCCGATGTTCTGGTTGATGGACACCAAAGAGCTGTCGATGGTGGTCTTCGGCTACCTGTTATTGATGACCGCGTTCGCTGCCAATTACGGGCCGATTGCGACTTTCCTCGCTGAATTGTTCGGTACCCGCGTGCGTTACTCGGGGTTGTCGATCAGCTACATGTTGTCCGGGCTGCTGGGCAGCGCGGCCACACCGATTGTCACCACCGCTCTGCTCGCGGCAACGGGGAAGGGGTCCTCGGTAGCCTGGTACATGATCGGCGCGGCATTGATCTCCCTGGTGGCGCTGTTGCTGCTGACCGAGACCTTCAAGCAAGACATCAGCGAAATCCCCCGCACAGTGCCGACGGATGATGCGGCCCCTGGCAAACCCTTTAAATCGGCTACAGCTTGACTCCAGGAGTTAAACCCATGCGCAGAATTCAATCGGCCCCGGGCTACATCGGCCCGGTCGGCCCTTACTCTCAAGCGGTGGTCAGCGGCCACCTGGTGTTCACCGCCGGGCAGATTCCCGCCCGCAGCAATCTGGACGAACAGCCCGAGGATTTTCCCGAACAGGTGCGGCAAACCTTGCGCAACCTGGAGGCGATCCTGATCGAAGCGGGCTCCGATTTCAGCCATGTGATCAAGGTCAACGCCTACCTGACCGATCCGGCGCAACTGGAACCGTTCAACGCGGTGTATCGCGAGTTTCTCGGTCACGCGCCACCGGCCCGCACCACGGTGTGCGTGGCGTTGTGGGGCGTGTCGCTGGAGATCGACTGTGTCGCCGAATTGATTCACAAGGAGCCGCAACATGGATGAGTCGCAATTGATTGAACAGCTCAAGGCGGTGAGTTTTCCGACCCTCGGGCATTTTCTCGAAGAGGGTTTTGCCGACTCGCAATTGAGGGCCATGGTACCCAACGTGAAAGTGGTCGGGCGTGCGTTGACCCTGAAACTGGTGGGCGCCGATGCCATCGCCGTCAACCAGGCACTGGCGCGAATCAGGCCGGGCGATGTGCTGGTGATCGACACCGATGGCGATCACCGCCATGCACCGGTCGGCGCGGTTACCAGTTGCGCGGCCCGTTGCGCAGGCGCAGTGGCGATAGTGGTCGACGGTGCCGTGACGGACCTGCTGGAACTGCGTGAAGCCGGGTTGCCGGTGTTCGCCCGTGGCACCAGCCTGTTGACCACCAAGTTGCACGGGCGTGGAGACAGTGAGATCAATCAGCCGATTCACTGCGCGGGCGTGACGGTGCAGCCGGGGGATTGGGTGCTGGCGGACGACAATGGCGTGCTGTTTCTCGACACGGCAACCGCAGCGTCTGTCATCGAGCAGGCGCTGGCCTCGGATCGCGCCGAGCCGCGTCTGCTTGAACGCTTGCGTGCAGGAGAACCGGTGGCGCAGGTCCTGCGGGTCTAGTCCGTCAGCCGTTGTTGAAGGCTTTCCAGAAAGATCGTCTCGGCACGGCTCATGCGCTGTTCGCGGTTCCACAGCAAGTGAATGTCCACATCGGCGATCCCTTCGTGGGGCGGCAGGCGCCAGAGCAATCCGGCGTCGACGTCGGCCGCCACCACGTGTTCGGGCAAGCAGCCGATACCGAAGCCGGCGATCACCAGTCGCCGGACTTCCTCCAGGCTCGGCGATGAGGCGACGATGCGTCCGCTGAAACCCTGTTGATCGCGAAAAATCGTCAGCGGTGACAGCATGCCGCCGATCTGGTCACTGGTGAAACTGACAAAATTCTCCCGCTGCAAATCCCCTTCGGCGACGTCCCGTTGGCCGAACAGGGCGTGATGCTTGCCGCAGAAAAACGCATAACGCTGGCGCAGGAACAGGCGTTGTTCCAGGCGCGGTTGCGGGCGGCGGTTGAGGCTCAGGCCGAGGGTCGCGGTTTTTTCCTGCAAGGCACTGACGATGTCGGAACTGCGCATCACCTCGACTTCCAGATCCACACGCGGGTGTTGGCGATGGAAGTCTGCGAGGAAGTCATCGAAGCGCTCGGAAAAGATCCGGCTGATGATCAATAGGCGCACCTTGCCGATCACTTCGTCGGCCGGTGTTTCCAGCACGCTGCTGACCTGGGACATCTGCCCGTAGATTTCCCCGGCCAGGGCGAAGATCTGCTCACCGACTTCAGTCAAGGCAAAGCGCGGTCCGCGACGGGCGATCAGTTGCCGGCCCAGCTGTTCTTCCAGGCGCTTGAGTGCCTGGCTCACCGCAGGTTGCGTCAGGTGCAGGCGGGCGGCGGCGCGGCTGATGCTCAGCTCCTGGCCGATCACCCGAAAGGTGCGCAGCAGGTTCCAGTCCAGGCGGTCGTTGAGCAGGGGTTCCATAGGCGTTGGGCAGATCGTCAAAGTCTGATGAGGGAATCAACAAGTTACCAAACGGATTCGATAACATGCCCATTCGCGAGAGCGGAACGATAGTTAATTTTGGCTTTCCTGGAAAGGCGCGGATACGCAGCATGTACAACGACGCTCCTCCCTCGATGCCTTGGCGAGCACTGCGCGCACTTGGCAGACACGTCGCGCGCAAGGCGCTGCCCGGCGCGGCGTTGTTGTTGCTGGCCGCGTGTGTTTCCGTTCCGGTTCCCGGCGAGCGCCGTCAGGCAGCCATTTCGCTGGCGCAGGCCCAGCATTGGCACGGCACTGACATCGCAACATCGACATTCAACCTTCAAGCCTTCATTCCCGACATCTTCAACCAGGACGAGCACCTGACGGTTTACCTCGAAGGCGACGGCTTTGCCTGGATCAGCGCCAGTCAACCTTCAAGCGACCCCACGCCCGTCAACCCGGTGGGCTTGCGGTTAGCCTTGGCACAGCCCTCGGGGAACGCCGCCTATCTGGCGCGCCCTTGCCAGTTCCTGGCCGATCAGAGCCACTGTGGCCAACGCTACTGGACCCACGCACGTTTCGCCGAAGAAGTGGTCGCCAGCCTCGACCAGGCGGTCGACAAGCTCAAAGCGCAGGCGGGTGCGCAACGGGTGACCTTGGTCGGGTATTCCGGGGGAGGGGCCTTGGCCCTGTTGCTCGCCGCACGGCGCAACGATGTGCGAAACATCATTACGGTGGCCGGTAATCTCGACCCTGATGCGTGGACCGAATACCACCACGTCCGCCCGCTGGACGGCTCCTTGAATCCGGTCGCTCAGTTGACGGCATTGGCGAAGATCCCGCAGACACACCTGAGCGGCGCAGACGACAGCGTAGTGCCGCCAGTGTTGGCAACGCGATTTGTCGCGGCTTACCCCAAGACAAGTATGGCCAGTGTCAGGGTCATTTCCGGGTATACCCATCAATGTTGCTGGGCGAAGGATTGGGCGCAGCTTTGGCCGCAATTGCAAGATGTCGGCCACTGATCCCGATCGAGGCGGCCTGAAAACCGAGCTGACTTCTGCGGCTGTACTCGATCCTCTGTGGGAGCGAGCCTGCTCGCGAAAGGGGCAGTACAGGCAACACTAAGATCACAGGCAAGCAAAAAGGCCCCGAGGTTCACACCTCGGGGCCTTTTGCATTGCAGCGAAGCTTACGCCGCTTTGGCTTCCGGCTGGCTCAGGGAGCGGTTCAGCGCGCTGAACAGAGCCTTGAAGCTGGCGGTGGTGATGTTTTCGTCGATGCCGACGCCATGCACCGCACGCTCGCCATTCACTCGCAGTTCAATGTAGGCCGCGGCCTTGGCATTGGTGCCCGCGCCGATGGCGTGTTCGTTGTAGTCCATGATTTCCACCGGAATCGGCAAGCCGGCCACCAGCGCTTCCAGGGCGCCGTTGCCCTTGCCGCGCCAGTGCAGGTTGGTTTCGCCTTGGCCTTTGCTGGCTACTTCCACTTCGACGGCACTGTGGCCGTTTTCTTCCTGCAGGCGATGGCTGACCAGCGCGTACGGTGTATTGGCTTGCAAGTATTCGCTGCGCAGCAGCTCGTGGATCTGTTGGGCGGTCATTTCCAAGCCCAGGCGATCGGTTTCACGCTGAACGACCTGGCTGAACTCGATCTGCATGCGACGCGGCAGGCTGATGCCGTATTCCTGCTCCAGCAGGTAGGCGATGCCGCCCTTGCCCGACTGGCTGTTGACGCGGATGACCGCCTCGTAGCTGCGGCCGATGTCGGCCGGGTCGATCGGCAGGTAAGGCACTTCCCACAGGGCATCGGATTTCTGCTGGGCGAAGCCTTTGCGGATCGCGTCCTGGTGGGAGCCAGAGAATGCGGTGTGTACCAGGTCGCCAACATACGGGTGACGCGGGTGAACCGCGATCTGGTTGCACTCTTCGACGACCTTGCGCACACCGTCGATGTCGGAGAAGTCCAGCTCAGGGTTCAGGCCTTGGGTGTACATGTTCAGCGCTACGGTCACGAGGTCGACGTTACCGGTACGCTCGCCGTTGCCGAACAGGCAGCCTTCGACACGGTCGGCACCAGCCATCAGACCCAGTTCGGTAGCGGCTACGCCGGTACCACGGTCGTTGTGGGTGTGCAGGCTGATGATGACGCTGTCACGACGGCTGATGTGACGACCGAACCATTCGATCTGGTCGGCATAGATGTTCGGGGTCGCGCATTCGACGGTGGCCGGCAGGTTGAGGATGACCTTGCGCTCGGGCGTCGGGTTCCAGACTTCGATCACCGCGTCGCAGACTTCCTTGGCGACCTCGAGCTCAGTGGCACTAAAGGTTTCCGGGGAGTATTGGAAGGTCCACTCTGTTTCGGGCTGCTGAGCGGCATATTTGACGAACAGCTTGGCCGCGTTCACGGCGATTTCCTTGACCCCGTCCGTGTCCTGATTGAAGACAATGCGGCGGAAAGAAGGAGAAGTGGCGTTGTACAGGTGAACGATGGCCTTTTTCGCGCCACGCAGGGATTCGAACGTGCGCGCGATCAAATCTTCACGTGCCTGGGTCAATACCTGGATGGTGGTGTCGTCCGGGATATGACCGTCTTCGATCAGCGTACGGACGAAGTCGAAATCGGTTTGCGAAGCGGAAGGGAAGGAGGCCTCGATTTCTTTCACGCCGACCTGCACCAGGGTTTTCCAGAAACGCAGCTTTTTGGCCGAATCCATCGGTTCGATCAGCGACTGGTTGCCGTCGCGCAGGTCGGAGCTGCACCAGATCGGGGCGGTGGTGATGGTCTTCGATGGCCAGGTACGGTCCGGCAGGTTGATCACAGGAAACGCGCGGTATTTCGAAGACGGGTCTTTGAGCATGCTCATCGGGAAATCCTTATTGTGTGGGCCGAAAAAAGGCGGCCTGCCGGTGGATCAAATGTTCTGGGGGTAAAGCGTGAGACGAGGCGCCGCGATTCAGCCCGGCAGTCGTGCACTGACAAGGCACAGACTGCGGTGCTGACGGAGCTGAATGAGGGTGTGAGAGGTTTTCATGTCTTCAACCCTAACCGCCGTAGGGAAGGATGGCAAGCAGTCGGGAAAAATTGAGAGGAATACTCGTCAGTGCCGGTTTATCGAGATTTTATTGCTGTGTATTTACCTAGGCTTATGGTTGTTTGCGCAGGGTTTGGGTGATGCGCAATCGGGGCTTTAAGCATTGGCTCGTGGTAGCAGGGCTATGCTTAAAGCCTCGGCAAGCAGGAGTCGACGATGAACGAATCCGATTGGAAACTTTATTGCGCGTTGCGTCCGGTGGCCCATGAGCGCATGTGCACCCGGATCATGTCCGATGTCGAAAAGATCGTACTGGACAAAAGCGTCGCGCCCTATGAGCGGATCGATGCCAGCGAGGAACTGCTGAAGGCCGGGCAAAAAGAGCTGTACTGGGCGTTTGGCGTCTTCAGGTTTTCACGCCATGAAGCGCGATCGCACCTGCTTGGGTTGTGTGCGCGGGAGTTGATCAAGGCAGAAGAGTTGACCGGCTTCTCGCAAGAGACTCAGGAGTGGATCAAGCACTGCTTGGCGGACCGGGAAGTCCACGGGATTGAAGATTTGGACGCTGAATAGGCGGCGCCAGAGCTACCGTCTTCGCGAGCAGGCTCGCTCCCACAAGGATCTCTGAAAACCTGTGGGAGCGAGCCAGCTCGCGAAGAGGCCATAAGCCTCAGCGAAAATCTAAGGCTGAAACGCCCCGATAAAAATCGCCGGATCCACCCGCGCATCATTGAGGCTGACATTCCAGTGCATATGCGGCCCGGTCGCCCGGCCTGTCGCTCCGACCTTGCCGACCACGCCACCGCGAGCCAGCTGCTGCCCAACCTTCACATCGATCTTCGACATGTGGCAGAACATGCTGATAAAGCCCTGGCCATGGTCGACAAACACTGTGTTGCCGTTGAAGAAGTAATTACCGATCAGGATTACCTTGCCCGCGGCCGGAGTCTTGATCGGTGTGCCGGCAGGCACGGCAAAATCCAGCCCCGAGTGGGGATTGCGCTCTTCGCCGTTGAAGAAACGGCGCACACCGAACTTGCTCGACAATGGGCCGTTGACCGGTTTATCCAGCAGCAGGTTGCTGGGGGTATTCGGGCTGAAGGTGCGATAGGCGGCGACCTGTTCGGCCAGTTCGCGCTCGATGCGCTTGAGGTTCTGCGGGTCAGGATTGACCTGTTGCGTGTTCTTCAGGGTGATGCGCTGTTCCGGGTACTTCTTATTGCCAACGGTGAAGCTGAGGTTGCGGCCGCCGCTGTTGATGGACTGGGCGCCCGGCTTGACCGTCAGCGGCACGCCGACGATGGCCAGCCAGTTGTTCTGCTCCTTGACCACCAGCACAGGTTTGCCTTGGTAGTTGGCTTTGGGCGCCAGGGGGGAGGGCCCGAGATCCACCACAGCCACACCGCCCGGCACGGGTTTGTTCAGCAGGCGCGTGATGTAACTGTCGGCGTGGGCATTGAACGTCAGGCACAGCAACAGAAGTGAAGCTAGAAAACGCGGCATGGATCAATCCAGTAAAGAAAGGGTGACGGGCGTCAGGTGATTGTCTTCGACACGCACTTGTAGCTCGCCTTCGCCCAGCTTGGCCTTCAGGCGCTGGCCGGTATGGGTTTGAGTGGCGCTGCGGATCGCATTGCCGCGCTCGTCCAGCAAAATGCTGTAGCCACGACCGAGGGTCGCCAGGGGGCTGACCACATGCAGCGTCTGCATCTGGCTTTGCAGTTGCAGGCGACGGCTCTTCAAACCCTCGCGCATGGCCCGGGGCAGGCGTTCGGCGAGGCTGTCGAGGCGCTGGCGGAGCATCGCCAGTTGCCGGCCCGGATGTTGTCCGGCCAGGCGCGTTTCCAAGCGAATCAGGCGTTCGCGACGGGTATTGAGGCTGCGCTCGAAGGCACGGCGCAGGCGCATGTCCAGATCGTCCAGGCGTTGTGCTTGTTGTCGCAGGCGTTCGCCAGGGTGGCGCAGGCGACGGGAGATGCCTTCCAGGCGCAGCCGGTCGCGCATCAGGCGGTCGCGCATGCGCATCACCAATCGGCGGTGCAGGCTTTCGACACGGCGCAGCAAATCGCTGGAATCCGGTGCCAGCAGCTCGGCGGCGGCAGATGGGGTGGGGGCGCGAACGTCGGCCACGAAGTCACTGATTGACACGTCGGTTTCGTGGCCGACCGCGCTGACGATCGGCGTTACGCAGGCGTCCACGGCGCGGGCTACCGCTTCCTCGTTGAAACACCAGAGGTCTTCCAGGGAGCCGCCGCCACGGGCCAGGATCAAGGCGTCGAAGCCGCGGGCATCCGCCAGCTTCAGTGCGCGGACGATTTGTGCGGTGGCTTCGCGACCCTGAACGGCGGTGGGGATCAGCGTCAACTGAACCTGTGGTGCCCGGCGGCGGAACACGCTGATGATGTCGCGGATCACTGCGCCGGTGGGCGAACTCACGATGCCGATGCGTTGCGGATGTGCCGGCAACGGCACTTTGCGTTCGGCACTGAACAGGCCTTCGGCGCTGAGTTTTTCCTTCAAGGCATCGAAGGCCAGGCGCAGCGCGCCATCACCGGCGGGTTCCACGGTGTCGAGGATCAGCTGATAATCGCCGCGTCCCTCGAACAGCGAGACCTTGCCCCGCACCTTGACGGCCAGGCCATCTTTCAACGCCTGGCGTACCCGCGCAGCGTTTTGCCGGAAGAGGGCGCATCGCACCTGGGCGCCGCTGTCCTTGAGTGTGAAGTACACGTGGCCGGAGGCTGGCCGGGCGAGGTTGGAGATTTCGCCTTCGACCCAGATGTTGCTGAACACGTCTTCAAGCAACACCCGTGCGCGGCCGTTGAGCTGGCTGACGGTCAGGACTTCGCGGTCCAGGCCGAGTCTTGCAAAGGGATCTTTAATCATGGGGCGCAGTTTAAAGGCATTCGGTGATCAATCTCCATGAGTCCGCACAAATCCCTTGTGGGAGCGAGCCTGCTCGCGAAGGCGTAGTGTCAGTC